>NZ_FSRC01000001.1:1430602-2145903 GCF_900129785.1 Algoriphagus halophilus
GTACTCCAACCAATTGGGTAGACCTATGGGAATCTATGGCTTTATCGAAATGCCTTTTTCTCGCCCTGGAATCTATAATAATTTTTACCTAAGTTATTTTGGACAGATCGGACTGGGATTTCATATTAAGCCTTACGATGCCGAATCAAACCCATTAAACCAATTCGTAGGTACGAATTTAAATTCCTACATCCATTTGGGATTTAAGGCCAATTATAAGCTCTCAAATCGAGTCAGCCTGATCGGTTCCATAGGTTTAAAGCATTTTTCCAATGGTGCGATTAAAAGACCAAATGCAGGAATAAATTACATTCCAATTGGAATTGGAGTGAAAACAAAATTGGGTTCAGTACATCCTCTTCCTACTGAGGCGGTCAACTATCCGGAATTAGAAAAAAGAGGGTTTTGGAATATTGCGATGTACCTGGGCTATAAAAATTATGAGGTTGATGAAGGAAGCTATTTTAGGGGTGGCTTAGGAATAAATTACCTATGGGAAGCTTCTTACAAGTATCGGGTAGGTTTGGGCTTGGATTGGTTTTATGGAGCAGGAGTCAATGAGCGCTGGCCTGGGGAAAACACGAATTTTTGGGATGCCAATTCTTTTGCATTTGTGGGTTCTTGGGAATGGAAGATCAATAAACATTTGTATGCTCCTGTAGCCATAGGAGTGTATTTGGATAGGTCAGAGTTTAATAATGAAATGACTTGGTTTTATGAACGTGTAGGAGTGAGGTATCGTTTTGATAACCATATCTTTATGGGTATTCAAATTAAGGCCCATAAAGCAAAAGCAGATTTTTTCGAGTTTACGATGGGTTATACGATTCCGGGTAAAGTTCAATATACCCGTTCCAAATAGCAGATAGATTCCCCATTAATCACAAAATATTTTTATTTGAAGCTGTCATATTTTAGCTTGTGATGATTTACCAAGCCCATTTATGACCAAATCGATAGTAATGCGTGCTTTTGCACTGATCTTAGTTCTATTTTCTTTCAAGATTTCTAATGCACAGTCCGTTTCCTCCTCACTGCTTTATCAGAAATTGCAGCAGATAAAAGAAACGAGACGGGTATTGTATGTTGCCGCACATCCTGATGATGAAAATACACGATTGATCTCTTACCTCTCAAATGGGGAAAATTTGCAGGTAGCCTATTTAAGTATGACTAGGGGAGACGGAGGTCAAAATTTAATTGGGAAGGAATTGGGAGTGGAACTCGGGCAGATTCGAACCCAAGAGTTACTGCAGGCTCGAAAAACAGATGGGGGACGCCAATACTTTTCCAGAGCCATTGATTTTGGATATACAAAAACTCCAAATGAAACTTTTCAAAACTGGGAAAGAAAGGAAGTTCTTTCTGATGTAGTATGGGTGATTAGAAATTTTCAGCCAGATATTATTATTACTCGATTCAATACCATTCCAGGTGGTGGGAATCATGGTCAACATACTACTTCCGCAATTTTAGCAGGAGAGGCTCTTTCAATAGCAGGCGACCCTACTGTATTCCCTGAACAACTTCAATACGTTGATCCTTGGAAGCCCAAAAGGGTATTTTGGAATACCTATAATTTCCGAGGAGAATTTGAAAAAGTAGAAGGCGAGCAATACTTTGAGTTTCCTACAGGAGATTACAATCCATTGTTGGGTGAGACCTACAGCCAAATTGCTGCAGATAGTCGCACCATGCACAAATCTCAAGGGTTTGGAAGTACTCCAAGAAATGGAGGAGCATTGGATCACATACAGTTTGTAGCAGGTGAACCAGCAGAGAACTCTGCTTTTGACGGGGTAATCAACCGTTGGGAAACGCTCCCAGGTGGTCAGGAAATTGAAGCGTTAATCGATCAAGCTTTAGCTTCCTTTGATTTTAAAAACCCTCAAAACAATCTTGATAAATTACTGGCCATTAAAAAGAAATTGACAGGTCTTTCTGACCCAGCTATTTGGGTGAAGGAGAAACTGAAGAGTATTGATGAGTTGATTATATCTTCATTAGGAATAGAAGCTGAATGGATCGTAAATCAAGAGTTAGGGTATCCAGGAGAGGAGATCACCACCACTTTAGAAGTTACTAACCCATCAGATGGTCATTTAAAAGTCCTTTCATTTGAGAATATTGCTGGGGTAAATCGAATTGATAAAAATCTGGATTACAATGTGCTAATGGAGGTAGATCAGCAGATTGTCCTTCCTTCAGATGTCCCTCTTTCCCAACCTTATTGGTTAAAAGAACCAACCGATGGAGCACTTTATGAGGTAAAGAATCAACTTGATATTGGAAAGCCCTTTGATGACAATCAGCTCCAAGGAATTTTGACTTTGGAATACAAAGGGAATCCAATTTCCATAAGCCTTCCCTTAACCTATAAATACAATAGCAGGGTAGATGGAGAAGTAAATCAACCTTTCACGGTGGTTCCAAAAATTGACCTATCTGTGTCCAAAGAAAATGTCATTTTGGTGGACGGGGTAGATCAGGATTTTTCAGTGACAGTTCATTTTTCGGATGAATTGGAAGAAGGAGAATTGACGTTTGAAAATCTGGAGAAGAGTCAATATTCCATCACTTCGGTAGAAACCAATGAATTGAATAAAGAGAAAGTATACCAGGTATTGTTTACGTTGGGGAGCAATCAGAAATTGACTGTGACGGCTAATTATGTCACTGAATCGGGTGAGGTTTATAATCAAACAACGAATCGAATTTCTTATAGTCATATTCCCAACTTGACCTACTTTAGCCCTTCTTCAATTAATTTGATTAAAGCAGATTGGGAAATATCCGGAGATAAAATTGGCTATATTGAAGGTGCTGGTGATGATGTACCTAGTGTGTTAAGTTCTTTGGGATACCAAGTCGCTACGATTGGTTCAACTGATTATTCTTTGGATTATTTAAGCCAGTTCAAAGCGGTAGTCGTTGGAATTCGAGCCTATAATACCAATACTGATTTAATTGAAAATCAGAAGATATTGATGGACTATGTCGCCCAAGGCGGTAATGTGATCGTTCAATACAATACCACCGGTGGATTGTTATCTGAAGATATGGGGCCTTATCCATTCCAGTTGAGTAGAGATCGGGTTACTGTAGAGAATTCTCCTTTCAAGGCAGACTGGAGCCACCCTATACTAGCTGGTCCTAATAAGATAGAGGAAGCTGATTTTGAAGGTTGGGTTCAGGAAAGAGGCTTGTATTTTGTGACCGATATTTCAGAGCAATACAGCACTCCTTTGCAATTTCAAGATCCGGATGAACCCTTTATGAATGGCTCACTGATCTATGCAGAATATGGAAAAGGGCATTATGTGTATACGGGAATTTCCTTTTTCAGGGAATTACCAGCTGGGGTTCCAGGTGCAATAAAATTATTCATAAACTTAATCGAACAATAGTTTTGGAAGAGAAACCGATACGTTGGAAAAACTTATACGTAGGACTATTGGCTAGCCTATTAATAATTATTGCATTGTTCACCTGGATTCAAAATGCCTTCTCATGAGTTTAATCGATTGGATAGTTTTATTTGGAACCTTGGGAACCATTGCTGCTTATGGAGTTTATAAAACCTACCAACAGAACAGTTTAGATTCCTACCTGAGAGGGAAACATTCCATGAATTGGTGGACCATTGGTTTGTCAATTATGGCGACTCAAGCGTCTGCTATTACATTTTTAAGTACTCCAGGTCAGGCATATGAGGATGGAATGCGTTTTATTCAGTTCTATTTTGGATTGCCTCTGGCGATGATTATTATTTCGGTAAGCTTTATTCCTATTTACTATAAACTAAAGGTTTATACTGCTTATGAATATTTAGAAAATCGCTTTGACCTCAAGACCAGAACTTTAGCAGCCTTATTGTTTATTATTCAAAGAGGATTAGCTGCAGGGATTACGATTTATGCCCCCGCGATCATCCTATCCACTCTATTGGGCTGGAATTTAACGTGGACCAATATTTTGATAGGAACTTTGGTAATCGCTTACACGGTTTCCGGAGGTACTGAGGCGGTATCCATTACCCAAAAGCAGCAAATGGCTGTGATGATGGGAGGAATGATCCTCGCAGGAATTATAGTAATCCAAATGCTTCCTATTTCTTTTCAGGAAGCGATGCATGTAGCGGGAAAGATGGACCGCTTAAACATGGTCAATTTTGAATTTGATCTAGCGGACCGATACAATGTTTGGTCAGGGATGACTGCTGCAGTTTTTCTGTTCCTATCCTATTTTGGAACAGATCAAAGCCAAGTGCAACGCTACCTTTCTGGACAGACTCTTTCTCAAAGTAGGATGGGGCTGATTATGAATGGCTTTCTTAAAATTCCAATGCAGTTTGTCATCTTGTTTATTGGCGTGATGGTATTTGTTTTTTACCAGTTTTATCAACCTCCAGTAGTATTTAACAAAGTCCAAACCGACAAATTAAGAGAGAGTGAATATGCTGCGGATTTTGAGCTTTTAGAAGAAAAATATACTGCCAATTTTGATGAAAGTAAGGCTACGTATCAGGAATTACTTTCCGCGATCGATCGGAAAGACGTGGCATCTGAAAATCAAATTCAACAAGAATTAAAAGTTCTAAAAGAAGAACAAAAACAGATCCGGGATGAGGTCAAGGAATTAATTGTTACGAATGATCCGGTTGCTGAAACCAGAGATACAGACTACGTGTTTATGCGATTTGTCATGGATAACCTGCCCAAAGGGGTCATTGGATTATTGTTTGCTGTGATCTTCTCTGCGGCCATGTCTTCCAGTGCTTCGGAATTGAATTCATTAGGTTCTACCAGTACCATTGATTTATATAAGCGATCCATAAAAAAGAATGCTTCTGACAAGCATTATTTACATTCATCTAAATTCTTTACAGCTTTTTGGGGAGTAGGGGCGATTTTATTCGCAACCTATGCCTCTTTGTTTGAGAATCTGATACAAGCCGTTAATTTATTAGGTTCGCTATTCTATGGAACAATCCTAGGGATTTTTATTGTGGGATTTTTCATGAAGTGGATCAAAGGCCAAGCGGTTTTTATTGCCGCTTTGGGCTCTCAGGCGCTTATTCTGCTAATCCATTTTAGAAATGGCCTAGGGTTATTTGATTTTGTCTGGAACATAGGCTTTTTATGGTACAATGCGATCGGTTGTTTGGCTGTCATGTTATTTGCAGCTATTGGCCAATTGATGGTTAAAAAGTAAAACAGAAAGAAAAGTGAAATTCAAAAAAAGGGAATTATCGTTTCGATAATTCCCTTTTTTATTCCCTCTTGCTTCATTATTTCAGGGATTGAATCAATCGTTCATTTAAACCTACATAATCTGGATTTTGAGCCTCCTCAGCCAAATCAATGGATTCTTTAGCAGATTCAATGGCTTCAGTTTTTAGACCCAATGCAACTTCTATTTTAGCCTTCAAGTGGTAGGCCCAATATTTAGGGTCAGTCTGTACGGATTCCTGAATCCATTCATAGGCTTTATTTAAATCTCTTCCCGTATTCAGGTAATAGCTTGAAGCTTCGTAGAGCAAGGAAGGGTTGTCAGTATCCTGATCTAAAACATATTCTTTAATCTGGGCCATAACAATGGGGTCTGAATCCATGGAAATATGGAAACTTGCGCTGGTTTGATCCCAAGCCATCATTAGGTCAGCTCCTTTATCAGTCATATTCGTAAAACTGATTTCGAAGGTCTCATATTCTTTTTTTGTCTTGGTAGGGGTAACATCAAATCGGATTAGATCCTCTTCTGGATTATACCCAATAGCTCCCCAGAGTTTGGTGTTTTTTGACAAAATGATAGTCCAGGATTTTTTGTCAGGAATAGAATACAATGCATACTGCCCTTTTGGAACATCCTTCCCTTGGATTTTAACATCTGTGGAAAAGCTCAAAACAGTAGCTCCATTCGCTCCTGTCCTCCAAATCGCTCCATAAGGAACAAGTTCACCAAATATCTTCCTCCCTTTTTTACTAGGCCGACTGTAGGATACCGTTACGTCTGTTAATCCGACTTTTTGTGCAATCTTGGCAGAGGGTGATGCTTGGGGCATTTCAATTTGCTGTGCAAAGACTTGAAAGTCAGTTACTAGTAGGGTGAATAGTAATAAATTAAGAAAAGCATACTTTTTCATATACAGTAATACGTGTTATGTAAATTAAATCGAATTTTCTCTCAGAATATTTCTAGAAATCCTGTAATTTCATGTAAAATCATGAGCTTTTGTAATGAAAGTATCAGTAATTTCGTTTTTAGTATAGTATAATCAAATGAAACCTATCTAGGTTATATTTTTCAATTATTATGAGTTTAGCTATTATTTGTCCAGGGAAGAACGCTGATCCTTGGATCAAGGTTTTAAAGGATCAAGACCCGGATTTAGAAGTTCAAGTCTATCCTGAAATTAATCATCCGGATTTGGTGGAAGTGGTCATGTTGTGGAACCACCCAGCAGGTATTCTTTCATCTTTTCCAAATTTAAAATTGATCAGTTCCATGGGAGCAGGAGTCGATCATATTTTGAGAGATAAATCTGTGCCAGAAAATATTCCAGTGGTAAGAATTGTGGATGAAAAATTAACATTATCCATGACTAATTATGTCATCATGGGGGTATTGAATTTTCATCGGCAGTTTACAAGGTATCAACAAGATAAAAAGCGGAAAGTTTGGGATATGAGCAATCCCGAAATAGACGTTAAAGTTGGTGTGATGGGAGTGGGAGCTCTGGGGGGTGATGTATTGGAAAAACTTGCATTTATGGGATTTGATGTGGTCGGTTTTGGGTTCTCAGAAAAAGAGGATTTTCCATATCCCTATTATTCCCAGGGCCAATTGAGTGAATTTTTAGAAACAGTAAATGTACTTGTTTGTCTTTTGCCTTTGACACCCGATACAGAAGGGATTTTAAATATTGATTTATTTAAACTTTGTAAGAAAGGAACCTTTCTGATTAATGTAGCAAGAGGGAAACATTTAATAGAGGAGGACTTGATCATCGCCTTGGATAAGGGGTACCTCTCTGGTGCGCTTTTGGATGTATTCAGAACGGAGCCTCTGCCCAAAGAGCATCCTTTTTGGGAGGATGAAAGGATTCTATTCACGCCACATATTGCCAGCGTAACCAATCCTAGTGCTGCTGCTCCACAGGTGGTAGATAACATACGAAGAATACAAACCAACAAGCCATTGAATAACCTTGTTATTCGAAAAAGAGGCTATTAAAATTTTTAACTATGTCCAAAACTTTTACAATTATTTGCCCTACAGATTTTTCAGAATGTTCTTTAAATGCAATTGAATATGCAGCAAAATTGGGGGAGTTTTACCAAGCAGACTTGCTGCTTTTCCATGTTTTAAATAAAAAGGACTATGAAAAGCTTTCACCTTTGGATTCGAAAGGTTACCATCAAGAAGAATTCATCAAAGAAAAAATGATCAATCTCCAGCAAGCTATTTTAAAGGAGAGTTTACCTAAGGGATTAAAAAGCTGCTTGATCTCCTATAAAAATGGAAAGATTGTTCCCTCAACTTTGGCGGAGACAGAACACATCAAAGCAGATATGATAGTGATGGGGACTGAAGGGACTAATGATTTAAGAGAGCATATTATAGGTTCGAAAACCAGTAAAATTGTTGAGGAAGCCAGTACAGATGTATTTGTGGTTCCAAGAAAAGTATTTTTCAAAAAGCCCCGAAAAATGGTATATGCATCTGATTATCTGGAAGAGGATAAAATTGCCATTCAAAAGGTCATAGAAATGGCTCAGTTTTTTGATTCTGAGATCGATATAGTCCATGTAAGTAGTACCCACAAAGCCATTGATAAATCTCTGCATAAAGAAATGGTCAATGAAATCTCTCCATTTGTAAAATATGATAAAGTCAGTTTTGTACTGAAATCCTATCGGGATGACTTGGCTTTGGGTTTGGAAAATTACCTGCAAACTTCCAAAGGGGATGTTTTGGTAACATTGAGTAAAAAGAAATCTTTTTTTGATCAGATCTTCGCAAAAAATCTTTCAAAAAAAATGGCTTATTTCATCAATAAGCCATTATGGGTCATCAAATCTCTTTAACTATTTCTTTTTAAAAATTCCTTGGATAAAATCTTTGAATTCTGACCGTGTCTTCGGATCTGTAAAAAGTGATCCCAATGTTCGGAAATAATAAGATACAGTGATCTTTTTAGGAATTTCCTGAGGTTCATTAGGAGCTTTTCCTGTGTTTTCTATAGGAGGGGTAGGAGGTGTTTCAGGTTTTGATTCAGGTTGAGGCCTGCCTACCAGGTCATCTGCTTTTTGAAAGCTTTTTTGAGAACGTTCTTTGTAACCTAGTTTCTCTTCGACAAGTCCCTTATTGTTGAAGGAAACTGCATCTTCTGGATCTAACTCAATTGCTTTTTCATAATCTTCAATCGCTCCTTTAAGATCCCCGATTCTATCTTTAAAGTATGCCCTGCTGCTATACCTGTAAGGGTTTTTAGGGTCAAGATTTGCGGCACGATCAAATTCTGCCAAAGCTTCTTCATCTCTTTTCAATAGATGAAGAACTACTGCTCTATCTGAGATATAATTTGTATTGTAGGGGTCTAACTCAATGATGATATCAAAATCGGCCATTGCCTCTTGGGTTTTTCCTAATCTAGATAATATCCTACCCCTGAAAAGGTGAAATTCTGGATTTTTCTCTGAATTGGATATCAAGCTATTAAAGAGGGACAGTGCCTCTTCAAATTTACCTGCTTTGTATAATTCTATTCCTGCCTCGAAAGTCATTCTTTTATTTTTATTCAGTAATACAAAGTTAAGACAGGAATAGTTTACCAAATAATCTTTCTGATGTTTTTGCACCCAAACCAATCAGCCTATTATCTTTAAGCTTTAGAGTTAGTATTATTCATGGCCCAATCACCCCAAGCTGTACTTAAAGATCTTAAAGCGAAAAAGTTTGCTCCCATTTACTTTCTAGATGGAGATGAGCCCTTTTACATCGATCAAATCACCGAGTATATTGAAAAGAATGCCATCGCCGAACATGAGCGTGGATTTAATCAAGTGGTTTTGTATGGAAAAGACAGTAATGTTGGACTTATACTGAATAATGCCAGGAAGTTTCCAATGATGGCAGAGCGCCAAGTGGTGATTGTAAAGGAGGCTCAAAGTTTACCGGATTTAGGAAAAGAAGAATCCCAGAAACTATTGATCAATTATTCCCAAAATCCGCTTCCAAGTACGATTTTAGTAGTTGCACATAAATACAAAAAGCTGGATAAAAGAACACAGCTTTCCAAGGAACTGCAGAAAAATGCGGTCTATGTCACTTCTGATAAAGTACCGGATTATAAATTGACAGAGTGGGTGATCCAATATTTCAAAGATATTGGACATGATATTGAACCCAGAGCAGCTCAGTTTCTAGCTGATGCCATAGGCAACAACTTGGAAGTGATGACCAATGAGGTGGGTAAGATGCTCATCAATTTCCAGGAACCTACAAAATTCACGATTCCCGATATTTCAAAATATATTGGGATCAATAAAGATTACAACAACTTTGAGCTATTGAAAGCAATAGGGGTTAGAGATGCGGAAAAATCCAACCGGATCATCCATTATTTTATACAAAACCCTAAATCTCACCCACTTATTCCACTTTTTGCACTGATGTACAATTATTTTTCGAAGCTGGCTTTAATTCATCAAGCAAAAGGAGCCACCGATGACCAGATCGCTTCCTTAATCGGTGTACCTAGATTTGTGGCCAAAGAGTACCTCCAATCCGCCCGTAACTACAAATTGGGCAAGGTAATTGATGTGTTTACATACATCAAAGAGGCAGATCTGCGTTCTAAAGGGGTTGACTCCGGTAGTATGACGCATGGTGAAATCCTCCGCGAACTCGTGTACAAGATTTTGCACTGATTACCGAAGCTAATTTTAAATAAACCAAAAGAATTTGTTGTCTTGGGACTATTCTTTTATCCATTGATTTGGATGAAATGAATCTCATGCCTGATTTTTTTGGGTGCTAAAACCAACTACTGTCTATGAAATATTACCTGATGCTGCTTGTTGGATTGGGGATGAGTTTGGATGCTGTTTCGCAATCCACACTCTATCAAACTAGTCCACAATATCCCTTAGATCATCAGACTGAGCTATTTGAAAAGCAACTTTTTTCTGCTTCATTATACGATAACACCCGTCTTCTAAATGAAGATTTGACCAATGAGCAAAAAAAATCTGCGGAATTGAATAGAGCGATGTCCGCTTTACAGGTTGAAAGTCCAGATGGCCCAGGATTAATGAAATCTTACATCTATGATCATGGCAACCATCCTTCCGTTACCTCTGCCGGTTTGTACCTGGGAGATCACTTCTTCTATAAAAGAAATTATACCGAAGCCAATGAAAGTTATGCATTGGTAAACCCAAATAGCCTTGGAGATGAAAACCGAGCTGACCTTTATTTCAAACAAGGATTTGGGCATTTTCAAATGAAAAATTATGGACAAGCAGCTCCATTTTTTGACCAGGCAAAAGTCTTGAATACCTCAGTCAGTCCTGATGCTTATTATTATAGTGGATACATTGCTTTGGAAAGTGGGGATCATGAAAAAGCAATTACGGATCTCCATACCGCCTCTCAAGATGTGTTTTACTCAGGTAAAGTTCCTTATTTAATAGCAGCACTTTATTACAATACAGGTAGTTACGATCAATTGATCAGTTATGCAGAGCCTAAATTCGGTACAGGACAGCAACTAGAAAAACCTGAAATCATTCATTTGTACTTGGCGGAAGCTTATTATGCCAAGCAAGATTATGCCAATGCCTCCAGCCACTATGAATCTTATATCAGTTCCAGAAAAGGTACCTTATCTAGAGAGGAGATTTATAAAGCTGGAATTTCCTTATTTGAAATTCAGAACTACAATAGAGCCGCTGAATATTTGAAAAATTCAGCTTCAGCAAATGATGAATTAGGACAGGCAAGTAGTTACTACCTGGGACATGCCTATTTGAAGCAGGAAAATTATCAGTTTGCTTCCACCAGTTTCGCTGCGGCCTCCAAAGCTGAATTCAACCTACAAATTCAGGAAGATGCATTGGTTAATTATGCAAAAGTAAACCTTCAAAAGGGGAGTTTTCAAGCTGCAATTGCTGCTTTAGATGAGTATTTGGATAAGTATCCAAATGGAACCCATAAAGCTGAAATGGAGACCTTGCTTTCGGAGGCCTTGGTCAACACCAATGATTATTTAAGGGCGATTGAACAAATGGACCGAATCACCAATAAGTCTCCAAGAATTCAATCAGCTTATCAAAAAGTAGCCTTTTATCAGGCCATGGTATACTTCAGGGATCAAAGATGGGATGGAGCAATTGCCTATTTGGATAAGTCTTTGGCTTATCCTGTTGACCGTACTATTGTATTGGAATCTCATTTTTGGAAAGGAGAAGCTTATTCTGCAGGAGGGGAGCTTCCTCAAGCAATTAAATCGTATGAACAGGCGATTTCTTTGGGTCGTAGTACTTCTAGTTCTTATTTGACCAAAAGTTTATATGGACTGGGTTATGCATTTTTCAATTCTCAAAAATACCCTCAGGCCGAAATCCATTTCAAAACATACACTGATCGTTTGAGAGGTCGTGATAATAAAGAAAATTACGACGATGCCATGCTCCGATTAGGAGATTGCTATTACGTACAAAAGAGGTTTTCTGAAGCTGCTTCGGTATTCCAACAGGCAATAAATGAGAGTAATTCGGGGATAGATTATGCCTATTATCGATTAGCGGTGGTTCAGAATTTCCAAACTAGAAATCAAGAGGCATTGTATCAATTAGATGCGCTGATTTCCAGGTATCCTTCCAGTTTGTATTACGAAGATGCCTTGTATCAAAAGGGTCAGATTAACATGGAGGAGACCAATTACGCTGAAGCTTCCCGGGCCTATTCTGATTTGATAAATGGAAAACCGAATTCACCTTTTGTTCCATATGCGTTGGAGGGTAGGGCAGTTGCTAATTTCTCCATGCAGAATTATGATCAGACCATCCAGGATTATAAAACCATTTTGGATAGACATCCCAATGCGCAAAATGCGGAAACTGCCTTGAAAGGCTTGCAGGAAACCTTGGCTTTACAAGGACGATCGGGTGAGTTTTCGGATTATTTGGCACGGTACAAAGGTTCCAATCCATCCAATACAAGTGTTCAATCTCTTGAATTTGAGGCGGCTAAAAGTATGTATTTTGATAAAAATTATACGCAGGCTTCCAGAGCTTTTGAAAGCTACTTGAGAAATTATCCTCAATCCGCTCAAAAAGCAGATGCCTTGTATTTCTTGGGGGATTCTTACTTCCAGTTGGGAAATAAGGATCAGGCATTGGCTCAATTTAAGGCCTTGGAAAATGAACCGGCTTCCCCTCAAAGAGTAAGAGCTATTCAACGAATTGGGGGAATTGAATTAGAAAACGGGAACTTCGAACAAGCAATTCCTTACCTACAAACTGCTGCGGAAAATGCCAGAAACAAAATTGAAGAGGCCGAAGCAGTACAGGGGTTGATGGTAGCGAATTTTGAAACCAAAAAATACAATCAGGCAATCACCAACGCGGATCGTTTATTGACCTTAGATGGTATTATTCCAGAATCTACTCCAAAGGCTTTGCTGACAAAAGCAAAAGCCGAGCGTGAGATGAATAGAAAGGCAGATGCTGAAACTACGTTGATGACCTTGGTGAATGAATACAAAACAGAACAAGGAGCAGAAGGCTTGTATTGGTTGGCCTATTCATTTCAGGAAAAGGGAGATGTCGCCCAATCCAATGAGACCATATTTGATTTCTCCGGACCATTTGTAGACTTCGGGTATTGGTATGGAAGAATGTTTTTACTCTTGGCCGACAACTATGTGACACTTGGAGAAGATTTCCAAGCCAAGGCAACTTTGGAATCTATTGTGGAGAAATCTACGAATGAAGAAATAAAATCGATGGCTCAAACTAAACTTCAAACTTTAAACTAAACCATGAAAAAGCTAGTAAAATTAATTCTATTTGGCGGAGCATTTGGTTTAACAACAGGTTTGACTTTTGCCCAGACCCAATCAAGAGGAGAAGTAACTGATCAAGAGTTTATCATTCGTAAGGACCGCGTACTGACTGTTCCTGTCCAGCCGAGAGTTTATGAAAAATTGCCTGTCTTACCTCAACCAAAAGGCTTGGCAGATTTTAACTATAGAGTAAACAGGTATCCACTGACTCTGGAACCTTTGGTTTTGGAAACCACACCTATCCAAAAGCCTTTTAGAGCACCACAACTTGATTTATTCCCTGGGTTTTTGAGAGTAGGGTATGGAAATTTCGCCTCTCCTTTATTGGAGGCTAGATACATGGGGACAGAAGCCGATATAGTTAACTTCTCTTTGAATCTAGGACATCAAAGTTTTGGAAAGGGTCCTGTGCAAGGGGAAGAATCCAGTGAAGCACATACCAATTTTGGAGGAGATATCAGTTATTTCGCAGATGTGTTTGAATTGTTTGGTGGGATAGATTGGAATCAGGATCGCTATTCATTTTATGGGGTAGATCCTGTGAATTTTGAAAATCCTGAATTTGAAATCCCTGACAATGTTTTTACTTCCTTTTCAGTCAAAGCTGGAATCAGAGATATTGAAAAAGTAGGGCCATTTTCCTATGAAGTGCAGGCAAGCTATAGAAACTTTAATGACAGCTACATGGCTCGTGAAAGTGAAATAGGAGTGTCAGGCTTAGGGAAGTTTAGACCAAGCGAGGATTGGAAAGGTCAGGTGGGAATTTCTTACTACACCACCAATCCGGAAGATCTAGATTATACTCAAACGAGAACTTATATGGGGATTCGGCCTGAGATAGAATATACTAAAGGGGAATTTAGAGTATCTGCCGGTTTAAATATCGTTTCTGAAAATGATTCCATTGAGGATAAATCCAGTGATTTCAGAATTTTCCCAAACCTGAAAGCTTCCTATCAGTTTGCTGAAGAATTTGGATTCTTCGGAGAATTTTCCGGAGATGTAAAACGAAACACCTATTTCAGTTTTGTGAATGAAAACCCTTATCTGGGGCCTAGCGAGCAACTGTTGAATACTATTCAAAACTACAAGGTAGAAGGAGGAATAGAAGGTCAATTTCAGGAGGTATTTCATTATAGAGCGGCAATCAATGTCAGTCGATACAATAACCTGAGCTTTTTCGTGAATAATTATACCAATAATTTGATGACCACCGATTCTTCAAGGTTCAGTTTGGTATATGATGATAAGAGCACCGTTTTCAATATTAATGGAGAGCTAGGGTTTAAATTCTCAGATGTCTATTCTTTGGGTTCAAGATTAGACCTGTATCAATATGATTTGAGTACGCAAGCTGAAGCCTGGCATAGACCTACTTGGGAATTACGCGTGAATAACCAAGTGACCCCTTTAGAGGGACTTTTGGTGCAGGCGAATTTGAATTTTATGGGTGGGTTAAAAGCGAGAGGACATGACTTGAGTGACATTGTGGGAGAATTTGGACCCTATGAGGTGGTGAAGTTGAAAACAATTGCCGATTTACAGTTGAAGGCTGATTACCAAATCACGAATAGATTTGCTGTTTTTGCGGAAGGAAATAATATATTGAATGGGAAAAACACCCGCTGGTTAAATTATCCTGTAAGAGGGATTCAATTAATTGGTGGAGTTTCTATGAAATTCTAAGAATGTTGCATGCTAGGGTTGGGGTTTACCCTCAATTCTTTTAGTTTCGTAGCACTCAATTTGATTATGCCGGAAAATTCTTCTGAAAATAGACAATGGACTGACCCAAAAGATTTTGGACTTCCTTACGTGGAAGTGACTCCTATCACTCCTTTGGGCGAGGAAATAAAACTTCCTGAAAAGGAGGAAGAACAAGTGGTGACGCTTGCTACCGACAACCAGTCCCAAGAAAAGTCTATTCAGGAAACTGAACCTGCAAAAGAAGCAGTAGTACCTACTCCAGCAGAGGAAGTTAAAACCGACTATCCAAAAGAGGAACATGTAACGCAGCAATCAGAGGAGCTTGCTCCAGAAAAGCGGGTCATTGCAGAACCTGAAAAGAAGAAAAATTCTTGGGTAGTAGCAGTTGTAATTCTTGCCCTTTTGGTAGTTTCGGTAATCGTATGGCAGTTAATGAGTCAAGGAAACGGTCCAAATACCTCAGGAAATCAAGTAGCCCAGCAACAATCCCCACCTGAAGTACCTGTGGAATCTCAGGTGGTTCCAGAAAATACACCAACTGAAGAAATTCAAACCCCTGAAAATCAAGATTCTATTCCAAAATCCAATTCTTCTTTAGAAGAACCTGTGGAAACTCCGCAAACTGGTACAACTATTGATCGTACTGTTGCAGAGAGTTTGATCAGAGTAGAGAGTAGAGGGGAAAGGCCCCAATATTTTATTGTGGTAGGAAGTTTGCCAAATGAAAGAATGGCACTTTCTGAATCTACTCAATACCTAGATCGTGCGAGTTCAGTTTATCTGATCTTGCCATACGAAGATGTGAAAAACTATCGTTTGGCAATAGGGTCCTTTACTAGCTTTAGGAAAGCCAGTGAGGAACTCAACGCGATCAAAGATCAATACACAGAAGCTTTATGGATTTTGAAATATTAATATGATTCTACTTCAAACCCTTTCTGTTGCCGATTCACTGGCAGCAGCGGACAGCCTTGCGGAAGGTGCTACAAAAGAAAGTATCGGTTTATTAGATCTTTTGATCAAAGGTGGCTACATGATGGTCCCCCTGTACCTGTTATTTATTTTGGCAATCTTCATATTCTTTGAACGATTGATTACCCTGAAAAAAGCTTCTAAAACTCCCACCTCCTTAATGGATCAGATTAGGGTGTTAGTGCAAGGAGGTAAAATAGAGAAGGCAAAAATGCTTTGTGCCAGTGAACATACACCGGTAGCAAACATGATAGCCAAAGGGATAGAGCGCATTGGAAGCCCTTTGAAAAACATTGAGGTTTCTATTGAGAATGTGGGAAAAATTGAGATTTATAAATTAGAGAAGAACCTCAATCTTTTAGCAACCGTTTCTGGTGCTGCCCCTATGATTGGTTTCTTAGGTACGGTAGCTGGGATGATCCAGGCTTTTATAGCAATCGCTCAAGAAGAAGGCATGGTTTCCCCTAAATTGTTGTCAGAGGGGATTTATGAGGCCATGATTACTACCGCAGCTGGATTGGTGGTAGGTATTATCGCTTATTTAGGGTACAACTACCTGGTTTCCCAGGTGTCCAAGTTGGTTCATAGTATGGAATATACTACCGTGGAGTTCATCGATTTACTACAAGATAAGTAAGATGGGATTACAGTCTAAAAATAAAGTTGATCCGGCATTCAGCATGTCTTCTATGACAGATATTATATTTCTGTTATTGATCTTCTTTATGCTTACATCCTCTTTTATTACTCCTTCTGGTTTACCGGTTAATTTGCCTTCTAGCGAAACTTCAGACATCGTGATGCAGGAAGTTTCCGTTACTATAACCAAGGATTTCAAATACTCGGTTAATGATAAAATCGTTCCGAGAGAAAATATAAAAGCAGAATTAACGACCTTACTGAAGGATAAAAAAGGACAGGTTGTGTTGCATATAGATAAAGAAGTACCTGTTGAATATTTAGTTGAAATTGGAGGCATTGCAGCCGGACTGGAAGCGAATGTCTCTATCGCTACTAAACCCTATTAAATAATGGAATACTGGGACGCAGATAAAGAAGAATCTCAAAGCAAGAAAAGGGCATGGATTATAACCATTGTCTTTAATGCCTTGCTGTTGGTTGCATTCTACTTTATTGTGGTCTGGAAACAACCGGTTCCACCACTTCCTAGTTTTGGTTTGGAATTGAATTTAGGATTTACCCCAACGGGATCCGGGGAACGTGACAGTCCAAATGCACCTTCCGAAATACCTACTCCTGTCAAAGAAGCTGCTGCTCCGGGAGAAATTGCCGAGAAGGCAGTTACCAAACCTGCTACACCCACCCCAAGCCCTAAAACAGAGGTTGCTAAACCAAAAGCACAAACTCAACCAGCGGTTAATAAAGCGGTGACCACTAAACCTTCACCTATTAAAGGGGAAGAGAAAGCAACAGAACCTTCGAAGAAACCAGAACCCGCTAAAACGGAACCTGCAAAAACAGTGACTACACCGGCTAAGGCTGAAGCAGAGGAAACCACTCAGAAGGCTCCTGAAAAACCAAAAGTAGATCAACGAGCTATTTTTGGAGCTGGAGGAACTTCAGGAAAGGGCACCACGCCTGCATCTGGGGGAGCGCAAGGTTCCTCCAATGAAAAAGGTGATGAAGGGGACCCCAAAGGGACTGTGGATGGTAGAGCCATCATGGGAACCGGTAGTGGGAAAGGGACCAATCCAGGAAATGGAGTAAGCTTAGACCTTGCAGGATGGGAGTTTGGAAATAGACCGAATATCAATGACCGTGTTTCCACTAGAAACGGTCGAATTGTATTTAAAATTACTGTGGATGATGCAGGACGTGTAGTCCAGGCAGTTCCATTGGAATACAATGTGTCTAATGAAGTGCTTGCTTATTACAGACAAGTTGTAAACCAGATTTCATTTAAAAAACAAGGTGGAGCAGCAGCTGACTTCTCCACAGGAAAAATCACCTTCATTATCAAAGTGGACTGATCCATGAATTATCAGGAGACTCTGGACTACCTGTTCAATGCTTTACCCATGTTCCAAAGGGTAGGAGCTACAGCTTTCAAAAAAGACTTAAGTAATACCATCGCATTATGTGCCCACCTTGGGCATCCTGAAAAGAAATTTAAATCCATCCATGTGGCAGGAACCAATGGAAAGGGAAGCACTTCCCATTCTTTAGCTTCCATTTTTCAAGCAGCAGGATATAAAACAGGGCTTTATACTTCCCCACACCTAAAATCCTTTACAGAACGGATTCGGATAGATGGAATGGAAATTCCAGAAGACAAGGTTGTTCAATTTGTAGCAGAGAATCAGGACTTTTTAGAAGAGTTAAAACCTAGTTTCTTTGAAATGACCGTTGGTATGGCCTTTTGGTATTTTGCATTGCAACAGGTAGATATAGCCATCATTGAGGTAGGTATGGGCGGGAGGTTTGATAGTACCAATGTCATCAGGCCTGAAGTTTCCGTTATTACCAATATTGGTTTTGACCATATGCAGTTCTTGGGAACTACCTTGCCTCAGATAGCGGGAGAAAAAGCCGGCATCATAAAAAATGAGATTCCGGTAGTGATTTCTCAGACTCAACCTGAAACACAGCCAGTATTTATTGAAAAAGCAAAGAGTACGTCTTCCCCCATCTTTTTTGCAGATGATTTGTGGAAGGTTTGCAAGGAAGAGACTTCCTTAGGCTTGGCAACTTATCAAGTAACTACAAAAGATGATTCATTTGAGGTTCAACTTGACCTTCTAGGGAATTATCAGCGTTTTAATCTACCCGGTATTCTTGAGACAGTTTCCCAAATGAAAGATCAGGGCTGGAAACTTAGTCAATCGGCTATTTTAGAAGGATTAAAGACAGTAACTACCCGGACAGGCTTAAAAGGGAGATGGCAAATACTGGGAGAGAACCCATTGACCATTTGCGATACAGGCCATAATGAATCAGGGATCCAAGAAATTTTGGAGCAGCTGAAAAGTTATGAGTTTTCCCAACTTTGGATGGTGCTCGGAATGGTCCAAGATAAAGATATTTCTAAAGTCCTAGCCTTGTTGCCTAAAGAAGCAAATTATGTTTTTTGTGAAGCAATTATTCCAAGGGCCTTGAAAGCAAATTTACTTGCTGAGAAAGCCATGGAACTTGGCTTGAAAGGAGAGATAATCCCAGATATCAACGAAGCCTTAGGATTTGCCAGAAAAAATGCTGCAAAAAATGACTTGATTTTTATCGGAGGGAGTACTTTTGTGGTCGCGGAAATCGAAGACCTATAAATGAGCAGAAAAAAACTTGTTCGCTTCAAAGAAAATGAAGAGAACCCAAACGTAATCCAAGATGGAAAAGCAATTTTTGAATCCATCAAAGGAAATTGGAACGAGGTTCAGTTTAAAAATACAAATCCTATTGTGGTAGAATTAGCCTGTGGAAGAGGTGAATTTACTGTGGGCCTGGGAAGAGTATTTAGAGATCAAAACTTTATAGGGGTAGATATCAAAGGAAGCAGAATCTGGAAAGGAAGTTCTACCGCTACAGCAGAAGGAATTCATAATGTGGCATTTCTGCGAACTCAAATTGAGCTGTTGGATAGATTTTTTGCAGAAGGTGAGATTTCTGAACTTTGGATCACATTTCCTGATCCCTTTCCCAGAGATGGGGATGAAAAAAGAAGATTAACCTCCCCTAGATTTCTGGATATGTACAAACCCCTATTGAAAAAAGGAGGGACTGTTCATTTTAAAACCGATAACACAGGCTTGTTTGATTACTCTTTAGCCCTTTTTCAAGAAAGGGAAGACATCAACCTCTTAGGTTTTACCCACGATTTCTATGAATCCGAATGGAAAGATGATCATTTGGGGATACAAACCCGCTATGAGAAGATGTTTTCAGAAAAAGGAGAAAAGATCAAATACTTAAAATTCCAATTTAAGGATTAGGTTAAATGGTAAAGCCTCCATCGGCAGTAATGATGGAACCTGTGGTATAAGAAGAGCCTGGAGCGGCGAGGAATAAGGCTAAAGCTGCAATCTCATCTGTTGTCCCCAGTCTTTTGATAGCCAATTGTTTCAGCATATATGCCATTATTTTTTCATTGCTCCAAAGTGCTTCAGAAAACTTCGTCTGTATGATGCCTGGACAGATGGCATTCACCCGAATCTTGGAATCTCCCCATTCCCTGGCAAATACCTTGGTCAAGGATACCAATGCGGCTTTACTGATGCTATATACTCCCAAGCCCGGTTCTGGTGAAATAGCTCCAATGGAACTAATATTGATTACTGATCCGGATGAGGATTTTCTAAGATGGGGGAAGCAAAGGTTACAAAGTGCAAAAGCTGCTTTGACATTCACATCCATGATTTTGTCAAAAGCTTCTAAACTCGTTTCATGGATGGGACCAAAAACCGGGTTGGTTCCAGCATTGTTTACCAAAATATCCAATTGACCATAAATGGCTACGGTTTTATCTACCAGTAATGGAAGCTCTTCCATATTTCCCACATTACAAGCAATGCCTGTTGCTTCGTATCCTTTCCCTTTCAATCGCGCAGCCTCTTCATCTAATTTATCCTGCTTCCTGCTACTCAACACCACTTTTGCACCCGCAGCAGCAAAAAATTCGGCAATAGTCAGGCCTATTCCTTTACTAGCCCCGGTAATTAAAGCGACTTTTCCATCCAGAGAAAAAACCTTAGATAAATCCATAGTTTAAGAGGTTTTAGAGTAAACCTTAAGTTATAAAAAAATGAGATTTGAGAGCCATAGGACGGGAATATATCGGTAGTTTTAGTAAAAAATAATTGAATTAAACCCAAATCCTTATGAAAGAAGTCCTATTCGAACAAACAGGTAAGCCCTTAGAGGTATTGAAGTTGCAGGATGCTCCCGTTCCAAATCCAGGGGAAGGAGAAGTGTTGATAAGAGTAACCGCAAGGAACATCAACCCTGCAGACATGATGTTCATTCAAGGGTTATATGGTATTCAACCACAATTTCCAAGTAGTGCAGGGTTTGAAGCCTGTGGAGTGTTGGAATCCTCTGGATCGAAGTTGTCCAAAGGAACACGAGTTCTATTTTCAACGACCGGTACTTGGAGAGAATATTTGGCACTTCCGGAAGCCTCCTTGATACCTATTCCTGATGGAATGCCGGATGAGGTGGCAACTCAAGCTATTGTGAATCCAATGACGGCTTATTTGATGATCGAAAAGTCTGGCTTGAAAGCGGATGAATGGTTGTTAATTACTGCAGGTGCTTCGGCATTTGGTAAGTTTGCCATTCAACTCGCCAAGAAAAAAGGGATCAAAGTAGCTTGTACGGTAAGGCATGACGAGCAGAAGGAGATATTGAAGAAATTAGGAGCAGATCTGGTAGTCAACACGGAAAAAGAGAAACTGCAAAAAGTGGTTCCTGAACACACGGATGGGGGAGTTCATGTCGTGTTTGATGCAGTAGGAGGACTATTAGGAGCAAAAGCGTTAGCTTCTTTGAGAAAAAATGGTTTAATGATGGTTTTTGGGAGTCTAAGCCTGGAAAATATCCCACTAAATAGTGGACTCATGATTTTTAAAACTCTTCGAATTGAAGGGTTTTGGTTAACAAGTTTAATGTCAGAAATTAAATCAGAGGCAAGAAATAAAGCATTCCAAGAAGTGTTTGAGTTTTTGATGAACCACAGTTCTCAAGTTGATGTTGCAGAAAAATATCCTTTAGAAGAGTTTGAAGAGGCAATCAAAGCTTATGAAAAAGCGGGAAGAAATGGAAAAATTCTACTGATAAGTTAAATTCTTTCCAATAAGTTCTGCTTAAAAAAAAGGGATTGCCCATCTTTGTGTTTTCATAAACCAAAAATCAAGAAGGAATGAATTGGGATAAGCTGGATTTAGAGCTCACCGAAATTGTAGAAAAAAGAAATCAACTGGCAGAAATGGATTATAGTGATTCCAATTATGATGATTTGGAAGAAGAACTTCATGATTTGGAGGATGATTTCAATGCTGATTATGAAGAACTCTTAGAAAAAGAATTGGAAAAAATTTATGCTGTGTTGAAGTCTGATACTGATATCTTACTTCCTACAGCATACTTAGCTAACAAATACAAGCCATTGCTTCCGGATGCCAGAGGAATTGTGAGTTATGAGGTGGTAGGGAGAGAGGGGGTTCCTATCGAATCCGATCAATTTGATAGACAGGATGTAAGATTGGTTTTAGTGCCTAATCCTGCAAGGTTCTTGATGATCATCAACGGAAACCCTTTGAAAGTACTTTGGAGGAGTAGATAATCAAATCATTGATAGTTAAAGCTTTGAAGCCCGGTTTAGTCCGGGCTTTTTATTTGATATAGCTTAAATACAAAAAAAGTTAAATTTGAACTATGAATTCAAGAAGAGTAGTCATCACAGGTATGGGAGCATTATCTTCCTTGGGAAATGATGTTGCCAGCAATTGGGAAAGCGCCAAAAATGGAAAAAGTGGAGCTTCGACCATTTCTTATTTTAATGCTGAAAAATTCAAAACTCAATTTGCAGCTGAAATAAAGAGTTTTGACCCAAGTTCAAGATTGGATCGAAACGAAATCAAACGATCAGATTTATATACCCAATATGGTCTTTTTACCGCGGTAGAAGCCATGGAAGACGCTGGATTAGATATTTCAACGCTTGATTCACCCTTTGATGCAGGAGTGATTTGGGCAACCAGCCAAGGTGGGTTGAACACCTTCGAAAAAGAAATGCGGGAATTTGTAGAAAATGATTCTAATCCCCGGTTTAATCCATTTTTCATTCCCAAGTTTTTGGGGAACATGGCTTCGGGATTGATTTCTATGAAGTATGGGATGATGGGTATTAATTATGCCCCAGTATCCGCTTGTGCCTCCTCAAATAGTGCCCTCATGGATGCTTACAATTATATCAAATGGGGAAAAGCCAAAGTCATTTTAACTGGTGGGTCTGAAGCTCCGATTAGTGAAGCTTCAATCGGCGGTTTTTCTGCTTTAAAGGCACTTTCTACCCGAAACGATAACCCTTCAGCAGCTTCCAGGCCCTTTGATATGGAAAGGGATGGTTTTGTCATGGGAGAAGGTGCGGCTGCATTAATCCTGGAAGATTATGAACATGCCAAAAAAAGAGGAGCAAAAATCTATGCTGAGGTCGCAGGAGCTGCCATGACTGCAGATGCCTATCATATGACCGCAACACACCCGGAAGGTTTGGGTGCCTATCATTGTATGAAGTTTGCGATTGAAGAAGCTGGTTTAAATATTCAGGAGGTAGATTATATCAATGCACATGCTACTTCCACCCCCCTGGGAGATGTAAGTGAAACCAAGGCGATTTCTAAGCTTTGTCAAGGAGAAAAAAATAACATGCATCTATCCGCTACAAAATCCATGACAGGGCATTTATTGGGTGCGGCAGGAGCAATTGAAGCCGTATTTAGTGTGAAGGCAATCAATGAAGGTGTGATACCACCTACTATCAATACAGAACAATTGGATCCAGCTATTCCAGCAGATATACAAATCGTTTGTCAGCAGGCTTTGGAGAAAAAAGTAAAAGTGGCCTTAAGCAATACCTTTGGTTTTGGAGGGCATAACGCCTCTGTGGTTTTTAAAGAATTCAATTAAAAACAAAAAAGCTGCTTCTTAGAAACAGCTTTTTTGTTATCTAAAACCTAATTTTTCTCTAACTTTTTCCAAAATAGGATCTCCAATAGCTTTGGCTTTTTCCTCTCCGGCAGCAAGTTTCTTTTCAACCTCCTCTGGGTTTTCCATGTAATAGTTGAATAATTCCCTTTCCTTGCTGTATTTGTCCAAAATCAATTGCATGAACTCTTTTTTGGCATGTCCATAGCCGTAATTGCCTCCAAGATATTTTTCCCTCATTTCTAAGGTTTGTTCTTCTGTAGCAATCAGGCTATATAATTTAAACACATTGCATGTGTCGGGGTCTTTAGGCTCCTCTAAAGGTGTGCTATCTGTCACAATGCTATTGACATTCTTTTTCAAGGCTTTTTCAGGAAGAAAAATGTCAATATAATTATTGTAGGATTTGCTCATCTTTTGTCCATCAGTACCTGGAATAGTTTTGACCACCTCATCAATTCGGGCTTCTGGGATGGTCAAGATATCTTCTCCCATCAGCCGATTGAAAGTAGAGGCGATGTCTCTGGTCATCTCCAAATGTTGCATCTGGTCTTTTCCTACGGGAACCAAGTCAGCAGAATAAAGAAGGATATCGGAAGCCATCAAAACAGGATAAGTGAAAAGTCCTGCATTGACATCTGATAGTCGCTCTGATTTATCCTTGAAGCTATGCGCATTGGCAAGCATGGGGTAGGGAGTAAAGCAGCTTAAATACCATGTCAATTCGGCAACTTCTGGTCTTCTGGATTGACGATAGAAAACCGTGTTTTCTATATCAAGCCCAAATGCCAGCCATGCAGCGGCAACTGCTAAGGTATTTTGTTTTCTAAGCTCTCCATCTTTTGAACTTGTCAATGAATGAAGATCTGCAATAAAGATGAAGGATTCTTCTTTGTTTTGCTTTATCAGTTCAATAGCCGGAACAATCGCTCCTAGGATGTTGCCCAAATGGGGTCTCCCGCTACTCTGTATGCCTGTCAGTACTCTTGCCATTTGTTTAATTTTGGCGCAAATTAAGTAAATCAGGATATAATCCATTTGAAATTATGCGTTAATTGCAGCATGAGTAACATTCGAATTCCACTTCTAGTAATAGGTTTATTCTCTCTGTTGACACAATCCGTTCAGGCTCAGGAAACTGCAGTTCCAAGACTGATTTGGAAAGTGAATAAGGTAGATTTGGGGACTGTTTTTGAAGAGCAAGGAAAACAAATTGCAGAATATGAATTTACCCATACCCAGGATTCACTATTTTTTATAGTGGATGTATGGACAGATTGTGGATGTACGACAGTTGACTTCACCAAGGATACCTTGGAAGTGGGGGAAGTTGGAAACTTGCAGGTGTCATTTGACCCATCTTCGGCAGCTGGTTATTTCAATAGAATGATCATTGTTAAAGGAAACCTTCATAACACACAGGATACCTTGTATCTGGAAGGTACAGCAATTCCATATCCAGAAGACCCGGATAAGGTTTATCCTATTAAAATTGATGGGATTGGTTTTCGATTACCAAAATTGAATATGGGCGAGGTTTTCAACAATGTTCCCAAAGTAAAGATGTTGGAGTTTTATAATTTTGGAGAAGAAAGTTTGTATGCAGATAGCTTGAAATTTAATACACCTGAGTACATACAACTTCTACAGATTCAGGAGTTTATTAGGCCTCAAGAAAGAGGGTTGATCCAAGTTTCTTATGATGGGGCTTTGAAAGGGGAATTAGGATACGTGGAAGATCAATTTGCTGTGTCTTGGGATTCTTTATCAGTGATTCCGGTTTCAGTCATTGCTGAAGTCTTTGAGTATTTCCCACCTTTTTCTAAAGAGGAATTGAATTTGGTCCCTCAGCTGGTTCTAGGAACCAAAGAAATTGACCTGAAAAATATTTCTGCAAATACCATTCAAAATAGGTCTGTTACTATTTCTAATAAGGGGCAGCGAGCGTTGGAAATTAGGAAGATTCAAGGAAATTGTGATTGTCTAAAATTAGAAATTCCAAAGACCGAATTACGTCCTGGGGAGTCTGTAGAACTTCAAATCACCTTTGATCCAAGTGGTAGGAAAGGGATCGATCAGAGAAATATTTACTTGTTTAGCAATGATCCTGTTAATCCTGTTCAACTTTTTATTTTAAAAAGTAGAGTAGAATAGAACAAGCCAGTCTTGAAAGAAAATCATTAAATTGACTTGTAATTATTTGCAACAAGCGAAAAGTTAATTTATAGATTCAAATTTTTGTCCTTTTATGCTAAAAAGAATTTCTATTCTGTTCCTATTTTTTTTGGCATGTATTTCTGCTCAGGCTGCTGTAAAATATGCTTCTCCTTCTGGAAATTCTTCAAATTCAGGGAATGATCAATCCAACCCTTGGAATCTATCCTATGCCTTGGGGGTAGGTTCCCCGCTGGTAGCAGGAGATTCATTGGTTCTAATGGATGGGACTTATGAGGGGAATTTTGAAAGCTACTTAAATGGTACTGATTCCGATCCTATCATTGTGGTTGCTCAAAACGATGGGATGGCAACTATTGATGCGGGTAAAAATAGAACCAATGGCACTGGCCTTCTAATTTATGGATCCTATACTTGGTTTGTAGGTTTGAAAGTCACCTCATCCAGTACTGTTAGGAGTTCGGATGCAAGTAATGGTTTTGCAGAAATAAAGGATGAATTAGGAATTACGGTATTGGGGGACCATATCAAAATCATTAATTGTTGGGTCTATGATATTGTCGGTGGGGGAATAGAGTTATGGAGAAATGGTTTCAATAATGAAGTTTATGGATCTATTATTTTCAATAACGGTTCACAAGGTGATACCAGAGGAAATGGACATGGATTCTATGTGCAGCATCAGGATGAAAACCAACCAAAAATCCTTGAAAACAACATAGTTTTTCAAAATGCCTCTCAGGGAATTAACCTGTACACTACCAATCCTGAAAATAAAGGGGTAAAGGTCATTCGTAATGTGTCTTTCAATACAGGAGTAATAGCAACAGTAAATCTATCGGTGCATCGGCCTCCTCATAACTTTACGGTGGGGTCGAGAAATAATCTTAGTTCTGAAGTAGTCGTAACGGACAATATTTTTTATAGGGATTTGCAAGGTTCAAGATTGATGGCTGACCAAGTTAGAAATGTGACTCTTGGAAGGACCTATATGCCTAACGAGAACATTAGATTTAGCGAAAACCTGATATATGGAGGAGGGAACTTGTTAGAAATTCTTCCACTTAATAATATAGAAATAGGAGCCAACCGTTTTTTCAATGTTCATGGTAATTTCTATGCTGTGTTGGGGGATAAATCTTCATTTCCCAATGCCAGCTGGAATTCGAATTTTTATTTCAACCTAAATAATCAAGACATGCCTTTCAATGACCTCACATTTGGGGATTGGAAAAACAATTTTGGTTTTGACTTAGAATCGCAACTTTCTACCAATCCAATCTCGGACCAGGAAGTTTTGATTACTCAAAACAAATACGATCCCTCCAAATTTTATGTCACGGTTCTCAAGTTTAATACTAACCCTGAAGCACTTGTTGATTTTTCTGAATTTGGTGAGCTGAAAGGAAAAAACTATGAGATCATAGACTTTCAAAACCCATTCGACCCCACTCAAAAAGTAGAGGGAGTCTTTGGGGAAAATACTATTTCATTTCCTATGAATTGGAATAAATCGATGCAACCGAATGGGAATATGCCCTATGGGGTCGTACATACAGATGCTACATTTGGTACTTTTTTGATTCAATTCAAAACTTCAGAAGAGCTACCTGCTCCAGTATTTAAAGAGGAAATCAGATTATCGTTAGCAGAAAATGGAATGGCATCTACAAAACCTTCAGATTACTTCGTTTCCGGATATTCAGATGCCTATTCGTATGATTTTTCCAGAGAATTGAATTTTACCTGTGCGGATCTAGGAATGAATGAAGTGCAGGTTAAAGTAAAATCAGAAGGAGTCGTCAAGTGGGAGGGAACAGTAAAAGTTACTGTGCTTGATGAACTTAAACCTGAGCTTACCTTAAAGGAGTATCAGGGAATAATTGATCTTACCTCGAGCAATATCTTTGAAATAAAGCCTGAACACATTGTTGCAGGGGTTTTAGATAATTGTGGGGAGAATTTAGAGATACTATACAGTCCACAAACGATTGGTTGTGAGAATTTTAATGTGCCTGTGAAAGTAGAAGTATCCGTTAAAGATCAGTCTGGAAATACGACCATTGGAAGTACTGTTGTTACCATTGAAAAAACAGAAAGTAGGAAAGTGAGCCTTAACGGACCTGGTACAGCCACTACTGGATCAGAGGTACTATTGGAATTAGGGTCTGAATTTGATTATCAAGTTATTGGATGGTATAGAGGAGAGGAATTAATCTCATCATCCACTTCCAATGTGATTTCCATTAAGGAGTCAGGTGCCTATTCAGCACTTCTTCTGCCTGTCAATGGATGCCCTGTTTATTCCAAAGTAAAGGAGGTAGAGTTTTATGAATCTCCTCCTACCGGTGAAAATCCTTACCCTCCCTTGAAGGAGATGATTGAATTGGCATTAAATGAAAATGGTATAGGAGAACTTTCTATAGCCGAGCTATTTACAGCTACTTTGCCAGATGGATTATCAGTGAAACTAAATCAACAACGGTTTACCTGTGACAACTTAGGAGAGCAACAAATTGGAGTGACCATCGAAGATTTGGAGGGAAATATATGGAAAGAAGGAGTGAGTGTAAACGTTCTGGATCTAATGCCTCCAGTTTTGGAGACAAAGAACCTAGAAGTAGAACTCGATTTAAGTGTGGGTTCATTGATTTTGGAAGCAGGAGACTTTGTTTCAAATGTTGCTGATAATTGTGGTATTCAGGAACTAAGCATCAATCAAGCTGAATTGACTTGTGAGTCTGTTGGAAAAGAAATCCAAGTTGAACTAAGAGCGGTAGATTTTTCAGGAAATGTAACAGAAAAAACCGCAAGGGTCTTTGTAAAAGGGATGAGCAGTAAACCGGTAATTATTTCAGGCCCCGAATCTATTTGTGCAGGAGATATTAAGAAAATCTCCCTGGACAGTGAAGCGGTATTTGAGGTGGTAAGATGGAGAAGAAATGGAACTGAAATCCAAGGAGAAAATGGAAAATCCCTAGAGATTGAAGAGGGTGGCGTGTACCATGCCGTGATTCGATATGAAGGAGGATGCCTTTCGGAAACTGAAAAAATTGAAATAAAAACCTTGGAAAAACCAGAAGGGGAGATTTTGGAAGATGGAAATGTGTTAATAGCCCCTGATGGAGATTTTGAATACCAATGGTATAGAAATGGAGAGGTGATGGTAGGGGAAACGGGCTCCACTTTAGAGCTCAACCAGATGGGATTGTATTCAGTAGAATTCACCAATTCAAATGGTTGTGCCTCTATGTTAGGACCTGTTGAAATAACTATTTCCGGACTAATTGGTGGGGTACTTGTCTCTCAGGAATTAAAAATCTATCCTAACCCTGTCTTGGATGAGGTTGTTTTGGAGACAACGGGGGATTTTGAATTTATTCCTGATACCTGGAAAGTAAGAGATGCCAACGGAAAAGAGGTGAATGTGAATATTACCCTGATCAGCCAAACCTCCTCAAGAATTATCTTGGACATTAGGAGCTTGGCAAGTGGTGTCTATTTGGTGGCCATAGAGGGAGAAGAAAAGCAACTATTTTTAGGAAGAATTTTAAAAATTAAATAGAATTTAATTTTGTAAAGCTTTGAATTGTAGCGAATTAATTGAAGGGTTCGTTTGGTATAAAAGATAATAATTATACCAAAATCAACCTTTTATGAAAGACTTGTTCAGTTTCCTATTGCTTAGCTCTTTTTTATTTTTTTCCTGCGCTGAGAATGAAGAA
This sequence comes from Algoriphagus halophilus, assembly GCF_900129785.1. NCBI lineage: Bacteria > Pseudomonadati > Bacteroidota > Cytophagia > Cytophagales > Cyclobacteriaceae > Algoriphagus > Algoriphagus halophilus. The sequence goes on from NZ_FSRC01000001.1 coordinate 1,459,913, forward strand.
GATCCAGTCCTTAAAGTTACCTATGAAGTGATCACTACGGGTGGAGCGGAATGGTATGGGGAGTTTGATGATGAAAATGGGGAAAGAATCAATTCTTTTGACTTGAATTCAGGCCTGCTCTCCAGTGGCTGGAAATACGAATTTGAACCAAAAGTTTCTCCTATAACTCTGACCATTCATGGTACCACAAATTGTCCAACCTGTGGCAGTGATTCTCAGAGATTAAATTCTGAAGATATCACAGTTAATATTTACATCAATGATAAGTTAGTGCAAACTGAAACAAATACCTGCCGGGAATGCACGATTCCACCTATCAAGGGGATGGCAACAGCTTGGATGAAATTACCTGAGGAATTGGAGTAGAAAAATTAAAGAAAGGCTGTCTCATAAAGCTTTTGATCTAGTCTGAGAGAAGTCAAAGTCCATTAAATCCAAAAGAACCTCAATTCGACTACGTTCCATGTGACAAAACCAATGAATGAGACAGCCTCTCGAATTATTTGAAAGCAGGAATCCCTGTGATTTCATTTCCCAGGATCAGCAAATGAATATCGTGTGTTCCTTCGTAAGTGATTACAGACTCCAAATTCATCATATGTCGCATGATGGGGTATTCACCAGTGATTCCCATTCCTCCATGGATCTGTCTCGCCTCTCTGGCGATTTGCAGTGCCATTTCCACATTATTTCTTTTGGCCATGGATATATGTACTGTTTTCGCTTTTCCTTCATTCATCATTTTTCCAACTTTCCATGCCAATAGCTGAGCTTTGGTAATTTCAGTCAGCATTTCAGCTAGTTTCTTTTGTACCAACTGAAAGCTCGCGATGGGTTTATCAAATTGTATTCTTTCCAACGCATACTTTCTAGCAGAATCATAGCAATCCATGGCTGCACCGATGGCACCCCAGGCAATTCCGAATCTGGCTGAGTCCAAACACATCAAAGGAGCTCCTAAACCGGACTTATTTGGCAACAAGTTCTCTTTGGGTACTCTGACATTATCAAATACCAATTCGCCGGTACAAGAGGCTCTTAAGGACCATTTATTGTGAGTAGTAGGAGTAGAAAAACCTTCCATTCCTCGTTCTACGATTAATCCATGGATTCTACCTTCCTCATTCTTTGCCCACACGACAGCAATGTCTGCTTCCGGGGAATTGGAAATCCACATTTTTGCACCGTTTAAAAGGTAATGATCTCCCATATCCTTGAAGTTGGTGACCATTCCGCTGGGATTGGAACCATGATCTGGTTCGGTCAAGCCAAAGCAGCCTAAATATTCTCCTGAGGCTAGTTTTGGCAGGTATTTTTTCCGTTGTTCTTCAGAACCGAATTTATAAATGGGGTACATGACCAAGGAGCCTTGCACGGAAGCTGTGGAGCGCATTCCGGAATCTCCCCTTTCTATTTCTTGCATGATCAATCCATAGGAAATATAATCCAATCCGCCGCCTCCATATTCTAAAGGGATTTGTGGTCCAAAAGCTCCTACGTCACCAAATTTTTGGACGATTTCACTAGGGAAATGAGCATTTTGAGCCCAATCTTCTATGTAAGGTGAAATTTCTTTTTTGACGAAATCTCTCATGGAACTTCTGATCAAAAGATGCTCCTCCGTCAATAAATCGTCGATTTGAAGAAAGTCTACTCCTTCAAAAAGGTCTTGCTTTTGGGTTTTTTGGGTTGATTTTGACTCCATAGTATTTTGGTTAATTAGGATGAATCAGTGATTTTTGTCGAGTCAAAAAATTACTGACCGATTCGAAGTAAATAGATTGCTTCCTAAAAGTCTATCTTTTTCAAATAAATTCATCATGCAACAAGATCAATTTGACCCAAAAATTCTAGAAAAAATCGAACAGCTTGAACGAAAATTCAAAGCTTCGGGTCAAGACATGCTCTCGTACTTGGAAGGGCTGTTATATGCAGATTATCTTACCTATTGGGAATACATAAATTTGGACGTACTCTTATCCTTGCAGCAGCCGAAGACCTCCTTTCATGATGAGAAAATCTTTATCATCTACCATCAGATTACAGAGCTTTATTTCAAATTGATCATTTCTGAAATGGAACAAATATCCATTCAGGAACCGATAAGTGATGAGTTTTTTAGAACTAGACTGGAAAGGATCAATATGTATTTTGATCATTTGATTTCTTCCTTTGCTATGATGTGGAAGGGAATGGAAAGAGAACAATTCCTCAAATTCAGAATGTCTCTATTACCTTCCAGTGGTTTCCAATCTGCCCAGTACCGTGAAATTGAATTGATGGCTGCCGATGCATTTAATTTGGTGGCATTAAAGAATAGAGAGGAGCATGATTACCATTCACCTGCAGATGATTTGTTTGAACATTTATATTGGCAACAGGGCGCAATAGAACTAGCCACAGGTGAAAAGACGTTGACTTTGAAAAACTTTGAGATCAAGTACGGTAAAAAGCTTAAAGAAACCATTGAATTGTATAGGCGTAAAAATCTGTGGCAGAAGTATATAGGCTGTGCTGATAAGACAGATGAATTGAAAGAAGCTATGAAGCAATTCGATTTGAAAGCGAATGTTTTTTGGCCATTGGCACATTACAAATCTGCCGTTAGATACTTACAAAAAGACCCGGTTGATATAGCAGCTACAGGGGGAACCAATTGGCAAAAATACCTTCCGCCTCGTTTTCAAAAGGTGATTTTTTATCCTGAACTATGGACTGAGGAAGAAAAAGAAGAATGGGGAAAAGGTTGGGTGGTCAAAGAAATTTTTGGAGATGATACTCCTGGGAAATACTAATAAGGTTTGAATTAATGAAAGGGAATCCACTTGACAGAAAACAGAAATATCATCCCGATATTTTATTGTTTTTATGGTTGATTCCCTTTATTTCTGCCTTTAATTATTACTTGACCTATTCCAATATTCAGTGGAATGGCTTTTTGTTGATGACCTATACCATTGATACGGTTCAAGGGTATCTTGCATGGTTATGCGTCCGATGGATGATCCTTTTTTTAGATCAAAAGGTCCCTTATGAACCTAAACCTTTAAAAAGAATACTCATACAGATTTTTTTTACTACGGCAGCCGGATTGACTTTTATTATCGTTACTACTGAATTGATCAGTCTTATAGTCAAAGGAGAATCCGCCCATATTAGTTTTTACACCCTTGATGTATTGATTATTAGTATCTGGTTTTTTGTAATCAATGGCATTTACATAGGACTTCATTACCAACATGCTTTTCGGTCTATTCAAGCGGCACAAAAGGATTTGAACGATGATTTTATTGGTTTTCAGGTACGACAGGGGAAACAAGAGTTTTTGATCAAGCCCAAAGACACTGCTTTTCTCAAAGTAGAAGATCAATATATTCTTCTTGGAACTAAATCTGGAAAAAATTATTTGCTTGATGGAAGTTTGGATACCTGGGAAAAAATAGTGCCCAAACAAGAATTTTTTAGGCTGAACAGGCAAACTCTTATTCATCGGGATATGGTAGAGGGATTTACCAAGCTCGAAAATGGAAAATTGCAAGCTCATGTTTTTGGAACTGAGGAATCTCACTTGGAATTGGGAATTAGCCGGATCAAAGCTCCCTTATTTAGATCTTGGTTTTTACAAAAATCCTGACATTTCATCCATATATTTCCTACATCTCAGCAGTAAAATGGGCTTTAATCTACATTTTAAGCTGATTTTACGGTAATCTTGTTTACTCGATTACAAGCCATGAAAAAGCCATTCCTTACTCTTTTATTCTTAGTTTTATTACCATTCCTTGCAGTTAGCCAAACTGAAAACCGGAAGGATTATCGAAATTTTCCGCTGACTTTAAGCATTCAGTTTCATGCATTTTCTATGCCTTTTAAAAATTTCAAAACCAATTTCCAAAACATAGGAATAGGTTTAGGAACGGAGGTCAGTCATAGTTCTAAACACAATTGGGTACAGGAATTCAGTTTGATTTGGGTTAGAAACAAAACCATTGGTAATGGATTGTTTTTTTTAACTCAAACCGCTTGGCGTCCTTATTTATCCAACCCAGTATTTGGGGAGTTTAAAGCTGGGATTGGCTATCATTTGGCTTTCCGACCAAGAGATTCTTTTAAAATGGTCGATGGAAATTGGGAATCCGTTGGTAAGAAAGGAAAAGGAATGTTAGCAATACCTCTGGGAATAGGATTGGGATCGAATCACTATTCGGAAAACATCTATTCTAGCCCATTTATTAATTATCAGTTTATGCTTTTAAAAGGATTTAATAAGACGGTTCCCATTATTCCTGAAACGCTAATTCAACTTGGGACGCGTATTCACTTTAATTCCCAAATCCAATGAGAAAATTGCTGTCAATAGTTGTTATGGTTTGGTTGCTGCTTCCCATTCATTTTTCCATTGCCCAGGAAGAATCAGTACTTCTATGTGATCATGCAGTAGAAACAACGGTTCAGGATAATTTTGGTGGGCTGGAAGAAAAAATGAAACAATTGGTAGCTGCAGGGGTGCCAGGATTTGTGATTGGTGTAGAATCTTCCAAAGGTTCTTATTACGGTGCGGCTGGGCTTGCCCAAATTGAAAATCGCGTTCCTATGGGAATTTGCCATTTACAGTACCTTCAAAGTATCTCAAAACTATACTTGGCTGTTTCAATTCTTCAATTCCATGAAACTGGAGCTTTGGATCTTGATCTGCCTATTTCCAATTATCTTCCTTCGGAATTGGCAGCTTGGGTGGAAGGTTCTGATCGCATGACCGTTAGAATGCTATTAAATCATACCTCTGGTATTCCTGAATACAATTACCTAGCCAATTATGTTTCGCTTTTATTGCAAAGTCCTGAGCATGAGTTTATTCCTGAAGACTATATTGAATTGATAAAGGGAAAAGAATTAGATTTTGAACCAGGGTCAAAGTATTCGTATCGTAATTCAGGCTATGTACTGTTGGCTTTGATGATGGATTTCTTAACAGGAGATCATGCTCAATATATGCAGGAGCATATTTTTGATCAGTTGGGATTGGAAAATACTTTTTATAGAAATGATTCTAACTATTTAACCTATCCCAATCTAGTGAATGGGTATTGGGATAGATTTAGCAATGGAATTATTGAGAATTCTAGCCGTCTACAAATCGCAAATGTTTCCAGACTAGTAGGAGATGATGGAATAGTCACCACCCCCAGAGATGCGATTATATTTCTCCAGGCATTGATGAAAGGGAGACTTATTTCTGAGGAAAGTCTTTCAGAAATGAAGAATTGGGTTTCGGATTCGAATGGAAACCCTGCTTATGGATTGGGATTGGATTATTCTGAATTTGCAGGAGAAAAAGCATTTGGGCACAGTGGAGGCGGTTTGGGTGCAGGAAGTCAACTCTATTATTTCCCAGAAAAGGACCTTTATTTTTTCATGGCCATCAATTTGGCAACAGTGACCGATAGTCCGATTCATCAGGATGCAGAACCCATATTAAATGAAATCTATAAACTATTAATAAAGGGTTGAAGGTGGAGGAATCAGAGGCTAAGGGCGAATGGTGCATTAAGAAAGGTAATAGTCCTCATTGGTAATCTTCTTTTTGGTAAATTGGGTGAGGAGATGGATTTTCCATCTTTTACTTAAAAGAATAGACCTATGAATATCCTTAAAAACATTAAGCTATCTGAAGAAAGGCCGGGAGTATTGCAGGTTTATAAAACTGATCAACTCAATTTATTTGCAATAGCACTCTGTAAAGGGCAAATGCTCAAAAAACATCATACCAATGTTCCTACTCTGCTTACCATGCTCAAAGGTAGGATTGAATTCGAGATCGAGGGGAAAACCTTTGAATTTAGAGAATTTGATATTTATGAAATCCCTGTGACAGTGGAACATGAAGTAAGAGGGGTGGAGGATGAAAATATATTTACCTTAACTCAGGAACGATAAGTCCAAGTCAAATCAAAAGTCCTCTTCAAACGTCTTGATTGGATAATGTTTCTTTACAAAATTGGCGGCGTTATGAAAGCAGAAATCTTCCACTGCGGTCCTGACCTCATTTAAATCCTTAAAATGGGAAAGGTGTTTTGGGTTGCCCTTCTTTCTAGCCTGCTCGATTTCAAAAATTAGATTCCCTGCAAATACCTCAAATTCCAATACGGTTGGGTACGGGCTTACAGGGTCAATTAAGCCTTCCAAATCTGTACCTATGGTAATGCACTTCCAGATGTGGGGCTTTTCTTCATCACCAAGGTTTTCATTCGCATAGGCACTTTTGACGATTCCTTCAATATTTTCCCAAAGAAGCTGAATACCATTTCTTTTGCTCTCCTTGTCCTCGGCAGTAATGCCGAGTATTCGCTGATCAAAGGATAGTCCAAAAAGACCCTTGGTTTTTACGATCATTTCAATGTCTTCATCACAAAGATTAATATTCCAGGAATTAAAGAGTCCTGATTCATCACAGTAATCATCTACCTCCTTGGGCATTCGTTCAATATGTTTTTCTAAGGAAGAAATCCCAGAATATCCGCAATGAGACCCTATTATTGGTATAATATCGTCTTTTGCTAAGCAAGGCTTAACTATTTCCTCATAATATTCCTTCCTGGCCCTGGCACTCATATGCTTCACATCGATTAGAATTCTATATCCTAATTTTGGGTCTTTTTCCAACTTTCTATTTAAACCCAAAAACTCCCTTAGAATCCTTCTTCCATTGTCGTTAAATCCTGCATTTAGATTGACTGACTGATCCAAAAGAGCCTTTCCCTGATCAGGTATTGAATGGGCATGCCCACAAAGTTTATTGTCAAAATGATGCGCAAACGTGATGAAGAAAACAGGGGTGGGCCATTGGGTTTTGATGTAATTAACCCTCCTGGAAACTTCAGCGATACTGGCTCGATCGGTTCCCAATGCATGAGCTCCTTCAATCGTCAGGACCATGGTGATTTCGGAGTCATCATCCACGGAAGCCTTCAAATCTTCCCGGGTTTTAGGGATATGGTAGCAGGCATCCTTTGCAAGCATTTCCCTTGGGAAATTATTCCTTCTGTTTTTCTCTGATTCAAATATTCTTCTTGCCAGGCCAGGAGTAAATACCTCATTTCTTTTGATCCGTTTTCCCGAATCCATGGTGACAAATTCCATTTCCCTGTTTAAAGACTCCCAATAATCATAGGCTGTAGATTGGAAATAATCCACGGCATCATCAGGGATTCTCATGTAGGCAGTTTGGATAAAGTCTCTTAAAGGAAGTTTATGCGAAGTTGCAAAGGCGATTAAAAATCGGGTCCACTTGTCTTCTCCTAGTTTCGGTTTGAAGCCTTTGACAAATGGTTTTTCGAGTGGGTATAAGGAATTGAACGTAAGTCGAAGGTTTCCATTCCAAGCTTTAACCAGGTCTGTTTGGCTGTAGGAAGCCCCCATTTTTCCCTTGAGATATCCTTTTCGATTGGATGAGATCACGGTCCAAGGACTAAATTGACCTTTTCGCTCAAATCTTTTTCGCTGTTCTTGCATCCAAAAATGCGCACGCATATGATTATGGCAATGTAAATCTGAAAATCTCATGGCCATTCCTTAGAAGTTAAAAATTGAATTTCTTCCCCAGAATACAGCGGTGATATCTTGGATGACGGATTCTGAATTGGTGTAATACCAGTGGTGAACCACTTCATGGAGTAAACCATTATCGTCTTCAATATCCGATACATCACATTGGTAAATGTCATCGGGCAAATTCATGGTGTTTTTTGCTCCCCATCTACCTAGGCGGTTAAATGCATTTTTAGTGATTTCGGATACGCCTAATGCCTGATCTTTATTGTGGAAATATACATGAATGCGTTCTCCTAAATCAATCAACCGGTACATGGGTTTTGGACGCTCCAAGGCATCGTAATCAATGTCTGAACCCACTAAAATAATTTCTCCAAAAAGTGTATTCAACTCAAGTCCAATATCAGCCAATCCAGCGATCATGCTTTCCAAGACACGATTACCCATGCTGTGGCAAAGAAGATGGATCTTTTGTTCACATTGAGGCTTTTTTTCTTTTACGAGTTTCTCCTTGAAGTACTCTCTTAAACTGGCCATAGACCTGGCTAGGGCAAAACCCGATTGTGAGGCATCATATGCATCTGACCTGTATTTCAGCAAATGTTTCTTTGCAGGCCAGGTAAATAGGACTATATGACAAATAGGGGAGTCTTTAGGTTCTACATATTTCTGATGAAGCTCACATAAGGTTTGCATGGCAGTTTCTAAATCTGACTTGAACCCATGGACAAAAACTAATATATCTTCTCTTGACTTCGCCTTGGAACCTGCCTCGTAGAGCTCATCAAAAATTTTTCCCGAAGGAAATTTTGCTTTACTGACCGGGCTTCCTTCGGTGTATTCCTTCAAGGTAGCTTCAGCCACTTCGGGAATGATTTGAATTTTGAAATCCTTCAGCTTCTTGGCTTTCTTAGGGTCAAAGCTGACGGTTCCATATCGTAAATTGTGTCGGGCCTCTTCGTCTCCGTCCATTCTCATGAACTCTTTTTCATTGACAGAAATATAGCTTTTGCTTTTTCGGGAGGTTACTTCACGATTTGTAATGATGTAATGGGTTACCATAGTAAGTTGATTTTGAAAAATTTGATTTTAACAACTAATGATCCTGGAACTATGAAACAGGATTTAAAATCTTAGGAACAAGTCCTATGCTTTAATTTCTTGAATAATTACTTGAAAACCAAGGATAAGCAAATAGGACTGAACGAAAGGTTATTTTTAGAATTTAAATGGTTCAATTTCAATACTCCTTTTTGTATATTTTGAAAATTTAGTAATTACAATTTAATTATACGGTAATTACTAGTACACCCAAATTTTAACCTATAAAAATGAACATTCATTATTGTCCTGATTTTGACCAGATGAGTCAAAAAGGTGCGGACCTTGTACATCTTGCGATTGCAAAAAAGCCAAATTTATTATTCTGTGCGGCCAGTGGTGGTTCACCCACCGGACTGTATAAGTTGATGGTGAAAAAGCATCATAGCAATTCAGAATTTTTTAATCGGATTCATGTGGTGAAGCTCGATGAGTGGGTAGGTTTACCTGAAAATTCTGAGTTTACCTCTGAATTTGACATTCAACAGAAACTACTTCAACAGATTGAAATTCCATCTGAACGGTACCTTTCTTTTAATGCCCAAACAAAAAATCCAAAAGCAGAGTGTGAACGTGTACAAGAATCATTGGGGAAAATTGGCCCTATTGATATTTGCATCTTGGGCATAGGACAAAATGGTCATATCGCCTTAAATGAACCCGCTAAGTCCTTGAGTGTGGATTGCCATGTGGCAAAGCTTTCAGAAATCACCTTATCCAGTGGAATGATTCAAAATGTGGGTGTGCTACTTGAAGAGGGGATGACACTTGGGATCGGGAATATTTTAAGATCCAAAATGGTTATTTTATTGATCGCAGGAAAGGGAAAAGAGAAAGCCCTCAAAGCCTTGCTCAAAAAAGAGATTACTCCACAATTACCAGCCTCCATGTTATGGTTGCATCCGAATGTGCATGTAATTATTGACGAATCTTCTATAGCATCATAAAGGGCTTGATTAAAATCAAGCCCCTTTTTCCTTAAACCTCCTGAACAAATTCCTCTTTTGGATTTCTGACCTTCTTCATAGGTAAAAGCCAGTCTCCCTCTTCATCTCTGTATCCCAAAGGCAACATTAACACAGATTTTAAACCTTTGGCTTTGAGTTGTAGAAGTTCGTCTAGTTGCTCCGTGTTGAATCCCTCCATAGGAGTTGCATCCACTTTCAGTTCGGCAGCTTGGGCAATAGATAGTCCAAATCCTATATAAGCCTGCTTTGCTGTATGGACGAAATTTTCTTCAGGACTTTGTTTTAAATACACTGCCTTTAATCGATTGGTATAGTCCACAAATTTATCCGATGGCAATCCTCGTTCTTTGGTGGTCAATTTGAAAATAGAATCAATTCTCTCCTCAGTATATTGATCCCAAGCAGCAAAGACCAATACATGGGAAGCATCAGCAACTATTTGTTGTCCATTAGCGATAGGCACCAACTGATCTTTGATCTCTTGTTTGGAAATAACAAATACCCTGAATTGCTGCATCCCTGAGGAGGTAGGGGCAAGTCTTGCTGCTTCTACAATCTTGTCTACATGTTCTTGACTTACCTTTTTGGTTGGGTCATACTTTTTGGTGGCATATCTCCACTCTAGGTCGTTTAATAAAGCCATATGTACTTATTTATAGTTGGTTTTTATTTTCTACCTGTGCTAATGACAATGAAATAGAAAAAGTTCAATGTTGGTGTATTAAATGTTGATACATTTAAAATAAATGTTTTGGGGGCCTTTGGAATAGGTTTTGGAGTTCATTCGAGATTAAAAAAATGTGAAGTATTGGCTGAAAAAAATCAGTAAACTTCATAATTCACTGTTGTGAAAATCCAATGGGTTGTTCAAAATGTTACTATTACTTTGAAATAATTAAACTTTTAATACTTAAAAATTCAATCAGGTAATTTCCTTCAATTTGGCATTAGCCATCTGCGTTAATTTTGTTTAAAATCCTCTTTGTTTTCATAATACAAGCCTAAACCATTTTTAACATTAGAGGAATTTAGGTGATCTACTTTTACGGGAATTAAAAAGGGCTGGGCTTAAGCTCTGTTTCTTTTGAAGAAATGAAAAATTCTCAAGAATTCATCACTTAAATTTTATGCATTCAACTTTACAAGTTTCTAAAATCATTTGTGCTTCGGCATGTATGATTGTTTGGACTGGATTAGTAAGTCCAACACACCTCAGCGCCAAGGGATTGGAAAATAAGGGGTGGCTAAGAACTGACGCAGCAGTTACCAGTAATCTGGAAATTAAACAAGCAATTTCAGGGGTCATTTCAGATGAGACAGGTACACCTATGCCTGGGGCGACCGTCCGGATCAAAGGAACCAATAATGGTACCATTACCGATTTGGACGGGAAATTTTCAATAGAGGCTGAAGAAGGTGCCATTCTTCAAATTTCCTATGTAGGCTATCTTTTACAAGAGATTACAGTAGGTAATCAATCTTCTTTAACTATTCAATTGGAGCCGGATGCTCAGCAATTGGATGAATTGGTCGTAGTAGGATATGGAACCCAAAAGCGATCCGATGTCACTGGAGCGATTGGGTCAGTGAAAAGCGAAGATTTTAACAAAGGTGTCATTACTAACCCGGTTGATTTATTGCAAGGCAAAATGGCAGGGGTAAATATTACTTCCACTAGTGGTGAACCGGGAGCTACACAGAATGTAATCATTAGAGGTATCGGTAGTTTACGTTCAGGAACGCAACCACTTTATGTGATTGATGGCTTTTTATTGGATAATTCCTCTACTGGGATAGCTGCCAACCCACTAAGCTTTTTGAATCCTGGTGATATTGCAAGTATCGAGGTTTTGAAAGATGCCAGTGCCACTGCACTTTATGGTTCTAGAGCCTCTAATGGGGTAGTGGTAATTACTACCAAAAAAGGGAAAGCAGGAACATCTCAGATCAATTTATCTGCATCTACAGCTTGGTCTTCCATGGCGAAAAAGATCGATGTATTCAGTGCCGACGAGTTTCGTCGACAAGTAGTAGGAGCAGGGGGGAATTTAGAAGATTTTGGAGGCAATACCGATTGGCAAGATGAATTGACGCAGGTAGGCTTTTCAAAAGATATTAATTTCTCCATGAGTGGGGCCAATACGGAGAATTTTTCCTACTTCACTTCCGTAGGCTACCAGAATCAGGAAGGGATTTTGAAGAACTCAAATCTCGAGCGTTTCTCCGGTAAATTAAATATGAACCAAAAAGCGTTCAACGGCAGATTAATCGTAGACTACAACCTCACAGCCTCTCATACTGAAAACTTAAGGCCAAGCATCACTTCTACCATCAGTGATATGTTGAGTTTGAACCCTACCATCCCTACCTATACAGATGGTGAACCTACCTTATTGAATACCAATGCCCTCAATCCTCTAAAGAGATATGAGTTGTATAGTGATATGGCAGCAAATAACCGGATTTTGGGAACCATTTCCCCTTCTTTTGAAATCCTAGATGGGCTGACTTATAAACTCAATCTTGGCGTGGATTATTCTTCCACCAATCGTTACCAGCAATACAAACCTTATACCGCTGTCATCAATGAATCCAATATTTCAGATGGAACCCTGGATGAATCGATCAGTAATAATGTGAATCAATTGGTAGAGAATACCTTGACCTATAACTGGAATAATTACCTGCATAATTTGACTGTATTGGCGGGTCATTCATACCAGACATTTTTAGATCAATATAGAGCAACTTCTTACAGAGGTTTTGCAGATAACAACATCGAACCTAGGTTTCAAGATCATAATAGTACTAGCGAATATCCTACTACGGTTAGCTCTGCTGCTATTAAAAATGAATTGCAGTCTTTCTTTGGCCGGTTGAATTACGTGTATGCAGATAAGTATTTGTTTACAGCAACCTTCCGAGCGGATGGGTCCTCCAAATTCGGTGAAAATAATAAATACGGGTACTTCCCTTCTTTTGCCTTGGGATGGAATGTGAGTAAAGAAGATTTCATGGCCAATTCTGCTTTCAACAACTTGAAAGTTCGTGCGAGTTGGGGACAAACAGGAAATCAGGAAATTCCTTCCAAAATCACAAAAGCGAGTTATTCTGAAGATAGGTTGTCTACTGGCTCAGGAAGTTTAAATACCTATCCAATTGATACAGATGGTAACTCCTTGGATAATTATCCATATGGAATCGTGTTCACCCGATTGGCAAATCCTGATTTGCAATGGGAAGTTTCCACTCAAATAGATTTGGGGATAGACTTCGCGTTGTTTGATTCTAGAATCACAGGTACAGTGGATTATTTCAACAAAGTATCTTCCAATATTTTATTGGAGGTGGTTCCGGCCGATCCTGTGCAGCCAACATCGACTTATTGGGACAATATTAAAGACATGAAGATCCATAATAGCGGGGTGGAATTGGCTTTAGATTACAACAGTGATATCCAGCGGGACTTCTCATATACCATTGGAGGTAATGTCACTTTTATCAATAATGTGGTAAAAGATTCTCCTTATTCTGTATTGACTACGGGAGCAGCTCAAGGAGCGGGTCAGACAGGGGCTACCATTAATGGATATATCAATAATGAGCCAATTGGTGCTTTCTATATGCTGCAATTTGACGGAATCGGAGAGGATGGATTGAATAGATTTAAAGATATCAATGGAGATGGTCAAGTATTGGATGATGATCGAACTGTGGTAGGAAGTGCGATTCCAAAAGTCATCTACGGCATTCATACCAACTTCCAATACAAGGCATTTGACTTAAGCCTGAATTTCAATGGTACTTCTGGAAATAAAATCTACAATCATACCACTATGTCCTTATTTACCAAGGCACAACTTTCCAGATCCAATAACACTACTGATTTCGCAGTAGAATATCCTGAAGAGTCTTTCAACAATTCAAATACCGTTTCTACCAGATTCTTGGAAGATGGTTCCTTCTTCAGGTTGAACAATGCAACCCTAGGCTATAACCTAAATACCCAGCAGGTTGGATTACAAAATGCATTTCAGAATATACGACTATCAGTAACTGGCCAAAACCTGTTTGTGATCACCAATTATTCCGGGTTTGATCCTGAGGTCAATACAGGATCTACTTCTGGTGGAATCCAAACCTTTGGCGTGGATCGCTTTACCTACCCTAGAGCCAGAACCTTTTCAATTAACCTGAATTTAACCTTCTAAAAATCAAGTGATTGAATATTAATTCATTGCGAAAATCATAATCAGATGAAAAAGAATAGATTTTATAAATTGTTACCCATTGCCGCATTTCTTTGCGGATTCCTTAGCTGTACTAATTTGGACGAGGAGATTCTTGATGAGTCTTTGACAGGAACCGGAGAGGCTGAAATTGTCAGTGGTTCTATTGCTCCAGTTTACGGGCTTCTTCGCCAAGTATGGATGCATACCGTAAATTTTGGACTTCAGGAAGTGGCTTCAGATGAAGGAATCCTACCTTATAGAGGTGGAACAGACTGGTTTGACGGCGGTAAATTTATTGCGGTTCACCAACACTTGATGACTCCCGGTAATGGCTTGGTTGGGGATGCCTGGACTTACATCACGCTGACCTTGTCAAGAGCAGTATTGGCAGAAGAACGATTGAAATTGGAAGTGGAAAATGGGAATTCTTCTGCACAAGGTCCTTTGTATGAAATGATTGCCATGAAAGCCTATTTAAACATGTTGGCGTTGGATAACTGGGGATTGGTTTTCAAAAAGGACAACTCTGATGATCTTTCAGAAATTTTAAGAGGGGAGGATGCCGTTCAATACCTAGAGACAGAACTTCTTTCCGTAGTGGATGTCTTAGGTAGCGATAAAGGTCATGGAAGAATGAACAAATATGCGGTGAAGGCTTTATTGGCTAGACTCTATTTGAATGCTGCTGTTTACCGAGATCCATATGGTACACCTGAATTTAAAACTTCCGATATGGATAAAGTGATTCAGTATACCGGGGAGATCATCAATGGTCCCTATTCCTTGTCTCCTGAGTATTTTGAATTGTTTAATGACGACAATGATACCAATCCAGAAATCATCTTTGCCTTGGATCAAAGAGGGGTGCTTCAGACAGAGCATAGCAGATGGGCTTATTGGTCCATTTCTGGAGATCAGGTTCCCAGACCGGAATTCCCAAGTACCAGAGGAACTGATGCGGTGGCAGCTACACCTGATTTCTTCCAGACTTGGGTAGATGCTTATGGAGAGGTAGATCCAGCAGAAGCAGATGCCCGTTTCTTCCAAGAAAATACGGTTATCCCTGATGAATTAAGGGATTTAACAGGTGTCAATCCCACCAATGATGCAGACCATTATTATGGGGTGGAAGCAAGTGATTTTGAAATAGATAGGGGGATTTTGAGAAATGTCATTTGGGGCCCAAGAAAGGATGAGAGTGGGAATATTATGACCACAGATGATGGAAAAGTAAGGATTTACCCCATTATCAACAGAAGAAGCAGCGGTGCAAATATCCGATATGTGGACCATACACTTCAAGTAGACTTTAGCAATGAAGGAAGTTTACACAACACGGGATACAGATTTTCAAAATATCAGTTTAGTCGTACTGCCCCAAACTGTTGTAGTAATAGCAGCGTGGATATTGTTTTGATTCGTTTGGGAGAAGTATACTTAATGAGTGCTGAAGCCAAATTAAGAAAAGGTGATGTAGCTGGAGCCTTGGCAGATGTCAATACCCTGAGAACTTCTAGAAATGCTCGTCCTGCTCAGACTCCTGCTCCTTTGAGTTCCATTGATTTGGATGTGCTGTTCAGAGAAAGTGGATTTGAACTATACTGGGAAGGACATCGAAGAGTTTATCAAATACGATTTGGTAAATATGAGGATAGCTGGACTGAAAAGACCAATGCTGATGTATATAAAAGACTGTTTCCACTTCCACAAAAAGCCATGGATGGAGCTTCCAGTGAATCCGGATTCTTGGTTCAAAATCCAGGTTATTAAACTTCTCTACCTATAAAAAATCAAAAGCCGATGGGATTTCTCATCGGCTATTTTTTTTGGTGATCGTAGTTGTAATCTCACCAAATTCCAGATTTAGGTAAGAAATTCAAAAGCATTTCTTGCTGCTCACTAACTAGAGTTTTGTCAGGTTTTTAATCCTTCTTTTCAATGGTCTTTTGATGAAGATCTATCTGGAAATGATCAGCAGGAAGTGAATAGAAAAGTTTTTGGAATATGCCAATAAACTGTGCCAATTGCCAGCTTAAGCTTTTTTCCTCTGTGTGCCTAGTGTCCACTTGAGCAGAAAATAAGGATTGATAGAAAGTAATTCGATCGGATGGAATTAATTTCTTTCCTAGTTCATCTCCATTTTTCAGCAAGTAAAAATCCTCGATCATTTGGGGGGTTCCAGAAAGTGGGTATTCCGTTGGACTTAATTTTTTTGATAAGAAAAGGGCTCCTTCTTTTAAATCCATTTTACTCCAATTCAATAATTCTTCTTCGTTCATGGTTTGCAATAAGGCAACTAGGCTTTTTGGCCAATCAGAAGGAATAAACCTGGATTTTGTCAATTCTTTCAAATGGTTTTTGGTATAGGCTGCATAGTCTTTGGAGGCTAGGATGGTACTGTCCCAAATTCCAGGGCGTTGATTTTCCAGCAACCAGCGATGTTCCATCCTATATAAATCAAAGAATTCATTCATATGGTCCACTTCGTTGAGCGGGATGGTTTGGATCTCAAACTGGTTTTGTCCGGTTTTTTGAATGGTTTTATAGGCCGCAGGAAATGCAGCTAAGGAAGGTACTTGAATATTATACAACGTGTTATTGCTTAGTTGATCCTGATAGATTCCTGTATCATTGATGTGCATATGGCCCGCAAAATGAAGTTGCAGACCGGTCGCAGCGTATTGCTGGCTTGTTTCCGAGCTAGGAACTCTTGCTAATTGAAACTTCTCTTGCCCAAATAAGGACTTCATTTCTTCGGAAGCTCCATCGTGAAATTCTACTAATGGATAGTGACTAAAAGAAATCAAGGTTTTATGTCGCTTTTTAGCCTCTGCCACCACCTTTTGAATCCAGTCCAACTGATGCTTTTTATAAATGGAAGCCTGATTAAAACCTATTGAAGAACCGTTCCAATTGCCATTTTCTGATGAAGTGTAAACATTTCCATCTAATGCCAGTAGCCAAATTCCTTCCGTGGGTTCTACCACATAGCTGGCATCAGGTAATAAACCTTCACTACCATCTATTGAGTACATTCTATTCTCTAATGTTGAATTGGTTTTCGTCTTTTCAAATTCATAATGATCATAGTCTAATTCCTCAAAGGGGTGTGCCCAAAAAAGGTCGTCTGGATGAGGGAAGAAACCAAAATCAGCAAGTGCCTGTGTGATTTCAGGATATCCCCAATAATTGATCTGATCGGATTTTGCCACTGTAGTTGATTGAAAAAAATCCGTCGAACCCGCAATGGCTTGTTCCGCACCATTCACTCCCAAAAAATCCCTTTTTCCTGCTATTCCTCCAAATGGTTTAACAGGATCATGGTTTCCTGTTGTCAAGAAAAAACGCATTCCATTGTCTCTTGAATATTGGTCAAGAATTGATTTCAAGGCCATCACATTCATAGGTTGCCCGTCATCTGTAAAGTCACCAGGGAGGACTACCCACCGAATTCCTTTCTGCTTTAGATCTTCCAGTGCCTGAATGAATGCGAAGTAGTTTTCATTGAAAAGCCGGGTAGAATTCAACTGACTCTTCATCGTGCGTATCGTGGCAAACTTTCCATTTCTTGGATTTAAAACGCCCTTAAACTCTTTGGAATGAAGGTCTGCATAAACATCTTGAAGATGCACATCAGAGAGGAACGCAATGGTTTGATCTCCAGTTTGGCCAAGTGATAATTGAGTGGAGCAGGCTAAGGTAAATGCAGCTCCGAGAATGGTAGGTATGAGTGGGTATTTATTCAAAATATAAAACTGTATTTCGGGTTCTTGACCAAAACTGGGTTTGGTCTTTCATATTCGTTGGATTCGAAAATAACTTTATAATTGGATTTGAAGAAGGTGGAAGGCATGTAATAATCTGTGGAGATTACCTGAGCCCCTGATGCCTTCGCTTTTTCAAAGGTGGAGTAATCCTCTGACCTTGCCTCTTTGGTATCAGAATCTGCGCGAGTTCGGATGAGGTACCCTTTTTCGACAAGGGCTCGAATGTATGCTTCATCTTTTTTCGCATTGTTGATGATCCTAAATCCGGCAGTGGGATTTCCTTCTTTTTTATTGACAAATAGGACTGCATCTTTCAAGTCAGGTTTGGCAAGTAAGTAACGGTCAATTTTTTCTTCATTTTCATCTAAGACAAAAAGAAATTTTCCTCTGACATCTTCCAATTCTGGCCAATTTCCTGCTAGCACAGCAGTTTCCAGATTTGGGAATTCTCCCTTTACCATATCTGGAGTAATAAGATGGTCCATACCCAAGTGAGTCCTGATTTCTAGATCGATGCTATCCAAGGCCGAGGAGGAAAATGGTAGGACTTCCTGCGTTCCAGGGATATTTCCATCTTTGGCATTGATCAAAATAAATATAGGGGTGTGATTCGGATGTTGCTCACTCCAGTTTTTTAATGCTTTCAAAGCATCCGCAAACAATAAATAGTGAGATTGGAAATCTAAATCCTGTACATGGAAAAGCTTAAGGCCTGGTTTTGCCAGGGCATGCGTGGGATCGTAATCAGGAATTTTCCCACCTGCAGCTTTGATGATTTCCAATCCTTTGGGGTTGGAATACCTTCCTCCTTGTGGATCATGAAATACATCCAATTCCAGGTTTCTTAATCCCATATCCAATTGGGATTCTAATGGAATATGAGCATAGGCCAAGCTATTTGAAGCAGCCGGGTTTACTTTAGATAGGTATTCCAATAATTCTGGAGCCATTTTGCTTTTATAGCTATTATGGCTTCCTATCACCTGAATTTCATTCAGTTTTTGAGCGGAAATCTGGTAGTTTAGGAAAATGCAAAATGTAAATAAGAACAGGGTAGAATAAGATTTCATGGTTTTTAGATTATCTCCCAAGATCCACTATTTAATAGTGAGATAAGTAAAGTCTTTTTCAACTTTATGTTATCAATTCATTTGTTCAAAGGACTGATCACTTCCTATTGAATCGTATTTCTTTTCACTTGGATTGCCTCCATAAAGATTTACAAAAAGCATCTTCCTAAAATCGGGAATGTTTTTTCTTAATGGAATCAATAGCAGCATCCTATAGCTAACAGGAATTTTGGATGAATTCTTCAATCTGCTGACTCAATTTAAGTGTCCTTGTCATATAAAAATTATTCTTTCCGACTAATGGCTGTAAATAATCTAGAATTTATTAGTAGTTCAAATAGCTCTTTTATGACAGGTAAGAATACAATCAATTGGGTGATTTCTGTGGTTCTATGTTCATTTTTTATTGCCTGCAAGCAAGACCCCATGCAGGATTTTGAGGAATCAAGAAGGAAAATGAATGAAATTGAAAATTTGAGTTTCAGCCAAACGGTTTATTACCCGAATCCTATGGGGTTAGTGGACACCTTAAAGGTAAGCAAGGATATCAGCAGAAACCCTCAATCCATTATTGGGTATGACTTTTTAATAAAGGGTGGTGGAAGAGATGTACTTTATGAACATGGAGAATTCAAAATGGTCAACCATCAAAAAAGGGAAGTGACAATCTTTCCTTCCGATAAGACCAGTGAAAGAGATCTTAACATCCTAAACAATCGATTTATTCAATATTCTCCATTAACCCTGGTGAATTTAGAAGACTGGTATTATTCAGGTGATACGAGTCTAAATGAGAGTAATTATACGATGTATAAACGGGTGGATTTGGATACTGTAATCAATGAAAATAGCGTATACACGGTGTTTAGGATCTACATTCATAGTGAATCCAAATTGCCAGAGCGGTTTGAAAGAAATAATTATTATAAGGGAGAATTATCTCAAAGGGTAGTTTACGAGTATGATCAATATCGCTTTGGCACCTCCAATTCAAAATCTCAATATTCGATTCCTTCCAACTTCATTTCAGTTCCTTATGGGAGATCAACCCAAGATTTGATGATGTTGAAAAAAGGAGAAAAAGCTCCTGATTTTGAAGGGTTTGATTTAAAAAATGAATGGGTGGAAACGGGGGATTTTGCTGACCAGCAAGTATTGGTGATGTTTTCAGCTATCAATTGTGGCTATTGTAAATTGGCGATGGAATTCCTTACAGAGGAAAATATTCAATTTTCAGAGCAAATGAATTTGATCAGCTTTTATCCGGAAGACACTAAAGATCAGGTGTCTCGCTATATGAATAATTTTAACCCTTCATTTCCATTGATTGCCAATGCAGGGGAAGTAGGACAAGCTTTTGGGGTCAATGGATATCCAACCTTTTATCTGATCAACCGGAAGGGGGAAATAGAAGAAGTTGTACAGGGATTTGATCAGGATTTTTTGAATAAGTTTTTGATTAGAAAAGGATCTTAAACCGCCTGTAAACCTATTACAAGAATTGGGGTTTTTGCTGAATTTTCATCAATGAAGCTACTTCATAAAATTACAAACAGGTAGAATTTGTCTTTAGTATTTTGCACGGATTTTAACGTTTATGGATTGAGTTATATATTCCCCAAGGGTACAAGCTGGAAACCGAAGTCAGTAGGTTTCATATAAGAAACAATGTTTAAGGGTATCTTAATTTCTGTTACCTACTCAATTGAACTTGGCCTATTCTCCAAAGTACTTTACTGTTCCATACATAAACTAGGGCATTTTAAATCCCCTTGAACAAAGATTTTCAATTAATAACCTGAAATACAATGCTCACCATGGTATAAATCTTTGGAAAACGTAGAATGCTTCTCTTGGATTATAGCTTTGAGTTGTTGCAATTGGTAATCCTCCTGGAAGAATATTTGATCTAAACTTCTTGTTAGCTCAATATCAGGTGAGGTGCCCACTCCATCCAATAGTTTACCATCTTTTTGAAATGAAACCATGGTGCTGGTTTTAACGCTAAGGCCTGAGTGGGGTAGTTCAACTTTATGGCTGTTTCCACTGGATCCATCCGTAGTGACTCCAACTATTTTAATATTCGGCAAACTCTTAAAAGTAGAAACAAGAATTGATGCCGCACTGAAAGTCCTTTCATTGGCAAGAATGTAAATGGGTTTGTCAAACTGTTTTTTCTGCCTTCCCAATTTCTCCCCATTCAGAAGATGAAAATGGTACTCACTGAATTTATCTTTATCCAATTCATAAACCGGATGGAATGTTTCCATAAATGCATCTACGGCAACTTGTTCCCTGCTATCCAATTCATCTTTTGAGTATAAATATCGGTTGTGCAAATCCTTTTTTAATTCCCTTTTCAAGGGCAACTCTCCTCTTTGTCTGGCAATGTTTACTACATAAATTGAATCAGGATGAATTAGGAATCCGGCTAATTCTTGTATTAAATCTCGTGTTCCTCCTCCATTATCCCTGACATCTATAATTAGTGCATCACTTTGATGTGCCTCATTCATAAATTTGTTCAAATACTCAAAATAAGTAGGACTAGAGTATTTATTCAACATTTGCACAAGTTGTATGTAACTGATATTATCCTCTATTTCAAAGAAATTTTCAATGATTTTAGGATCATTGAAATCCTGCTCTTCCAAAAAGAAATTTAGATCTTTAAATCGTTCATCCCAGAGATAGGCTTTCTGTTCCTCATCTACCAGTTCTACTTCTATTTCTTTTAAATGGCCCTGCTGTGAACTGAGTGTGATAGGTAAGGGATTTGGTAATTCCTTACCCAATTTATAGAATACGGTTTCAATATCCCTTAAATCTCTTAATGCCCTTAAGGCATATGAATTTGTAGGGGCATGGATTTCTTCAGGAAGGACTTCAGGCAAAATTGCCTTAATAGGAATATGGTTTATGGATTTAAGATAGGGGTATTCAGCATCCCAAAACGCAAAGATTTTATGGGGTTTCTGATGCTTGAGTACCAATACTTTCTTTTCGAAAGGGGCAAAAGTGAAAGGAAGGTATAGCGTTTCAGGTAAATCAAATTCTCTAACGTTGGCATGCCTATCGCCAATTTTCCCAATAGTTTTAGACAGAAATAAGCCAAAATCCCTTATTGGTGTATCCTTCTCGTCAAGTTGATCTAGGTAATATTTAAAATCATCCTGGTAATGATATCCATTTAGACCTTGATAAGAAGAACGCTGTTGTAGAAAATGGTCTAAGAAATTTAGGTCTTGAATAATTTCCTTTTTGGTCAGTACCTGAGCCCATAGAGGAATAGGCTTAGTAAATAAGAATAAAAATAGGAGGAATGGGTATTTATAATCCATCGAAGGGGAGTTTTAGAATGTTGCCTATTTCTTTTTTGCTACCGTAATAGGCTTTTCTCAAGATTACCGAGTATTGAATTCTTACTAAAATTTTTGTGACGAGAGGAGTTTATTCTGTGACGGAAATGATAGTTGGAGTAAAAAGCAGAGACGAGATTCAGTTAAATTGATTGAAAGAAGGGAGTTGTTTGTCCTGCTGATTTAATTCATCTTTTGAATTCATAGAAAGCATAAAATGGAAATGCCTAGTGATTCGAAATTTAAGGTGCCGATTGTCAAAGTGAATCAAATCAATAGGTGGAATGGCCCTAAAAATAGTTTGAAGATTTTCCTCAATTCTTGATGACTCCTGACAAAGGGTTGTCACAGGCTCACTTTAAGTTTGCTTTCTACTATCAAATTTAAAAATGACAAACCTAACTTATTCAGGAGATTATCCGATTGAATTTCCAAGCCCTTCCGTGATTTCAGTGAACGGGGTAGTACTTGAAGTATTTGAAGCAGGATCACAAAATGTAGGTAACCCGATCCTTCTCTGTCATGGTTTTCCAGAACATGCTTTTTCCTGGCGTTATCAAATTCCAGTGCTTGTGGAAGCGGGATACCATGTCATTGCCCCGAATCAGCGTGGTTATGGAAAATCATCTCGCCCGGCTGAAGTAGCAAAATATGACATAGAGTACTTAACAGGGGATCTGGTTTCACTACTCGATTATTATGGATACAAAGAGGCGACTTTTATGGGGCATGACTGGGGAGCAAATGTCGTTTGGAACCTTGCCTTGTTGCATCCACAGAGAGTAAGTAAAATCATAAACTTGGCTTTGCCTTATCAAGAGCGGGGGGAAAAGCCTTGGATTGAATTTATGGAAGAGCTATTTGGCTCCGATTTTTACTTTGTTCACTTTAACAAACAACCTGGTGTAGCGGATGCCATCCTAGAAGAAAACACTACCCAATTCCTTCGTAATATATTTCGGAAAAATGTACCCTTTTCAATACCAGAGCCAGGAATGAGTATGATTAATTTGGCACAGGCATCAATGTCTCTTGGCGAGCCTCTAATGAATGAAGAAGAACTGTCTGTTTTTATCTCCTCCTTTAAATCTTCTGGGTTTACAGGCAGTATCAACTGGTATAGAAACCTTGACCGTAATTGGCATTTGATGGCCGATATTAAGCCAAGAATTAATCAACCCACTTTGATGATTTATGGAGATCGGGATCTAATCCCGAAGTCTCCTAACTTACATGATTTTGCTCCTAAATTGGATATTGTAAGTTTAGATTGCGGGCATTGCATACAGCAGGAACTTCCAGAAGAAACTAATCAGGCGATTTTAAATTGGTTAGAACGACAAATTGCCTAGGTATATTTAAAGGAAGGTGAATGCACTGAAGACAGGTCTTTAGAGAAAGACGGTTTGGGTTTCATACTCAAACCGCCTTCTGGTACATGAAATTTTTAGGGTTGTGACCTACTTTCTAAAGGATGGCTGCCTACTGGGACTAATCCCTGACCACCGCAACCTGCCGTCTACAGAAAAGTTGTCAATTACATCCTGAGATTCTCCATTTCCATTAATTTGGGTTGGAAAGGTTGCTCGTAGAGTCGCTTACCTGTGGCTTTGTACAAGGAGTTTCCTAAAGCAGCGAAGACAGGAGGGAAGAGCGGTTCTCCCAAACCAGTAGGAGCTTCATTACTCTCTACAAAATGTACTTCGATCTTTTTAGGAGCTTCCTTATGTCGGATCATCCGATAGTTGTCAAAGTTGGTTTTGGTAGGGGCGCCATTTTCAAATGCCATTTCTCCAAAGAATGCATTTCCAATTCCGTCTACAATGGCTCCTTCACCCATATTCGCTGCAGCGTCTGGATTGACCACAATACCACAATCCACTGCTGCATAGACATTTTCTACTACAGGTTGATTGTCTTTAATGCTAATGTCCACTACCTCAGCAACATAGGAGTTGTGGCAGAAATAGGCGGAAACACCTCTTGATATACCATTGGGTACATTGGACCAGTTTGATTTTTCTCTTACTAACTCCAATACTCCTGCATAACGCTTAGGATCATAATCATTGTCTTCTCCTACAGGATCTGTCTCTGCTCTTTTCAGTAGTTCCAATCTGAATTCGATTGGATCTTTACCCATTTCTTCAGCCAACTCATCCAAGAAACTTTGTTCCGCTCCAGCAATAAAGTTGGATCTAGGTGCACGGAATGCCCCAATGGTGATATTGGATTCAATCTGCCATCCTTCCGCTAGGTAATTATCCAATGCTCCAGCAGGGAATCGATTTGCGTGGATTGGGGATTCTGGAATTCCTCCAGCCTTCACATGCAGAGCCAATAAATTGTTATTTTCATCCAATGCGGCTCTGTAAGTGGCTGAATAGGTAGGTCTGTACACCCCAGCAGACATATCATCTTCTCGGGTATACACCATTTTCACAGGAGCTTGGATTTTCTGAGAAATCAAAGCTGCCTCTGTCATATGATGGCTATACGCTCTCCTTCCGAATCCACCCCCCATCCTGGCTAGGTTGATCTGAACATTTTCCTGAGGCATTCCTAAGCTACTGGCAATCGTCTGTCTAATTAATTCAGGAGCTTGCGTTGGGCCATAAATCACGGCTTTGTCTCCTTTTACATCGGCAAAGCAGTTCATAGGTTCCATGGTATTATGTGCCAAGAAAGGAGCCGTATAGGTGCGCTCCATTACTTTTGCAGCTTTTTTAAACGCCCCTTCAGGGTCTCCATCTTTTCGTAATACATTGCCAGGTTTCTGGATATACTCCGCCATTTTCGCTTTATGAGTATCGGAATTTTCAAGCCCTGCAGGAACGGTTACCTGTGTGGTGTTTCCTCTAAATCCAGCAGCTGTGAACTCAGATTTGGGAGCTTTTTCCCATTCTGCCTTCAAGTTTTTCTTTGCCTGTAATACTTCCCAAGTGGAATTTCCCACAATCGCAATGATAGTAGGGAAAGTAGTGGTGTCAAAGAAGTTCCTGGCGTAGTCATCTTTAAAGATATTCACTTCAAATGCGTCCTGAATTCCTGGCATAGAAGTCACTGAGCTCTTATCAAATGATTTCAATTGCATCCCAAAAGCCGGAGGATGTACGATGGCCGCGTACTTCATTCCTTCTACCTTATGGTCAATGGCAAACATGGGTTTTCCAGTGACTATCTTGGTTCCATCCACATTCTTTTTGGATTTCCCAATGATCTGAAAGTCCGAAATCTCCTTTAGTTTAACTGTCTCTGGATCTGGTGCTTCCAATGTTCCAGCTAAAGAAGCCATTTCACCATATCCAGCCTTTTTTCCAGAAGCTTTATGGGCAACTATTCCGGCACTCGTGGTGATTTCAGTTGCAGGTACATTCCAAGTCTGAGCTGCGGCATTGACAATTAATTGTCTGGCAGTGGCACCAGCAGTTCGCAAAGGTGTCCATGCAGATCGAACCCCTTGGCTTCCTCCGGTAAACTGACGATCGAATCGTTCTGGATAAAAATCAGCTTGTTCAACGAGTACATTTTTCCAATCCACATCCAATTCTTCAGCTAAAAGCATAGGAAGGGAAGTTTTTACATTGGATCCGAATTCTGGATTTGGGTTGAAAAGCGTCACCACTCCATTGTCTCCAATTTTGATATAACTATTAATTTCAAACCATTCTTCCGGCATGGTCATCACTTCTTCTGGAGTAGGCTTACAGCCTGCCAGCCAACTGAAACTTAACATCATACCACCCCCAGCAAGGGTAGAGACTTTTAAAAAGGATCTTCTATTTATTTTCTTATCTATCAATGTCATAATCTGCTGGTTTAAACGTTTTGGGAAGCTGTTTTAATCGCTGCTTTGATTCGAGTATAGGTGCCGCAACGACAAATGTTTCCATTCATAGCATTATCAATATCCTCATCACTTGGACTTGGATTATCTTTTAATAAAGCCACCGCAGTCATTATCTGTCCAGCCTGACAATAGCCGCATTGTGGGACATCATGCTCCAACCATGCTTTTTGAACCGGATGATCACCTTTTTCTGATATTCCTTCAATGGTGGTAATCTTTGCGCCTTCAGCCGCTGAAACCGGGAGTTGGCAAGAACGGACTGCCGTACCGTCCATGTGAATGGTACAGGCACCACATTGGGCAATTCCACAACCGAATTTGGTTCCTACTAGGTCTAGGTGGTCTCTTAGAACCCAAAGCATAGGAGTGTTTGGATCCACATCTACTTGTTTGGAGTTCCCGTTAACAGTTAAATTAAATATGGCCATAGTGATGTAAGTTTTTGTTTAAAATTAACTTGTTTCAGCCTTGATTTCTTACGAAAATCAAATGAAAACCTTTGTAAATAAATGAATTTAAGGGTTTTGTATTACTTAAGCACCTTGATTAAACGGAAATATGCCTTGAAAAGGGCTGATGATACATTCGATTACCTGTGGCCTGATACAATGAATTGGCCAAGGCTGCAAAGACAGGAGGGTAGGCAGGCTCACCTAATCCGGTAGGATCAACATGGTTTTCCACAAAATAGGTTTCTATGGCTTTTGGTGCTTCCTTCATCCGTATCATTCGATAGGTATCAAAGTTTTTGTTTTTGGGAACACCTTTTTCAAAGGTTTGCTCCCCAAACATGGCTGTTCCAATTCCATCAATTACCGCCCCTTCGCAAAGGTTTTTGGCGGCATCCGGGTTAACCACAATTCCACAATCCACAGCGGTAATTACTTTTTGAATGGCGACTTGACCATTCTCGATTTTTAAATCCATGACTTGGGCCGCATAACTATTATGGCAGAAATAAGCCGATACGCCCCTGGAAATGCCATTTTCTTGCTTTCCCCAATCGGACTTGTTTTTGACTAATTCCAAAACTCCCATATACCGATCCGGGTCGTAATCATTGTTTTCTCCCACTGGATTGGCCTTGGCTTTTTTCAACAGCTCAATTCTGAATTCCAGGGGGTCTTTACCTGCTGCTTCTGCGACTTCATCCAGGAACGATTGTTCTGCCGAGGCATTGAAGTTGGATCTTGGGGCACGAAATGAACCGGTCGTGACATTGGAAGGAACTTCCCATCCTTCTACCAGGTAGTTCTCTACTGCCCCCGCTGGAAAACGATTAGGGTGTAAGGGATTTTCAGGGAGGCCACCTCCATTGATATGGAAGCCGATCAACTCGTTGTTTTCATCCAAGGCAGCACGGTAAGTAATTTGGTAACGGGAGCGGTAAATCCCTGCAGTCATATCATCTTCTCTGGTGTAAATTAGCTTAATAGGAGCATTTACCTTCTGCGATATAACGGCAGCTTCAATCAACCAGTGGGCATAAGACCTTCTTCCATAACCACCTCCCAAGCGCGTCATTTCTATTTCAATGTTTTCCACAGGGATTCCCAATCGAATAGATAGTGCCTGTTCAGTCAGTTCAGGCTTTTGAAGTGGCCCCGCACAAAGGACTTTGTCACCAGTTACATGGGCAAAGAAGTTCATGGGCTCCATGCAATTATGAACCAGAAAAGGAGCGGTGTATGTGCGTTCGATGATCTGAGAGGCTCGAGCAAAAGCTGCTTCTGGATCTCCATCTTTCCTTTGAACGCTGGCATTTTTGGAGGCTTCTAGCATTTTTTGCTCCTGTGAGTCATTGCTTTCAAGACCACCTGGAACGAGCCTGCTTCCTTCTCTTCCAAACATATCCCGCTTTTCTTCATAGGATTCCACCGGTTCGTATGCTATCTCCACGACTTTTTTGGCATTCATCACTTCCCAGGTGCTATTTCCTACAATAGCCACTAAATCCGTGAATTGAACGGTATCAAAAAATGTCCTTTTATAATCATCCTGAAGAGATTTAACTTGAAAAACATCCACAATTCCAGGCATTTGTTTGGCCTGACTCGCGTCAAAGGATTTCAATTTCATTCCAAATGCCGGAGGATGGATAATCATGGCGATCTTCATTCCTTCCTTTTTGTAGTCGATTCCAAAAAGTGGTTTTCCGGTGATGATTTTGGGAACATCTACATTCTTCTTGGAAGTGCCTATCAGCTTAAATTCAGCTGTGCTTTTTAGAGGAACTTCCTCAGGGATAGGAAGGGTAGCAGCCAAAGAGGCCACTTCGCCATAATGCGCTTTTTTATTACTTGCTTCGTGAATTAAAAAACCATTTTCTGTTTTGATTTGTGAAGTTGGGACATCCCAACTTTGGGCAGCTGCTTGTACTAAAAGAGCTCTTACTGTGGCTCCAGCTGTTCTGAGAGGAGTCCAACCCACCCTTATTGCTTGGCTCCCACCAATGAACTGTCTGGTAAAATTTTCTGTGTCCAATGGAGCTTGTTCAACGATCACCTTGGACCAGTCTGCATCCAGTTCTTCCGCCACGATCATCGGCATGGAAGTCTTGATGTTCTGTCCTCCTTCCGGATTGGGTGACATAATGGTGATTAATCCATTATCTCCAATCCGGATATAGCCATTCATTCTAAACCATTCCTTCGGCAAAGTCATCAATTCCTCGGGACTGGATTTACAACCAGCCAACCAGCTAAAGCTGAGCATCAATCCGCCTCCAGCTAGGGCTGATGACTTTAAGAATGATCTTCTGCTGAGTTTTGAGGATAGGGTTTGCATAGAATAAAGAGTTGATATTATAGGTTTTACAAATTAATAAAGTTTTGTTAGAGCTGCCTTATAAGAATCAAATAGTCCTTTTTCCTAAATTGTTTTCTATTTCAGGTTAATCCAATTCTCTCTTTAAGAAACCCATAACGTTTTCTCTGATTTTTTCTTCTTCAAACATAGGTCCGTAGTGCGGTGCATTGGGTACTATGAACAATTCGGAAGGAACACCTTTTACTTGAAGCCAAGAATTCAAAAGATGGGGTTTTCTTGATTAAACCATATCGTCTTTTTCTCCATTTATCTTTCAAGGATTTCTAGCCCAATTTTCTCCAGCCATTTGATTACTTCTTTTCGAACTTCAATTTCTTTTTCCCCTTCCATTACAAAGAGGACTCCATCTCTTTCAATGCCGCCTTTCGTTGAGAATCCTTCCAAAATGTTACTTTTGGGACAAAGTTCCTTCACTTTTTCAAAGCTGCTTCCAACCCCATATCCTGCGTTTGTATTGAAGGGAATGACTGTTTTCCCGCTTAGATCATTTTTGGAAAGGAAGCTTTTCATAGGAGGAGGGAGTTTCATTCCCCAGGTAGGAAAGCCTACAAAAACAATATCATAGGAAGACAAATCTTCGATTTTGGTTTTCAAAGGCGGTAAAAAACCTGTTTCATTTTCCCGGGCAACTTGTGATACAATGGCTTGATAATTTTCAGGGTATAGATTGATTAATTCCAGCTCCACTAAATCACCGCCAACTTGTTCATGAATCATCTCTGCGACAGCCTTGGTATTTTTGGTTCTTGTGAGATAGACGATTAGGATTTTTTCCGAAGCTATTTCCTCGGTATTTAGATTCTTTTCTGACTTAGTATGACCAGTGCAGCTAAGTGAACCGAATAAGAAAACAGACAGGAGAAAATATTTCATGAAACTTTATTTTTCTTCGCAATAACTACCCAAAGAATAGTTATCTATCAGCAGGCCCCATCAATTTGGTAAAAGAAAGTGAGCCTAATTTCCAACCATCGGCTTTTTTAATGTAAACTTCGGTGACTTCAAAAGGATTAGTCACTTCATTACCACCTACCTCAGCCAACAAAGTAATCCGGTTCAATAAAATGGCGGTGTTATCAATGATTTCTACTGAAACCTCATGGATATCAGCTTTCTTATACCAAATGCCACCGCTTCTGATAATATTGACTTCTCGCTCTTTTCCCCAAGAACCCCCCATATGAACGAACACAGATTTGTCATCAAATAACTCAGCGAGTTTATCAGCTTCCTTATTTTCCATCCAGAGCCATTTGGTTTTGGATAATTCGATTATTTCTTTTTTTTGTTGCACATCTTGTGCAAATGTGAATTGAGCTGTTAAAAAAAGAAGAAAGATTCCTAGAATTGTCTTTTGCATGGATATTTGGTTTTTGTATTAATGTTCTATCTCGTGTGTATCCCTTACACTACTAAATGTGAAAACCAGCATTTTCCAATCATCTCCTTGCTTTTGATAGACTTCGGTGACAGTAAATTCATTTTCCACATCATTTCCTCTTACGAAAGCAGTTAAAGTGATTCGGTTCCAAACTACGGCCGTGTTTCCTGAAACCTCAATAGCTGTATCGTGGACTTCAGCATTTTTATACCAGATGCTGCCTGTTTCAATAATTTCCAGCTCTCTTTCCTTTTTCCACGATCCACTCATATGTACAAACTTAGCTTTGTCATCGAATAGATTTTCCAGTTTTGCTACATCCTTGTCAGCCATCCACTGCCACTTATCCATAGATAGTTTTTTGATTTCCTGCTCAACAGGCGATTGTGCGTAGAGCCAAGGAGTACTGATGAGTGTGATTATTAATAAGATTAATACCTTTTTCATGGGTGTATTTTTGATTTTTGATTGATTTATAATTACTTAATTTAATTGTTTTTAAAATTGAAAATAGTTCTTGTTGACCCAATTTCTCTCTACTAATTGACGAAAAAAAAAGCCTAGGATTTGGATGAAATCAATAGAAAGCAGGATTTTCTCACCCGGATTACAGATTTGATCTACGAATGAAAAAAAATTTATTTCCTCGGTTAGTACAGTCTTATCAAACCACTTATTGAAAAAAAAATGCTGTCTGTAGATCAAAGTCTTTCGCTCGATGAACACTTGAATTTGGAGTGAGATTAAATAGTAACTTTCGAATATGAAGAATAATGTCATTTCGCGACCTGTATTTTATGCACTACATGTCCTTTTCTGGCTTTGTTATGGAGCTATTTTATTTGCTTCTTTAAGTAATTGGATAGAATCTTCCTCTGAGGTTTGGCAAGCAGTTGTTTCAGATGTATTGACCTCTTCTTCGATAGCCTACCTAAACTACTACCTTTTGCTTCCTAAACTTTACAGAAAAGGGAGGTATTCTGCTTACATTTTGGCATCTATTGGGATGGTGATAATAATTGTCTTGCTTAGGGTCAACCTTCTTGGAATGACACATAGATCAGTTACTTATACTTATTTTATCAGGTCAGTTCCTGCGCTAGGTTTTTATTTGATTACCACTGTCGTATGGTTTTTTGCCAATCTGATCAAAGCTCAGCGAAATGAAATTGAACTGCGTAACAGTCAGTTGGCGACAGAATTAAAATTTCTGAAACTTCAGCTAAGCCCTCACTTTTTATTCAACACCTTGAATAATGTTTATTCCATGGCCTATTTCAAGGACCAAAATACGGCTTCTGCGATCCTGAAATTGTCAGAAATGATGCGACATATGTTGTATGAAGGCCAAGGGAAATTTGTCTCATTATCAAAAGAGATAAGTTTTATGGAAAACTTCATCGAACTCTGGCGTCTAAAACTAGACGAAAAGCCAAACATTATTTTCAAACATAAGGGAGTAAGTGACAACCATCAGATTGCCCATTTGATCTTTTTGGTTTTTTTGGAAAATGCCTTTAAGCATGGGAATACAATCGATGGTACAATCGAAATCAATTTGCATGTAGATGCAGCCAATCAATTGTTTTTCACAATAAAAAATGACGTGATCGATGCCCGTAAGACTGCTGAGGAAGAAAGCGGTGTGGGACTGAGCAATGTAAAAAAGAGGTTGAATCTGATCTATCCAGGAAAACATCAATTGAAACTCGAGCAGAGTCCTACCTCATTTAATGTGGAATTAACCATTGACTTGTCATGAAATACAAGATTCTTATTGTGGACGACGAACCACCGGCTAGAAAACTTCTTTCGGACTATGTGTCAAAAATCCCTGATTTGGAAATGGCTGGAACCTTCAAAAATGGGGAAGAGGCTTTAAGATTTTTAAAAGAAAATTCTGTTGACATTCTTTTGCTTGATATCCGGATGCCCTTGATGACAGGGATGGATTTATTGAACGAACTTTCCGATAAACCTTTGACTATTTTTATCACTGCTTATGAGGAATACGCTGTAAAAGGATACGAATTAGATGTGATCGATTATTTAGTGAAACCCGTATCATTTGAGCGTTTTAAAAAGGCGGTTAATCGAGCTATTGAATATTTGTCGGTACAGGTGGAGGCAGTTGAAAGTCCTGATAAGCTCGATTATTTTTTTATCAAGACGGATACCCGAATTGTAAAATTCCTGTATGCTGAAATTCAAGCGATTGAGGCCCAAAGAGAATATGTGAAATTTATAACACCCACCAGAAAAGTCATGTCTCTGGTTTCCCTGACTGGAATTGCCAATGCTTTGCCGGGGGAATTTGTCAGGATCCACCGATCTTTCATTATTAATATGCGACATATTGATGAAATCCAGGCCAATGAGGTAGTGATAGGAAAGGATATTTATCCCATCAGCAGAAATTATAGGGAGGAGTTTTTTAAGAAGCTGGAAAATAGGAAGCTCATTTAATACAGAAAAGGTTTCAGCTTCTTTACCGAAGCCTTTTATTATTTCTTCCTTTCGGGATAAAAGAAAATTAATTCCTTTAGATTGGATTCCGGCTCGGTAATTTTTAAGGCTTTTACAATGGTGAATCCGTCTCATTTTTGGAAGCAGCAATAACATGAATTTCCTTTCTAGCTTTGACTTTTTCTGGTATGATGATTCAGCATTGATTGTGAATAATAGAATGTGATGGGAAGATGCCTTTAGAGATCTTTGAGTTCTATTTGCCCAAAAATGGGATGATTTTGTTCGGTTTTGAACGAGTAGAGTAAGGTAAGTGCTGTTTTAGGCTAAAATTGTCCTAATTCTCTGGCATGGTTTTATACTTTAGGTGCATGATTCGTTTTGAATATTAATAAATCATGATCCGTAGTTTTCTCAGAATTAGTCTAAGGAATTTAGGCCGACATAAAACCCATACCCTAATCAATTTGGTGGGGTTGGGGACAGGTATAGCAGCAAGTATTTTTATCCTTCTTTGGATTTCCGATGAACTATCCTTTGATAATTTTCATGAAAAAGGAGATCGGGTTTATTCAGTTCATATCAATAATCAACAGAATGACGGAAGGTTAGATACCTATGGGGCAACTCCAGCTGTATTAAAAGATAAATTATTGGATGATATACCTGAGATAGAGCATGCCGCTCGATATAGTTTTGAGACTGAGGTATTATTAAAGGAAGGCAAGGACTCATACCAAGAAAAAGGAATATACGCTGATCCTACATTTTTTGAGATAGTAAGCTTTCCAATCGTTTCAAGTAAGGGAAATAACCCTTTAAATGAGAAATACGCCATTGCGATCTCCCAAAATTTGGCAAATCGGATTTTTCAGCAAGAAAGCCCTTTGGGAAAGAGCTTAACGCTTCCTAATGGTTTAGAAGTGATGGTATCGGATGTCTATGAGAATGTACCAAGAAACTCATCTCTTCAATTTGATTTTGTCTTGCCATTTGATTTGTTATTGGATGAAAACCCTTGGATGCAAAATTGGCAAAGTGGAGGCAGTCGAACCATGGTGTTGCTGCAAGAGGGAAGTAAGAATCCAAACATGAAGCTTTCTTCTTTGATTTCCGAGAATTGTGAGGCCTGTACAACTGAACCCTTTTTATTCCCTTTTCATAAACAACGACTATACAGTGAATTTGAGCAAGGGAAATCGGTAGGTGGTAAAATCCAGCAAATTTATCTTTTTGCTGGAGTAGCATTCCTGATTCTGGCGATGGCCTGTATCAATTTTATGAACCTAGCGACTGCTAAATCTACCAGTAGAAGTAAAGAGGTAGGGGTTCGGAAATCCATTGGAGCAAGCAAGCAAAGTCTGGTTTTACAGTTTATTTTTGAATCTGTTTTACTGGCTTCCTTAGCGTCGGTTTTTGCATTGATATTAATTCAGCTTTTACTGCCATTCTTTAATGAGGTCACTGGAAAAAACTTGGAATTGGAATTAGGAAGCCCGGTCTTACTTGGCGGAATAGTTGGTATTACTTTTCTAACAGGTTTGATGTCAGGATTTTATCCGGCCTGGTTACTTTCTCGTTTTAACCCCTCCAAAGTATTGAAAGGGGATAGCAGTGCTGGTTTGACTGGGGCAGGTATAAGAAAAGCCTTGGTGGTAGCTCAGTTTGCCACTTCGGTGGTTTTAATTTTTGGGAGCTTAATTCTCTTTCAGCAAATCAGATTCATCAGTGAGCGGAATTTGGGCTTCGATCGGGAAAATGTAATGGCGATTGATCAAAATGAAGGGTTGATAAAATCCTTTCCTGCGATCAAGAATGAATTGCAACAGCTGACAGGAGTGAGTCAGGTGGCCTTCGGAGGAAATAATATTTTCACGGTGCCTATCACGAGTTCAGATCTGGTATGGGCAGGCAAGTCTGATCAGGAGCAACTCAATTTCAAGGTCTTTCGATGTGATGAAGGATTCCTTCCCACTTTATCCATTCCATTGATTGCTGGAAGGAATTTTATAGGGAAAGGGGATAGCTCCAATTACCTAATCAATCGAAAGGCAATTGAATTAATGGGCCTAAACTTAGAAGAGGCAGTAGGCACCAAAATCGAAATGTGGAATGGGCCGGGAGAAATTATAGGGGTGACAGAGGATTTCCATAATGACAATCTAAAGTTTGGAATACAACCTTTGGTATTTATGTATTCTGAGAATGTAGGGAATCATTACTTTATTCGACTTTCTGAAAATCAAACCATGCAAAGTACCCTGGATCAGATCGAAACTATATTCCAAGAGTATAATCCAGATTACCCATTTGAGTTTTCGTTCCTAAACGAAGTATTTGATCGTGAATATAGACAGGAACAGGTGATTGGGAAGCTATCCATGGCATTTACCGTTCTTGCAGTTCTGATCTCAGGTCTGGGCTTATTTGGCTTGTCCCTATTTTCTGCAGAGCAACGTGCGAAGGAAATCGGTGTACGAAAAGTATTAGGCGCCTCCGTGGTTGATCTGGTTCTGATGCTGTTTCGGGATTTCGGCTATTTGGTGGGGGTAGGCTTATTGCTTGGGACTCCAATTGCTTGGTGGCTGGCAGATCGTTTTCTCTCTAACTATGCCTTCCATAGTGGGATTCATTGGTCAATCTTTATTCTAATTACCGGATTTATGCTGTTATTGACTTTGATCTCTGTGGGATTCCAATCCTTGAGAGCAGCACTTTCCAATCCCGTGGATTCTTTGCATACGGATGGCTAAGTGTGGAGGACTTCTTCTTCTCATGGATTTGACTATGCTTAGCCTGGCTATTGAACCACTAAATCCAACTACCTTATGAATTACTTCTATGTATTTCTAGAAAGTATTTTTGGGCATTGGATCTCTTTTAAAACCAGGAAACTTGACCATTACATTCTTATTTTATGAATAATTTAGAGTTCGAAAAAGACAATTTGATTTTAGAAGCTGGGTGTTGAGAAGTTCTTGGAGATCCAATTATTGGATCGATTTGAACTGTATTCATTTTTACTGATTACTTAGTGATTTCATTTTTGATTTTTATAAACCCTTTAGAATTGCAATTTAATTGATTGAAATACTGTGGTTTATCTTTAATTCT
The DNA here is from genome assembly GCF_900129785.1 of Algoriphagus halophilus. NCBI lineage: Bacteria > Pseudomonadati > Bacteroidota > Cytophagia > Cytophagales > Cyclobacteriaceae > Algoriphagus > Algoriphagus halophilus. Next base: position 1,495,601 of record NZ_FSRC01000001.1, read on the forward strand.
ATTTTTTAATTCAGTAAGTGTCCCCTGAATTGCCACTCATGAATAATCCTTATTGTTGTTTGATTTGTGTAAGGATTGATTTGAAAATCACTTTTCTTATTTTCTCAAAAGATTGACTTTTGTGAAGTGAGCGTATAATAATTTTTATGTGCTATATTTATTGCCACTTCAACCTCTCATGAAAAATTATTTCCTTCAAATCTTTCTTGTTGGGCTAGTATTAATAGCAAACAATCAAATCCAAGCTCAAACAGAAACTGAAAAAACTCCGATTATTAAGCATTTTGATGGAACGATCACGGCTACTACCAATGGGATTTCCATCATCCCTTTTTTCTCATTGGGCAGGCCAGCCTTTTTGTTTGATATGAGCCTAGGTGGTGATCGGTTTTCATTTGATCCTATGATGCGATTTGGGATGAATGGGAAACCTTGGTCTTTTGTTTTTTGGTGGAGGTATAAGATTGTGGATAATCCAAAATTTAGTCTGAGAGTAGGAGCACACCCTGCTTTTTTGTTTCAGGAAAGAGAGTTACTAGTGGATGGACAACCAAAGAATGTATTGGTGGCCAATCGATATCTAACTTGGGAATTGGCTCCAACCTATAAATTATCTCCTCGTTCAAGTTTAGGAATCTATTTTCTAAATGGGAATGGTATCAATCCGTATCCTCCGGATCACACCTATTTTTTAGGTGTAACCTGGGCTCTTAGTAATTTCCCATTGAGTGAAACGTTGAGATTTGCCATGACTCCTCAAGTGTATTATTTGAAAGTGGATCAACATGATGGGGTATATGGTACTTCCACATTTACACTGACCAAAACTGATTTTCCAATAGGGTTACAATCTACTATTAACCAGAGAATTAAGTCCACAATTGACGGAGACGATTTTGTCTGGAACCTGAGTTTGATCTACAATTTTGCCAACGATTACCGAAAACAATAACCCAACTAGAGATGGAAAAAGCAGAATCCTTGGAAGAGTTTTACAAACGAAAATTCAATTGGTTGCCTGAAGATTATAAAAAGGATTTTGGGCATTTCAATATGTTTCGCCTAGAACCCTATTATGAAGGAAAAGTAAAAAGCTTACCCTATAGAAGGAGGGATTTTTATAAAGTAATGCTGGTTAAAGGACAAAGCCAGGTTCATTATGCGGATCGGGTGTATGAAGTGAAAAAGCAGGCACTCTCTTTTTCAAACCCTATGATTCCCTATAAATGGGATAATAATCATGTGAATTTAGAAGGAGTTTATTGCATCTTTAATCCTCATTTTTTTGCAGGATATGGGAATATTCAAAAGTATGAGATCTTTCATCCCAATGGGGTGCATGTATTTGAATTATCTGATGAAGAAGTAGAGGAGGTATCACCTATTTTCGAGCAAATGAACCAAGAGTTTTTATCTGAATATAAATACAAATTCGACCGCATTCGAAGTTTGATATTAGAGTTGGTTCATTTCGCCTTGAAACTTCAACCAGCAGAACTTCAGATCACAAAAAAAGGCAATGCTTCTTTGCGGATAGCTTCTTTGTTTTTGGAGCTTTTAGAAAGACAATTTCCCATTGATGATACCCATTCCACGATTCAACTCCGTACTCCGGGTCAATTTGCTGAACAATTGAATATCCATGTGAATCATCTCAATAGATCATTGAAAGAGATGACCCAGAAATCTACTTCTCAACTGATTGCAGATAGAATCCTTCAAGAAGCAAAAATTTTACTTACACATAGCTCTTGGAATGTTTCGGAAATAGCGTACGCTCTTGGCTACACGGAAGTGACGCATTTCAACAATTTCTTTAAAAAACATACGAATCTGAATCCTACTCAATTTAGAAAAGGGTGAATTTTTGCCCTTTGGATTTTTAATATCAGGGATTCAAATATTGATGCCAAATCCATGCATCAAGACTAATCTAAGTCCTACGTAAACCACTAAAACCGCAGTCAGTCCTCCTAAAATTCGAAGGTTAAATTTCTTATTGGATAAATAGGAACCTAAACTGCCGCCCAAAATTACCGCCAAGACCAGCTTCCAGGCTAATTGGAAGTCTAATTGAAAAGTATCTGCTACGGTCAATCCTATTAAACCGGATATGGAGTTGACCAAGATAAAAACTGAAGCTAAAGAAGCGACGGTTCTTGGGTTAGCCCAATTCAACAGATTTAAAGTAGGACTGAGGAAAATTCCTCCTCCAATTCCTGAAACTCCAGCCAGAAAGCCAACACTTCCTCCAAGGCTTAGCTTTTTAACCAATGAGAATTCATGGGATTTCATTTTAGCTTGGATGTAACGAAGCATCATGGCAATTCCTGATAGAATAAGGGAAGAACCTAAAATCAGAAAAAATACTTGCTGGGATAATCTGAGCTGTGCCCCAAAGTAGGCGAGGGGTATGCTGGAAACCAAGAATGGCCAAAAAAGCTTGAAGTCAAAGACTTTATTTTTGATGAAAATGAGCGTTCCAATGCTGACCACGCAGATATTCAGAATCAAGGCGGTGGATCGAATTTCGTAGAATTCAGTGAAGAACAGGCTTAAAATTGCCAAATAACTAGATCCTCCACCAAAACCTACCGAACTATAAAACAATGCTATGATGAAAAATATAACTGGAAGGTATTCGATAGTCAGCATTCAATGAGGAATTCTACAGGTGATTGAATTGGGTTCAATTTCAGCCAGAATCTGAACTGAATTAGGTATTGAATTTGACTAAAATTTATTGATCTACCAATGCAGGCTCGAAAGTTATGGCTGTCGGAAGCTAAATTTTCGAAAATCAGATTTGGGTTTTAAAAAGCCCCACAATGGTAACAGCGCTTTACGGGGCATAAAAAAACAGAAGTATAAATTCAGATTTATAAGATTAGGTTATCTGTATTCTATTTTGAATTCTCTTTTTCAGGCACCCAGCTAATGATGACCTTTTGTTGTCCCCATTCTTTTGCTTTAGAGATGTCTGTGCCCATATAAATGTCTATTTTTTTTGTCCACCTACTATTCATGAGATCCACGACTTTATATTTTCCTTCCAATCCTTCTATGGTAACCTCCATGTTATGATGAATTCCTGAATCAAGCAGATCTCTTGAAATAGCAATGACCTTCGTTCCAGGCTTTAAAGTATCTCCGAAAGCGGTAAAAAAGGGATCATTGGAGGTTTGTTCTTTGACAGAATTGTATGCAGTAGCTGTAACTTCCATTGATCTAATTTCAGTTTCACTGCATCCTTTAAAAAGAAAAATTATGAAAAGGTAAAAAATGTATTTAATTGATTTGTACATACTTACACTAACTTATAATTCAAGTAAAGGTTATGTATAAGTCGCTACTCTCCTGAAATACAGCTTAGCTGAGATATGCCTTCGGCGAAATATGTTTAGATACTATTTCACCGACAAAAGGGAGTTCTATTTCTACTGTATTTCTACGTATTTCTAGTATCTCACATCCAACTTCCCACTATCTGACTACTTGTTCAGGAAGTATGATTTCTTAAATCATAAACTTTTTGAAACCAGTCAGGTTAATTGCTTGTGTTTCTTCTATTTATTCAAAAAACCTAAATTATAGTTAGAGAATTGATGTGATCCCCTTTGAAATTTCTCCATTCAAATTCAAGTTCTCCACGCTAAGTATGGGTATTCATGATGTAAATAGAAGAATTAATTGATTCTAAAAAGAGGTATTCCAATGATTAAAAATTTTCGAATTTTAAATTGGAATACTAGAAGGTAATTTGTCTCTTTATAGACCCTTTAAAGACAAAATATCTTTCAGCTTTCGTTCAAGGCGCAGGAAAATATCTATGGTTTATTTGAAAAGTATTTTTTTTATTTTACTTATTGTTGGGAATTCAACAATTGGGCTTTCCGTACAAGCTAGTGGAGATTACAGTCCCTCTCCTTCCATATTAAATATTCAAAATTTTACCCTTTCCGATGGCCTTGCAGTGAATTGCTTAGGAAATAGTTTTTTGGATAATAAAGGTAGACTTTGGGTAAATCCTTGCCAAGAGGACAGTAGGGATTTAAGAATCAGTTTCTTTCAATTTGATGGGGAACAAAGTTTTTTTTATGAGTTAAAGCCAGACTGGATCAAAGAAGGTGATCTGAACCCAATTTGGTATGTACTGGGTGTAACTTCTGAAGGTTTTCTCTTTGGATCAGATCAACAAAATGAAGTGATTTTTTATTGGCATCCTGACTTAAAGGAACAATACTTTTTTCCCTTGGATGAAGGCACTAGGCTACTCAATGCAGTAGAAAATCCTGACGGAGGAATCTTGGCTTTGACATTAGAAGGAGAGGATCAACGTCAACTTGAAAAGGGCAAGTATCAATTAGTTCGATTAGATAAAAATCAACAGGAAGAAATTGGTTCCATCGAACTCAATTTTGAAGAGGAATTATCTCCAACTCCGCCTAAAACATTTGCTTATTCCTTGGCTATTTTGGGGGATCAAGCATGGTTCTTTCATAAGCAAAAAGGGCTCGTTAAAGCCGACTTAAATACAAGGCAAATGGAGTTTATTCCATGGACCCAATTTGATGGAATTCCTCCTATTCAAAGGGATGTGTTGGCTGATAACGATAGTGGCTTTGAGTGGAAGCTGATTTCAAATGGTCAAACTCAATTGTTGCTTTTTCTCGGTAGAGAGAATGGTTTTTTTGATTTGGACACCAAACAGTTTCAGCTTTCTTCCAATGGCAACCTGAATCAGGCGATGTTGCGTGATGAAGTCGATGAAAAAGTCCTTCGGGTTTTTATTTCAAAAGATAAGAAAGGAAATCTATTGATTGTCTCAGGATATCCTGAGCCTTATAGCTATCCAACTCCTACGACAAACCGACAAGCCTTTTTGATAGATACTGAAGGGGCTTGGATGGATTACAGTGATTTAATTAAAAACCTTAGTTTTTCCTATGAGTACGATTTCCAACATGAAGGAAATTTCTTCAGTGATGATTTTAAAAACCAAATAGGTTCTTCTCAGAGAAGGGTTGGAATTGCCTTTATGGATATTCAATCTCCTTTGAGTATAACTAAAATCCATGGGAACCCCAGTTATATTCGCGGCCAAATAACCAATATTGATAATTCCACTCTTGTTTTCAATTCCCAATTGCAGGTATATCGGTATGATTCAATAGATGGAGAATGGAAATGGAGTAGACTGACAGGAGGGGATTTTTTAAGAGCCAGACCCAATTCATCCATCATTCAAAAAGATGGAAAAATATGGATGTCAGCTGATTTTTATAGGGAAAGACGTGTTGGGTTACAATGGTATGACATTTCAACCAATGAAACAGATTACATACCTATAGATGTCCAATTCGAAAAGTTTGTTTTTTTAAATGATCAGGAGGTGGCGATTTTCAAAGATGATGGAAATGAAGGAGGTGATAAGGGTGACTTTTTTATTTTTAATCTAACAAATCAAACCAAAAGGCCATTTTCAATTGATAGCAAGCCTTTTAGTGTTCATGCGAAAGTTAATCATCTATTGTTGCAGGGCGATTCCTTGTTGTGGGTAGGAGCCCAAAACGGGCTGTGGTCAATTGACCTTCAGAGCCAAGAAGTGGACCATTTCCAACAGGTTCCTTCTCTACAAGATCAAAATGTCCTGTTAATTCATCCAGATGAAAAAGGAAGACTATGGTTAGGAACGGCATTGGATGGAATTCTTATTCTTGATCCCAAAACAAAAAGAATTAAACAGGTTTCAGAAGAACAAGGATTGGCAAATAATACCGTGGCAGGAATCCTATCTGATGATGAGGGAAACCGTTGGGTTTCTACCTACAATGGAATTTCAGTGTTAGATTCTTCAGGAACGGTATTTTTAGAATTAAATCAAGAGGATGGGTTAATTCACAATAATTTTCACAGACAGTCATGTTATAGATTGCCAGACGGAACAATGGTTTTTGGAGGATATGCGGGAACGATTTTGTTGGATCCTGAGGCAGTTCTTCAGAAAACAGCATTAAAGAAATCCAATTCTATCTACTTAACAGGGCTGGAATATTATGATGAACAAGAAAAAAAGAACAAGTACCGACAAGGCTCTTATGAACTAGATGAACCATTAATAATTCCGGCTGCCCAACGGTTTTTGATGCTTGACTTTGCATTATCTGATTATGGGAACATTAAGGAAGATTCCTACATGTACCGTTTACTTCCCAAAGGCTCTTTCGATGATCAAGAATCCTCTATTCCCTGGATTAATATTGGATCTTCTTCCCAAATGACGATTAATAATATTCCACCGGGTAGCTACATTGTCCAAGTGAAGGGAAGTGATTTTAAGTCAAATCAGTCCCTTATACCCCTGGAAATTCCAATTCTGGTGAAAGAGTATTTTTACAATCAGTGGTGGTTTTATGCTTTGATTATTATTCCTTTTATCCTTGGTGCTTTGATTTATATAAGAAGGATCAAAACTGAAAGAAATCGTTTGGAAATAGAGGTTCTACAGCGGACTTCAAAAATTCAAAAAGATAAAGAAACCATTATTCAACAAACCGTTCAATTGCAGGAATTAGATGAATCCAAGTCCCGGTTTTTTACTAATATTTCCCATGAGTTCAGGACTCCATTAACGGTTATTCTGGGAGTAGCCGAGCAAATCAAAGAGAATGAAAAGGAAAAAGGATTAATCAGGAGAAATGCTCGTTTATTGCTCAACTTGATCAATCAGATCCTGAGGTTGAGGAAATTGGAATCTGGACCAGAGAAAATTCATATGGTTCAAGGAGATGTCTTGAAACATGTTCAATACGTGATAGAGTCTTTTCACTCTTTGGCTGAAGAAAAAGAGATCACAATGGAATTTGATTCCAATTCGCCCACCTTGGTTGTGGATCATGATCCTGAAAAATTACTTCATATCCTGTCCAATCTCCTGACTAATGCCATCAAGTTTACTCCAAAAAATGGAACCGTTTCGGTAACTGTTCAGGCCTTCGAGGATGTTGAAACCCCTTATTATGAGATAAACGTGGAAGACAGTGGCATAGGAATTCCTCAAGATAAATTGGAGCATATTTTTGACCGGTTTTACCAGGTAGATGATGAACAAAGTAGAACGGGAAGTGGAACTGGAATTGGTTTGACCTTGGTATGGGAATTAGTAAAAATATTAAATGGGAAGATTCATGTAAGCAGTATCGAAGGTCAACACACCAACTTTAGCATCACCCTTCCAATTACACGACAAGCTGAGTTGGATGAGACCAAACAATCGACCATAGAATGGATGATTGCTGAAGAGGCAGCTTCCTATGAATATATATCCGATAGAAAAACCAATTCTCAGCTTCCTTCTTTATTGATAGTGGAAGATAATCCGGATGTAAGAACGTATTTAGCAAGTTGTTTGGAGGATGATTTTCATATTCAATTTGCATCCGATGGTCAAATGGGAATTAATATGGCTTTGGAACATGTGCCGGACATGATCTTGAGTGATGTCATGATGCCTAAAGCCAATGGATTTACCCTATGCAATGTTTTAAAATCGGATGTTAAAACCAGTCATATTCCTATCGTCTTATTAACCGCCAAAGCAGATATAGATTCTAGGATTACTGGATTAGAAAAAGGGGCAGATGCCTATTTGGCCAAGCCTTTTGATAAAAGAGAGCTGTTGGTTCAGCTTCAAAATTTGCTTTCACTAAGGAGAAGACTTCAAGAACGGTACAGTAATTTGAAATCACTTCCTCCTGTCCAGGATGAACAAGTAAAGCAAGAAGATGAGTTTATTATTAGGCTTCGCGAAATCATCCTTGCTCATATAGATAATTCAGATTTTGGAGTGCCGGAGCTTTGTTCCCATGCCTTTATGAGTCGGACCCAACTCCATAATAAAATCAAATCTCTTACCAATAAGGCTACCTCTCATTTTATTCGCCAAGTTCGAATGGAGAAGGCTTCCGAATTACTCTGTGATTCTGATTTAAATATCAGTCAAGTGGCATTGGGAGTGGGGATAGAAAGTCTTTCTTATTTTTCAAGAATCTTCTCTGAAGATTTTGGAGTATCTCCTCAAAAATACAGGGAAATTCATTGTACAAACAATAAATAAACTTTTTTAATAGAAAGTGAAAGATTTTATGTTTAATTTAAATTATTGATAATCAATATATTGTGATATTTTGTTTATTAGATTTTTTTTAGAACAATAGGTCAACTATTAAAAACCATAGGTAAAATCCGGTAACCATTTTTAGTCCACTTTTGTCATGAAAGCTGAGACAATATTCATTGAGAATAACAATGGCATTTGATTTATAAAATTATTATGGAGATGAAAAAAGCATTGAGTTGTTTAATGATCATCGGGTTGTTAGTGGCATGTGAACAACCATTAGATCCTATCATCAAATCTGTAGACCAGACCAATTTATTGCTTCAGTCTCATGTTTGGCAACTGGAAGATTTCAAAGTAGAAGTTCGGGAATCTGACATTCCAGCCCCTATTTTATTTGGTTTAGGAGAGTCTACTGCAGGTCCAGGCGTATATGATTTAGATGATATGGTATTCGATGCCACCGATATGAGGGAATATACGGTCATTTTCGGATCTTCTGGTGAAATGATTACATCAGGTGGTCCCATTGATGCTTTAGGAGATAGTATTGCTTCTTATTTTGTATTTAATGATAGAACTATCAGAATAAGTAATGATAAGGCCAAATTAAACTACCGGTACCTATATAATGAACAGGAAAACTCAATTTCATTGCGTCTTACGGCAGATGAAGCTAATTCATTGATTTCAGACATCAACAATAAGTTGATCGATGCCATATCAAAAAGGACTCCGAATAAATTGGGAGATTTGGTTGCGGGTTTACTTTTCAATAACGAGAAAATCCAAAAACTGATCAATGATTTGATAGTTTCTGCCTTAGCTGGAGAATTGGAGTTCATCAATGAGTTTGATCCGGAAGAAGCAGCCGATTTATTGGCTGGAAAAATCATTGAAGCCTTGGAGACTGTGGATTGGGAAGGAAAGCTCACTGAATTATTGAAAGCAGAGTTAGAGAAAATCACCAATATTGATCCAGACGAAGTTGCTGGAAAGATTTCAGCAGAGGTCGCTAATGCCATCAACGAAGCCCTTTCGAGAGAGAATATTTATGATTTGGTTTTTCCCTTTCTTAATGAGTTGGCCACCAACCCAGATGAAATAGCAGAAAGTATTTCAACTCTCATAGTAAGTAAATTTTTAGATGTATTCAATGAAGAGAATTTAAAGATTTTAGTGGCTAGTGCATGGGAAAAATTTACCGAGTTAGATGATGATCAGGTGGCGGAAATTTCCAGTGAACTTACTTCAGTGGTAGAAAATGTTTGGATTAATGAAGAAAATTTCAAGCAGCTCTTTCTTCCTTTTACCTCCAAAATTGAAAATACATCGATTTTACAAATGGGGGCTTTAGCGAAAGAAGCGACCGAGTCATTGCAAGAACTAATTACAAAAATCAATGAGGAATTCCCTGATTTGAATTTAACTCCCGATTATGAAAAGATAGAAGGTCAAATCAAGGCAGTCTTTATTGCTGCTAAACCAGTGATTGGATTAGCCGGAGGAGCGGAAAAGGCTGCTGAAGATATAGGGAAGTTAATTATTTCACAGTTTTTAAATACTGAAAACCTAAATACGGTTTTTATTGGAGCCATAAATTCTCTTCAGGAATTAGATCCTGAATTGGTAGGGTCTACCATAGCTACTTGGCTGGTGAACTTAACAGATAAGGTTTCTCCTGAATTGATTGAAAAGCTTTCTGATTTGCTAAGTCCTATTTTAGATAATATTAACCCCGAGCTGACCGCTTTTAAAATTGCTGAGGCACTGAATGGATTTATAAAGGAAAATATAACCCAAGAAAAAATCCAAGTACTCGTACAGCCGGCAGTCGAATTCATTGCTAATATCAATGCGGAGGCCTTAGCAAGGTTTATTGCCCGCGGGATTTTGTCATTGGATATCATTAAGGATACCATTAATGAAGATAATATGGTTGCCATATTACTACCTATATTTCAATCAATCAGTGATCTAAATCCAGAAAACCTTTCCCAAGGAATCATTGATGCGGTAGTTCAAAGTGGAATATTTGAGGAAGTTATTACAGAGGAACGCGTTTCAGCCATCATCTCACTCATCATGTATAAAAGCTTATGGGAACAGGTGCAGGTAGCTAATAACTTTAAAGAAGCAACGATCATTTTAAGCCATAAGTAGTCCTATGAAGAAGATTTTACTAATAGCGATATTCATTACGGTCTGGTTCTCTGCCTTCAGTCAAATTTCTAATCTGAGTTTGGGGGATCCCTATGAAGATTATAGGGATAGTATCAAGACTTCAGATTATCCTTGGCGCTTGCCAATTATGGGAGGAAAACTTCGGGATATGGGATTTGATCTTCCTTATCCAAATGGAATCAGTGTCACTTATGGGTATTCAAGTCAGCAACTAACATTAAACAACCTCAATGTTGGATTTGATCCTAATAATCTCACCAATGTGGATGGATTAGCTAGATTTAGGTCTATTAAAGCGAATGTAAATGCGGTTATAGCAAGATATGATTTCTATGTACTTCCCTTTATTAATTTTTTTGGAATAGCAGGACATATTGAATCCGATACCCAAGTAGAACTTGGTTTACCTTTTGACTTAAAGTTCTCAACCCAAAATGCAGGAACTACTATTGGATGGGGCACCGTGGTTGCTGGGGGGATAGGTCCGATGGTGATGGCGGCAAATTTTGTTCAAACTTGGACATTTGTTCCAAGTTTGGAGAAGCCTTCTAATACCATTGTGCTAGATGGTAGGGTAGGTTACATGCATCGTTTTCCCAAACACCCGGAACAAAACATTGTATTTTTAGTAGGTGCCCAATACCTGGGTCTAAACCCATTGAGTAGTGGAAATGCTGATTTGGAAAAATTGGTGGGTATAACTCCTGAAGGGAAAAAGGAAGCTGCAGAAAAATTAGATAATTGGTATGAAGGATTGGATGATCCTGAAAAAAATGTTTTTGGCGGAGTCTATCAAGGGTTATCCAATTATTTAAATAATTCAGAAGCTGGGAAAATATATTATGAGTTTGAAAAAAGTTTATACTATCCAGTCAGTATGACTGCAGGTTTTAACTATCAGTTGAATCATAGATTTCAATTCAATGCGATTTACACATTTTTGGGAAGTAGGCAGCAAATAGTGGGTGGAGTTACCTATCGATTTGGATTCAGAGGTAAAAACTTGCTAAGAGGTCTTACTTTATAAGGTTTCTAGCTTTTTATGAACTATTCAATTTAGAATTAATTGTCGTGATCAAAAGTATTATTGTAGGGTTGATGGTATGTTTAGTGATGGGAGGGTATTCTTTGAAAGCCATTGGCCAGACAGATACTTTGCCCAAGAAAAAGGAGAAGAAAAAAATAAGTTTTCGGGATCCAGAGGATGGGGCTTTCGACGTGAGTGAATTCTTAATCTCACCCACAGGGTTTTTTCCCATACCAATCATCATTACGGAGCCCGCAGTTGGTTATGGAGGGGGGGCTTCCATATTGTTTTTCCAACCCCACAAAGGAAAAGGTGGAGATAAAGTTGCTCCCAATATCACCGGGGTTGCTGGTCTTGTTACTCAAAATAAAACTTGGCTTGCAGGAGCATTTCATCGGCATGTGTTTGGAGATAATCGTGTGATTAGTACCACTGCGGTTGCTAAACCGGATATTTTTATCAAATACTTTGGTAACAATAATGAGTTCTTAAGCAGAAACCCTATAACCATGAACCTAGATTCCTGGGTAGCTCATCAAGGAGTCAAAGTAAGACTAGGTGATTCCAAGTTTTTTGCTGGTTTGAACTATACATTTTTCAGGACTGAGGTAAGCTTGGACACCATACCTGGAAGACCATTACTAAACCTTATTTTAAATAGGCTAAAAGGAACATCCACAATTAGTACTATTCAACCTAAAATCAATTGGGATAAGCGGGATAACATTTTTACACCTACAAAAGGCTTTGATACAGGAGTATCCTTTACGTACAACGCTGAATGGTTGGGTGCAGATGAGACTTTTTATTCCTTGAATACCTATTTCAAAGGTTATTTTCCCATTGCTTCCAAATTGTATTCTTCTTGGAGGTTTGATGGTAAATTTTTGCTTGGGGAAGCTCCATTGTATGCTTATCCTTTTATACAGCTTCGAGGAATACCTGCGATGAGATTTCAAAGTGATAATACCTTGGTGGTAGAGTCAGAATGGAGGTATGAAGTGTTTAGAAGGTGGTCTGTTTTAGGCTTTGTGGGAGGAGGAAAAGCAATAAATTCTTTAGAGAATTTCAAGGATTTTGAATGGGCGTATAGTGGAGGTACTGGAATTAGATATAAAATCGCGAAAATATTTGGAGCACATTCTGGGGTAGATTTTGCTTGGGGAAGTGCTGGAGATTTTGCTTTTTATATTGTTTTTGGAACTTCTATTTAAGGGAGCAACATGAATCGGGAAATTGGATTTAATACTAATCTTGAAAGAATTATATTTTCAATCATAAATCTTAAAAAATATTCCTGCTTAGTTTGGGTAGTGATTGGAGTTCTTTTTTTAGGGACAGGGATTCGATCTGAAGCAAGACAACTTTTCAAAAAGGATTCTACAAAAGCCGAGGTTAAACCCTATAAACTTTATTTCATTCCTTTACCCGCTCTTTCTTATAATCCTGCTTTTGGCTTTATCTATGGAGTAGCTGCCTCCAGTAATATTTTGATTGGTGACCCCAAGGATACTAAACTTTCCTCTGGCTTTTTAAATGCTACCTATTCCAGTAAGAAGCAATTGATTTTGAGTCTAAAGACTACAATTTATACTAATCATAACAACTGGATTCTTTTAGGGGATTGGAGGTTTTTAGATTCTTCTCAACCAACTTATGGCCTTGGTACCGGAAAACAAACCGAGATTTTAGTCAATGAAAAACAAGATGGTTTCGAATTAGGAGATTACAAAGATGGAGTGGATTTAGCGGAGTTGATGGAGTTTAATCTTATTCGATTTCATCAGGTAGCGCTAAGAAAAGTAAATAAAGATTTATATGCAGGATTGGGTTATCACGTAGACAGATACACAGAAATCCAAGATAATTTGCTTGACTTGGAGCTTGATCCTCCGAGGATTACGAACCATTTTGCCTACAATACCCTACATGATTTTGATCTTGAAAAATATACCATTACAGGGCCAAGTCTTAATGTAGTTTTGGATACTCGGGATAACGTTAATTTCCCTTTTAAAGGGAGATATGCTTTTGCGCAATATCGGTTTCTTCCCAGTTGGTTGGGGAGTGATAAAAGTACACATGCCTGGTGGTTTGAATACCGCCAGTATTGGAATGTTTCTAAAAAAGTGGAAAGGAACACCATTGCCTTATGGGCATATGCAAATATTACCCCATTCGGGAAATTACCATATATGGGTTTGCCTGCTTTAGGTTGGGATCAGCTAGGTAGATCAGGTCGAGCATATCCACAAGGAAGATTTAGAGGAGAAAACCTTTTTTATAGTGAATTGGAATATAGGTTTCGAATTCCATTAATGAATAAGAACCCTGATTTTTTAGGAGGAGTTATTTTTGCAAATTCTACTTCGGCATCCTCTTTGGATCAAGATGTGAAACTATTTCAGACTATAAAAGGAGGTGCTGGAGTAGGTTTAAGGTTCATGTTTCAAAAAGCAACTCGCTCTAATGTCACACTTGATTATGGTATAGGGTCAGATGGGAAAGGAGCGATTTATTTTAATCTTAATGAGTATTTCTAAAACGGTTGGATTTATTTCTTTTAAAATAAGTTAATCAATTCAATGGGTATTCCACTGCCCGTTCATTAACTTCAATATTCCCACTGGTGGCTTTGGAAATCAAACAGATTTCATCCGCTGCATCTGCGATTTTCTGAGCTTACTCTAAAGAACTTGCGGGTGGGATTTTTATAAAAATACCCACTGTAATTCCATAATCTTCAGGACAAAAATTTCTTATAGGTACTTTGGCTGTAATTTATATATCAGTCAAGTGGCACTGGAGGTGGGAATAGAAAACCTTTCTTATTTTTAAAGAATCTTCTCTGAAGATTTTGGGGTGTCTCCTCAAAAATAAAGGGAAATCCATTGTACAAACAATAAGTAAAGTTTTTGGAACAATAGGTAAATGAATCAGACCTGTTCTTGACATTTCTTGGGAGGGGAGTATATTATATTTATATTTTCCAATAGAAATTAAATTTAATAAATAGATAAGCCAAAGCAGCTAAAAGAATCACTTTCTGAGGTATTTGGGGTAGGGAATACAATAAATGGAAATTGAGGTCTTTAAAATTACCTTGTTTAATATTCGGTCTTACATGTATGTACTGATACTATGAAATTGGCAGTGGACAAAAAGGTACCTTCTTAAACGATGGTTCAAATTAAATTTCTTCGAAAATCAGTATATGGAAAAAGTAGCAAAAAGATATGAAAGGGCAATTTTGCTCAAATTCCTTTACATCTTGGTAGTATTGATAGTTGGTTTTGTGGTACAGACAAAAGCCCAACAATTCAATACCGATAATTACTTAAGTATGCCCCATGGGACAGGAACCTTCGTTCTTACTGCAGGGCAGCGTAATTCCAATTTTGTAAGCTCATTCGGTCTGGCACCAGGTTTTGAATTTTTCTTTCAAGCGAATTTATTTCGAGATTATCGGATTGATGATTATGTACAGCACTTCACCACCTCCATTTATGGAAAATATATGTTTTGGGTAAATAAAGAAAAGACAGGAGGGGCTGCTGCATTCTTTGGATTTGGGAGATCACCTGGTTATTACGAGGGAACAGAGTTTACGGAATTACACAAGAATGTTTGGACGTCAATTCCTGTTACCATCCCTTTATTTCAGAATATGCTTTCTTGGGATATCATGCCAGGCGCGATCGTAGATTTTGATACTAAAAACAAAGATGAAGTCACCTGGGGCTTTACTTGGTCATCCCGTCTTGCCATTTACAAAATCATTCCACAAACCGCTATTGTAGCAGAAGTTTATGGTACAGAAGGGTCTGCCAACTCCCCAGCTGAATATAAAGTTGGTCTGAGATGGGAACCGAATGATTTTATTGTGCCAGCCATTACTTATAGCTCTCAATTTCAAGGAAAGTATGGTGCAGGTATTGAAATTGGGGTGATGATATTTTCCCCACAGTTTTTGAAAAAGGATTACATCAAAAACAATCGAATCCAATACTAAAAGGGAATGTTAATTACTATAGTATTTTTCAATTTTTCCAAGGTATTCAATTTCAATCTTTTTGTTTAATAAAAAGATGAATTTTAGATAGCGATTGAGTTAAGCTTTGCAATGAGTTAATGATTCAGTCCTAATAAATTTAGCTAAATCTTTTTTGTGTAATGAAGAGACTTCTATTCCCATTAGAGATTGGATGGCTCTCCAAACCATTAGATATTCAGTCTTTTATATTATGATTTAAAGGCCTGAGTATATGGAACGTGTGGACTTTCCATCGCCAAAAGACTCTAGAGGACTGTAAGTTTTCTTTTGGTATTTTCAACTAATTGAAAAAAATGCCGATTCTTTAAGAAAACTAGAATATAGTTCGGAAAGAAGATCATGACCTCGAAATTGTTCTATAAAGAAAGTAGGAAGATGACTCAGGTATATACTTACCAGATAGATCTAACTCACATATTATATTTTCGATCAAAAGGAAAAATAATCAGGGTCTAACATGATAATTGTCAGGAACATAACATCCAAGAATGATTTAATTGTACTTGTATTTTAACAAATAGTAATTCTTAACCTCCATTAACCTGATGATGACTATACATAAAGTATTCCATACTGATTAATTTGCTCGTTACCATCTATTTTTTTGTTCTGATTAGAATTAAATGGATAGTCGTTGTTAATCAAGTGCCTAGAATGGATTCTTTATGGGGTGAAAAGCATTCGAAACAATAGGTCAAACAATAAGAACGATAAGTAAAACACTGGATTTTTATTCATCATACTTTTGATTCAATAGTATTTCAAAGAATCTTTTACAACAGTTTGAATTTTGAATTATTAGATTAAAAAAAACAAAAAAGTGTTTTATTAAAACTGTATCAATTGTTAAAAATATAATTATATTAAGAGTAAATTTTAAAAAAAAATGAATATATGATTTTGCTAATTTGGTGTTAAAGCCAACTTTTCAGGAAAATTGAAACAATTCTTAGGCTCAAAAAATTAGTTCAAACTATCAAAAAAATCATACCTAACCCTATCATTAACCATTACCAATTATATCATGAAATTTATTAAGATCACTTTTACCTTGGCTTTGGTACTATTCAGTTTGACAGTATTCAGTCAAGAAGAACCATCTATTGTACTTATTAAAAACGCCAATGTATTTGATGGGGTAAATGAGCAGCTTCAAGAAGGCGTCGATATTCTTATAGAAGGTAATTTAGTCAAGTCTATAGGAAAGAATCTATCCGCAGGAAATGATGCTACCATTATCGATGCAGGAGGAAAAACAATAATTCCCGGATTGATTGATGTCCATTGGCACATGGCATTGGCAGAACTGCCTATGACATTCGTGCTTTCTGGGGATGCCTTTGAAGTGGGTATTCGAAGTACTTTGGCCTCTCCAAAAACGCTCATGCGAGGTTTTACGACTGTAAGAGATATGGGAGGGACCGTTTTTAGCCTTAAGAAACTCATTGATGAAGGATTGGTAGTGGGTCCACGCATACTTCCCTCCGGACCTATGATTAGCCAAACAGGGGGCCATTTTGACTATCGCCTGCCTAATCAAATTCCTGATAAAATCGGAAATATGACCTATTGGGAGGAAGTAGGAATGACTGCAATAGCCGATGGAGTTTCTGAAGTCCGCAAGCGAAGCCGTGAAGCATTTATGCTAGGAGCGACGCAGATTAAAATTGCCGGTGGTGGGGGCGTTGCTTCCAGTTATGACCCCATCGATGTAAGACAGTATTCGCTCGAAGAGATGGAAGCGATTGTAGATGTTGCAAAAAGTTACAACAGCTATGTTGGCGCACATATTTTCACGGACGATGCGATACAGATAGCCGTAAAAGCTGGTGTCAAAAGTATAGAACATGGGATGCTGATGGGTAGAGAAACACTTCAGATGATGAAAGACAATGAGGTGTGGTTGAGCACGCAGCCTATTTTGAATGATGAGGATGCAGATAAGTTTCCAAACCCAGAGTCCAATAGAAAGTTTGCTGAGGTTACAAAAGGAACTGATAATGTTTACCAACTGGCTAAAGAAATAGGTGTGAATATGGCCTTTGGAACGGATTTGTTTATGGGAGCAGAAAACGCGGCGAAACAAGGGAAATTACTTGCAAAGCTAACACGTTGGTTTACCCCTTATGAAGCACTGAAAATGGCAACCTCAGAGAATGCGCGAATGTTGGAATTGTCCGGTCCTAGACATCCTTACAAAGAGGGTCCTTTAGGTGTGGTAAAAGAAGGAGCATATGCTGATCTGATCATTGTAGATGGTAATCCTTTGGAAGATTTAAGTCTGGTCGCTGACCCTGATAAGAACTTTATGGTAATCATGAAGGATGGAAAAATTTATAAGAACACACTAGAATAAAATATTAAGTAAACCATAATCAAGATGAAACTTTTAAAAATCACTTTAACCTTAGCCCTGGTATTCTCCAGTTTGGCCGTATTTAGTCAGCAAAAAGACCCAATCATTCTAATCAAGAATGCCAATGTCTTTGATGGTGTTAATGAACAACTGCTCGAAGGAGTGGATGTGTTAATTGAAAAAAATCTAGTAAAGACGATTGGTAAAAACCTTTCAGCAAGCAATGATGCAACCGTTATCGATGCTGGAGGTAGAACAGTAATCCCTGGTTTGATTGATGCTCACTGGCATACCACTTATGCCTATACACCAGCTGCTGTTTTATTTGCAAATCAGGGTGATATGCCTGAAGTGGCTATCCGAAGTATGACTGGAGCGGAGAAAACCTTATTGCGTGGATTTACCACCGTCAGGGATCCAGGAGGCAATCCTTTTGCTATTAAAAAGTTAATTGACGCGGGTGAATATCCAGGACACCGGATTCTTCCCTCAGGTCCGTTTATGAGCCCTACCTCAGGTCATGCAGATTACTATGGCAAACTTGAAGTACCTCGTGATAAAGACTACATGAACTATTGGGAGCGAAATTGGATGGCAATGACATCGGACGGAGTAGATGAAGTTAGGCTAAGAACTCGAGACATCTTAAAGATGGGTGCCACTCAAATCAAGATCACTACGGGAGGTGGGGTTGCTTCTGAATTTGACCCACTCGATGTAAGCGAATACTCGGTGGACGAAATCAAAGCTGTTGTAGAAGAGGCCACCAACTATAATACGTATGTTACTTCACATGTCTATACAGACCGAGGGGTACGTACCTCCATAGAATCTGGGGTAATGTGTATTGAACATGGCTTCTTCGTGACAGAGGAAACATTGCAATTGATGAAGGAAAAAGGTGCTTGGCTTTCTTTACAGCCTGTTTTCAAAGAGGATATGACTTGGGATAATCCTTTAAGTCAAGAAAAGTTTGAAGGAATCGTTGAAGCCATTGACAAAGTATTCCCTCTTGCCAAAAAAGTAGGGGTGAATATTGCAGTGGGAAAAGACCACCTTTTTGGACCGACTACTGCCTTGCAACAAAATGAATATGTCGTTCGATTGGGAAAATGGTTTACTCCCTATGAAGCTTTGAAAATATATACTTCAGAAAATGCTCGGCTTTTAGAAATGAGCGGTCCAAGACATCCTTACCAAGAAGGTCCATTGGGTGTGGTTAAAGAGGGGGCTTATGCTGATTTGGTAATCGTAGATGGAAATCCTTTGGAAAATTTGGAATTGATAGCAGATCCTGAAAACAATTTTGTAGTGATCATGAAGGATGGGAAGGTGTATAAAAATACCCTGAGTAATTGATTCAATTGAATCTAATTTAAATCTCAAATTATGAAAAAAGGGTTATCAATGATTCTCTTATTCGTAGTCCTATGTATTGGTACTTACGCACAAGAGGCTCAAAAACAGATCTTAATTACCAATGCCAAAATCTTCGACGGAACAAATAAGTTGGTCGAAGGAAAAGATGTATTGATCCAAGGAAATAAAATAGCACAGATTGCTGAAGGGATCATGATAACCCAAGACGAGAACTCAACCATTATAGATGCTCAAGGTAGAACATTGATCCCTGGTTTGACAGACGCGCATTGGCATATCATGCATGCCCATATTGCAAGTATGCAAATTTTTGTGAACGAGATTGGCTATCTGACATTGGTGGGTGCCGAAGCCGCCGAGGCAACGTTGATGCGAGGTTTTACAACTATTCGCGACCTCGGAGGTCCAGTTTTTGGAATCAAGAAGATGATCGACGAGGGAAGAATTGTGGGCCCAAGAATTTATCCATCAGGAGCTTATATTACACAGACCTCCGGACATGGGGATTTCCGGTTTCCGACGGCGATGACAAGGAAAGACGGAAGAGAACTTCTAGATGGGGAATTGATGGGATGGACAAAGATTGCAGACGGAGTTCCCCAGGTGATTAGACGGGTGCGTGAGAATTTAATGAGTGGTGCTACTCAGATCAAAGTGATGGCAGGTGGTGGCGTGGCTTCGCTTAGTGATCCATTAGATGTCAGGCAATATACACTGGATGAAATGAAGGCTGCGGTGGAAGTGGCAGCTAGTTGGAATACCTATGTAGCGGTACATGCCTATTCAGATGTAGCGGTTCGAGGAGCCTTGGAAGCTGGAGTCCAATCGATTGAACACGGTCAGATGATTGTAGAGGAGACTGCAAAGCTGATCAAGGAGCATGACGCATGGCTCAGTTTGCAACCCATACTGAATGATGAAGATGCCATCCCATTTCCCGAAGGATCTTTCGAACAACAAAAATACTTAACAATGACAGCGGGCACGGAAAAAGCCTACGAATTGGCCAAAAAGTATGATTTGAAGGTTGCCTTTGGTACAGATTTACAAAATGGGCCAGAGATTGCGGCCAAACAGGGAAAGTCGCTGGCAAAACTCCTAAGGTGGTATGAGCCATGGGAGGTATTGAAAATGGCAACCAGCACCAATTACGAACTCTTCAAAATGAGTGGGCCTAGGGATCCTTACCCTGGGGAAAATGGTGTGATTAAGGAAGGTGCATTGGCGGATTTGCTCTTGGTGGACGGTAATCCACTTGAGAACCTAGATCTGATTGCTGATCCGGATAACAACTTAAAGATCATTATGAAAGACGGTAAAATTTATAAAAACACCTTGGATTAAATGGTTGAAATTTTCAGTCCAACGAATTATAAACGATTCGTTTGGAAGTGCAAATAGGATACAAACGATGGTCAAGTTTGAATTTTAAGCCAATCGATAATGGATTTTTTCTTCATTGCTCATGCTTTTTAAAGTATGAATCGGTAGGTGGGGACAACTTCAACTCATAGGCCTTAAATAATTAAAAAAAGAAAATCACAATAAAATAAACACGTATGAAATCTTCATTCAAGGTAATTTTCTATGCTGGAATAGGGGCTGTTTCCTTATTGGGAAGTTGTGGTCAAAATTCCAGTTCCTCCGATCAAGCTTCCGAAGCCGTTTACCTGGAAGATTTTACTTCTTTGCAAATGACAGGTGTAGATCAGATCTCTGTAGATGTAGATCTAGATGGAGCTGTACAACGACTATCTAAAGCGGTCACTTTTCCTACCATTTCCAATCAAGATCGAGAAGACTTCGATACCAAAGCCTTTGAGGATTATCATAAGTTTATTGAGGAAGCGTACCCCAATGTTCATAAAACTTTAAAAAAGGAAGTGCTGGGAGATCCTCGTCCATATAGTCTTTTATATACTTGGGAGGGAAAAGACCCATCCTTAGAACCAGCTTTATTTTATGCACACCAGGATGTGGTGCCAGTTCCAGCGGATTCTAGGGATCAATGGAAAGTAGACCCATTTGCCGGAACCGTTCAAGACGGATATATCTGGGGTCGTGGCGTGCTGGATGATAAAAACCAAATTCATGGCATCTTGGAAGCTGCCGAAATGAGGATTAAAGAGGGCTGGCAACCCTCCCGCACGATCTATTTTGTATTTGGTCAGGATGAGGAAGTAGGAGGTCCTGAAGGGGCCAAATACATTGCTGATGTATTGGAGCAACGAGGGATCAAACGATTTGCTTATGTCATGGATGAATCAGCTCCATTAACTCCAGGTATTTTTCCTGGAATTAAAGAGAATACCGCTTTGATTGGTATTGCTCAAAAAGGCTTTATCAGTCTGGAATTGGAGATGAATGGAATAGGAGGACATTCTTCTCAACCTCCAGTTGAATCCAATATTGGTATTTTGGCTGAAGCTGTTACTAAGCTGGAAGATGCGCAGTTTCCTTATAGGATTCATCCCGCAGTTCGTTCCCAATATCGCTACATGGGCCCAGAGTTGGACAAAGACAATCAACCGTTATATGCAGCGGTAGCCTTTGGAAAAGATGATGAGATGACGGATTTGGAACAGCAGTTCATTGAGACGATGGCCCAAAACCAATTGACCAGGGCCATGCTTCATACTACCATTGCAGTAACCATGTTCAATGCAGGGGTAAAGGATAATGTATTACCTCCAACTGCTACTGCTGTTGTGAATTTCAGGCCCATGCCAGGAGATACTCCTGAAGTTATTATTGAACATGTTAAAAATGCCATACAAGACGATCGTATTACTGTTCGGGATATATCTGCCTCTACACCGGCCACCAATATTGCCGAAGTAGGGAATGATGCCTACAATATGCTTGAAAAGACCATCCGTCAGATTTGGGGAAATGATCTATTAGTCTCACCATTTTTTGTAATCGGGGGTTCTGACTCCAAGCATTTTCAGGCCCGATCTTTTGCACCAGATGTATATACCATCACGGGTATTCAATTAGAAAACACGGAAGAATTTAAAGGATTTCATGGAGTAAATGAGCGAATCTTGGTGGAGGAATATGGAAAAACGATAGGCTTTTTTTATACCATATTTGGAAACCTGGATGCGTTGTAGTTAGAAAAATTTAATTGTTATGAATAGACGAAATAAATTAAGTTACTCAAAAGATCTTTCAAGGTTATTCTTCCTTTGTCTTTTGAGTTCAACTTTATTGATAAGCTGCGCTCAAAAGGGCAGTGATACGAATTCAGAATCAGCAGTTCCATCCAACACGGAATTTGATTTAGTCATCTTGAATGGCCGGGTCATGGATCCTGAAACGAATTTCGACGAGGTACGGAATGTCGGTGTTTTGGATGGCAAAATTGCACTGATTACAGAGGAGTCTATTTCAGGAAAGGAAACTATTGATGCCACAGGACATGTGGTAGCTCCGGGATTTATTGATTTCCATAATCATATTGCAAATACTCCGTTTGGTCAGAGGATAGCTCTTCGCGATGGTGTTACAACTCCTTTGGAGATGGAAGCTGGCGGTTATCCCATAGATATGTGGTATAACGCCTTGGAAGGACGTTCACAAACCAACTACGGCGCCACCGTTTCAACAGCAGGAATTCGAGAGAAGATTGCCAATCCAAATTACGATACCAATTCAGGTTCCTTCGTAATGGATATCACGAATGCCGATACGGAAAGTAATCCTGATCTTCAGTTTGCGACTCTTTTGGCAACTCCAGAACAGTTGGATCAAATGAGGCAAATGTTTATAGAGGGGGTCGAACAGGGTGGCCTTGGGATTGGTGGATTACCAGGCTACATGACCAATGGAACGAAAAGTCAAGAAACGATCATGTGGCAACAGGTAGCCGGAAAGTATGGCCTGGCTGTTTACATTCATGGCCGGTTCTCCAGCCAAATGCCTCCGACTTCCGGTATCCTGGGGACTCAGGAGTTCCTGGCCAGTGTAGGCATCTATGGAGGTGGTTTATATGTTCATCATGTCCATCAGCAAACCCTTGATCTCACACCTGCTGTTTTGGATCTGATCGAAGATGCCCAAAACAAAGGAATGAAGGTACTCGCGGAGATCTATCCTTATTATCAGGGTCAAACCATTGTGTCAGCTGATTATTTAAAGCCTGAAACCTATCAGAAGAACATGGGTCGTGATTACGGCGATCTTTTTGAGATTTCAAACATGCAGCCATTAACGAAAGAACGTTATGAGGAAATGATTAGAACGAGCCCACAAGATCAGGTTATTTTTGGGGGGATCTCAGAAGAAGGCATGCTCAGTGCTTTAGCCGACCCAAGAACTGTGATAGGTAGTGATGCACCACCCTTGGTAATTCCTGCTTCAGGAAAGTCAGCTATGGATTTTGACCTGCCTTTTGAGTCTGTATCAGGTCATCCCCGGGCTGCAGGAACTCATGCAAAGGTGTTGAAACTTGTACGCGAGAAAAAACTGATGCCTCTGATGCTGGCCATTTCAAAAATGACCATCATGCAAGCAAAATGGTTGGAAGAAAATGGAGTAAAATCCATGTCCCAGAAAGGCCGGTTACAAATAGGAAAAGATGCCGATATCACCATCTTCAATTCTGAAAACGTGACGGATAATTCTACTTTTAAGCAAGGGGCTTTGCCTTCAACCGGTATACCCTATGTGGTAGTAAATGGTACGATAGTAGTCAAAGATTCAAAAGTATTGGAGGGTGTTTATCCTGGTAAGGCCATTAAAAATGACCTGGTAAAACAATAATGGTTTATAAAACATTCAATAACATGAAAAAGGCAAATGGCCTAACTGTGACGAGTATCCTGTGTCTGATGTGTATGGCGCTCTTTACCGCGTGTGGTGAAAAGGCCAGTGATACGACGGCAGGATCGGCGGTTCCATCCGATACGGAATTTGATTTAGTCATCTTGAATGGCCGCGTCATGGATCCTGAAACGAATTTCGACGGGGTCCAAAATGTAGGTGTTCTGGATGGCAAAATTGCGCTGATTACAGAAGAGGCTATTAACGGAAAAGAAACCATCGATGCCACAGGACATGTGGTGGCACCAGGATTTATTGATATTCATTCGCATATTTCGGACTTCCCGTTTGGGCAAAAACTAAGTTTGCGGGATGGGGTGACTACCCCCCTGGACATGGAAGCTGGCGCATATCCCGTAGATGCATGGTATGCCAAATTGGAGGGTAAATCCCAAACGAATTATGGGGCTGCAGTATCTGCAGCGGCAGTGAGAGAAATACTGGCAAACCCGGATTACAAGTCAACTACCGCTTCGATTCTTTTGGATGCGTTTGACCCTCATAATAGAAGTGGTTTCAATATGACTTTGACGGAATTTCTTCCATCTCCTGAGCAGATCAATGAATTGGAATCAATGCTAAAAGAAGGAATTGAGCAAGGGGCTCTAGGTCTTGGTGCAGTGCCTGGTTATATGACCCGGGGTACGACTAGCCGCGAAACGATCATGTGGCAAAGGTTAATGGGAGAGCATGGTCTGAGTACCGTACTTCATGGAAGGTTCTCCAGTCAAATGCCACCAAGTACTGGTATCCTTGGAACCCAAGAAATGCTTGCAAGCGTAGCGGCCTATGGAGGAGGTTTGTATGTGAGTCATATTCATCAGCAGGCCCTGAGTTATACACCTACAGCTATTGACCTTCTGGACGCAGCTAAAACGAATGGATTAAAAACAGTTGCTGCCATTTACCCTTATTGGCAAGGAGCCACTGTTGCAGGTGCAGATTATTTGGCCCCAGATAATTATCAAAGGAATATGGGAAGAAGTTATGAGGATATCATTGAAGTAGCGACCATGAAGCCACTAACCAAAGAACGTTATGAGGAGTTGTTGAAAACACAGCCGGGCGCGTCTGTCATCTTTGGAGGTGTGGAGGAAGAAATTATGCTTAGTGCATTAGCTGATCCAAGGACCATGATTGAATCTGATGCAGCGCCTTTGTCTATCTCGGAAACTGGGGAGTTAGCTCTTGATTGGTCTACTCCATTTGAATCTACTCAAGGTCATCCTCGAGGTGCGGGCTCTCATGCTAAAGCTTTACGATTGGTTCGAGAGAAGAATCTGATGCCATTGATGTTGGCCATATCAAAAATGAGCTTTATGCAAGCCAAATTTTTACAGGAAAATGGGGTTGCACAAATGGCAAATAAGGGTCGTGTTCAAGAAGGAAAAGATGCTGATATCACCATTTTCAATCCAGATACAGTAACTGATCATGCGACTATGGCAAAAGGAGGCTTACCTTCTACTGGTATACCTTATGTCCTAGTGAATGGTACCATCGTCGTAAAAGATTCAAAGGTATTGGAAGGAGTATATCCTGGTCAGCCGATAAGAAACAAGATTGTAAAATAAGCTTTAGAATAAATGTTTCACCAAAAACGAGTAGAAGGATAATTTAATTTTCATTACCCCCTTTGTACTTTGAAATCGCGAGGTGTTTAAATAAAACTATCATGAATATTTATTTTTCTCAGTAAGAAGGAAATAATTAAAACTACAATTAAAACAATAAACTGTTATGAAAAATATTATACAAATAATTACTTCTTTAGTCTTACTGACGGTATTGAGTATCAATGTATATGGCCAAGATGAGGGAGAGGAAAGCATGGAAGAAGTGGCTAAAAAATTGGCCAATCCAAATGCATCTATTGGGTTACTTGGACTTCCCATTGATTTTATCAATTATGGGGGAGATTTAAATGGGGATAATTCTCAAAATGCATTTAAAGTTAGTTTCCAGCCAAGTTTACCCTATGTGGTAAAGCCTGGTCAAAATATTTTCTTTAGACCCCTTATTCCAATAATTATATCTCAACCGACTATTAATGAATCGGGAGAATTTGAAAAGCAAGGTGTTGATCTGGGTGATATAGGATTTGATCTAGCTTATGGAATTACTTGGGAAAGTAAGTGGATTACTTTATTGGGAATTGTGGGTAGCGCCCCAACAGCTACCAATAAACAGCTCGGTACAGGAAGGTGGATGCTTGGACCTGAAATGTTTTTAGGCAAAAACACTTCTTGGGGGATGTTTGGAGTACTACTTACCCAATCTTGGAGTTTAAATAAAAATTCTGCGGCAGATCATGATGGGATACAAACACCTGAAGATTTTATGTTTTTAAATGATATCTATTACCCAGACAATGAAACTGGACAGGACTATCGATTAAATATTACTTCGGGCCAATATTTTTATACCATTAATTTGAAAAAAGCATGGCAAATTCAGGCTCAACCAACTTTTACAATTAATCATAAAGCCTCCAAAGGAAATAAAATATCTGTTCCCATAGGTACAGGATTGTCTAAAACGATTAAAGCAGGCAAAAATCCTCTGAAGTTCTCGATTCAGTATTGGTATTACGCGGTAAGCCCTGAAAATTTTGGGCCACAACATCAAATTAGATTTCAAATAGGAAGGATTGTACCTCTACCTTGGTAAAAACCCTTAATTTCTAGGAGTTTAACAAATGAGAGAATAGCATCTTAGTTAAACCATTCTTTGAATTGGGCAAGGAGCTCAATTTTATAAATAAATCTAAAATAAATATACAATGGAGTTTTCTAATAAATATTGGTGGCTAGGAGTCTTAAAAGGAATAGTTTTTATCATTCTTGCTTTTTTCGTGTTCAGACATCCTCTAGATACATTGCTTGGGTTGGCCATCTATATAGGAATAAGTTTTTTATTCACGGGGATAATGGAAATTATAGGTTCTTTTACCATAAGTAAATTGGCTCCCAAGTGGGGATGGATACTGGTAGGAGGAATCCTGGATCTGATCTTCGGAATTATTTTTCTTTCAAATCCACTTATTTCTGCATCTACTATTCCTTTCGTAATAGGTATCTGGTTAATGATTAGAGGTATCTTTCTCTTTGTGGATTCTTTTGGAGCAAAAAAATCAGGAGTTCCTAACTGGGGATTGATGATGATTGGGGGTATTATTATCTCCATTTTTGGCTACTCTATTTCATTTAATATGTTAATGGGAGTCCTTACAGTCACTTCCTGGATGGGCTTTGGATTATTAATCATTGGATTGTTTAGCATAATTGAAGGCTTTGGCCTAAAACCAAAATCTTAATAAAACACATTCAACTATTGAGTAAGAACTAAATTAGAAGTAGCATGGATATCCGAAAGAAAGTACAAAAAGAGGAATGGCAATCAAGATTTCAATCATTTACTTCAGGTAATTTTGGAAGGATTTCTTCAATAAATGAGGAAGGTAAAGAATTGGTAATGAAGGAAAAATTTAAAGAAATCAGCTATGACCCTAAGGGTAAAGGAAATGACATCTTCATTTCTTTAGAAGGTTATCAGCATTCAATTACTAGTCCTGATGACCTTTTTATAGAAGAAGATAGAAATGGGAAACTTACTGCTATTGAAATTATAGGTCATAAAAATAGAATTTCACGCTTGAGTTTTGAAGATGGATAAGTTTACGGGTTTTAATAGGTTTTCATCCATTTTGGGAAGGAGGGATGTTTTACATTGGATTTCTATTTCAACTTTTGGGAGACTTTAGAAAAAAGAGTAAAAAGTAACTGAAATCCCCAGTTGACATGAGGTCATATTGATTATTTTTGGGGTATATTCCCCGGGTAATTAAAATGAAAAATGAGTGAATATTGACAATCATTCTCAGTAATATTTAAAAATAATTAGTTTAAAAAATTGACCCAAGTGATTAATAATCAATTGTTATGAAAAACAATTCATTCCTTCTTGGAATTCTTTTCTTCAATTTATTGTCTTTTCATGTTTTTGCCCAGGGAAAGAATACGAATGATACAATTAACAACCAGTTAGTGATACCGGATTCAGATCTCAAGGAAGATATTCTGAAAACAGCGGCTGAAAGACTGACCAGTGATGATTTTCTTGGTTCGTGGCCAATGTTTGGTACAGACTTAAGAATGAAAATTGGAGGGTATCTAAAGGCAGATATGTTATATGATTTTGACGGAACGAGGGACAAAAGCCAATTCCTAATGTCCTCCATTCCTGTGGAGGGAGAAGCTACTTACGGCAATGATGGGTACTTATACGCCTTGGTGAAAGAAACCCGGGTTAATATTGATATTAGGCGGTTTGCTACGGATAAAATTCCTATCCAATTATTTTTTGAAGGCGATTTTTTCAATACAGATCAACGGTTTCGAATCAGGCATGCCTATCTTGCTGCTGGAGATTTTATCATTGGTCAAACCTGGACTACCCTTTCATTTTTGGAATCAATGGCCTTTATGATTGACTTTGCAGCCGGCGATGCTCTTTTTGGTGGACGGTCTGTACAAGTTAGATATCAAAAACAAGTAAGCGAAAAAATCAAAATAGCTGCAGGTCTAGAGTATTTAGGATTTTTAGGTATAGAGAATTCAAATAATTTTGATGGTCAGGCAAACATAAAGCTACCGCTATTAGCATTGAAAATGGACTACCGCTGGAAAACGGGAGTGTTGTTCCTTGGATCTAGTATAGCCCAATTGCGATGGGAGGGAGGCACTACTGGCCCTAAAGATCAAGTCCTTCAAATAGATGCGGTAATTGCGGGAAGGCAATATATTGGGAAAAACAACTACTTCACTTATAATGTTAGTTTGGGTAATGCAAGTGGAGAAAACATCATTGCATTTATTGGAAGTAATGCCAATGCGGTATTAAATGCAGAAGGGAAATTAGATGCCATACCTGCTAAATCCATCATGCTTGGGTTTATGCACAGATGGGCAGAAGGCTTGGAGTCCAATATTAATTACGCTTATGGATGGCTGGATGCACCAGACTCTAGAGCACCATTTGCCCTAAAAAGAGGAGGTGTCGGGCACTTAAACCTTGTCCGTCATTTCGATGAGAGATTTTCTATTGGTGCTGAATATATCTGGGGAGCACAACGGACTTCCAATGATGCATTTGGAAATGCAGAACGAGTTCAATTTATGGCCAAGTTTGAATTTTGATACAGAAAATAATGATTTCAGAAAAGAATGTTTAATTACCAAAATTTTAGCTGTTTAATTAGAGAAAGGCTTAAACTATTGACCTAGAATCGATCAAACACATAGAATTCAGTCGAAAGTAAAATACTCTTTTTGAAAAAGAGGAAGACTTTGATTTCGCAGGAACAAATAAGTTTGTAATTTAATCTGAATCCATTGTGTATCTTTTACGAAATCACTTTTCTGTTTTATGACTAAAGGGACAGCGCCAGTATATTTTTTCTTTTTGATGATATGGGTTCTTTTTACCTGTTTTGATGGCATGGCCCAAACTGATAGCACTGATCGTAACTATACACCCTATGAACTCCTTACCAGTTATTATGAGCAGGATTTTAAACCCTTTAAGAAGCGTAATATATACACCGGGTTAAGATTTAATCTAACAGATAAATATGAGGAGAATACGGATTATTTGATCCAGAATATCATTGATGGGGATCGCCTTGATTATAACATCGTACTCAAAGGCGGATATTATATCAGTGATTATGCAATGGTGGGTTTAAGTGTGAATTATTTCCAAAATAAGTTTATTGGAAATATTTATAGAGAACCCGATACAGTTGCTTCCAATTCCATCACGAGAGGTTATTCCTTCACTCCCAATTTCCGATCCACAGTTCCATTGACTAAAAATGAGCGGCTTAGTTTTTTCACAGAAATGGGAGTGACTTTTGGAAATAGTACTACTTTGACCCGGAGAACATCAAATGTAGATGTAGTCAGTAAGGAATATTCAAAGGATTTTAATTTTAGGGTAGGTATCAGTCCAGGTGTCACCTTTTTTGTAATGGAAGCCTTTGCTTTTGAAGTACAGTTAGATGTACTCGGTTACGAGCTTAATGTTACCAAAGGTAAGGATGGTGCAAGCAATCAAGAGTCCAAAAGGATTAAACAATCGGTAGATTTCAATATCAATTTGTTGTCCCTTAATATTGGTTTGGCCTATTATATAGGAGCGAAAAGATTTAGTCAATGAAAATGAAAAACAGCTATTTATTTCTAGTTCTTTTCATGCTAACATCTTGTGTGAAGGAAGATTTTTTTGGGTATTCTAGTTATGGTAATATCAAAGCTTTTGAAGTGAGTAATCAAGCGAGTCAAGCTGCCATTAATAATGCTGAAAAAACGGTAACTGTAGAAATACCTGGTGGAGTGAATCTAAATGAAATTACCCTTCAGAAACTTGAATTATCCTCGTTTGCGGAAGCAGATGTTGCCGTAGGAGATATTTTAGACTTAGAAGAGGACTTTGAAATAAACGTAGTGGCCGAAGACGGTAGCCTACATACTTGGCTAATTCAAGCAGAGGTAGCTTCCGCTACGCCTCAACTTTCCAATGGGGATTTAAATTTGTGGTATCAAACCAATTCGGATTATTACGAACCAGGAGAAAGCAAGGACAATACCATTTGGGGAACTGGAAATCAGGGAACTTTCATTTTAAATAAATTGGCCACTATCCCATATGATCGGGGCGATGATAATCTTGCTGCCCAAATGATAACGTTAGATAATGGATTTTTAGGAGGTACTTTCGGGGCTCCAATTGCAGCAGGTTCTATTTTTACTGGTGTATTCAATTCAGATAATTTAGACCCTAAAGATCCCGAAGCAGCAATTGAATTTGGGATGCCGTTTGCAGGCAGGCCCGTAAAAATACAATTCACTTACAGCTATATTCCAGGGACTGAGAATAAAGATAAAAATGGAAACCTCTTACCTTATTCTGACATGATGGATATATATGCCTTTTTGGAAGTAAGAAGCGGAGGAACTACAGAAAGATTAGCTACAGTCTGGTTGAGAAGTGGGGAGGAGCAAAGTGATTTGGTCACCGTTACCCTAGATTTTGTGTATGGAGAGTTAGACGATTCTTTTCCTGATTATATGAAGCCGAAGGATCAGAATTATGTCAGCCAAGATTCTGCTGCTTTTATACTTCCTACGCATATAACTTTCGTGGCTTCTTCCAGTTTTGCAGGAGCCGAGTTTGCTGGTGCAATAGGAAGTGAATTGATCCTGGATGACGTGGTAATGATTTACGAATAGATTAAATGTGAGCAGCTTCACCTACCAATGGGAGATTTTTTCCAAGTATTTCGAAATTCCCACATCCCACATCCTTCTACCCAAGTTTCATTTCGTATTTCCTGTTTCAGAATTCACAGCTTCCTTAATAGATTCACTATCCCAGGTATGGTCATTTACTGAGAATTTGCGGGAAAGCTCTCCTGATATCAGACTTTCTTGGATTTCTATTTGCTGTTTGGTTTTGCTGATGTATTCATCTCTATTGTGTTTGAAATTAACCAACACCTTGAGCGAAGCTTCATCATAATCATGGAATTGTTTGGCAAGCCGGTGAACGGTATGAGCCCGAAAACCTAATTTTTTCAGGGCATCTTCGCCCATTTTAATAGAGGTGTCCAGATTTTCTCTGTAAATGTTTTCAACACCCATATCCATTAATTCAAAAGCATCCATTCTATTCTTGGCCCGAATCATCACTTCCAGATGTGGGAATTCTTTTTGACACAGTTCAACCAGAACTTTACTGATTTCTCGGTCATCTATGGCGGAAATTAGGATACTCGCATCATGAGCTCCTGCAGATTCCAATAATTCTGCTCGGGTTCCATCTCCGAAATACACCTTGAAGCCCATTTTTCGGAGGTATTCCACTCGTTCTGGGTCCGAATCCAAGATGGTGGCTTCCACTCCGCTTGCTCTTAAAAACCTCCCCACCGTAGAGCCAAAGTGTCCAAAGCCTATTAATAATACTTTGTTTTTTTCATTTACCTCATCCATTTTTTGATCTTTCTTCTCTTCATTTCTATCCAATTTCGGGAGGATAGCGAGGTCAAGAATAACCATTAGAATAGGGGAGATCGTCATACTCAATGCCGTCACTGCCATAAGCGTGTCAGACATGGATTGAGAAAAAATCCCCAACTGAAGGGCAAACGCATAAGTAACAAAGGAAAATTCTCCTACCTGAGATAAGCCAATTGCAAAGCTGAGGTTGGATGAGAATCGTAGTTTCTTCATCGTTCCAAGTACCAGTAAGATAAGTGCCTTGATCAGGATGATCCCAAAGGTGATGGAAAAGATGGTGCTTGCTTCATTGAAAATAAGCGTAAAGTTGATTGTTGAACCTACAGCCATAAAAAATAGCCCCAATAGCAATCCTTTGAATGGTTCAAGGTCAGATTCCAAGGCATGTCTATAGGGGGAGTTAGCCAAAATGACCCCAGCTAGGAAAGCCCCCAAGGCAGGGCTCAATCCTACCAATTCCATTAAAAAAGAAATTCCAACGACGATCAGCAAAGCTGAGGCTGTAAACAATTCCCGTAACCTGGTTTTTGCTACAAAATTCAATAAAGGTCCAAAACCATACCTACCTAAGAGAATGACAATTCCTATGGCCCCAAAGATGGATAGGGTTTGTGCCCAAGCAGGCAGCTGATCGATCAATCCATGCATTTGTTCAGGGTCTGTTTTGGCCAATTGAGCCCCTTGCACTACCAGCAAGGGGAGAATCGCCAATATTGGAATCACCGCAATATCCTGCATGAGCAATACCCCAAAAGACATTTTCCCCAACGGCTGATTCATCTGGTTCTTTTCTTTGAGGGATTGAAGTACGATCGCTGTGGAAGACAAAGCCATGGAAAGGCTGATTGCTAAAGCTGCCTGCCAAGGGATTTGAACTAGAATCCCGATTCCAAATACAATCAAAGAGGTTAATAGGATTTGAGATAAACCAATCCTTAGAATCAGGTCTTTGATTCTCCAAAGCATTTTTGGTTCTAATTCTAAACCAATTAGAAATAGCATCATGACTACTCCAAATTCTGTAGCATGCATGATGTCCTGGCCTTGGCCTTCATTGGTAATAAACCCTAATAAATAAGGACCTATGATGATTCCTGCCAATAAATATCCCAATACCGATCCCATTCCCAACCTTTTTGCAATGGGTACACAGACAATGGCAGCTAGGATATAGACGACAGCATTTGCAAAAAATCCACTCATGAGTTTAGTTGTTTAGGTCGAAATGGACGATGTATGCTAGGTGCATCTCTTAGGTGGAGAATCAATTCATAATATTCTTTGCCTTTCTGTGAGAGTTGCTCTTTGGTAATTTTATGGGTCCCGGACACTTGAAATGGAGCTAAATACTGAAGCAGGCATAACTTAGCAGTTTGTTCGAAAGGGAGCAGGAAATCCTCGATTGGATGTTGGTTTCTACCCTCTTCAGAGTAGGCATGATCTGAACCACCAGTAGTAATGGTGTTCATGATCATTTTATTTTTCAGGTAAATACCACCTGGCCCATATGCCCATCCAAATTCCAGTACAATATCAATCCATTGCTTTAATAAGGGAGGGCATGAATACCAATAGATTGGATGATGCCAAATGATGAGATCTGCTTGGAAAAGGGCTTCTTGTTCGGCCTGTATAGAAACATTAAAGTCCGGATAAAGCTCATAAAGATCCCGGATCTCTACGTTTTCCAAGTGACTGATCGCATTGAGCAATACTTGGTTGACTTCTGAATGTTCATATTTTGGATGAGCAAAAAGAACAAGGATTTTACGCATGGTGAATGATCTTATCCTTGAAAATTAATTTTTTTATGTGTCCCATCACAAAATGGCTTATTCTGGCTTGCCCCACATCTGCAAAAAGCAGTAACCTTATGTTCTTGCTTGGTTTCCCCATTGGGTAATTTCACTTGTAGGTTTCCATATACCATTAAAGGGCCGTTTGGAGTAACCTCTACAATTAGCTCCTGGGTGGATTCTTCTGAAATTTTTTTGACCCCATCCTTGAAATAGTAGCCCAAAGCTCCACTGGGACAGGTGTCGATTTGTTTTATAATTCGTTCAGTGCTTGCTCCTTCTGCCAGTATCCAAGGTCTTCTCTCAAAATCAAAAACTTCAGGTAGCCCAGTGATACACTTTTTTGAATGAATGCATTTATGAGGTTCCCAAGTAATGGTTACCTCCCCATTGGTATATTCTTTTTTGATTGGTTCAGCCATATGCTTGTTTTTTGGTCATGTTCTTTAAAAACAAGATAAGAAAGAATGGGGTGGTCTAGTTCAGATTTGAAAGGAAAAACTTGATCAAAGTTGAGAATATGCGTTTTGTTACTATCCTTGATTGGATAATCTTATAAGAAAACATTGAGTTGACCGGGATTCAAAGAACTCTTCGGCTTTCATTCACCAAACTAATTGGTCATTTTAAGGTTATGAAACTTTGGAAGGCAACCCCGTGGATAATGGAATAAAGGGTGAGATTTCCATTTTATTATTGCTGAATATGATCGGTTCATGAAACAATCAGACCTTCTTGTTTTCAATTCCAAAGGCATTTATTGTCCCAAAGCAAAGGTGTATTTAGATCCTTGGAGGCCTGTAAATCAAGCCATCATTACACATGGACATTCGGATCATGCCCGGTTTGGGCATAAGAGTTACTTAACTCATCATTCAAATATTCCCATTCTAAAACATCGACTTGGTGATATTCCTGTTCAGGGGATGGCATGGAATGAGCCATTTCAGATAAATGGAGTGACATTCAGCCTTCATCCTGCAGGTCATATCATTGGATCTTCTCAGGTAAGAGTGGAATATAAAGGTGAGGTTTGGGTATTTACGGGCGACTATAAGGATGAAGATGATGGAGTAGCGGTACCTTATGAACCCATCAAATGTCAGACGATGATCACAGAATGTACATTTGGTATTCCTGCCTTCAAATGGAAACCTCAAGCTCAGGTCTTTGAGGAAATCAATCAATGGTGGCTAGAAAATAAAGAAGAAGGAAAGACTTCAGTCCTTTTTGGGTATAGCTTGGGGAAAGCTCAGAGGATACTAAAGTATTTAGATCCTTCCATTGGCAAGATTTTTACGCATGGGGCAATTGAGAATATGACGGAAGTACTTAGACCGCAGATTCAACTTCCTCCAACCAATCTGATTACCCGGGAAACCAAAGGCAAGGAAATCCAAGGGGGAATCGTGGTGGCACCACCCAGTGCTCATGGATCGACTTGGATGCGGAAGCTTGTTCCTTACGAAACAGGAACTTGTAGTGGATGGATGGCTTTTAGAGGAGCAAGAAGAAGAAGATCAACGGATAAAGGCTTTGTGATTTCAGATCATTGTGATTGGCAGGGGCTACTCAAAAGCATCAAGGCTAGCGAAGCAGAGCGAGTGATCTGTACCCATGGCTATACAGATATTTTTAGCAAGTATCTTCGTGAAATTGGATACGATGCCAGTGTGGAAAATACTGATTATGAAGGAGAAGTGGATGAAAGTTCAAATTCAATTATTCAGGAAGTATCATGAAGAAATTTGCTGAACTGATTGAGGAGCTGGATGCTACCACCAAAACCAACAGAAAAGTAGCTGCACTTGCAGACTATTTTGAGCGGGCCTCCGAAGCCGATAAAATCTGGACCATTGCCATTCTTTCCCATCGTCGACCTCCTCGGCCTGTCAATACCACCTTGCTAAGGCAGTATGCGGCAGAGCTTGCCGAAATCCCATTATGGCTGTTTGAGGATAGCTATCATATCGTGGGTGATTTAGCTGAAGCAATCGCTTTGGTAATTCCCAATAATGTGATGAAATGCGAAAAATCTTTGGCAGGTATTCTAGAGGAATTAATTCTTTTAAAACCTAAATCAGAGGAAGAGAAAAAGAACTATGTGCAAGAAATGTGGATGCAGTTGGATTATTATTCACGCTTTGTATTTACCAAGTTGCTTACAGGTGGATTCAGGATCGGAATCAGTCAAAAATTGATGATCAAGGCACTTTCCCAGGTGACCGAGGTTCCGGAAGATGAACTTGCCTATCGGCTGATGGGGGACTGGATTCCTGCCACTACCGGCTTTGAGGAATTGATCTTTGGAAAGAATGAGCAGGCGTATGTATCCAAGCCCTACCCTTTTTACTTGGCCTACGCGTTGGAAAATGAGTTGGAGGATTTGGGTGATATTTCTGATTGGTCGGCAGAACATAAATGGGATGGGATCAGAGGCCAGATGATTTGTCGGAAAAGGGAGCTCTTTATTTGGACGAGAGGAGATGAGTTGGTGTCTGATAAGTATCCTGAGATGTTAGAATTGGTTGATTTTTTACCTGATGGGACCGTGTTGGATGGAGAAATCTTACCTTTTATAGATGGGCAGGTTGGGACGTTTAATGATCTTCAGACTAGGATAGGAAGAAAAACAGTAAGTAAAAGTCTGCTTGAGAAGGTTCCAGTGGTTTTCAGGGCTTATGACCTGTTGGAAATTAAAGGAATGGATATCAGGAGTCAGAATTATCTAGAGCGAAGAACTCAACTGGAATCACTGATCCAATCTATTGTACATCCTGTGCTACAACTTTCAGAAAGGATGCAGTTTAATTCCTGGTCAGAAGTAAGTATTGAACGGGATTTGGCCAGAGAAAAGCGAAGTGAAGGGTTGATGCTAAAGAGAAATGATTCATCCTATCGAGTAGGGCGAAAAAAAGGGGATTGGTGGAAATGGAAAACAGATCCTTTAACCATCGATGCGGTGTTGACTTATGCGATGCGAGGTCATGGAAGGAGAACCAACCTTTTTACAGATTACACTTTTGGACTTTGGGAACCAAATAAAGAAGGAGAACAAGAGCTGGTAACTTTTGCAAAAGCCTATTCAGGGCTTACAGATAAAGAATTTGCGCAAGTAGATGCCATTATCAAGAAAACTACTTTGGAGAGATTTGGTCCGGTAAGAAGTGTGGAGCCTACCTTGGTTTTTGAATTGGCTTTTGAGGGAATTGCTTTTTCCAATAGGCATAAAAGTGGAGTGGCGGTGCGATTCCCCAGAATAGTAAGATGGAGAAAAGACAAATCAATTGGGGATGCCAATACCCTGGAAGATTTAAAAGCATTAATTCCTAAATAATAGCGACGGTTGCTTATTTTTATAATACTTCAAAATTTAATTAATGAGAGGGGGAAAATATAAGTAGACTTTGTGCCCAACGTTTAAACATCAATTATGCAGTCACCCATTGGTTTAATAGTAGAAGAGAGAGCTGCCAACATCGGGAATTTTATGGTCGGGAGACTCTTACCTTTTCGGGAAAAAAGAGCGGTTGGCCCCTTTGTTTTCATTGATCACATGGGCCCAGCCTGTTTAAAAGAATATCAAAATGTCGATGTGCCTCCACATCCGCACATAGGAATTTCGACTTTGACCTACCTTTTTGATGGGGCGATTTTCCATAACGACAGTTTAGGGAATGGGGTAGAAATCAAACCAGGGGAGGTAAACTGGATGACTGCTGGAAAAGGAGTAGTACATTCAGAAAGAACTCCCGAATATTTAAGGAAGCGGGATAAATATTTACATGGATTTCAAATTTGGATAGGATTACCAAAAGACAAAGAAAAGGTGGCCCCTTCCTTTTTCCACTATGATAAATCGGAGATACCGGTTTGGGAAGAAAATGGAATTGAGTTTAAGCTGATTGCTGGAGAAATCTCTGGAAAGAAATCCCCTGTGCAAGTACATAGTCCTTTGTATTTCTTAGAGATCAAAACGAAAAGAGCCCAAAAAATCAATATCGGGGAAAGGCTATTTGGTGAAGTGGGGATGTATGTATTGTCTGGAACTGTCAAGGTGGAAGGAAATGATTATGGAACCAAACAATTGCTGATCGCCAAAAATCCATCCTTATGTGAATTTGAGACCAATGGGGAAACTATTATTTACCTCTTTGGGGGAGAGCCCTTTCCTGAAGAGCGATTTATGTTTTGGAATTTCGTTAGCTCGGATAAAGAGGAATTGGAAAATGCCAAGGAAAACTGGAAAGCACAGAATTTAGATGTTTTTCCAAAAATTCCAGGTGATGACAAGGAATTTGTACCGCTTCCAGAACCTCCCTTTAAATCGAAATAAGGAATAGGAGTTGGTTTGTAAGGTATGAGAATTTCCGTTTGAGAATTTCAATTAATTTTTACGGTTTTCTAGAATTAATATTTAGAAAGCAAGAAAGTGTGTTCTTAATTGAATTTCTATCATAAATATTGTATTTTATTCATCATTAGATAGTTATGACAGCTGTCTTTTTTCTTTTTACAATAGTTTTTATCACTTAATAAAAGATTTAATGATGAGTATACAAGTTGAATTTATTCCTAAGATTCAGGTAAAGAATCTCTTTTTTAGCCTTGTTGCAAGTATGGTTTTGCTTTCTTCTTGTGGTACCGAACCCAAAGAGGAAGCTGTAGAAACAGAGGAGGTAACACCTCCAACTAGGTTGGATGTTGTAACGCTGGATATGGATTTTCAAGCTGTGGATACCATTCCTTCTGGATGGGTCACCTGGCGATACCAAAATCGTTCACCTCAACCTCATTTTATCCTAATTGACGATCCACTTGATAGTATTACGGTTGATGAATTCAGGGAGGAGTTATTGCCTCCTTTCGGCGAAGGAATAAAGAAGATGTATGAAGGAAAGAACGAAGAAGCCATGGAGGCATTTGGTAAAATTCCTGCTTGGTATGCGGGTACCACCTGGCCAGGAGGAGTTGGACTGACTTCGCCAGGAATGACTTCAGAAACTACTCTTAAACTTGAGCCAGGATTCTATATCATGGAGTGTTATGTGAAAATGAAAGATGGGATGTTCCATACCAACATGGGAATGTATAAAACATTAATTGTATCTGAGGAAAAGTCACCTTTAGCGGAGCCAACTCCAGATTTCACAATTGATATTTCTAGTGAAAATGGAATTGTATTTGAAAGTCCTGAAAAAGCCGGTACCTATACATTTCAAGTAAATTATATAGACCAGAAGAAATATGAGCACTTTCAGGGTCATGATGTGAACTTGGTTAGAATAGACGATTCTGGAGATTTGGCAGCGATTGAAACCTGGATGAATTGGTTAAACTTGGATGGTCTAATTGATCCTGTTCCAGAGGGCTTCACGTTTCTAGGTGGAGTAAATGATATGCCTACAGGGAGTACTGGTTATTTTAATGCTACGCTCGAACCAGGTAAGTATGCTTTGATTTCAGAAGTTCCGGATGCATCTAATAGGAACTTGCTTAAAACATTTGAAATTATGCCTTAAATCAAAAATAGCGAAGCCCTAACATTGCTCACTTTGCGGTTAGTTTTACACGGTTTAGTAAGGTCCGGCAGGTTTTTTATCCATTGAGCCCCTCCTCAGCCGAACCAAATCAATGGAATGGCTTTAGCATAGGCTTTGTATAATAAAAGGGTGTTTAAATAAAATAGTTATGAAAGATGAAACCAACAGTCTTGTTCAAGGAATTAAAAGAGTTACAGATTACTCTGAAGGCCTCACCTCTTTATTAGCGGGTACCTATGTTTTATCCCTTGCATTGATCAAAGGAAATGTGGCTTTAAGGATTGCATTGGGGGTAGCAGGAGGATATTTGATTTTGAGAAGTGGAAGTAAACTGCACTCCTTAGGTAAAGAAACCAAGGTTATTGATTAATCTACTTAAGGATTCGTAGTAAGATGTAGAGTCGATTTTTTGTGAAGCCAAGATATTGATTCTTAGTAGATAAGTAGGATTTAGTTTGAAAATCGGTAAATTCCGGGATGGATTCTCCTCCGAGAATTTTTTCTAAACCTAAAAAACCTATTTATGATGAAAAAGAATTATTTATTCCTGTCGGTGCTATTGCTTTTTGCTTTTTCTAACTCCCATGCACAGTCAGGAAGTGAGGCGATTAAAGAAGATTTTAAGCCCTCCTCAAAGAACCAACCCGGAAAAGATTATCCTCAAGTCAATTCACAAGGCTATGCCCGATTTAGAATCGAAGCCCCAGAAGCAGAAACTGTCCATGTTAGCTTAGGTTTGGGAGGTCGAGGCGGTACAAAACTTACTAAAGATTCCGATGGAGTTTGGTGGGGAACTACTGAAGGGCCTATGGATGAGGGATTTCATTATTACCACTTGACCATTGATGGAGGAACATTCAATGATCCAGGAGCATTGAATTATTATGGCTCTACCCGTTGGGAAAGTGGGATAGAAATTCCTGCACATGACCAAGAGTTTTATGCTTTGAAAAATGTTCCGCATGGAAATGTACAACAAGTACTTTTTCCCTCTCCAAGTACATCCTCTGTTAAGAGGGCCTTTGTTTATACTCCTCCAGGGTATGCTGAAAATTCTACCACACGTTATCCGGTCCTGTATTTACAGCATGGTTGGGGAGAAGATGAAACCGCTTGGAGTAATCAAGGGCATGCCAATCTAATTATGGATAATATGATTGCAAATGGTGAAATTGATCCTTTTATCATAGTGATGACCTATGGGATGACCAATGAGATAAAATTTGGTGGATTGAGGGATTTTAAAATTGAACCCTTTCAGACAGTCTTGGTGGACGAGTTGATTCCTTTTATTGATTCGAATTTTAGGACCTTGTCCAATAAGGATAACCGTGCGATGGCAGGGTTATCGATGGGTGGAATGGAAACACATTCCATTACCCTCAATAGACCAGAAGTATTTTCTTACTATGGATTGCTTAGTGGTGGAGTTTATAGTCCAGAAGAAATCAAAGAGGATGCAGGTGTCAAAATGATATTTATTAGTTGCGGAAGCAAAGAAAACCCTGATAGAGTTAAAACTTCGGTAAATGCTCTAAAAGAAGCTGGGTATCATGCTGTTTCCTATGTTTCTGAAGGCACTGCACATGAATTTCAAACCTGGAGAAGAAGTTTACATGAAATGGCTCCACTACTTTTTAAATAAAAGAAAAATCAATCATTGAATAGCTGGGTTTAATTCTAGCTACCATTTCATGGGGAGGGATTTAAATCTTTAAAGATGAATCCCTCTCTTTTTTTTTAGCCTGGGTTAGAGGAAGCAAAGAATGAGGAGCCACTTAACCTCAATTAAAGATTCATTGGCAAAATTTTCTTCCGGTGAATGACTTTTTATTTTAGATCATTAAAATGTTTTACTAGGTTCAGGTCATTCAGCAGAATGAATCATTGACCACCAAACACTGAACTTTATGAACTATAGAAACTGGATACTCTTTTCTATTTTAATGATCAGCGTCTTTGCTCTACAGGCACAGGATAAGAAGCCTATTCAGCTTAGCGATCTCACCAAGATAGTCTCTGTTTCCAATCCCGAAATCACGCCTGATGGACAGCAAGTGTTATTTGTTAAGAATTACATGGAAGCCGAAAAGGATGGAAAATTTGACTATAAACGTCAACTGATTTTGATGAATTTGAATCATCCAGAGTTGACGAAAGTGTTGAATAGCCCAACGTATGAAATCAGCAATTTTACCCTGTCACCTGACGGAAAGAAATTGGCATTCACAAAGTCTTGGGAAGGAAAATCCCAGATATGGGTATTACCCATGGATGGGGGTGAGTCTCAAGTGTTGACCGATGAAAAAGATGGAGCTTCTTCTCCAGTTTGGTCTCCAGATGGAAGTAAAATTCTGTTTTCTTTCTCCGTTCCTCTTTGGGCCATGGAAGGCACTCCTCCTTGGGAGAATCCTCGGCCAGGTAGAAGCTATGGTGATGAACCCAACTATGAAGCCATTAATGCAGGTAAAGCGAAGGAAGATCTGAAACCCAACATGGATGGTTCGGTCGAAGAGCTTAGAGCTTGGTTAGCAAAAAATGCGGCTAAAAATGATCCTAGAGTTATTGATCGGCTCAATTTCCTAGGAGAGCGGGGACTGTCTACAGATATTAGTTTCCGGCACTTGGGAGTATATGATTTGAAAACAGGTACTTCTGAAACGTTGACTTCGGGTTATCAAAGTTTCGGTGCTGCAGCGTGGGCACCCGATGGAAGCTATGTCTTGGCAACCAGTGTTGAAAGTGATCAGCACCCAGACTTGAACCGTGAACTTAATTCATCGATTTATAGAATTAACCTTGCAGATCATGCTGTAAGTAAATTGATTGGTTCGGATGATTACCGATATAATGGAGCGACTTTTTCTCCAGATGGCAAATGGATAATGATTTCTGGACAGAAAACAGATGAGGATCGCAATTTCAACCAAAGTCTTATTGGAGTTGCAAAGCCAGATGGATCAGGTATCAAATGGTTAACAGAGTCCTTGGACAGGAGAGTGGGAGGAGCTAAATGGTCTGATGATAGTAGATCAATTTATTTTGCAGGAGCCAACAAAGGCGGTGTCACCTTATACAAAGCTGAAGTGAGCAATGGCAAGGTAAGCCCGATCATTACTGGACCAGTTGGGGTAGGGGATTTCGATATCCAAGGCAGTCAATTGGTGTATTCTTTGACACAGGTTTCTAATCCAAATGAGTTGTATAAGGCTGACCTCAACGGTAAAAGTGCACAGCAACTTACTCAATACAATGAGGCTTGGCTAGCTGATCGTTGGATTTCCCAACCAAAAGCACATCAGTTCAGCCATGATGGTTTCGAGGTGGATTACTGGGTGATGCCACCTTATGGGTTGAAGGAAGGTAATAAGTACCCTACACTTTTAGAAATGCACGGTGGGCCTACTGCCATGTGGGGACCAGGAGAATCTAGCATGTGGCATGAGTTTCAAGTATTGGCTGGAAAGGGGTATGGAATTGTATATGCCAACCCACGTGGAAGTGGAGGCTATGGAAAAGAATTCCAAAAAGGGAATTATAAGGATTGGGGAGATGGACCCGCCAAAGATGTATTGACTGCCTTGGATAAAGCAGGAGAAGCATACGAATGGATCAATGAAGATCAACTGGTATTGACCGGTGGATCTTATGCTGGTTATTTGACTGCTTGGATCGTTGGACATGATCACCGATTCAAAGCTGCAGTGACCCAAAGGGGCGTCTACGAACTGACATTCTTTATGGGGGAAGGGAATGCTTGGAGGTTAGTTCCTAATTATTTTGGATATCCCTGGGAAGAAGGCGCCAAAGAGATTTTAGATTATAATAGCCCTCAAACTTATGTCCAGAACATTGAAACTCCTTTGTTGATTTTTCATGGGGATAATGAC
The DNA here is from genome assembly GCF_900129785.1 of Algoriphagus halophilus. NCBI lineage: Bacteria > Pseudomonadati > Bacteroidota > Cytophagia > Cytophagales > Cyclobacteriaceae > Algoriphagus > Algoriphagus halophilus. Next base: position 1,538,855 of record NZ_FSRC01000001.1, read on the forward strand.
CTGAGAACAGGTGTTCGTCAATCTGAATTGCTTTATAAGAGTTTGAAGATTATGGATAAGCCAGTAGAGTATATCCGATATCCTAGAGAAGGGCATGAATTGTCAAGATCAGGAGAGATCAATCATCGATTTGATCGAATCGGAAGAATTGTTGAGTTTTTTGAGCGATATGTGACACATCCAAATTAGGCTTAGCAGGATCATTCCAAAGGCCCTCCAATCTGAAAGACTGGAGGGCCTTTTATGATGCGCTATTAATTAATACTACTGGAGGATGTTTGCTTTTTAATCATTAACCAAAATTCAGGTAGATCGGTTTGTACTACATTGGCTCCATTGGAAATCAGGTCCAAAGCATATTTAACCTGTGGATCTTTGGCAAGCTTCTGATCCAATTCTCCCAAGGAATTAATCCAAGTTCTAAATCCGTATTTTTTAGCCAACCCATTGACCTCTTTCGTATTGAAGTTTGGATCAATGTGTATGATTACGGGATCTAGTTTTTTATAGGCTTTTTTCACCTGCTGCTTTTTATAGGTTCTAGGCATTAGATAGGCATCAGGGTATTGAGATTTAATTTCCTGTAAAACCTTCCAATCTGAATCAAAAAAGATCACCTCATCAAACATGTCCAGCTCCTTCACTACTGCCAGGACTGCATTGATGTTGGAAGTTTTCAAATCCAGGTCAACCATGATTTTTCCTTTTGAAAGGTGGAGAGCTTCCTTCAAGGTAGGGACTTGCTGGCTTGTTTCCTCTCCATTATAAAGTAGTCTTACTTGGTCAATATCCTTACTAGTTAGGATTTCAATATCTCCTATCCCTGTAGTAGTTCGGTTAATTGTCTGGTCATGCATTAGGAAAACCTCGCCATCAGCAGTGACTCTTACATCAATCTCAATGATATCTACCCCTAAATCAATAGCTTCTTGAATAGCGTTCAAACTATTTTCAGGATGGGTTGAATGTGCTGCTCTGTGTGCTGCAATCAAAAGTTCATTGGAATGTAATAATCGATCACGAATATGTTCGACTTGCGCTGAACCGGTGAAACTAAAGATGAGATTTCCCAGCAGAAATAGGCCAATTTTCAAAAGTTGGGAGGTGGATTGGAATTGAATTTTCATTTAGAATTAAATCGTTCTGGGGTATTAGGTATATTATTGATTAGTAGTTTGTTGCCTTCTGTATCCTTTTGAATTTCAAAAGAATCATACAGTTCACCCAAGGCGGTATAGGCTTTAAATCTTAAGGTATTTCCTTTTACCTGAATCCATTGGTATAACTGAGTGTTTGACGCTTTTCTTACCATCCATGGATCATCTTTTACTTTATACATTTTCGGTCCAGCAATCGAGACGACATATACAGGTCCTTGATTGTAATCAAGTTCCTCGTTTTCGTAAAACCCTTGCCCCCTTGCATAGGCATGATCATGGCCTTGAATAGCCAAATCCACCTTAAATTCCTGTAAAACAGGTCTGATATAGTCGATCATCTTGTCGTGATACCTATCTGCGGCACTGGCATATACTGGATAATGGAAGGTGACAACCGTCCATTTTCTTGGATTATTAGTTAAAACCCCTCTTAGCCAATCCATTTGTGCCTGCCTGTATGTAGGGGATTCATCGATCTGTTCCCCATCAAGGGAAATGATTTTCAACTCTGGAAAATTGATTTCATAGGTGGTTTCTTCCAGTCCTTTAGGGCCATTACGAGGAAGGTTAAATTGCGCGTTCCAATGTGGGGTAAGTGTGGCAGGATTTTTTGAAAACTCATGATTCCCTGGAGTCATCATAGACGGAATGCTGGCATGAATCCATTGCCCTGCTTCAAACCAGCCTCCCCATTCAAAATCTGCACTTTCATGATTGATAAGATCTCCTGCATAAACGATGAAGTCCATTTTTGGAAGGTTGATAATAGCTTTCCTGATCACTCTGCTAAACATGGATACAACGTCATTTTGAGCATCTCCAAAATAGAGGAAGTTGACCTCTTGGTCATCTTCCGGAATATCAAATTGAAACCATTCACTCCAATAATCTTCCTGACCTACCCGATAAACATAAGTTTTTCCGGGTTCAAGGCCTTCTAGTTTTACTTGGTGATATTTGGCATAGGTGATAGGTTCTTCATCTTGTTGGGAAATGAGTATTTCTGTAGCCGCATCTAGTAGATGCGTAGAATCCTTGAATTCAGGACCAGCCGTAGCTAGCGTAAATTCCAAATAGGAATGAGTGACTGTGGTGTCTGTTCGCCAATTGACACCGATCTTTGAAAAGGGATCCTCTGTTAGGTTCAAAATGATTCGATCCGGTTTCTTTCTGGGTTGGTATTGTAAGTTGGGATCTGCAGGTGGGAGTTGTTGAGATAAGAGTAAGTTAGATGTAAATAAGAACACCCAGGAAAAAATAAATTCTTTAAAAAGGGAATGCATGAGTTGATTTGGATTTTTTTCAAATGATTTGGATCATTTCATTCAAGATTACTTTGTTTATAAGACCTCTAAATCCTGTATTCGGGCTAGCAGAAGTGATTTTATTTTGATTCTTAAAAAGTAGAGAGTTAAATAGAAATGGATTCCAGGGAGATAGAAAGGTTGGTTATAAAATAAAAAAGGTTCACTTAAAGCGAACCTTTTTTAATCATGGTTTGACTTTGATTCAAAACTTATTCTTCCTCATCTTCCACAACAATGTCCATGGCAGCTTCTGCCCATTCCATAATTAATTGTCGTTGGGATGCATCTAATTTTGCTTCAGAATGTAAGGTTAAATAAATAGGAAGTGGCATATGTTCTTCTTCTACCTCCGATATGATATCATCCAAAATTGCCAATTGATCCATCATTTCAATCTCTTCCCAATTGGAAAAATTGACTTCTTCTCTGCCTTCTCGAGCATCTTTGGCAACTAACCAAGAACTTGGAGCTACATAAGAATACCAGGGATACGCTGGAGTATTACTATGGCAATCATAGCATGCGGTCTTTAAAAGAGTAGCTACTTCACCCTCCACTAATCCGGAACCCATCAGGTCTGCAGGATTATCAGTATTGATGGGGGGAAGCTCATTAGGAATAAATTGAATGGCGATTAGAATAATTGCCAATCCGAGTAATAGCTTTTGCCAAAGCCTCATTTATTCTCCTTTTTTCTTTTTACCAGTACTCCACTCCAACAAAATAGCTTTTTCCTCATCTGATAATTTTCCCTCAGGCTTGTTCTCTAAGAATTTTTCTGGAGGCATCGCACTTTCAGTCAACACTTCATTTATTTTTGACATGGTAGCTAGTTGTTTTGACTTTTTAGAGGCTTCGAACTCATCCCAATCCAACTTTTTCTTACCTTTTTCATTTCTGGATTCAGCGTTGTGACATCCATAGCATTTGGATTCTACTACTGCTTTGACATCAGCCGGCAACTTTGGGCCATCCATACTTAATTCATCGTGGGTTTCGATGGTGGGTTTTTGGATGGCTTGGAAAAATAAGAGCCCTACAACAAAGGCAGCAGGAAGGAGTAAAGATGATTTTTTCATAGTAAAAGGGTTAATAAATGATTGTTTTGTGTTAATACGTCAAAAAGATACATTAGGGTTGTAATCACAAGATAAAAGATAGAAAAAATTGTAAAAAGTATTTTTTAAATAATTTTCTAATGGTAATTATTTGTTCCCATCGGGACCACCAAGCCACTTTTTAAATGAATTGACACGGTCTCTACTTACAATAATCTCATCTGTGTAAGAAAAATCCGGATTGATTTTTAACCGACTACTGGAATAAACCAATACATCTTTAATACTGGTCAGATTGATCAAATAACTTCTATTGACTCTGAAAAACTGGGCTGGATCTAACAGTTCCTCCAGCCCCTCCAGAGTATAATCGGTGATTAGTTTTCTACCATCTTCCCGGATCAGGTAGGTGTTTCTTCCTTCCGCAAAGAAAAGTTTGATAGCTGAAGTGGAAACAATATGGATGTGCTCACCAATCTTCACCATAAAGCGTTCTTTATAAGCTGGTTTGGAAAGCTCTTTCCAAACTTCCTGATTAATTGGAGTCTGATTGGAAGTGTCTCTTAACTGTCTATACTTATCCAAGCTTGCTGCAAAAGAAACATAGCGGATAGGTTTGACTAAATAATCAATTCCATTAGCCTGAAAGGCTTCTAAAGCATATTGGCTATGTGCAGTGATGAAGATGACCGGTTTAAAGAATCCAACTTGATCTAAGGCTTGAAACGAAAGCCCATCCTCTAAATGCACATCTACCAATAAAAGGTCAGCCTGCTTGCCTAGGGTTTGAAGTAAAGGAACAGCATCTTTTACAGATTTGGCGATTCCAATAATTTCCGATTCCGGATCATATTGCTTTAAAAAATGCTTGATTTTTTCAAGGGCGGGAATTTCATCCTCAATTACCAATACTTTCATCGGTTTTTATAGTTGGGTGGAATGAAGCTTTATTGATGCTATCAGAGGTTTCTGAATAAGGTAGCTCCATAGGTACACAAATGGAATACATAGAATTATCAGTCCAACTTAAACCTTGATTTAACCATCCATTTTGCTGCTTGATACTATTCATGGTTTCTACCAATTGATCCCCATATTTTAGGGAAAATTGTTTTGGAAAAGAGAGATGCAAGCAGTTTTTCTTGATTTCAAGTTGGATTTCCAATGGGCAGTTGGGGGAGGAAAGCTGGGAATAGGAAATGGCCTCCAAGATTTTAGTTAGGGTTCTAGGTACTAATAAGTAATTTTTATCCTCCTTGGGAAGAGAGAGATGGATATGTTTTGAATTGAATTGATTCAGAAAAATTTTCACATTTTCCATAGCCATTAATTCCTCGTGCAAAGGGACCAATTCTTCTTGATTTCTTAATGAATGCCTGTAGATCTCCGATAAAAGTAGGATGCCCTCCTCAGCTTCTTCTTTTCTTTCTTCTTTGATTCTAAGTAAAATGGATTCCAGACTTAGTAATAAAAAATTTGGATTAAGCATGAATTGAAACTGGTTTTTGCTCCTTTCCAATTCCTCCTTTTCCTGGAGCTCAGATTCCAGGTCTTTTTCAAATTTCTTATGAATCCAATAGAAACCTAAAAAATGTCCTTGGTACATCAATGTGACAAATAAAAATACTCCATTGAATATGCTTAATTCAGTTAGGTAAACCATGGGGTCAGCCATGTTTTCAAACCAATAAAAGTAAGCCATTAATAATAAACTAATGCTTAAGAAAGTGGTTATTATAGAACTGAAAATCAATTGAATAATATGTTTGTAAAAATGAGTTGTTTTGGTGTTTCGTCTTTCAAAAAACAATAAGATCAATCGATTTAACTCCAATAATACAAAGCTTGAAAACACACAAAACAGGAGTTCTCTGGAAAAGAAATCCTCTTTGATATTCGCCACTGAATCAAAGGCTAAAAGGATAGCCAAATAAGTTAATGTTCCCACCAATAAGGGAAGGATCATTCGATAAACTGGTTTTATTTCAAAGACAGGACTCATGCCTTCGTGGTTTTTTGTTTGATATAAGGTAAGCAGACAAAAAAGAATCCTTCCGATTGATAAATTGTCGGGGAGGAATGACCATGATAATCATATCGCTCCTTCAAATTTTGCAATCCTACTCCATTGGATTTAACATTCAAGGGCTTTTGGGTGATGGTATTGGCAACGGCAATTTTTTCGTGATCTGCGGTGATAATGATTTTCACAGGATTTTCCAGACTTGCCACATTGTGCTTTAACGCATTTTCTACCAAAAGCTGAATACCTAGAGCCGGGAGCAGCTGGGTATTGAATTCTGGTTTGATCTTCTTTTCAAGTATAACTTTATCTCCGTACCTCACTTGCATCAAATGCATGTAATTATCAATGATTTCAATTTCTCTTGCCAAAGTATTCAAAGGTTGGATTCCATGCTGCATCAGGTTTGAGAAATTAAATGCCAATTTCCGGATGAATTCTTCTACTTTTTCAGGCTGAGTGGAGATCAAAAGGGAAGCACTATTTAAAGTATTAAACAGGAAATGAGGGGTCAATTGTGACCTTAGAAGTGTAAACTGTAGCTCTTCTTTTTTTCTAGTATCCCGCATTCCTTGAATGGTTTCTTTAGAAAATCGGGCAAAGGCAAACCAGCTGTAATCAATCCATGTCAATGCCAAAGAAACAATCAAACCTACGATTCCTCCTTTTAAGGTCATGGTATTATCTGGAAATGTGGAATCTTCCTCTACTACTTGGGTCATCAGGAACTCCAAGAGGTAAGAAAAGAGGGTAATACTTCCTCCTATCAAAAAAACAATTAAAACAGATCGGGTCACATGCCCTTTATCCCAAGGTTGAAGTTTAGATATGGATAAATATCCGAAGCTGATGATCAAACTGGCCAACACTACCAGGACTATAAAAAGTGCCATAGTCCAGGAAACCGTGCTTAGGGAGTAGATCAGGCCTCTATTATACAATAAATAGAGGCCTATACTACCCGTGAGGAAAAAAGCGAGTATAAATGAGATGGATTTTTCCATGGAATAGTGGTAGTCAACTAATTAGTTGGATGAAGACTACTTGGTATAAGTTACAAAACCTTAGGATATCATCGGGATGCACATCTTAAAACTTCTCCTAAGAAATGATCAGAATCAATGGTGTCTACCGCTGTTTTTCTGATTTGAGTTTTCACTTTTTCAGTTCCTTGCTTCTGGCAAATGTATTTGAGTACTTCGGCTTTGAAATGATCACTATCAATTTCATCTGAGCCTAAAACTACCAGAATCGCTCGATCATCATTCATGTTTCCTGTTTGTATGATGTATTTTAACACCTCACTTTTGAAGTGGTCTGAATCGATGTTAGGAACCACTTCATTGACCATGAATTGTAATTCCTGATCATTGAGCTTACTGAAATCTATGGTTTTTGCGATTTCACTTTTAAAATGATCACTGTCGACCATATTGATAATTTCCACTGTTTTTTGGCCTTGACCTTGGATACTATTTTTGGAGAAAATTGGTTTCAATAGTTCAGCTTTAAAATGATCTGAATCGATTGACTCTACTGCTCGGGTCAACTGATTGATATCACCGAAATAGCTCGGGTCAATTTGTTTGAAAACTTCTGTTTGATAATGGTCAGAGTCAATCTGGGAAATGGTTTTGTCTATGACTGCGGAAGTCTCACTTGCACTAAGATTTTTATCCAATAACAGTTGGAAATAATGCGCTTTGATGTAATCACTTTCCATTTGATCCGTCAAATTTAAGACAGATTTTGCACCACCTTTTGCATAAAGACGGTTAACCCGGTCTACCGAGCCAATGGTCGTACTGTTTAATAATTCAGGAAGAATTTCCGCTAACCAAGCTTTGCCATTCGGTTCAAATGGCTTTTGAGAACCTCCCTCTCGGTATTCATAATCCAAGCCACTGCCTGAGCTGCTGATAAATAAGGACCGGGAGTTTCCAAAAGTGGTTTTTTGAATTTTTAAATAACCTCCTCTGGAGATAGAACTGATGGATTTCTCATCACTTCCGATTGAGATATCCCCATTAAATTCAATGTTGAGTTTCTGTTTGTTATTCTCAGTAACAAACTTGGAAGAAGATCGGGTGGTAGTACTGATCCTCGTTTGAGCATAGCTGTTGGACACTGTGAATAGAAAGCAGACGTAAAAAAGTAAGAAAGTCTGCCGAGAGATCATTGATGACTTCATATGGATTGGTTTTTATTTTTCATGATACAAATATGGCTTGGATCAACTTTCTGAGAAACTGAAAGGGAATGAATGGGTGAATGTCTGTATTGAATCGTAGATCTCCTGTATTAAATGAGGAATTCGGGGTAGGAGAAGTTTCCTGCTTATCCCTAATTAGGACCACCATCAGGAAGTTTTCTGAAAGGAGAAAGGTAAAAGTTCAAAATGGAATTTTATGGGTTAAATAGTTTCTGGTGCTTTTATGTAACACTATTGTTTTATGATTAATAGTAGAATGAGCAGGAAAAAGGATAGTATTGTTTTAAGATTTGTTTGGCGCGAATTGAACAATTTTAAGAGTGGGCTTTAGACAATTTTCTTTGCTAGTCTACATCGACTTTTTGATTTTTTAAACCCTGGAATTAGAATACTATTGTACAAAATATAATTTGGTTTTCGGATTCTAATTGTACTTTTTATAGATAACATTCAAAACTCTATATTTCATATAATTTCGATCAAATTCATATTATTTAACCCTTTAGTTTGATTTGGTGAATGCTTCGTTTACAATGAGTAGATAGATAAGAATGGCTTTGAGGGGTGCTTTAAAATGCTGTAAATCAGTGTATAAACATGCATTTTTGAAGAGGAGTGATTGTTTTCATGTTTGACAGGGTATTGGTCCTAGCTCCTTGGAATAGAATTTTTTATATATAAATATTTATCATTAAGCTATTGAAATTTTTTAAATAAATTAGATGTATGTACATTTAAAATAAATAATTTTATTGGACTTTAAGTGATTTGATAGTGATGTTAAATATATTTTAATTTATTGGAGTTAGGTATATTTATCTATACTCTTAGATAATATATTAGATTCTTGATGGTAATTATAATTGAAATTAATTAATTGTTTATACAAACGAATAATAATTAGTTTCATTTTATCCGTATCCAGTAAATGAAGTTTATAAAAAAAATGATGCAAAAGTATAAATGACTTGATTAAAGGGTATTACTAAAAAATAAATGTTCTAATGATATAGATGAACTATTAAATATGTGAATTTCTTTAATTTGTTAATAATTAATTCCCATTATGAAAATTTCCAGATGATGATTTAAGCCTCCTTTTTCCTGACTTTTTCTTAGGGTCAGATACTTTTTCTCAGCCGTTCGAACAAAACCTAGATGAGTATAAAATCATCATGAATTAATCTGTTGTAATATGGCGCTAAAAATATGAAAAAAATTGTATTTAAATAATATAAATGTCTATAATAATACAATTATTTAGGATATGTTTATTTTATTTCTTTATATCCAAATTAACAGATTAAATAAGGGGGGGGATTAATTCTAAGTATTCATTCTTAATTCCATCTAACTATTGGTAATTCAATAATTGAAATATTTTGATGAATGGGCTTTTAAAATGTTGAAATTTAAAGTCAATTTTTGCCCGTAATAGATTGAAAAATTCTCATTTAGTCTGAAAATCAGAGGTGTATAGGGCAAAAAATGAAGAAAATTAAAAATCTTTTAAAAAATTTTTTAAGATGTTTTTCCTCAAAAACCTGTTACAAATGGCATTTTTCTAACTAACAAATGATATTTAAATAGTAAAAAATATTTTATATAATTTTTGAATAAATGTCTTATATAATTTTTTTTATCAATGATACTTGCGTCTGATTATCAAGTGTTTTAATATTGTGAGGTTATTATGCAAGTAAAGTAGCCCGAGTGATTGATTGTTAAAAATTTAATTACTGTTTTATACTTTCAAAAAACATATTAACGATTGTAAGAGTTTAGAATATCATTCATTTCTATTGCTTAAGTATTGATTTGAGATATATAGTAATGTTTTGATATAGATCAAGTTTGATGTCACCCATCGATCTGGCCTTCTAAATATCTTGCATGACTTGATTTCCTAATGTTAGGTCACACTAACTAGTTAGGACCATGGATATTGAATCAATTAAATATCGCCCATATATCACCCTTAAAAAATGTTTCATTAAAACTTAGCCAAACAGCGTAAGCAAATCATTCAAAAATTAAAGTAGCAAAAGGAGGGATTTTCCCTCAGAGGAAAGCTACGTCTAATTGAAATAAGGATTTAGTTTGTAAAAAAATATAAACTATCTCATGGGAAAGTATTGTCTAATTCCAAGATGAGCTTACTAAAAAATTCTGTTTTATGATGGTTGGGAATTGATGATTTCAAATAAGGGAGGGCAGCGAAAGTATCAGTCTTATTCTATTTCAATAGCTAATAACAATGCTTTACACCAGCCTAATTCCTTCGAAATCAAAACTAATTGGGATTTTCTTCTCAATAGTTTTAGTTGCGGTATTGACCGTTCCAGGTTTCGCAACCGATTATTATTTCTCTTCTGTATCAGGAGATGATAGTAGATCTGCTATAGAAGCTCAAAATCCTTCTACACCTTGGAAGTCAATTGAAAAGTTGAATTCTTTTGGTGCCAATTTAAAGGGAGGAGACAGGATTTTATTTAAATCCGGTGAGACATTTTATGGTGCGATCCATATTATTAAATCTGGTTCTACCGGAGCTCCCCTTCAATTTACTTCCTATGGAACCGGTCCTAAGCCGATCATTACTTCCTTGGTTAAGATTGACCAGTGGAATTCAGTGGGTAATGGTAATTACCAAGCGGATTTGAGTGGCTACAATTTGTCAAGAGTACAAATCTTGTTATTGAATGGGCAGCTACAAGAAATTGGAAGGTACCCTAATGCTGGTTCTAGTAATGGTGGCTATGCAACCATTGCTTCGAGCAGCGGAAGTAATTTTATCACTACTCAGGGAAGTAATCCCTACAGCGGATCAACTGGTGAAGTGGTGATTCGAAAAAACAACTGGATTATCGATAGACACCAAATCAGTTCTATTAGCGGAACCTCCATTTCCTTTGCTACTAACGAGAGCGTCTATGATGCAAAGGCAGGTCACGGATATTTCTTGCAAAACCATATTTCCCTATTAGATCAACCTGGGGAATGGTCTTATGATCCAAGCACCAAAAAGTTAACCGTTAATCTTTCGGGTTATTCCCTGCCATCCGTTGAAATAGCTGTGGCCACTAAAGACTATTTAATTACCAACCAACAGTACACTACAAATTTAACTTTTTCAAACCTTCATTTAAAAGGGGCCAATACCAATTTGATACATGTTTTAAAAAGTGATCATGTAACCATCGAGAATTGTGACTTGGAATATGCAGGGGAAAATGGAATTAACTCCAACTCAATTCCAAATTATATCATTCAAAATAATAGGATTAACGCATCATTGAATAATGGGATTTTCATCCTTTATGGCTCACCAGGAGCCATCATCAGAAATAATGTGATCACCAATACCATGCAATTTCAAGGTATGGGAAGAAGTAGTGACTTGAATGGAATTGGTATTTACCTGGGAAGCGATGGTAACAACTCCCTAATTGAGAAGAATACCATAGATCATGTAGGATACAATGGAATCCACTTCGGTGGGAATTATACCGTGGTAAAAAACAATTTTGTCAATGATTTTTGTGTATTCAAGCAAGATGGAGGCGGGATTTATACCAACTCAGATGGTTTCCGAGATCGAAATAATATTGGTAGGGAAATCGTTGGCAATATCATTCTAAATGGAAAAGGTAGCAAATTAGGGACTTTGGAAGAAGTTGAATTGGCAGAGGGAATCTATTTAGATGACAATAGTGCAGGGATCAAAGTAGCAAACAATACGGTGGCTTTCGTCAGCGGGAAAGGGATATTTTTGCATAATGCAAATAATATAGAGATTACCAATAACCTATTTTATAAAGCTAAAAGCCAAGTTCAATTCACTCATGATTTTTTAGGGGATCCTATTCGAAATGTGAGTATTTCAAATAATAAATTCTCTTCCATTGAACAATCTGAAAAAGTTTATGCTGTTTATTCGGACCTTGACGACATCACTTCTGTAGGAACCATTAATTCCAATTATTTTCTCGATCCCTATAACATTGACTTTTTTATCCATACCAAAACTGCAAGTGAGGGAAGTAAAGGAGTGGATAGAAACTTAAAAAACTGGAGTTCAAATTTTGGACATGATTCTAATTCCACAAAGCCGGATTTAAATCTTCCAACCTATGAAGTCACTTCTTCTAACCTTGTAAAGCAAAGTGAGTTCAATGATGCTTCAGTAATTGCTGGTATTTATTCTGCCAATGGTAAGATTGTATCAAATGGAATTAGTGGTAATTCCTATGTAATCAATCCGAATTCTACCAATCAAGCTACCGTATATATTCAGTTTGGCCAGATTCAAGTGAGTGATGATATCTTGGTTGAATTCGATTTGAAAAGCCCAAAGGCAGATACACCTATTGAATTGTTTTTGGAAGGCACCTATAATCTAGATAAAGGAGCAGGGAATAAAATCGTAGCTACCAAAACAGAGGCTACCACTTACCAAGTGCTACTTTCTTCATTAGCAGCCCGTTCCAATGAGAGTTTGGTCTTGAGAATTCCTAGCAATGCCATTGATGTTTACTTGGACAATCTAAAAATCTCCAAAGTAAAAACTTCTCCAATTGATAAGGGGCAGCAAATATTTTTCGAGTATAACTATAGTGAATCCATGGTTCAGGTTCCTTTGGATGGAACGTATGTGGATGCAAAGAATGAGACCTTTTCAGGTTCAGTTTCAATCCCTGCTTTTGGGTCTGTTTTGCTAGCAAAAGTTTCTACTGATGCACCTGAACAAGTAAACCAAGCTCCAAGTGTAATTTTAACTCAGCCAGCTAATGGTCAGGTTTTCACTTTGGGAACAGATCAAGTTCAATTGATAGCCAATGCCCAAGATCCTGAAGGAGAAATCAAAAGTGTAGAATTTTATAGTAACGGACAGTTAATTTCTACCATCACAGAAGCTCCCTATACTTTTGATTGGACGACCATTACGGCTGGCAGTTACGAGGTCTATGCCAAAGTTTTTGATTTGGGAGGATTAAATGCCAGCTCGGAAGTCGTCAAGTTTACGGTAGAGGCAGCTAATCAAGCACCTACTATTTCTTTGACTCAACCAAGCAATAATCAGGTATTTACTTTGGGATTAGATGCAGTTCAGTTGGTGGCCAATGCACAGGATCCGGAAGGAGAAATCAAAAGTGTGGAGTTTTATAGCAATGGTCAGCTGATATCCACAGTAACTACTGCTCCCTATTCGTATGATTGGTCTACGATTACCGCTGGAAGCTACGTGGTGTATGCCAAAGTATTTGACTTACAAGGATTAAGTGCCACTTCGGAAAAAATAAATTTTGCAGTGGAAGGGGTGAACGAAGCTCCCAGTATTTCTTTGACTCAACCGATTAATAATCAGATTTTTACTTTGGGTGCTGAAGCAGTTCAATTAGTTGCCAATGCTCAAGACCCAGAGGGGGAAATTAAAAACGTGGAGTTTTATAGCAATGGGCAATTAATTTCCTCAATAACTTCTGCTCCCTACACCTATGATTGGTCAACTATTACTACTGGTACCTATCAGGTATATGCTAAAGTCTTTGACTTAGGAGGTTTAAGTGCCACTTCTGAAATTATCAAGTTTTCTGTAGAAGCAACCAACCAAGCTCCTTCAGTTTCTTTGACTCAACCTAATAATAATCAGGTATTTACTTTAGGTAAGGATGCAGTTCAATTGGTGGCCAATGCCCAGGATCCAGAAGGAGAAATCAACAGTGTGGAGTTTTACAGTAATGGTCAGCTGATTTCAACGGTCACTACGGCTCCCTATACCTATGATTGGTCAACCATTACCGCTGGAACTTATCAGGTATATGCCAAAGTTTTTGACTTGGAAGGATTAAATGCTATTTCTGAAACAGTCACTTTTTCTGTGGAATTGGCCAATGAAGCACCAAGTATTTCCTTGACTCAGCCAATCAATAATCAGGTGTTTACATTGGGATCTGATGCGGTTCAACTAGTTGCCAATGCTCAAGATCCGGAAGGCGAAATCAAATCTGTGGAATTTTACAGCAATGGAAAGTTACTGACAAGTGTAAGTAAGGCTCCTTTCGTGTATGATTGGTCCACGATTACCACAGGAACTTACCGAGTATCTGCGAAAGTCATTGATATGGGGGGGCTTACTGCGAACTCTGAAACTATCAATTTTACGGTGGAATCTTCCGGAGCAAAACAAGATCCAAGTATCATTTTGACTCAACCTTACCACAATCAGGTATTTGAATTTGGAAAGGAAAAAGTTCAATTGGTTGCGAACCCAAATGAATCCGTAGGGAAAATCAATAATGTGGAGTTTTATAGCAATGGGCAGTTGCTAGGGAAGGATTCCAAGTCTCCCTATGTTTACAATTGGTCATCTATTGACGTAGGAGCTTATGAAGTTTACGCCAAAGTCAACTATCGTGGTAATATCAATAGTGGTGTTTCCGAAACGATCAATTTTAGTGTTGAGGTGGCAAACCAGGCTCCAAGCATTACTTTGAAAAACCCTAACAATAATCAAGTATTTGTTGAAGGAAAGGACTTAGTACAGTTTGAGGCCCTTGCAAGTGATCCAGAAGGGGAGGTCAAAACTGTGGAGTTTTATAGTAATAACCAATTGCTTTCAAGGGTATCATCTGCACCTTATATATATAACTGGTCTGGTATTGAGGCGGGAAATTATTCAGTGCATGCTGTCGTGATTGACCAAGCTGATTTGATAGGGACTTCTGAAACCATTGACTTTACTGTTGAAGCTCAGGTAAGTTTACCTCAGTTTAATGGACTTATGGTGTCACCATCCCAAAATGCAGTGTTTCAGCTAGGTGATGAGCCTGTAATTTTGAATACCAATGCCGCATCTTCTGGGCTTGAAATACAAAAAGTAGAATACTCGAACTGGGGCATGCCAATCGCTACAGTTTCAAGTGCTCCTTTTGACTTTACTTGGAGTTCTATTGAAGCCGGAGATTTTAATGTATCTGCTATTATTACAGATATTCAGGGAAATACCTATGCTACTGATCAAGTATTCTTTACAGTGGAAGCGCCTGCCAATTTAGCTCCTGAACCAGATCCGTTGACGGTTTCCATGGCACAACCATTGGCGGATCAAGTGTTTACTTTAGGTCAAGATGTAGTAAACCTTCAGGTATCCATCTCCGATCCAAGCAATGTGTCCAGCGTTCAATACTTCAACTGGGGTAATGCATTGGTAACAACCACTGCTCAGCCATTTGATTTCACATGGAGTTCCATAGAAGCTGGAGACTATAAGGTCTCTGCTGTAGTGACTGATTTGCAGGGTACTACTAATACTACTGAGGAAGTATTCTTCAGCGTAACCGAGCCAGCTCCACAAGCGGAACCATTGACTGTTTCCATGGCACAACCTTTGGCAGATCAGCTGTTTACTTTAGGTCAGGATGTGGTAAACCTACAAGTCTCTATCTCTGATCCAAGTAATGTGACCAGCGTTCAATTCTTCAACTGGGGCTATCCTTTGGTATCTACCACGGCTCAGCCATTTGACTTCACATGGAGTTCCATTGAAGCTGGAGACTATAAAGTGTCTGCAATAGTGACTGATTTGCAGGGCACAACATATACTACTGAGGAAGTATTCTTTAGTGTAACCGAACCAGCTCCACAACCGGAACCATTGACTGTTTCCATGGCACAACCATTGGCAGATCAGGTTTTTGTATTGGGACAAGATGTAGTAAACCTACAAGTCTCTATCTCTGATCCAAGCAATGTGACCAGCGTTCAATTCTTCAACTGGGGCTATCCTTTGGTATCTACCACGGCTCAGCCATTTGACTTCACATGGAGTTCCATAGAAGCTGGAGACTATAAGGTGTCTGCAATAGTGACTGATTTGCAGGGCACCACTTATACTACTGAGGAAGTATTCTTTAGTGTAACTGAACCAGATCCACAACCGGTACCATTGACTGTTTCCATGGCACAACCATTGGCAGATCAGGTTTTTGTATTGGGACAAGATGTAGTAAACCTACAAGTCTCTATCTCTGATCCAAGCAATGTGACCAGCGTTCAATTCTTCAACTGGGGCTATCCTTTGGTATCTACCACGGCTCAGCCGTTTGACTTCACATGGAGCCAAATAGAAGCAGGTGAGTATAGCGTTTATGCTGAAGTCACTGATTTAGCTGGAAATATTACCAGTACAGAAACTGTAAGATTTACTGTGAGTGAATCAAATGATACCAGTGAGGTTCCAACAGAGCCTACAAGTTTGGTGATGACTCAACCTTACGAAGGACAAGTGTTTGAGCTTGGAAACCAATTAGTCACTTTGAAAGCTGTGGCAAATGGAGATGTGAGCAATGTCCAGTTCTTCAATTGGTATCTACCATTGGTGAATGTAAATGATCCAAGTCTGGAGTTTGACTGGACTAAGATTGAGGTAGGAAATTACCTGGTCTATGCTCAAATCACTGATTCCAAAGGAAATGTGATTGAATCTGAACCAGTAGGATTCCAAGTGATTGATCCAAGTCTCAAAGTAACAGAAGGTTCTGTTTCTGAAAATGGAGCAATGACCGAGATTCAAATGAATCCAACTGACTTGGAGACCAAAGAAATCCAAAAGGCAGAGGAAATTACTCCTTCTAATTATGGAATTAAAATGGGGCCAAACCCTGCCGATTCTTTCTTGAGAATATTCTTTGACGATTATCCTTCCAATTTGGATGTTCAAATGTCCATTGTTGATATGACAGGGGATGTTCAATTGACAGAAAAAGGCAATACCAATGATGGAGTGATGGAACTGGATGTAAATGCCATTCGACCTGGAGTCTATGTCGTCAAAATCAACGTTGGTGACAAATATGTTCAGACCAAAAAGCTCATCATTATCTAATGAAAGAAAAAATATCACCCACATACCAACCTAACAGCTTTAAAGATTATTAGGCTGATTTATTAAAAAGACTACCGGGGCTTCCTGGTAGTTTTTTTTGTACTAAATAGAAAAAAGATTCGTTAAGCAACTCTTTCAAGACCGGATTCAATTCCCTGTACTTAAACCATGATAGAAAGCAATTTCATAGAAGTAAGATCTAGATTACCTCATTTAGTTGGAAATTAACTATAGGATAAAATGCGAAAACGATTCTCGCGCTGCTTATAGGGGTTTTCTTTCAGAAATTTCATTTGTAAGTTTTGTATAATCTTATGGCCGGTTATTTAGCCTAATGTTTTTTAAATAGTTTTAGAAAAATTACTCAAATGAAAAAAATAGCTACTTCGTTTTTCCTATTCATGTTCCTAATCCGATTGGGTTTTGCCCAGCAAGAACTTGTACATGCATCCCCTGCACAATTAGGATTTGACGAAGCGTTTATCAACCATCAAGTGGATTCCATCATGCATGTGGGGATCGATAGTATGGCTTTTCCAGGAGCGCAGGTGTTGGTGGCCAAGAACGATACAGTGATTTTTCACAAGGCCTATGGATTTCATACCTATGAAAATCTTCAGGCTGTCGCATTGAATGACATATATGATTTGGCTTCAGTGACCAAAATATCTGGACCATTACCCGCCTTAATGAAGCTGGTGGATGAGGGGAAACTTGATCTGGATGAACCTTTCAGTACTTATTGGGAACCCTGGAGCAAACGAAAAGACAAAAAAGACCTTACCCTTCGAGAGATTTTGGCCCATCAGGCTGGTTTGGTTCCCTATATCGTGTTTTTGAATGAGGTAGTCCGAAAAAATGGCAAAGTCAAAAGAAGATTTGTGCATGCAACTTCCGAAAGACGATTTCATGGACAAGTATACGATGGCTTGTATATCAACGATCGATTTGAACGAAAAATGAACCGAATCATCAATCGATCTGATGTTTCAGATGAAAAAAAATACCTGTATTCGGGACTCACGTTTTTGATTTTCCCAAGCTTAATAGAACAGCTGACTGGAACTGACTATCAAACCTATTTAGAAGAGAATTTCTATGGGCCGATAGGAAGTCATACCATGGGTTATCTTCCAAAAAAGAAAAATTACCCAAACGCCATCGTTCCAACAGAAGTAGATTCTCTTTTTCGAAAAACTCTGGTCAATGGATGGGTGCACGATGAAAACGCATCGTTAAAAGGAGGTGTTTCTGGAAATGCGGGCTTGTTCGCTACGGCTGATGACTTAGCCAAGTTGATGCTCTTTTATCAAAATTATGGCTTGGTAGATGGCCAGCAGTTAATCTCAGCCGAAACCGTGAGAGAATTTACGGAAGTGCAGTATCCAGAAAATGAGAACAGGAGGGGATTGGGTTTTGATAAACCACTATTGAACAATTCCGAGTTGCCATTAGAAGAAGCTTATCCTTCCCCATTGGCAAGTCCTAAAAGTTTTGGCCATTCCGGATTTACGGGAACCTTTGTTTGGGCCGATCCTGAAAATAAGCTCACGTATATCTTTCTATCCAATCGAGTATATCCTTCCAGAGATCATCAGAAACTGTACAGTTTAGGCATTCGTGAAGCCCTGCAAGATGTATTTTATCGAGCTGAGCAAAGGTGATTTAAAATCCGACCAAGCTTTGAGGTTTTGAACAACTCAAAGGTTTCAGGTCTTCAGGTAAAATATTGATTATTAAATAGGTATTTGAATCACCACTTGTGAAAATGCTTGCCTTCCAATAGCTTGGAAATCACTTTATATGTCCATAGATAAAACCTGTACCTCCATTTTCAATGATTTGAATAAAATTAACCTACTGAAAAACAAGGTTTTCTGAAAAGAAGGGCAAGGCTTTGGTTTGAATTCGTTCAGCGATGCGGTTGAGATGGTCACCTTTGTAGCTTTCATAGAAGTGATGGATCTGGTAAGCATCCAATACTTCATGTAGCTTTTTGGTAGCCTCGCTGATTCCTCTATCCTCAGTGCCTGCATCCATTCCTATCGCTTTAAGCTTTTTTAGGTTTGGGATATATTGATCAATCGTGTTGAGCGTACGATTGGCGATGATCTTATTGATAATTTCCTGTCTAGGAGAACCGTCTTTTGCAGGGAGATCTAGATAGAAAGGAGGGTTTTGAGGATTGGGGGCAAAAGCCGCAGAGGTGGCAAGGGCCGCTATCTCGAAAAAAGAAGCATCCTGCAATTGATCTGGTGTGAATTTCTCCAACTTTAAGATCATCTCAGGATTGGTCACTGCTCCGCCGTCCATACAACATGGGCTTAGGGCGTAGATGGCTGAATAAACTTCAGGATATTTCATACCTAGACGAAGCGTGCCATATCCGCCCATGGAATGTCCTGCAAGCCCTCTACTGTTTTTGTTGGAAATAGTTCTATAGTTGGAGTCGATATAACTCACCAGCTCTTTGGTGACAAAGGTTTCCCAATCGCCAACAGTAGCAGAACTTGCATACATGCTTCCTTTAAAGGTATTGAAAGCATTGGGCATCACCACAATCATCTCTTTGGAATTTCCATCTGATAGAGATTGCTCTATGACATTCTGAAGGTTGATCCAATGATCTTCCCATCCAAACCACTGGGAATCCGTGTCGGTAAATCCATGAAGCATGTAGAGAACAGGGAAGTACCGGTCAGGATCTGTTTGATAAGATGGAGGAAGATAGACTGTCACGTCCCGGTCTGCAGGGTCACCAATCAAGTTGCCTTCCAGTGCCTTGCTATGTACTTTGATTCGCTCTTTGGTTCCTTTTTGTGCCTGAACAACAGTTATTCCAAAGAATAGAAGAAAGATGAATAGAAAATTTCTTTTCATAGGTTAATGGGTTTAGGTCTCTAGTAAAAGTAGGTGAAAGTGAGAAGTTGTCCAATCGTTCTGTTTATGAATATGGTTCAATAGAGAGGATAACTTCCTGCCAGTAGGCTAGAAAATGGATTTCCAGCATCTGTTTGCGTCTATACAAACAGATGAAGAATTTGAATAGCCCCGGGTTTAATCCCGGGGCTATTAAGAAACCAAAATAGTTGACTCCCGCCCTGAAACATCTTTTGGAAATAATTTCATTTTTGCGGGAGAATTCCAGTGTCATGTCGACTGAAAGGAGAAATCTATTTTCTCTCGCAAAGCCGCGAAGAATGCAAAGTTTACAGCGAAGAAGATCAGTTTAGCAATAGCTCCTGAGCACCGAAATAAATAGCCCAAGGTTTTAACCTGGGGTAATGAATTACCATATATACCCCTCCCTAGCAAAGTTATTTTAGAGTTGAAAGCGCCAATGCGGGAGAAAGCCTGGCATTATGCCGAAAAATCCATCTGTTTAGAACAAAAAAAATGGCTATTTGAAGAAATAGCCATTTTTAAATTTTTAATCAAAACATGTTATTCCATAGGAGGGAGCAATACCTGATCAATTCCGTGGATCACTCCATTAACAGCATGAATATTTAAAGCCGAAGGGATTAATGCACTATCATTTATTTGAAAGTTAGCTAAATCCACTGTCAACATTTCGCCTTCTAGGAGAGTTGGCAAGCTGGCATCTTGTCTCAAGTCTTGTGAGAAAGCTCTTGAAGGAACTACGTGATATTGTAATACATCAGTTAAAAGGTCCAATGGAATATCATCTATTCCATTCACTCCCAAAGTCTGATACAAATCCTCAAATGCAGCATCCGTTGGCGCAAATACAGTCAAATTATCCATCGCATCTCCACTGAAATTTTCTACTAATCCTGCTCTATTCAGTGCAGCAAGCAGCTGGGTGAATTCAGGTTCGGTTGCAGTACTATTGGCAACTGCAATTTCAGCGATGGATTCGCTTGGTGGAATGATCACTTGGTCCAATGCATGGATTATCCCATTGGTTGCTCCAATATCTGTTGAAATGATTTTTGCCCTTCCGTTGATCCAAAGATCTCCGGATGGATCCTCACTTACATAAAACTGGCTTTCATTTAGAGTTGTTAAAGAACCTGGTTCCACATCGAAAGAATTTATTTCTCCGGATATCACATGATAGGTCAGAATATTTTCCAGATCAGGATTTGCTAATAATTCGCTAGCAGTCAAGTTATTTGCAGTGAGAAAAGCCTCGAAGCCTTCATCTATTGGGGCGAAAACAGTAAAAGGGCCTCCTACAGACAAATCATCTTCCAATTCCGCTTCCTGTATTGCTGAAACCAAGATTTCAAAATTTGGACTTGCAGCTGCTATTTCCACCAGATTTTCTGGAGTAAGGGGCATTGGTTCATTGTCGTCGCAAGAAGTAAGTGTCAAAGTTGTGCCGATAACGAGTGCTAAGGCAAGTAGTGTTCGTGGAAAAATTTTTGATAACATCATAAATTTGTCAGTTAGTTAAATAAGTTGGTTTAATTATTACAACTGACCTAAAATAAAAATGTTAGGTAATTAACTAAGATTCCTATTATCCGACAATGGATTCTAAAAATAATGAAAGCTTCTTTGTTTACTATGCTTAAACGAAGTCTAGAATCACCCTTTTGATGTTGATTAATCTGTTTCTACAATAAGAAAGTTAAATCCCTTAACCTATATCTGAACCTTTGCTGAGTAGTCATATTTTAGTGACAAATTCCTTTAGGAGGAACTGTTTTTCGAAGAGATTTTTGATTTTTAACCGCAAAGAGGCGAATCGCGAAAAGGATACGCTAAGAAGATTAGTTTAGCAATAGCTCCAGAGCAACGAAATAAATAGCCCCAGGTTTTAACCTGAGGTAAAGAATTAACATAAATCCCTCTCCCGCGCATAATCATTTTAGGAATTAAAAGCGGTATGCGGGAGGATAACCACGAGCCTTATCAGTAGCATTTTTTTATTTCCTTACCTGTTTGTATCTCCAAACAAAAATGGAATGTGAGTGAAGACACTCTCATGGGCAAAAAAAACAAACCATGTAATAGATACATAAAGGATATTAAACCCCCACACTCTCCTTAAATAAGGATATTACCAGCTCTTCGGTTAAGGGTCTCTTGTTCGCTTTTTCACGCAAGGTGTCAAAAGGGTATCTAAAATCACAACCTTCTTTATAGGCACTGCATCCATAGGCTTTTTTACCTCTGATAATCGTGCCTTTTTTGCATAAGGGACATGGGATGACAGAAGAAGGTTTTTTAGAAGCCTGCGGACTCGCTTCTTTCTTTGCCTCTAAAACGAGTTGGGATTGATCATCGAGACGTAGCAATCCTTCTTTGTCACCTGTCTCCGTTTTAAAGCCCTTTAAGTTGACAGTAGCCCCTTTTTGGAGCAACCGTACATACTGTTTCTCTGAGATTTTCTTTCCTTCAAATGAAAAAGGAAGTAAAAAGTTGCAGCCCTTTTTATAGGCACTGCATCCGTAACTCGATTTGCCTTTCAGCAATGAGCCTTCCTTACATTTTGGACAAGTGTGTCCCACCACAGTAGTGGATGCTTTTTCTTTTTCTGGAGTTCTTCCTTTTTCAGCAGCTTTGGATTCGGAAGGAGGGGATATGATGGTTTGACTTTGCTCCCGCATCACTTCATATACCAGATGCTCCACCATGAGCTTCATGTTTTTGACAAAAGAACCTGCATGAAACTTCCCTTTTTCAATTTCCCTCAATTGCTTCTCCCATTGCCCTGTCAGTTCTGCTGAGGTCAATAGCTCGTTCCGAATGATTTCGATCAATTGAATCCCGGTTTGAGTGGGCAAAATCTGCTTTTTGTTCCGTTCAATATACTGTCGTTTAAAAAGTGTTTCAATGATACTTGCCCGGGTGGAAGGACGTCCTATGCCATTCTCTTTCATTAGTTCCCGCATCTCTTCATCATCCACCTGCTTGCCGGCAGTTTCCATACCTCTTAATAAAGTCGCTTCTGTGTAATGCTTGGGAGGTTTGGTTTCCTTCTCCAAGAATGAAGGTTCATGGGGACCTTTTTCTCCTTTTTTGAAGATGGGGAGCTCATCTTTCTCCTTTTTATCTTTTCCGTCCGCAGTTTCAAAAACAACTTTCCAGCCTTTTTCCAAGATTACCTTCCCGGTTGCTTTAAAGGAAACGGTATCCACCTTTCCTATAACTGTAGTATTAGCCACTGAGCAATCCTCATAAAATATGGCGATAAATCGCCTTGCAATGATATCATATACTCGAAGGTGATTCCCATCCAAATTTCCCTGAACCCCAGTAGGGATGATGGCATGGTGATCGGTTACTTTTTTATCATTAAAAACCTTAGTGGACTTTTTTAATTTTTTACCCAAAACAGGGCGAATCAAATCCTCATATTTGGTGAGTTTCTCCAGTATTCCGGGGGCTTTTGGATAGATGTCGTTGGGCAAAAACGTGGTATCTACCCTTGGGTAGGTAATGACTTTTTGCTCGTATAGTTGTTGCGCAATTTTAAGTGTTTCATCGGCAGAAAGCCCAAACTTATTGTTGCAATACACCTGTAAACCAGTCAAGTCAAAAAGCTTTGGGGAATATTCCTTTCCATTTTTCTTTTCAATGGAGACTACTTCAAAGTCATGCGCTTTCACCTGGTTGGCAAAAGCTTCCCCATCTTCTTTCTTAAGAAATTTCCCCTCTTCACAATTGAAGGTAGTCTCTCTATAGACCGTTTGTAATTCCCAATAGGGTTGAGGCTGAAAGTTTTGAATTTCCTTAAAGCGGTTTACAATCATAGCTAGTGTAGGTGTTTGTACTCTACCGATGGACAATACTTGTTTGTAACCCCCATATTTGACGGTATATAAGCGTGTGGCGTTGATCCCTAATAACCAATCGCCAATGGCCCTGGAATATCCCGCATAGTATAAATTATCGTATTTAGTGGAAGGTTGTAGCTTTTCGAAGCCTTCTTTAATTGCCTCCGTGGTCAAAGAAGAGATCCATAAGCGTTTGACTTCGCCTTTGTATCCTGCTTGTTCGATGACCCATCGTTGGATCAACTCTCCCTCTTGGCCGGCATCCCCACAGTTAATCACCTCTGTGGCTGTTTCAAATAGCTTTTTTACAATGTTGAATTGCTTTTGGATCCCAGCATTGTCCACCACTTTGGTTTTGAACTTTTCGGGCAGCATGGGGAGGTGACTGAGATGCCAACCTTTCCAATGGGCTTGATAATCGCTTGGTTCCATTAAAGTGCAAAAGTGACCAAACGTATAGGTGACGGTGTATCCATTTCCTTCGTAATATCCATCATGCTTAGAAGTGGCTCCAAGTACAGCCGCTATTTCACGGGCAACGCTTGGTTTTTCTGCAATACAAACTTTCATCTGAAGCAAATCTAAAAAAATTAGCCTAAGCACAACAGAAGGTTTGCCTAGTAAACATCTGAAAAAGACGGAACCCATGAAGGCCAGTAGCTTATAATTTCAAATGAAAATAATATAGCCCCGGGTTTAAACCCGGGCTATTAAGAAACCAAATAATTGACTCCCGCCCAGAAACATCTTTTGGAAATAATTTCATTTTTGCGGGAGGATTCCAGTGTCATTTCGACTGAAAGGAGAAATCTATTTTCTTTCGCAAAGCCCCACAGAACTCAAAGTATATCGCTAAGAAGATTATTTCAGAATAAGCTCCGGAGGAGCGTTAGGTTAATATTCTGCCCGCCGTGGCGGGGCCATGGCCCCGATAGTTATCTGGGTAAATCCATGGTAAAAAGAACCCCAAAAAATTACCTCCCGAGCAGCGAAATATATAGCTCCAGGTTTTAACCTGGGGTAAAGAATAACCATAAAATTCGCCTCCCGCGCAAATTTATTTTAAGAATTCAAAGCGCCTGTGCGGGAGGAGGAACGCCCGCCTTGTTGGGAGCATAGGTATATTAATTCATTCTCAACAAATAGAAATCGCCGTTCGTGAAGACACGAACGGCGGCTGTATCTTAATGCTATTAGTATTTAATCTAGAATCTGTAGATCTTAAATAGACATAGAGTAGCTATTCAGATACCTTTCGTTGTTCTGGGTTTTTGTTTTCATTTTTGGCCTAATAATCTCGCTACGTAACCAGTATTTAAGCTCTCTGCCCTCATCAGGTGATAGCCAAAGCAATGCCTTTCGATATTCTTTTTTAAATAGCTTTTGATTAAATGAGACAGCTTTTAGAATGGTTTTGCAGTAATCGAGCATAGTTTTTCCCTTCTTCATAAGAAATGAATTGAAAAGTTGAAAGATTAAATTTTAGAAACTTGAAACTGATTGGATCTATGTATAGATCTCAGCTGGCTTTCAGATCAAAAAACTACAGTGTCTTATAAAAAGGGGATTTTTACCACTGACAAATTCTAAAGAAATTCTCTTTGGAAGTACTGAGGAGAAAAAGGTAAAGGTTTCGGTTTTAGGATTAGCTGAGATTTCGCACTGTTTGGTGGCAGAAGTAAAATGATAGCTCTGAACTCTAGTATTTACTATTTCAGTTTCCTGAATCCCTTCACCTTGAAAACTTAGAGAATTTACCAATCCGCTCTCAATTGTTCCTGATGTAAGGAAAATCAGATTGAGCAGTAGAACTGAGGATATTGTGGCAATTTTTCTCATTAACCCATATAACGAAAGACCTATGAGATAAGGTTACAGTTTTAGGTATTAAAAATGGTTTATATTTTATATGAAATGTATAAAGTATTTTTATGGTCTATTTCCGTTACTGAATCGGTAATTATTTGGTATTTAAAATTATAGTTAAAAACGGTACAGATTCGGTGCAAGGAGTTGAAGAAGAAGGAGTTACAAACCCTAAAAGAATAGGAAATCGTAGATGCACTCGATAGGTATCCTAGTCTATGCTTAGTAGGGGATTTATTAATTTTCACTCGCAAAGAACTCAAAGTATTCCGCTAAGAAGATTATTTTCCAAAAAGCTCCCGAGCAGCGAAATATAAAGCCCCAGGTTTTAACCTGAGGTAAAGATTAACCACATAATTAGACTCCTGCCCAAATCTATTTTAGGAATTCAAGACGCTGGTGCGGGAAGATACCTAATAGACTTATGGTCCTCATTAAAGTTTCTATTAGCATAAAACCTGAGCTGATTGGCACTTTGAACACTCTGTCATATTTGTCTAGACTGGATGTAATAAATTTTTAGGTTTTCATATTTCAAACCTTAAAATATATTGGAAGCCAGGGACTTGGTTTAATTCAAAGGTTGGCAAACATTTTGAAAGAACAGATCGAAAACTGAGAGATTAATGGCTGAACAAAAATCTGGAATAGATAAAATCCTAATCAGGATATTGTTATGGATACCTTCCTTGTTAATCGTATTGTTCTACATTCCAAATGGGCTTGATAAACTTATTAACCACGACCAAACAGGAAAAATCGTTGAAAGTAGTACAGTAATGATATTCACTGGAATTTTTATTTTAATTGGAGTTGCCCTTTTCTTATACCGCAAGACAATACTGATTGGTACATCCATGTTGGTCTTGTACATGACATTTACTGTTTTAATCCATATGTATAAGGGAAAACCTGCCGAAATTGCAATTCTAATTGTTTTGGCTACCGTGTTTTCCTCATTTATCAGAGAACCAAAATTATTTCAGGAAAAAGCTCCCGAGCAGCGAAATAAATAGCCCCAGGTTTTAACCTGGGGTAAAGAATAACCACAAAATTAGCCTCCCGCGCAAATCTATTTTAGGAAATTAAAACGCTGTTGCGGGAGGATGTCTTCCTACCGATAAGCACGTAAACGGATGTTTTTGGAGATTCAGTTTTCTTAAGCCCAAAGCCAAAGAAACCACAAAAGCATTACAGAGAGTTACCATAACAAAATCCTCATGAAATCATCTAATCAATTATTCAAATTGTATACCGCTGTACGGTCAGAGAACAAAAGGTTAAACTAAAAAGCCAACTAGATACCAAAAGAGAATACCCCGTTATCCTCAAATAGTAACCAGGTATTCAACTAGAGTAAAGCTGTCGCCAAATAGAATACCTAGTTATTCAATAAGTATACTCGGTTACTCTCTGAACATCACTTGTTCACCAAAGAGAATAACTCACTACCCGAAAAGAGAAACTAAGTATGCAAAAAGGTTAACCAGATACCCTTTTGTCCCTTAGGGGACCTCGAAGGTGGGTAGGGGTACCTTGGAGGTGGGGGTATTACAAATTCCTGGAAAATAGAATAGAGAAGGAAAACCCCTTTCATGGAAGAAATGGACGATTTTAATAATTTTTGTACTAAAATAAGAGCTCAAAAAACTTTTTAGTTTTTATCTTATCATCAAAAATAGGATTAAAACTTATTTGAGCAGGCTCAAAATTTTAAGAGGTATCAGAGCTACATAAACCTAAAATTTTAATGGCAATTAATGTGACAAACGAAAATTATAATTTATGATTATCCGCAATGGAGCCAGTAGTTAAAGAATGGGTTAAGAAAGTCTCGGATAATCGTCCACCGACGACAGTCTCCTGTCTACAGCACACTTAAATATATTTCAAAGCCATTTTACCTCTTTGAATATTTTACCAATTTTTGGTAAATTGGGTTAAACTTTAGAAAAATGAAAAATACATCAGTATCCCTCGGAAGTTATTTTGACCAATTTGTACAAAACCAGGTTTCTGAAGGCAGGTATAAAAATGTAAGTGAAGTAATCCGTGCAGGGCTTCGTCTTTTGGAAAATGAGGAGAGCAAGGCAATCGCTTTGCGGAATGCGATTCAAAAAGGTATAGATAGTGGAATTGCGGATGATTTTGATCCTGAAAATCACCTGCAGAAATTGAAGTCTCAGAGGTTGAAAAATGGGTAAATATAAATTCACCAATGAAGCGGTAGAGGATTTATCAGCTATTTGGAATTATACATTAGACAATTGGTCGGAATCGCAAGCGGACAAATACTATCGTTTCATTCTTGAAAGTTGCCAGGAAATTGCTGATAACCCAGATTTAGGAAAAAATTATGAGGGAATAGCGCGGAATTTATTTGGTCTCAAAGTAAATCGTCATATTATTTTTTACCGCAAATTATCTTCTTCGCTGATTGAAATAACTAGAATCTTACATGAAAGGATGGATTTGAAAAACAGGATGAATGAATAAAAACTCCTTCAAGCCTGGTCTATTTCCCGATACAAAACTTGGAAAAAATGTTAGCCAACAAATCATCCGTAGTAATCTCTCCGGTGATCTCTCCTAGGTAATGCAGGGAACGACGGATATCCATGGCCACAAAATCATTGGTGATTTGATCGTCAATGCCTTTCAAAATATCCAATAAGGAATCCCGTGTTTTGATTAAAGAATCGTAATGACGCACATTGGTCACGATGGTGTTTCCGGTCTTAAACTTATCCAGATTCACCAGCTCCAGGATTCTGGCTTTCAATTCTTCCAGGTTTTCCTTCTTTCCAGCAGATATAAAAATAGTATCCGGATGTTTTGACTGGAGTTCAGAAACCAGTTCCGAATTCGCCTTATCTATTTTATTGGCGATTTTCAGAAAGGGAACACCCAGATTTTCCAGCTTATTCACATCTCGGTTGATCTCAATTAGGTCTGTATCTCCCAAATCAAATAAATATAGGATCAAGGAAGCAGTTTTCATTTTCTCTTGGGTTCGACTGACCCCAATGGCTTCTATGGTGTCGGTGGTTTCTCTCAATCCTGCCGTATCGATGAATCGGAAGATCACCCCCCCTAAATTGATCTCATCTTCAATAAAATCACGGGTAGTTCCGGCTATATCCGATACAATGGCCTTTTCTTCATTGAGAAGGGCATTCAATAGGGTGGACTTGCCGGCATTTGGTTTCCCGGCAATAACCGTAGGAACTCCATTTTTGATGACATTCCCTAAGTCAAAGCTGAGGATCAATTCTTCAATCACTCTCAAGAGTCGCTCTACCAATTCCTGTAGCTCTGTTCTACTGGCGAATTCCACATCTTCCTCGCCAAAATCGAGTTCTAATTCAATCATAGAGGCAAAATGAATCAGCTTTTCACGCAGCTGTTGAATTTCGCTGCTGAATCCTCCTCGCATTTGACTTAAGGCTGCTTGATGGCTGCTTTCTGAATCGGCATGGATCAAATCTGCTACTGCTTCTGCTTGAGCCAGATCAAATTGCCCGTTTAAGAATGCTCGCTGAGTGAATTCTCCTGGTTTGGCTGGTCTTGCACCTTTCTTTAGGAAAAGTTTGATGACCTGATTGATGATGTAGGAGGAACCATGCGTGGAGATTTCCACTACATTTTCCTTGGTAAATGATTTGGGGGCGATAAATAAGGAGACCAACACCTCATCTATGATTTTTTCTCCATCCCGTATGGTTCCAAAATGGATGGTATGACTTTCCTGCTTTTCCAGATTCTTTCCGAAAAAGACTTCATTGCAAAGTTTGATGGCGTCTTTGCCAGAAAGTCGGATGACAGCAATGGCACCCACCCCTTGAGGGGTTGCCAAAGCAATGATGGTATCATTCCCTTCGGAAAGTGAAAAACTCATTGTCCTCTAAAACCTTTTTTGACGATGTATCCCAATCCTTCTAAAAATTGCTCCGGCTCTCTATAGCCTGGAAGCTGGGTGATATTTTTTAGGGTAGGGTCGATGATCACGAAATTCGGAAAAGAACGCACGCGCATCACCGCAGCCATTTCCGCTTCAGAATATTTTTTACCCATGAAATCAAAGGTGCGGTTATCATCCTCCGCATTTAATTTCACTGCGTAAAATTGATCGTTGACGTAATCAATGACGCTTGGATCCTTAAAAGTCAAGGCATCCATTTTTTTGCACCATCCACACCAATCGGTGTACACGTCCACTAATAGCATTTTTGGGTTTTCTTGATTTGCTGCTACCGCGTCTTCAAATTTCATCCACTTGATCTCTTCCTGAG
This sequence comes from Algoriphagus halophilus, assembly GCF_900129785.1. Taxonomy (NCBI): domain Bacteria; kingdom Pseudomonadati; phylum Bacteroidota; class Cytophagia; order Cytophagales; family Cyclobacteriaceae; genus Algoriphagus; species Algoriphagus halophilus. The sequence continues at coordinate 1,568,412 of NZ_FSRC01000001.1, forward strand.
CCTGTGCGGCAAAGCCTAAGAATAAAGTAAATGCGATTAGAACTATCTTTCTCATAATTGTTTGTCTTCGAGGGATAAACCATTCTTGCTCCTTGGAAGTTCAAATGTAAATTTAGGTCTTTTACCTTTAATTAGTACACTGGCCAAAAATAGGACGCCGGAAACGGCTACCATCATTCCAGCAATTGAACTATCCACTAGGTAAGCAAGGTAATATCCTGATAGTGCAATAAAAATGCCTAATCCACAAGTAAGTTTGATCAATGGCATTAATTTTTTGGTCCATAAGAATGCAGTAGAAGGTGGCACTACCAATAAAGCTACCACCAAAATGGCACCCACTGCTTCAAAACTGCTTACAGTAGTATACGATACCATGGACATTAAGGCCAGATTGACCGTTTTAGAAGGAAGTCCCATCACGGTGCTGAAGTTTTCATCGAAGCTGGTCAGGGTTAACTCCTTAAACAATAAGGTGATAAAACCTCCCACCAAGGCAACATTGAGGACAGCGAGATAGGTGATTCTTGGCCCATAATTAAATCCCGAATCCGAAATCCATAGATCAATAGGGAGGTAAGCGATTTCACCATACAGGACACATTCCTGATCCAGGTCTACTTTGTAGGCAAGCAGGTTGATCAGGATAATTCCAATGGCAAAGAGTAGGGTGAAGGTGATTCCGATGGAGGCATCAAGCTGAACTCTTGCTTTCTGCCGAAGCCAGTCAATGACCAAGGTGGCAAAAATGCCCAGAATTCCAGCACCAATGATTACTTCCAGCCCTCGCTGACTTCCGGATATAAAGAACCCGATGACAATGCCCGGTAAAACGGCATGGGAAATGGCATCTCCAGTCATGGACATTTTTCGGAGCATCATAAATACACCTAATAAACCACAGGAGATCGCAATCAGCGAAGCGGTGAAAATGATTAAGAATGCGTTTTGATCAAAGGTCATCATAGTCTCTTGGTATGTTTTCTTGATGAGGATCCAGTTTAGGGAAATTCATTTTTTTCTCCAGCAATGCTTCTACTTCAGGTGTTAGGATATGTTCCAGTTTTTCGGCTGTATCGTGCACATGATCCGGAGCAATATTCATGTACTCATTGAGGTATAATTCCCATAGTCGATGTAGTCTTACGATTCGTTTTGATTCTGATTTTCCTTCATTTGTTAATATAATAAGGTTCTGATTTTTAGTGATTAAACCTTTTTTTATTAAATCATTGATTGACTGCTTGCTTTTTTGTTTTTGGAAAGGAAAGCTCTCATAGATTTCTTCTATGGAGAGGTATTTTTTACCATTTTCCAAACCATGATGCAGCGCCTTTAATAAGTGGTCCCGGTGGGTTTTGTTTAAGTAATTTTTTCGCGATATACTTCGGGATAGCACCCCTTTCTTAGGTGCAAAAAGAAAGGAGATAAGTGCCAGTAATGAGAGGCAGACTACCACCCAAGGTCCAGTAGGCATTTGAGGCAAGACAAAAGAGATATAGGTTCCGATGATGCCGGAAATCACGGAAAATAGCCCGGCTATAAGCAGTAGCTTATGTAGTCGGTCTGTCCAGAATCTTGCCGCTGCTCCAGGGGTAATCAATAAAGCAGCCATTAATACCACGCCAATAGCCTGAATCCCTATCACGACTGCCAGTATCATTAACACATTAAATATTAATCGGATAGTGCCCATGGGGTAACCTATCGCTTTACCATAATCCGGATTAAAGACCAGAAGGCTAAATTCTTTTTGGAACAAACTCAAGCTAATGATGATCAATACCGCCAGTCCTCCATAGATGTAAAGGTCCTCTTCTAAAATGGCAATGGCGTTTCCGAAAATGAACTGGTTGAGCCCGGCCATTTCAGGATTGCCTGATTTCTGAATGACGGTGAGCAGTACTACGCCAAAGCCAAAGAATATGGATAGGATAGAGGCAATAATGGCATCTTCCGACAATTTGGTATTGGTTCTGATCCAGGAAGTAAGAAAGGTGGCCAAGGCTCCCGATAAGAAGGCGCCTCCTACGATAAAAATAGGATCTTTCTCACCTGCTAAGATAAAGCCCAGACAAATCCCTGGAAGTACCGCATGGGAGATAGCGTCCCCTAGCAATGCTTTTTTATCCAAAAAGCTATAGGTTCCAACGTAGGCTGATCCTAAACCAAGCAAGGTGATGCCAATCACTACAAAGGCGATGGAGCTGTCCTGAAAAGTAAAGAAGTAGAGAAAATCTTCCATATCAGCTTTTCAATGGGTTGAAGTCTTTTTGTTTGATTAAATCTGTGACCTTGGTCAAAAGATTTAATTTTCCGCCATAGGTTTTCCGTAACAGTTCCTCGGACATCACATGTTCATTGGGTCCTGAAGCTACCAAATGGAGGTTCAACATGATGATCCAATCGAAATAATTCATGGCCGAATGAATGTCATGGTGAACGACAATCACGGTTTTGCCCTGCGCAGCCATTTCTTGTAATAAATGGAAAATGGCTGTTTCGGTAGACATGTCCACTCCAGCAAATGGTTCGTCCATTAAATATAGATCCGCTTCCTGTGCCAAGGCTCTGGCTATAAAGACCCGCTGCTGCTGGCCTCCTGACAACTCGGATATTTGTCTGTTTACAAAAGACATCATCCCTACTTTTTCAAGGCAGCTTAAAGCGATGTCTTTCTCTTTTTTTCCCGGTCTTTTGAATAAGCCTAATTTTCCATAGGTACCCATCATCACCACATCCAAGACAGATGCCGGGAAATTCCAGTCCACCGACTCTCGTTGGGGTACGTAACTTATTCTCGATCGAACTTGATCTAGTGTTTCATTAAATATCTTGACATAGCCGCTGCTAGGAGTGACCAATCCCATGATCGCCTTGATCAAAGTGGACTTTCCGGCACCGTTTGGGCCTAAAATTCCTATAAGCTTGCCGGAGGGTAAGCTTAAATCCACATTCCAGAGCACTGGGCTTTGGTCGTAGCTGACAATTAAATCATGGATTTCAAGAATTGGGTTATCTACTTGCGTGATCATGGGTTCAGGTTTTTATAAATGGTTTGTAGGTTTGATCTCACCATTCCTATATAGGTTCCTGCTGGAGTATCAGGAGCATCTAGGCTATCGGTGAATAAGGGGCCTGCCATTACAATTTGATGATTTTGGTTGGCGCATCCAGCTACTACCGCTTCAATGGCTTTGGGGGAGATGGTCTGTTCGGCAAATACTGCGTGGATATTTCGGTCCACAATAAATTGAATTAACCCGGTCAGGTCCCGTAATCCCGGTTCACTTAAGGTGGAGAGCCCTTGTAATCCTTTTACTTCAAGTTGGTAGGATTTTCCAAAATAGGCGAATGCATCATGGGCTGTAATTAAGGCCTGATTACTGGATTTTAATTGGTCTACTTTGACCTGGATTTCCTGATCCAATGTCTTCAATTCGTTCAGGTATTGTGCCGTGTTTTGTTCAATCTCCTGCTTCCATTCTGGTTTCCATGCCGCTAATGCTACAGAAGTATTGGATAAGGCGATGGACCAAATTTTCAGGTCAAACCAAATGTGGGGGTCTACACTGTGTGCTTCAGGGCCTGATCGTAATAATAGCTCCTCAGGCAGATTTTCAGCCGCATTGATCAGGTTTTGACTATAAGAAAGTTTTTCAAAAATTTCGGTCATTTTTCCCTCCAGAAATAAACCGTGATAGACGACCATATCCGCCTCTTGGAGTAAGTCCAGGTCTCTGACAGAAGCCTTGTATAAATGGGGGTCTACACCGGCAGGCATTAATGCTCTGACATCCGCTTTGTCTCCTAACATATTTCGAATACCATCTGCCAAAATACTGGTGGTGGCTACTACCAAGGGTTTTTGACGTTGGGTTTTATCTTCTCTTTTACAAGAGAGGAGACCGATCGAGAGCAGTATTAGAAATAGGATTTTTCTCATGATTGAATAGCCAGAATATTTGCTGCTACATCCTTGGACATAAAGAGTGTTTTTTTCTGATCAACTAGAATTTCCAGGGAACCATCAAACTCTACTTTGTCCAAAACTTTTATTCGTGCACCGATGTATGCACCTACTTTATCCAGGTATCGAAGGAAAGCTGCAGAGCTGTCTTTCACTGCTACAATTTGTCCGGTTTGATCTATTTCCATTTCATTCAATGCTACTCTTGGTCTAGCTCTCACATCACCATATTCATCAGGGATAGGATCTCCATGTGGGTCGAATTTGGGATAGTTCAAATAAGCATCAAGACGTTGGATCAATAGGGGAGATTGAATGTGTTCGAGTTCCTCTGCTACCTCATGTACTTCATCCCAGGCGAACTGCAATTTGTCCACCAAGAACACTTCCCAGAGACGATGTTTCCGGATGGTTTGGAGGGCTCGTTTTTTTCCTTCTTCGGTGATGTTTACTCCATAATACTTTCTGTATTCAATGACTTCCTTGTCTCCTAGTTTTCTAAGCATATCGCTGACGGAGGCAGGCTTGGTTTTCATCTCTGCTGCGACATCATTGGTGGACACACTCTTTTTTCCACCGTCAGACAGGTGGTAGATCGCCTTCAAATAATTCTCTTCAGCTGTAGTCATATTCATAGTACTCCAAATTATCTAAGGTAAAGGTAAAAAATAATTTAGATATAGCTAAATAAATATTTGATTATGTCTAAATCGACTGTGGATAAGCCAAATTTTAATGTGATTATCAATTTAGATATGTCTAAAAAATAATTTAGTCTGAAAAAATAAAAATTATAAACTACTGAAAAATAGCATATTAATAATTATGGAAATGAATAAAAAGACGATTTTCTGCGTGAAGACTGGAGAAAAAAGGAGTTTCCATTTCTCTGAAATCAGTGTAATTGGAAGGGGTGGAGTGGATAACTTTTGTGGATATCCACAAGAGATTAGAATGAGAGAAGTTGCTCGAGGCAGGAAAGCATTTGTCCTTCTTGGGAACTCCAAAGAACTTCTTCTCCTGGTTGGTTTATAAAAAACGGGTTTTTAATTGCAGCTAAAAATTGAGCGATGGCTACATCCATACTATCAAAATCTAGTTGAGTGCCTCCCTGATATTGATCTATAAAAGCTTTCCATTTCTCATTGGGACTGATCAACACAGGGGTATGCAATGCCATTGCTTCAAAAAGTTTGGTGGGCATTTTGGAAGAGATCGCTTCATGGGATTGATAGGGCAACAGACAAAAATCTGCTGCTATGATTTCCTTTACGATCTCTTCATGATCTACCGGAGTATCGGTTATTTTTAATTCGATTCCAGGATGGGATCCTACTTCCATTTCCAGCTTTTTTCGGAAGCTATGTAAGGGGGTGTGTCCAATAATTATAAGCCTTGAATTTGGGAATATTTGTTGGATTTGTTTGAAGAATTGGATTCCCTGAATGGTTCCAAAAGCCGGTGTGATGGTTCCTGAAATAAGGAATTGAAAGGCTCTTTTTTCGGAGTAATCTAAACGCGATCCAGTGACTATATTTCCTGCGAACTTATTCTCCAAAATTAAGAAGGGTTTCTTTTCCGGCATTTGTGGGACATAGCATGCCTCAGCTAAAAAGTAACAATCCACCCCTTTTATGGATTCTAAATTTTGTATTATTCTTAGAGCATTTGAACGCTGGTAATTGGATAAATCGGGGTTTAATTTCAGGTTTAGAACATAGTTTTCCTGTACATCATAGATCAATTTATATCCCAGTATTACTTTTAATAAAGCAGCAGAAGCCAGGTATTCATAAGTACAAACAATTAAGATTTTTGGACGGGTTTGGACCAAGGTTTTGAGGAATCTGAATTGTGAGAAAAATCTTTCCCAAGTTGAGTATCGGTTTGAAAGTGATGGAAAAAACCGGACTTCGGCTATACTTTCCTCGATTTTAGAGGAAAATCCTATGATGTTTAGGGTGTATTTGTTTGATTCGCGCAGTGAATTGCCGAGCTTTTCCCAAGCCCTCGTATCTTTGAGCGGTTTGAGGCTAGAAGCTATTAAAACGGGAATTTTAGAGGCTTTGCTTTGACCCATAAACGAAACTAATTAAAATAATGGAACTGAAAACCATCATCGAAAATGCTTGGGAAAACCGAGAACTATTAACGCAGAAAGAAACACAAATTGCTATAAAGACGGTCATTGATGATTTGGATACCGGACAAACCCGGGTAGCCGAACCAATGGAAGATGGAAGTTGGAAGGTAAATGACTGGGTAAAAAAGGCGGTGATTCTTTACTTCCCGATTCAAAAGATGCAAACTATTGAGGTTGGTCCTTTTGAATTTCATGATAAAATGGCATTGAAAACCAATTATGCCAAACAAGGAGTTAGAGTGGTTCCTCATGCAGTAGCCCGATATGGTGCTTACTTGGCGAGTGGAGTAGTGATGATGCCAAGTTATGTTAATATTGGTGCATATGTGGACGGTGGCACGATGGTTGATACTTGGGCTACGGTAGGATCTTGTGCGCAGATCGGTAAAAATGTTCATTTAAGTGGTGGTGTAGGTATCGGTGGAGTTTTAGAGCCTGTTCAAGCAGCTCCCGTCATTATTGAAGACGGAGCATTTATTGGTTCTAGAGCGATCATTGTAGAAGGAGTCAGAGTGTGTAAAGAGGCGGTGATTGGTGCAGGAGTTACATTGACAGCAAGTTCAAAAATTATTGACGTTACGGGTCCAGAACCTGTAGAATATAAAGGAATTGTTCCAGAAAGATCTGTGGTGATTCCAGGCTCACTTCCAAAAGAATTTGCAGCGGGGACTTATCATGTTCCTTGTGCAATTATCATTGGAAAGAGAAAAGCTTCTACCGATCTAAAGACATCACTGAATGATGCGCTAAGAGATAATAGTGTAGCAGTTTAAACCAACTAAAATGAAAAAGTTAAATCAAGTCCTTTTGATGGCGGCGTTGTCAGGGGTTTTATGGGCTTGTTCTAAACCGGATGAAAACCCGGGAGATCAGTATTTTAATTCAGGAAATTACGCGGAAGCTGTTTCTGAATATTCCGAAACTTTGAAGTTTAACCCCAATGATGTTCGAATGCTTTACAATAGAGGAAGAGCATACGAAGAGCAGAATCAATTTGAAAATGCCAAAAATGATTTTGAAAGGGCATTGGAAATTGAACCCAATAATATTCAGGTATTATTGAGCTTGGCAAACCTGCATCATAAAGAGAAAAACTTCACCAATGCGTTGCTTTATTCAAGTAGGGCAGAAGAAGTTCCTGGAGCCCCAGCGATGGCTTCTTTTATCAAAGCGAGAGCATTGCACCAAATGGGGAAATCCGAGGAGGCTTTGACTTCCTATGCGGATGCAATCAAAAGAGATAAAGATTTTGGTCAGGCTTATTACAATAGAGGCTTATTAAAAGTGGCTATTGGGAATATCGGAAGTTCTTGTGAGGATTTTCAATTAGCCAGGTCATTGGAATATCCAGGTGCTCAGGAAGCCATGGACAAGTATTGTAAATAAAAATAAAACCGGCTTAGGCCGGTTTTTTTTATGTTCTTTTTTTACGCTATTCCCATTTTCCTAGGAATGATCATGTGGTTCTTCAGCTTGATGATCACATAAATTCTCAGATGCTAATCTTCCAGAACCACCGCAAGTCCTGCAGGCGCTGACTTCTTTTAACGACCCCTCACAAACGGGACAAGTAAGTCTACCTTTTCCACTGCAGCGCTCACACTCGAAATATTCGACAATATTGAAAATATTTCTTTTGGTTATCATGCCGGTGCCGCCACATCTACTACAACCCACTACACCTTTGGCTTTGCAATAATCGCAGTCCTGTTGGATTTCTTTATTGCCATCACAGGTGAAACATACCTTGTAGCGGTATCCTTTTCTATCACACAACTGACAAGTTTGAATATCACGTAAGGGCCCTTCTAATTTCTTTTGAAGTTCCTGGGCACCTTTGTAATGATCCCCGGTAAATCCTGACAGTTCTAAATACTTGTTCAGGAAATTCGCGGAGTTATCATATTGCCCTAAGTGGTAAAGTGTTTCTGCAAAGTAATAGGGCATTTCCTCCGGAAGTGGTAATCCCGAGTCGATTAAGTTTCTGAATATGCCATTTGCAGTTTCATAATCACTTCGTTCAATAGCTGCCACTGCACTTTTCATCCAACTATCCGTTTGCCCTAAATTTGGCCCAATTTGCGCTTTAGCGCTGAAACCCAAGGAAAGGAAAAGGAATAATAAGAAAAAGGTATAGGTGTAGAATGTTTTGGTATTCACTTTCGGATCTATCATTTAATGCAGCAATAAAGATAGATGATTTGAAAAGTAAAAGTTAATCTTTACTAAGTGGTTTGGTAATAGTATTTTATTGTAAGTGGATTTTGTAAATTAAAAATTGTCTTTAATTTAGGCATGGAATATAGTTTGGCATTATGCATTGCTTTAACTATTTATTTTCATATAATTTTAGTTTTATTGATTTAACAATTTAATCCAAACGATTATGGCAAAACCAATCACAATGATTGAAAGTATCGGTCCGGTAATGAAAGAAAAATTGGCGGCTGCAGGAGTTTCCTCAGTAGAGGGTTTATTGGAAAAAGGCGCTACGAAAGCAGGAAGAAAAGCAATTGCCGATGCATCTGGAATCGCTGAAGGTAAAATTTTGGATTGGGTAAATATGGCTGACCTATTTAGAATAGATGGAGTAGGAAGTCAATTCGCCGAATTATTGAAAGCTGCAGGAGTAGATACGGTGAAGGAACTCAGAAACAGAAACCCTGAAAACCTACATGCGGCTTTGGTGAAAACCCAAGAGGAAAAAGGCCTGACAAGAGCTGTGCCTGCAGCCTCTCAAGTAGCCAAATATGTGGAGCATGCTAAAACCCTGGAGCCAATAGTCACCTACTAAGTTTTTTTAACAACTTGATCTTATAGAAAACCTTTTTGCTGATCGCATCAAGGTTTTTTTTGTAGTTTAGAACCCTAATCTTATCTCCCATGAGTAAAACTGAAGCATTTAAAAAGCTCCTTGCTGAAGGTCAGGTCTATAAAAAAGATTTCATTGTTTTAGGCACAGGTATGTTAGATGGATACCCTGTTCCTCAGGCTCAGGTGAAGGTTCCTCTAAAAACCATGAACAGACATGGATTGATTGCCGGAGCTACAGGAACTGGGAAGACGAAGACTTTGCAAGTGATTTCCGAGCAGCTTTCACTCAAAGGAATACCTTCCGTGGTCATGGACCTGAAAGGAGATCTTTCTGGATTGGCACAACCGGGTCAATTGAATGATTTTATTCAAAAGCGTTCTGATGTAATAGGAGTAGACTACCAACCCAGTGGTGTGCCAGTGGAATTAATGTCCATTTCAGAAGAAAAGGGAGTAAGATTAAAGGCTACCGTGTCTGAATTTGGACCGGTATTGATTTCCCAGATTTTGGATCTAAATGATACCCAGCAAGGAGTAATCGCCGTTGTTTTTCGCTATTGCGATATGAATTTGCTGCCTCTGGTGGATTTGAAGGATCTGAAAAGAGTACTTCAATTCATTTCGAATGAGGGGAAGGAGATCATTAAGAAAGAATTTGGACAGGTTTCATCGGCTTCTGTGAATACCATTATGCGTAAAATCATTGAGCTGGAGCAACAAGGAGCGGAACGGTTCTTTGGAGAACGATCCTTTGAGGTTCAGGACTTTGTAAGGCAAAAAGATGGGAAAGGCGTGGTATCTGTGATTCGATTGACTGACATTCAAAGCACGCCTAAATTGTTTTCCACCTTTATGCTAAGCTTGCTTTCTGAAATCTATGAAACCTTCCCAGAACAAGGAGATGCAGATCAACCAAAACTCTGCCTGTTTATTGATGAAGCCCATTTGGTATTTTCTACTGCATCAAAAGATCTGTTGGAAAAAATCGAGGCCATCGTAAAACTGATCCGTTCCAAAGGAGTAGGGGTGTATTTTTGTACTCAAACTCCCACCGATGTTCCTGAAAGCATCTTGGGTCAATTGGGACTTAAAGTGCAACATGCCTTAAGGGCATTTACCGCAAAGGACCGAAAGGCCATTACTAAAACTGCGGAAAATTACCCTGATTCCGAGTTTTACGACACCGCAAAAGTGCTCACCCAAATGGGAATAGGGGAAGCTTTGATTACAGCCTTAAATGAAAAGGGAATTCCTACTCCTTTGGCTCAAACCTTAGTGAGAGCCCCTATTTCCAGAATGGATATTCTTACCAATCATGAAATAGATGCCTTGGTCAATCATTCTGATTTAGTCAAGAAATACAATGAAGAAATGGATCGGGAAAGTGCGTTTGAAATGCTGGAAGAGAAATTGAATCAAGTGGAGAAAGAGCAGGAAAAAGCAACCCTTCCGAAACCCTCAATTCCCAAACCCAGACCCAGGGCGAAAGAAGAAGAATCTTTATTTGAGGAATTGAGCAAGAACACCATGGTAAGGCAGTTAGGAAGAACAATTTTTCGGGAATTAACAAGAGGAATCCTAGGTTCATTCACCGGAAGAAGAAGATAGTCATAAGTTCCTTATATTTAATTTGTTATAATTTTGAAAATAGCTGTTATCGGAGGAGGTGCTGCAGGTTTTTTTGCTGCCATTCATGCCAGTAAAAAAGGAAGTTCAGTTACTATTTTCGAAAAGTCACCCAAGTTATTATCCAAGGTAAAAGTCTCTGGTGGGGGCAGGTGTAATATGACCCATAAGCCACTGGAAATCTCCAAATTGGTCAAGAATTATCCCAGGGGTGAAAAATTTCTGAAAAAGGTGTTCCGTCATTTTAAAAGTGAGGATACCATCCATTGGTTTGAATCCCGTTCAGTTCCTTTGAAAGTGGAAGCGGATGGAAGAATGTTTCCCGTGTCGGATGATTCTCAAAGCATAATTGATGCCTTATTGAAGGAAGCTAATCAATTGGGGATCCAGATAAAAACCTCTACTGGAATCAAAGCAATACAGAATCAAGCCAATTCCTTTTTGTTGGAGACCAACCATGGGGAATTAACCTTCGATGCGGTGATCGTGGCTGGAGGTGGTCATCCCAAATTGGAGGGCTATTCATTTCTAAAAAACCTAAAACATTCCATCGTCAGTCCAATTCCTTCCTTGTTTACATTTAATACGCCTCAGGAACCGATCAAGAAATTGATGGGGATTTCCATGCCTGATGCGCATGTGAAAATTGAAGGAACTAAGCTGAATTACCAAGGCCCATTATTAATTACCCATTGGGGTGTATCAGGTCCAGCGGTGCTAAAATTGTCAGCATTTGGGGCAGAATGGCTTCATGAAAAAAAATACCATGCCCGTGCCATCATCAATTGGAATTCAGATTTTAATGAAACCAAGTATTTGGAACATTTAATGGCTTATGCGACATCTCATCCAAATAGAAAGGTCATTAATTACCCCTTGTTTGAGGTTCCCGGAAGGTTATGGGAATACCTATGTAATCGTTCGGAGATTGAATTGAATCAAACTTTCAATGGATTGAGTAAAAAGCAGTACAATAAGTTGGTACAGAACCTTTTTTGCCATATTTTGAACATCGATGGCAAAACAACCTTTAAAGAGGAGTTTGTGACTGCCGGAGGAATAGCTCTACAAGAGGTAAATCCTAATACAATGGAGAGTATGTATCACCCGAATCTATACTTTGCCGGAGAAATCTTAAATATTGACGGAATCACTGGAGGCTTTAATTTTCAGGCTGCCTGGTCCACTGGATATTTAGCCGGAATCTCATCAGTAAATAGCAGTATATGATCAAACTTTACCCTGAGTTAAATCAAAAAATCCTTGAAATCGCAGACGGAGACGAAGAGTTCAAGGTGGAATTAACCAAAGCGATTCATCTTGGTCTAGTTGAATTAAAAACGGTTTATTCAGAAGGCCATGCAGAACAAGATGAGGTGAAAATCCAACAGATACGCCATAAGTTAAAACCTACTCTTGCGATGTTTGAGTTTGAAGACTTGATCGTTGAAATGCAGAATGGAAAAGAAATAGTAGAGTCTGAAGGTTTTACTGATCACTTTTCAAGCCATGTGGTTCAGCTAAACAGTCTTTTGGACAATGCAATTTATAATGTTAGCCTGCTATTAAAATAAAAAAGGAGTCGCACCTGCAACTCCACTTTTTAAATTATTTTTACCCTATGAAGAAAGCCCAAAGGTAACAGGGCCTTTTTTACCGTTGATTACCATAGCATGAACTTCTTGTAAAGGAATTCTTATTTAGTACGATGCCTATTGTTCCTTCCTCTTACCCCGGCCCTCCAGCCTTTTTGTTTAATGGCCACTTAGAAACCATTGTTCCTAGTCTTTATAGAAAAGTAAATGAGGTGGACTATGTGCGTGAACGAATAGATACGCCGGATGGGGATTTTTTGAATTTGGATTGGTCTAAAGTAGGTTCTAATCGTCTATTGATCATTTCACATGGATTGGAAGGAGATTCCAATCGACACTATGTGAAAGGATTGGTAAAGCTGTTTAATCAACAGCAAATAGATGTCATGGTTTGGAATAACAGAACTTGTGGTGGGGAAATCAATGACCTCCCAATCCTCTATCATCATGGTGCAAGCTATGATTTAGATACCTCTATTCAATATGTCTTAAATACAGGAGCCTATACTGATATTTATTTGACTGGAATCAGCATGGGAGGTGCTCAAACTTTAAAATATTTAGGGGAAAAATCCAGTGATCTACCTCGAGAAATAAAGAAGGCGGCAGTCTATTCCACTCCTTGCAACCTTCCTTCTAGTGCAGCCACATTAAAGCTGAAATCCAATACCTTTTATAAAAAGCGATTTTTGGGAAAGCTTAAAAAGAAAATTGCTGCTAAAGCTTCTCAATTCCCAGAACTGATCAATTTAGAATTACTGGAGAAGGTTAAGGATTTTGATTCCTTTGATACGCTTTTTACTGCTAAACTTCATGGATTTAAGGATGCAGCGGATTTTTATCAATCGGTCTCTGCGGATAATTGGATGAAGGACATTAGCATTTCTACTTTGATCATCAATGCAAAAAATGACCCGCTTTTGGGACCTGAGTGTTACCCTATTGAATTGGCGAAGAAAAAGCCTGAAATCTATTTGGAAATGCCTGATAGAGGAGGACATACAGGCTTTTTACTGAAAGGAAATGAATTTACTTGGGCCGAATTAAGGTTGCTTGAATTTTTGATAGGTAAAAACTAAACTTGGAATTGTTAGTTTTGATATAAATTAATAGAACCCCCATGAGAACCCTTTTTTTTGTGGCAGCATTTATTTTGATTTCTGTCACTGCATTATCTATTTACTTCTTTGGCTTCGGATATAGTTTTTTGGCCATTCTTTTGGTATTGCTGGTAGTGGGGCTTTATGATGTGCTTCAAACAAAACATGCGATTTTAAAGAATTTTCCTATTGTGGGACATTTCAGATACATGTTTGAGGCGATTTCTCCAGAGATTCAACAATATTTTATAGAAAGCAATACGGATGGAAGACCTTTTAGTAGAAATTTGAGGTCTTTGGTCTATAGAAGAGCCAAAAATGTAAATGATACACATCCATTTGGAACGCAAAGGGATCTGGGGGGTGAGGAGTATATGGCCTTACGCCATTCTATTTATGCCGTAAAGCCTATTGAGGAAGAACCTAGAATTTCCATTGGAAGTGATTACTGTACCCAGCCCTATTCTGCTTCTATTCTTAATATTTCAGCCATGAGTTTTGGCTCCCTGAGTTCCAACGCGATTTTGGCATTGAATAAAGGTGCGAAAAAAGGTGGCTTCTTTCATAATACAGGAGAAGGAGGAATCAGTAATCACCATCGTGAAGGGGGAGGAGACCTCGTTTGGCAAATTGGAACAGGTTATTTTGGCTGTAGAGATGAAGAAGGAAATTTTGACCCTGAAAAATTTAAGGAAAAGGCGAATTGGCCACAGGTCAAAATGATTGAGATCAAGCTTTCCCAAGGAGCAAAACCAGGACATGGGGGAGTATTGCCTGGGGTCAAAAACACAGAGGAAATTGCCCATATCAGGGGAGTTAAGCCTGGAGAGACCATTTTATCACCTCCCGCACATACCGCATTTTCTGGTCCCAAAGGATTGGTGGAGTTTGTAGGGAAGCTTAGAAAACTGTCTGGTGGCAAACCCGTTGGGTTTAAACTTTGTATAGGCAGAACAGAAGAATTTGTGAATGTCTGCAAGGAAATGGTTGCCCAACATATCTGGCCAGATTTTATTACCGTGGATGGAGCTGAAGGCGGAACGGGTGCAGCTCCATTGGAATTCTCGGACAGTGTTGGTCTTCCTTTGGAACCTGCATTGATTTTTGTGAATGGTACGTTGGAAAAATACCACCTCAGAGAGCATATCCGGATCATAGCTTCTGGAAAAGCGATTTCAGCTTTTTCGATCCTTAAAAACATTGCCTTGGGAGCGGATATATGTAATTCTGCCCGTGGTTTTATGTTCAGTTTGGGATGTATTCAAGCTTTACGTTGCAATACCAATGAATGCCCAACAGGAGTTGCCACCCAAAAGGCCAGTCTGACCAAAGGCTTGGTGGTCAGTGATAAATCGGAAAGGGTCTATAACTTCCATAAAAACACAGTGCATGCCGTCCAGGAATTACTGGGCGCCACCGGTCATACCCATACTTCTGAGATCAGTATACACGACTTAGTGAAGGGAGATGAGATGGTGAAACTGGCCAATCGATATTTCCCGGATACAGTGAATACCCAGGTATAATCAAAGTCCGTATTTCTTATTGAAATCTTTTCAATGCCAATTCAGCCACGGTACCTCCAATGGAAAGTGAGCTAGTAGCTGCTGGAGAAGGAGCATTTAATACGTTGATGGCATGTGCAGACTCCCTGATGGCAAAATCATCCAATAAACCTCCTGTTCTGTCGCAGGCTTGTGCCCGTACCCCCGCACCTCCATCTTCCAAATCAGAAGCTTGAATTTCGGGTATCAATTCTTGAAGCGCTTTGGTAAACGCTGCTTTTGAAAAAGATCTATACAATTCTCCAAAACCCGTTTGCCAATATTTTGCCGCTACTTTTTGAAATCCTGGCCATGCTAAACTTTCGGCCAATTCCGCTAGATTGATTTGGGATTTCTTATATCCCTCTCTTTTGAAAGCAAGCACTGCATTTGGTCCTGCTTCCACACCACCTTTTTTCATTCGGGTATAATGAACTCCTAAAAAGGGGAAATTCGGATCTGGAACAGGATAAATAAGATTCTTGACCAAATACTCCTTCTCTTTTTTCAGTTTGTAATACTCACCTCTAAAAGGTATGATTTTGACATCGATAGGGTCTGATTCATTCATCTGGGCTACCTTATCTGAATAAAGTCCCGCACAGTTGATCACCAACTTACATTGAAATTCCCCTTTTGAAGTTTCGATGTAATTGATATTGTCTTTGTGATTGATAGTTAATACTTTATGATTTAAAAATATTTCCCCTCCAGCTTGTACAATCTTTCTTCCATAGGCAATGGCCACGTTAAAATAGTCCACGATTCCCGTTTGGGGAACGTGGATGGCGGCTACACCGGTACAATGGGGTTCATACTCTTTTAACTCATCAATCGTAATAGACCTGGTTCCGGCCAATCCATTTTGAAGACCTCTTTCAAGCAGATTATTTAAGAGAGGGATTTGTTCATCTTTGGTGGCAACGACGACTTTGCCCGTAATTTCGTAAGGGATCTTTTCCTCTTCACAGAACTGAATCAATTCATGATAACCATTGATGCAGTTGGTCGCCTTTAAGGAACCTGGTTTATAATACAGGCCAGAATGGATCACCCCACTGTTGTTTCCAGTTTGGTGTTTTGCTAGTTGATCTTCTTTTTCCAGGAGGGCAATTTTCAGAGCAGGGTTTGATTGTTGGATTTTTAGCCCAGTGGCCAACCCAACAATTCCTCCACCAACAATGACAATGTCGTAAATCATGCGTCGTTTATTTATGGGGCAAATATACAAGCCCGTTTCTCATTTTCATGAGCTTCATTTCATATCAAATGAAGCAACTTGTGAATTTTTAACAAAACTTGGACAATTACTCCGATAAGAGAATTTATCTTGCAGTTGAAATTGAGCCAGGAACTCTACTACGAATGATCCGCAACCTTCTTTTTTTATTCACCTTCCTGTTATTTTCTGAAGCCTCTGCACAATTTATTGTCCAAGGTAAGGTCACTGATGCTGAAACAGGGGATCCCATTCCATTCGCCTCTGTACTCTTAAAAGGGACTACTTTGGGGATGAATACAGATTTTGAAGGGAACTATTCATTGAGTGCGAAATCATTGCCTGATAGCATTGTGGTGAGCTACATAGGATATTTGACTCAATCCAAACCCCTATCAAATCAAGCGGAACAAACCTTGAATTTCCAGTTGAGGCCAAGTGATTTTCAATTGGAGGCTTTTGTTTTTGAGGCTGGGGAAAACCCGGCATTTGAGATTATCCGGAAGGCAGTAGCAAAGAAAAAAGAATTTGATAAACGTTCCCTAACGGCTTATGAAACAAAAAACTATACCAAGATCGAGATTGATATAGACCATGTAGCAGAAGAGTTTGCACAACGAAAGTCAGTTCGTAAAGTCACCGCAGTTTTGGATAGTATCAAGCAGCTGACCAATGATGAAGGAGAGAAAATCTTACCGATATTTTTCTCCGAAACCCTCTCTAAATTTTATTATCGAAACAATCCCGAATTACGAAAAGAAATCGTGGAGAAGTCCCGAGTGACCGGAGTAGGGATTACAGATGGATCCACCACTTCTCAGATTACCGGTTCGGTGTTTCAAGAGTATAATTTTTACAAAAACTGGTTGAGTATCCTGGAAAAGGACTTTGTTTCTCCCATTGCGGATGGGTGGAAAGCCTTCTACGACTATGATCTAATGGATTCGGTCTTGGTGGGACAGGACAGTTGTTATATGTTGCAGGTGTATCCAAGGAGGGAACAGGATCTGGCTTTCAGCGGAACCATTTGGATCAATAAGGAAACGTATGCACTCAAGCAGGTCGACCTGACGATCCCAAAAGAAACAAATCTAAACTTTGTGGAGCGGATCAAGATTCAGCAGGAATTGGTTCCAACTCCTCCTGGACCATTGATTCCTTCTAAAAGTAGAATCCAAATTAAAATAGGGCAGGTGACTCCCAAAACTGCTGGCCTGTTAGCCAAATTTTATACTTCCTCCGACAGTTTAAAATTAAATGATCCTGCACCCACTTCGTTTTTTAATCAAGCAGTAGTGTTAAAGCCAGATTTCAACACGGGAAATGAAGAATTTTGGAGGGCCAATCGTCAAGATCCATTGAGTTCGGAAGAATTGGCGGTTTTGCAAATGGTGGATACGCTCAAAAGAATTCCAGTTATCCGTTTTTATACTGAAGGACTGAAGTTTTTTGCTACGGGGTATTTGCCTGTAGGTAAAATGGATTTGGGTCCTTGGCCAGGTTTTTTCAACTACAATAATGTGGAAGGGATACGATTAGGGGTTGGCGGCAGAACCAACCTAAAATTCTCTAATAAGTGGTTGTTACAGGGATATTTGGCCTATGGTTTTAAAGATGAACGATTTAAATACACCGGATCTGTAACCCGGGTTTTGGATCGAAACCGATGGACCACCATGCGTTTGGGCTCCCAGCGGGAAATAGAGCAGGTAGGATTGGAAATTGCGAGTTTGGAAGGGAATAGTATTTTCCTTGCTGCAAGTAGGTTTGGTACGCTTAGACGTGCATACATGAGTACCAAACATGAATTGAATTTCCAGCGGGAGTTTTTCAAAGGGTTTTTATTCAGCGCTGCTGTCAATGTGGCTCAGTTTGAACCCTTGTATGATTTCTATTATTTGGATAAAGATACTCGGGATTACCGATCAAGATTTGAGACGACTGAAGCAAGATTTGCCCTTCGTTATGGAAGGGATGAAATCGTCATCATCAATGATAACGAGCGGGTTTCATTTGGACCTTCCAAATGGCCAATAGTCCAATTGAATTATGCCAGAGGGTTGAGATGGCTGGGAGGGGATATCACCTACGACAAACTGAGTTTTTACCTATATCAGCGTCTTAATATGGGGATGCTAGGGGTTTCAAGATATGAACTGGATGCAGGAAAGGTCTTTGGAGAAGTACCCTATCCCATTTTGAAAAACCATTTGGGTAATGAGACCCTGTTTTATACTTCAGCGGCCTTCAATACCATGAATTTAAATGAATTTGCCTCAGATCAGTATTTGAGTTTACGGTACCGACACTTTTTTGAAGGGTTTCTATTGAATAAGATTCCATTGATTAAAAAATTGAAATGGAGAGCAGTGGCTAATGCTAATTTCTTGTATGGATCTGTACAGGATAAAAACGTGGAGAATAGCCCAAACAGGGATCCAAATGGGAATCCACTGGAAACCTTTGGGAGTTTGGACCCTTATGTTCCATACGTAGAATTGGGGTATGGAATCGAAAATATTTTCAAGTTTTTCAGGGTGGATTTCTTTCATAGAATGACCTATTTGGATAATCCTGAAGCGAAGCCTTTTGCAGTGAAAATAAGTGCTCAGATAATTCTTTAATCCTCATTGTTTAGATATAGTTCATTGACTATTTTTATAGTATGAATAGCTTTTGTCAACTGTCCATTTACTTCTTAAGTGGATTGATTTTTTATTCCTGTTCTACTGCTAAAACTTCGGAAAATTCAGTATCGATTGATGATCTGGAAGTCATTAAAATAAACCTTTCTGAAGCTAGAAAAGGGAAACTTTCTGAATTTTTTGAGCCTATGATAGAATATATATGGCTGAAAGATGATTCTGAAGATGCCCAATTGAGCGCTGGATTACACAAGATTCATTTTTATAAAGACAAAATTCTGACTTTGGATATTTATGGCTGCCATTGTATCAAGGTCTTTGATAAATCTGGTCAATACCTCTCAAAAATCCGAGCATATGGAGAAGGTCCAGGGAAATATTTAGACCTGGATAATTTTATGGTTGTCAATGACGAAGTTTTAGTTATGGGGGTTTACCCTCCAAAATTGATTTGGTTTTCTTTGGAAGGTGATTTTTTGAGAGAAGAAAAATTAAAGAGTAATATTACTGCAGGTGTTTTTTTGGATTCTTTGGAACGCTATCATTTTTCAAGTTCTCCTTATAGGACCGAAAAATACATTGTCCATGGGATGAATTCAGATTTTAGGGATACAACAAATTACTTCCCAACTATTGAGGGACGATATTATGGGGATTTTTCAGGTCGTAATAATTATATTCTATCAGGAGAAGACAAGTATTTTACACTTGCATTTCAAGACACTGTTTTTAAACTTAAAGGAGATAATTATATTCCCAAATTAGTTTTTGATTTTGGAAAATATCGTCAGGATTTAGAGGAGTTTAAAAGAAAATTGGATGAGGTAGATCCTATGGTAAGATTAGACTTCTTGAATAAAAAATCAAAACTCTATTTTGTGCCTAACTCATCTTTGATCCTATCTGAGAAATATTTTTTTAGCTCTTTTATGTATGAGGGAATATCTTTCAATGTTTTTTATGATCGAAAAAAACAGGAAACAACGGTGTGGAATTGGGGAATAGAAAATGATCTAGATGAAGGATATAATCCTTATACTATCCAAAGTGTTTTTGATGAAGGCAGGCATGCCGGTTTGAGGATATCTGGTGTTGAACTTTTTGACATGTTGGAAATGAAAAGAGAAGAACTCGGGAATGAAGCCTTTGAAAATTATATCCAAGGAAAAGGGAAAAGGTTTGCTGAAGTGGCTACTGCTGCCAAAGAATCTGAAAATCCTGTATTAATTATTTATACTGTGAAGAAATAAGCATTCTTTTTTGGATTCCCTTCCATTATATTTTTTGGTTGCACCTGCTATTTGCATATTTGCATCTTAAACCAAATGCCCTCTTGTATGGGTAGAGAATAAATACACATGTCACAACAAATCAACATTACCCTTCCGGATGGCTCCGTGAAGGTGTTTGAAAAAGGAACATCAGGACTACAGATTGCTGCCAGTATCAGCGAGGGTTTAGCCAGAAATGTTCTAGCTGCAAAAGTAAATGGTCAAGTTTGGGATGCCACTAGACCTATCAATCAGGATTCCAGCATCCAACTATTGACCTGGAATGACTTAGAAGGAAAAAATACTTTTTGGCATTCTTCCGCCCACTTGTTGGCCGAAGCATTGGAAGCACTCTATCCAGGAATCAAATTCGGAATCGGTCCTCCGATCGAAACCGGTTTTTACTATGATGTGGATTTCGGAGATAAAACCTTGGATGGTGCAGAATTGGAAACCATTGAGAAAAAGATGGTGGAGCTGGCCAGACAAAAGAATGAATATGTTCGAAAGGATATTTCCAAGGCTGATGCGGTAAGTTATTACCAAGAAAAGGGAGACGAGTACAAACTGGACCTTTTGGAAGGCTTGGAAGATGGTACCATTACTTTCTACCAGCAGGGTAATTTCACAGATCTTTGTAGAGGACCTCATATTCCTAATACTGGTTTTATCAAAGCGGTAAAGCTGACCAATATTGCTGGAGCCTACTGGAGAGGGGATGAAAACCGTAAAATGCTCACTCGTATTTATGGAGTGACTTTTCCAAAAGCCAAGGAACTTCAGGAATATTTGACCCTATTGGAAGAAGCTAAAAAGCGAGACCATAGAAAGCTTGGAAGAGAATTGGAATTATTTACTTTCTCTGAAAAAGTAGGCATGGGATTACCACTATGGTTGCCAAAGGGAACTTTATTGCGTGAACGATTGATTAATTTCATGAAGAAGGCGCAGGATAAATCCGGTTACCAACAAGTGACTACGCCTCATATTGGCCATAAGGTTTTGTATGAGACTTCTGGACATTATGAGAAGTATGGAAAAGATTCTTTCCAGCCAATAACTACTCCACACGAAGGAGAGGAGTTTTTGCTGAAACCCATGAACTGTCCCCATCACTGCGAGATTTATAAGCATAAGCCGCATTCCTATAAAGAATTACCAATTCGTTATGCGGAATTTGGAACAGTTTATAGATACGAGCAAAGTGGTGAATTGCACGGATTGACCCGTGTAAGAGGCTTTACTCAAGATGATGCCCATATTTTCTGTAGACCCGATCAGGTAAAAGATGAGTTCATCAAAGTCATTGATTTGGTGTTGTATGTATTCAATGCATTAGGCTTTGAAGACTATACTGCTCAAATTTCATTGAGAGATCCCGTAAATCCTTCCAAATATATTGGAGGAGATGAAGCTTGGAATAAAGCAGAATCAGCGATTATTGAAGCAGCTGCTGAAAAAGGATTAGAAACTGTCACTGAATTGGGAGAAGCAGCGTTTTATGGCCCTAAACTTGATTTTATGGTCAAAGATGCCTTGGGTAGAAAATGGCAGTTGGGAACTATCCAGGTAGATTATCAGTTGCCAGAACGTTTCCAATTGGAATATATTGGGTCGGATAATCAAAAGCATAGACCGGTGATGATCCACAGAGCACCATTTGGTTCTTTGGAGAGATTTGTTGCCGTTTTAATAGAACATTGTGCGGGTAATTTCCCATTATGGCTTGCTCCTGAGCAAATTAATATTTTGCCTATTTCTGAGAAGTATGTAGATTATGCTGAGGAAATCAAGAATATCTTGGATGAAGCAGGAATTACTGGTTCAATTGATAATCGTGATGAGAAAATCGGTCGAAAGATTCGTGATTCTGAGGTGAAAAAAGTGCCGTTTATGTTAATTGTAGGTGAAAAAGAGAAGGAGGAGCGGAAACTTTCAGTGAGGAAACATGGTCAGGGTGACCTGGGTAACTACTCTCCGGAGGAGTTTATTAATTATTTTCAGGGAATAATTTCTTCAGCTTTAAGCAGATCAGAAACAGCTAATAATTGATTGTGCTTTTCTTAATTAGAAATATTTCCGATATTTGCAGGCAATTTCATAAAAACAACCTAATCAAACTTGAGAAACAATAGACAACCGTATAGAGGTAGACAAGAAGAACCTTATAAAGTAAACCAGAAAATCAGAGCTCGTGAAGTAAGAGTTGTTGGTGAATTCGTAGAGGGCGGCAATGCGCTGCTACCCACTGACAAAGCAATTAAACTGGCTCAGGAAAATGACCTGGACCTTGTAGAGATTTCTCCTAATGTTGATCCTCCCGTTTGTAAGATTCTTGATTACGCAAAGTTTAAGTACGAGCAGAAAAAGAAACAAAAGGAAATCAAGGCCAATGCAGCGAAGGTTGTTTTGAAAGAAATTAGATTCGGTCCTAATACGGATGAACATGACTTTAATTTCAAAGTAAAGCATGCGATCAACTTCCTGAAAGAAGGAGCAAAAGTAAAGGCTTACGTGCATTTCGTAGGTCGTACGATTGTTTTCAAGGAAAGAGGAGAGATGCTTTTATTGAAATTTGTTCAAGCTCTGGAAGAATATGGGGCGGTAGAGCAACTTCCTAAGATGGAAGGAAAGCGTATGAACATCTTTATTGCACCGAAGGCAGGAAAGAAATAAATTTCAACTAAATAAATACAGCAAAATGCCAAAAGTAAAAACCAAATCAAGTGCAAAGAAGAGGTTCGCTTTAACGGGAACCGGCAAGATCAAAAGGAAACACGCTTTCAAAAGCCACATCCTTACCAAGAAATCTACTAAAAGAAAGAGAGAATTAACCAAAACTGGTCTAGTTCATACTTCTGACGAAGGTAGAGTAAAAGACATGTTGAGAATCTGATCAACCTGTTTCATTAATTAATTAAGGTTTATTTATTCACCAGACACTTTGGTACACAAGATCTCAGGTAAACTGGGACACCAAGCGTCAAAAAACAAAAAACTATGCCTAGATCAGTAAACGCGGTAGCGTCAAGAGCAAGAAGAAAAAAAGTGCTAAAGGCCACTAGAGGTTATTTCGGAAGAGGTAGCAACGTTTGGACTGTAGCCAAAAACAAGTACGAGAAAGGACTTCAGTACGCTTACAGAGACCGTAAAGCGAAGAAAAGAGAATTCAGAGCATTATGGATTCAGCGTATCAACGCCGGTGCTAGAGAGCACGGTGTGTCTTACTCTCAATTAATGGGATTATTGAAGAAAGCAGAAATCGAATTGAACCGTAAGGTTCTAGCTGATTTAGCTATGAATCACCCAGAAGCATTTAAAGCTGTAGTTGAAAGAGTAAAATAAGGTCGCACTATCTTATTTTGCAGAAGCCTTCCCTCGGGAAGGCTTTTTTTTGTTGACTGCCAGCTAATTATTGACATTTTTTTTACCTTTTGGTTGTTGGTACTTACATGAATACCCTATGAACCCAAGGCCTTATTGCTTTTTTTTCCTGTTTTTTCTCGTTACTCAACTTTTGGTTGCCCAGACGAAAATTTTTGATCGCTTTGAAAAAGGATTCATAAGCTCCAAAAGCTATGAAAATCCACTATATGAAGTCAATTCTTTCGAAATTACGTTTACCTCTCCATCAGGAAGGAAAAAGACGGTCAGAGGCTTTTGGGATGGAGATAACAAATGGAAAGTTCGGTTTATGCCGGATGAACTTGGACTATGGACTTTTGAAAGTTCCTCCTCAGATCAGAGCAATTCAGGTTTGCATGGAATAAAAGGAGAATTTGATTGTGTGGAGAATGACAGTGAACTTGATCTATTCCAAAAGGGCCCCATCATTCATCAAAAGGGATCCTATCATTTAAGTCATTTGAATGGGTTCCCATTTTTTTGGACTGCAGGTACTGCTTGGAATGGCGCATTAAAATCCACGGATGAAGAATGGGATTTTTACCTGAATCACCGGGTCACTCACCACTACAATACGATCCAATTGGTAACTACCCAATGGAGAGGAGGAACCACCAATGCAGAAGGAGAGGTTGCGTTTACAGGATCAGGAAGGATCATCCTAAACCCAACATTCTTTCAAAGAATTGACCAGAAAATTGAGGAAGCCAACCAAAAAGGGTTGTTGGTGTCCCCTGTGGTTTTATGGGCCTTGCCTTTTGGGCAGGGAACTGAGTTTAGTCCTGGTTATTATCTACCCATCCGGGAAGCGGTTTTATTGGCGAAATATATTGTTGCCAGGTATCAGGGAAATCATGTGGTATGGAACCTGGGAGGAGATGGGAAGTATTATGGGGATCTGGAAGACCGCTGGAAAACAATCGGAGCTGCGGTTTTTGGAGAAGGAAAGCATCAGGGATTAGTCACCCTTCACCCGCATGGGACTTCCTGGATTGGGGACCTGTATGAGGATCAGGCTTGGTATGGACTGTATACCTATCAATCTTCTCATTCAAAAGCCCAGAATACTGTGGATTGGATCACGAAAGGACCTGTTTCTGAACATTGGTCAATGTTAAGGCCTTTGCCTTTTATCAACACCGAGCCTCTTTATGAGGAAATTCGTGCGGATGCCACAGCTCAGGATCTTCGGAATGCATGGTATTGGAGTATTTTCTCTGCACCTGTGGCAGGTATTACCTATGGAGCCAATGGGATTTGGCCTTGGCTGAGAGAGGGGGAGGACATCGAAAACCATGGACCTTCTGGAAAAGTCAGTCGTTGGAAAGAAAGTTTGGAGTTAGATGGAAGCATTCAGATGGGATATTTGTATGAATTTTTCAATGGATTGGAATGGTGGCGTTTGAAGCCTGCATCCAATTTATTAAGGGATCAGCCAGGGGACAGCACATTTAATCAATTTGTAAGTATTCTTTCGGATGCTGACCAATCTATGGTTTTGGTTTATACACCGGTTCGACAATCATTTCATTTTTTCCCATTATCTGGCACTACTTATCAGGCAAAATGGTTCGACCCCAAATCCAATAAATACTTGGACTTAGGCAGCGTGTCAGGAATGGGGGATTTGGAATTTGAAAGTCCCTTTGAAGAAGATGCCATATTGGTTTTGGAGAAAAAGAGGGATTGATTCTACAGGATTCAGAATAGCTGAAGAATACCATACAGGGAAACAAGTCCTATGGATAGAACACTTATCCAAAACATGAATTGAGAGAAAGGGCCCGATGCCAATTGTAATGGTTGGTTTTTCAATTGAAAATGAACGGCAGCATAGACTACCAACAATAATAGTACGGAACCTATCACCCCTCCAAAAAGAACCATAAATGCGGGAAGCTTGACAAAAACAAACGTAAAGGCCCACAACAAAGGAAAAACCCATGCTAATAGGGCCACCCATTTTTTACGCTCTTTTAGGTTATGCCAATTGATCCAACCTAATTCACCAAAAATATCAGGAAACAAACGGGTCCAATAAGCAAGCGTGGCAAACACACTGGAATAAAGCACAAAGAATGCCCCTGTGAGGTAGGCAAATCGAGCATTTTCTCCTAACGTTTGCGTGTAGATAGCAGCTAGGGTTTCGATTAATTCATTCCCGGAAGGAATAAGCTCATTTCCATGAAGAATAGCTGCACCCAATAAATAAAATGAAGCTGTAACGAGGGTGTAAATTACCATTGCTACAAAAGCATCCAGATACATGATCTTGATCCAAGCTGTTGCTCTAGATTTCCATGCTTTACTGCCATCATTTTCTCCAGTGTAGGTGGCATACCCTTTTTCTAAGCACCAATAAGTATAGGCTATTATTTCATCGCTGGCGACACCGGTTATACCAAATGCCCCAATGGCCACAAAAATCAAATGAGGTGGCAATTCAAAATGAAGTCCTGAAAGAATATCTCCCAAAGAAAAACTATAAGGGCTGAAGTTGACAGCGATCAGTGAGGCAAGAGTGAAGAGCGTAAACGCAAAAACTAACAAAATGGAAGTTCGCTCTACTACATAATAGTAGTTTTTAAAAATTAAAAGGCTGGTAATCAATCCCAGAATAAATACCACCAAGTAAGGTGAGAGGTATGGAAAAAGCATATTGAGTGCGATGGCGGCTCCACCTATCATTCCTCCGACCTGAACAATTTTAAAAAGTGTCAATACAAACGTGCCCCAGATAGCCCAGTTCTTAGGGCCTGGTAAGCTGGCAAATGAAACCATAAGCGGTTTACCTGTGATGATGGCATTTTTCCCGAATTCCAGTTGGATAGCAACTTTCACCAGACAACTCACTAAAATTACCCAAAAGGTGATGAAACCACCTTCTGCCCCAAGAACGGTAGTTGCTATTAGTTCTCCAGAGCCTACAATGGATGCGGAAAGTATAAATCCAGGGCCTAGAAATTTTATTTTTTCGAAAAGTAGGCTAGGTGGGTCTTTTATTTCGGGAGATGTCATCAAATAAAAATAGGAAAATTATTCCTAGAAAGTTTCCTGGTCAAAAGTTCTGGCTTTTCGTGATCAACTCCTCAAAGAAATTCGAATCAGAAAAGACGAAATGGAAGATGATTTAGCTCCCCGTAGGTTGTACCGGATGATTGTGAAAAAAGTATTTAACCACAAATTGTTCCATCGGATAAAAATAAAAAAGGCTTCCATTTCTGAAAGCCTTTGTAGCGAGGACGGGAGTTGAACCCGTGACCTCAGGGTTATGAATCCTGCGCTCTAACCAACTGAGCTACCTCGCCAGGTATTTTTAAATTGGTCTAATTTCAATATTTAGGTTTTTTAAATACCTGATAAACTTTTTCAGGCATTGATATTTGAAATTAATGGCTATATTAAACCGCCGACGAAGATCAAATATCCGAGGCTTAAATGTGAATTTTATTTAAACCCGAAAACCTCCCTTCCGAATGGGAATGCAAATATGAGGTCTTGTACTGTGAAATGCAAGTTACAGTTCTTTAAAAAAGTAAATTTTTCGCAAAGAAAAAGAAGATGTCATGGTCAAAAATAAGTTTGTTGCTGATTATCAAATCAATGCCTCCAAAAAAATAGTTTTCCAATATTTAAGTACTGCTAGTGGTTTAGAAGAGTGGTTTGCTGATGAAGTCCGGATTAATGAGGATAAGAATTATATTTTCAATTTCGATAACGAAGATCACTATGCTAAACTTGCTTCCATTCGGACCAATTCCCATGTGAAATTTGAATTCTATGACCCCAATGCTCCTGAAAGTTCGGACCATTCTTACATTGAATTTAAATTAGAAGAGAATGAATTGACCCAAACGTTGTTTTTGAAAGTGATCGATTATTCCGATGGATATGATGATGAGGAACTCACTGCAATCTGGGAAGGTTTAATTGGCACATTGAAAGAAATAATTGGTGGTTAATGTGAATACAAATCACCATTTTTGAACTTCATTTCTAAAAGGACGTAAATCCGCTTGGAAGTAAGTTGTCGCATGAAAAAACTTGATAAGCTAATTCTGGGGTCTTTTATAGGCCCATTTTTATTAACATTTTTAGTAGTGGATTTCATCCTGTTGACTGTCAACATGTTGAAATACTTCGATGAGATCTTTGGGAAAGGTCTGGGTTTTTTGATCTATATGGAGCTGATCTCCTATTTCTTGATCAGTATTTCTCCCATGGCGCTGCCACTTGCGGTACTACTTTCCAGTTTAATGACTTTTGGAAATCTTGGGGAACATTTTGAGTTAACTGCTATCAAAAGTAGTGGGATCTCACTGGTCCGAGCATTAAGGCCTATCGGTGTATTTGTTGTGGTGCTTGCATTTGCTGCCTACTTATCCAATAACCACCTGGTTCCTAAAGTAAACCTAAAAACCTTTAGCCTTTTATATGATATCCGAATGAAGTCTCCTGCATTGGATATCAAAGAGGGCGTATTTTATGATGGGATACCAGGGTATAGTATCAAAGTGAATAGAAAGCTGGATGATGTACGATTAAGGGACATTATCATTTACAATCATAACCAAGGACAAGGAAACCTGAGTGTTACATTGGCCGATTCTGGAAGGATGGAGCCTTTTTTCAATGATAACTACATGAGGTTGACCCTCTATAATGGGACAAACTATAAAGAAGACCGGGCAACCAGGGGGATTTCTGAAAAACCTGTAGGTTTTAACAGGGCAACTTTTCAAGAGAATGTGATCATTTTCAACTTGGATGCTTTTCAAATGAGTAGAACTCCGGAAGATCTTTGGTCTACCAATAGAGCCATTAAAGACATTTCAGGAATCAAAAAAGGATTGGATTCCATCAATACGTTGGTGAATGATAAGGTGTATCAGAATTACCAATCCGCTGAGGCTACCTTTCCTTTTTTTACCAGGGATAGAAAATTAGAACCTTTACCTCACATCAAAGAGCGAAGGGCATTGGATGATTCACTTCGCCAAATTAAAATGAAGAAGGAACGGGCAATTGCGGACTCTTTGGGAAGGATAAAGGAAAAGCAAGATAGCTTAAAGAGGGCTGAGGTATTGGACAGTAGGGAAGATGATTCGCTGGAAGATGGAAGGCAATTGAAGGGAGGGGTTACGAATTCTACCAGTAAATCTTTGCCCAATGACTCTTTGTTTTTGCAAAAAAGATTGATCAATAGGGAAAGTATAGCAGAGAAAGAGGAATCTGATTCCTCATCCATTCCTATTAACCCTGTCGTGATTGAACCCAAAAAAGAACGCATAGCTCCGTTAACTGAGGAGGAAAAGGCTAGAATTGATTCCCTTATTTATGGAAAAGGGTATATCACCAATGCCATGACCATGGCCATGAACAATTCCAGAAACCTTAAGAATTCTTTTAATATTAAGAAGGCTCAAATTGATACGGATGAGCGTGAGTTTAGAAGGTACGAAATTGCTTGGTACCAAAAATATACACAGGCCTTTGCATGCTTTGTGATGTTCTTAATTGGAGCTCCTTTAGGAGCCATCATAAAAAAAGGAGGATTGGGTATGCCTGTGTTGCTTTCCATCATCTTCTTTATTTTATATTACATGTTGACGATCTCCGGAGAAAAATGGGCCAAAGAAGGAATCGTAGATCCTTTGTTTGGAACCTGGTTTTCTAATTTATGCCTGCTGCCATTTGGTTTGTTCTTTTTGAAGCAGGCTAGAAAAGATGCGCGATTATTTGAGCCGGATTTTTATCAGAATATTTGGAAAAAGCTGATAGAACGAGTTAAAGTTCTTCGTGCAAAATCTGTCTGACCTTTTATTATTTGAATATTAGCCTTACCTTTGTGGTTGTTTTATAAAATTTAGCTAAACATGTATTTAAATTCAGAGAAGAAACAAGAGTTGTTTAAGAATCATGGACGGTTAAAATCTGAAAAAGACACAGGATCTCCTGAGTCTCAGATTGCCCTCTTTACACACAGAATCAAGCATTTGACAGAGCATTTGAAGTCAAATAAGAAGGATCACTCTTCCAGACTTGGTCTTTTGAAGTTAGTAGGTAAGAGAAGATCTCTTCTTGACTATCTTCATAAAAAAGAAATCGAGCGTTACAGAGCTATCATCGCCGATTTAGGAATTAGAAAATAACCCTTTTGTAAGGTTCTCTAGATGGAGAACCTTACTTTTTCTTTTTTTAGGGTAGTACACTTATATTTTTATATTTTGACGCTTTCATACTAACACGCATTTATGTTACCAAACTTGATCACCAAATCCATCAAACTAGAAGATGGAAGAGAAATAATTATTGAGACAGGTGCATTGGCTAAACAAGCTGATGGTTCTGTTGTAGTGAAGATGGGAAAAGCTATGCTTTTGGCTACTGTAGTATCCAAGAAAGAAGCAGGCGAAGGGGTGGATTTTTTACCTATGTCCGTAGACTACCAAGAGAAATTTGCTTCCTCAGGAAAGATTCCAGGAGGATTTTTGAAGAGAGAAGGAAGACTTTCCGATTACGAAATTTTGATTAGCCGAATCGTAGATAGAGCTATTCGTCCGATTTTTCCAGATGATTACCATGCTGATACTCAGATTGCCATCACTTTAGTCAGTGGGGATGAAGAGGTACTTCCAGATGCTTTGGCTGGATTGGCAGCGTCTGCTGCTTTAGCAGTATCCGACATTCCATTCAATGGCCCAATTTCTGAAGTTCGAGTGGCTAAAATCGAAGGGAAATTAAAAATTAACCCAACTCCAACTGAGTTGGAATCAGCTTCTTTAGAATTTATTGTAGCAGGTTCTTTGGATTACATTTTGATGGTGGAAGGAGAAGCCAATGAAATTCAAGAAGAGGAAATGCTTGAAGCCATGCAATTCGCCCATGAAGAAATCAAGAGACATTGCCAGGCACAGATTGAACTGACCAAGATGGTTGGTAAAGAAGTAAAAAGAGAATACAACCACGAAAAATCTGATCCAGCCCTTTTCGATAAGATGAAGGCTGAATTATATGATAAATTATATGCTTCTGTAAGCAAGCAAATTGCCAATAAGTCTGAGCGTTCTGCTTTGATCAAAGAAATCAAAGATGAGTTCGTAGCAAGCCTAGGTGAGGAGCATGAATATGAAGCGAGTCTGATCGGCCCTTATTTCAGCAAAATTCATAAAGAAGCGGCAAGAAATTTGACCTTGGACGAGAAGAAAAGATTAGATGGTAGAAAATTGAACGAAGTGAGACCTATTTGGTCTGTTGTGGATTATTTACCTTCTGCTCATGGATCTGCGGTATTTACCAGAGGTGAAACTCAGTCTCTTACTACTTGTACCTTAGGTACTAAGATGGATGAGATGATGGTAGATGGGGCAACTATTTCAGGATATAACAAATTCTATCTTCATTATAATTTCCCAGGATTCTCTACAGGTGAGGTAAAACCGAATAGAGGACCAGGTAGAAGAGAGGTAGGTCATGGTAACTTGGCTATGAGAGCTTTGAAAAAAGTACTTCCTCCTGAAGATAAGAACCCATACACGATTAGAATCGTATCTGATATATTAGAGTCCAATGGTTCTTCATCCATGGCAACTGTTTGTGCAGGATCCCTGGCTTTGATGGACGCAGGTATTCAAATTAAATCCGCAGTTACCGGAATAGCAATGGGGATGATCTCTGATGCAAAAACAGGTAAATATTCGATCTTATCTGATATTTTGGGAGATGAGGATCACCTAGGCGATATGGATTTCAAAGTAACCGGAACTTCCAAGGGAATCACTGCTTGTCAGATGGACTTGAAAGTGGAAGGTCTTGATTATTCTGTATTGAAGGAAGCATTATTGCAGGCCAAAGAAGGAAGACTTCATATTTTGGATGAAATCACCAAAACATTGGCTGAACCTAAAGCTGAATTGAAGCCACATACTCCTAGATCATTTATGATGATGATTCCTAAAGAGTTGATCGGTGCTGTTATTGGTCCAGGTGGTAAAGTGATTCAGGAAATCCAAAAAGATACTTCTACTACTATTGTAATTGAGGAAGTGGATAACCAAGGGAAAATCAGTATTTACTCGGCTAATCAGAATAACATGGATGCTGCAATCAGCAGAATCAAATCCATCGTTGCACAACCTGAAATTGGAGAGACTTATACAGGAAAAGTAAAAAATATTCAACCATTTGGTGCATTTGTGGAATTTATGCCGGGTAAAGATGGTTTACTACATATCTCTGAGATTAAATGGGAACGTGTAGAGAATATGGATGGCGTTCTTGAACCAGGAGAAGAAATAATGGTTAAATTGATCGATGTCGATAAAAAGACTGGTAAATTCAAGCTTTCGAGAAAGGCTTTATTGCCAAAACCGGAAAAACCTTCTTCAAAAGAACAAGGTTAATCGAGTAATTGATTATTTTGACAATATCTATTAAATATAAATTCACAAATCATAATTCTGAATGAGGCAGCTAAAAATTAGCAAACAGATTACCAACAGAGAAAGCCAGTCGCTGGATAAATATCTTCAGGAGATCGGTAAGGTAGACCTGTTAACAGCAGATGAAGAGGTAGTTCTGGCCAAAAGAATCAGAGAAGGTGACCAATTGGCATTGGAGAAATTGACGAAAGCCAACCTTCGATTTGTCGTTTCAGTAGCTAAGCAATACCAAAATCAAGGTCTTTCCCTAGGTGATTTGATCAATGAAGGAAACTTAGGTTTGATTAAAGCTGCTCAAAGATTCGATGAAACCCGTGGTTTCAAGTTTATTTCCTACGCTGTTTGGTGGATTAGACAATCAATCCTTCAAGCATTGGCAGAACAGTCTAGAATTGTTCGTTTGCCTTTGAACAGAGTTGGTTCTTTGAATAAAATCAGCAAGACCTTTAGCGAATTAGAACAGAGGTTCGAAAGAGAGCCTTCTCCAGAAGAATTAGCTGAAGTACTTGAAGTAACTGCTAGTGAAGTAGTGGATACGATGAAAATCTCTGGCCGTCACGTTTCTATGGATGCTCCATTTGTTCAAGGGGAAGAAAACAGCCTTTTGGATGTATTGGAAAATGATGGGGACGAAAAGCCGGATGATGGATTGATGAATGACTCTCTTAGAAAAGAGGTTCAGAGAGCACTTTCTACTTTAACCCAACGTGAGGCCGACGTGATCACCCTTTATTTCGGACTCAATGGGGAACATGCAATGACCTTGGAAGAAATTGGTGAAAAATTCAATCTTACCAGGGAAAGAGTAAGGCAGATTAAAGAGAAAGCCATCAGGAGATTGAGACATACTTCTAGAAGTAAGACGTTGAAGCCCTACTTGGGATAAAAGTCAAGCATATCAAGAGGGGCTTTTAAGCCCCTTTTTTGTTATAAAGATGGGAGGTTTTTTTGCTGTTTTTGAACGTAAAACTCCTCTTACAATCTTTTTTCCTTTTAAGGAATTTTAAGAGGTGCTGTTATTGTTTACCTAAGAATATTGATAAAATTTAACCGATTTAATACAAGCTATTAATGAGTCAAGAAATTGAAAAGGTTCGTGTTTTGATCATTGGATCCGGACCAGCAGGTTATACTGCGGCGATTTATGCTTCTAGAGCAGGTCTTTCTCCAGTTCTTTATACTGGAGGACAACCAGGTGGTCAATTAACCATTACAAATGATGTGGAAAATTACCCAGGCTATCCTGATGGTGTAATGGGACCACAAATGATGGAAGATTTCCGTAAACAGGCTGAAAGATTTGGTACTAGTGTTCGTTATGGCTTAGTAACCAACGTGGATTTCTCCGTTAGCCCAAAAGTAGTTACCGTTGATGAACAAGTAACAATCCATGCTGAAACTGTCATCATTTCCACTGGTGCTTCAGCGAAGTGGTTGGGCTTGGAAAGTGAAACAAGATTGAATGGAAAAGGAGTTTCTGCTTGTGCCGTTTGTGATGGGTTCTTCTTTAGAAATCAAGAAGTGGCCATAGTAGGGGCAGGGGACACCGCATGTGAAGAAGCCACTTATTTGGCCAATATTTGTAGTAAAGTGTACATGTTGGTTAGAAAAGATGAAATGAGGGCATCTCAAATCATGCAAAAACGTGTAATGAATAACCCTAAGATCGAAGTGTTGTGGAATACCGAGACTGATGAGATTTTAGGGGAGGAAGAAGTAAATGGAGTAAGAATTTTTAACAATAAAACCGGAGAAAAATCTGAAATAGCGATTTCTGGCTTCTTTGTTGCTATTGGACATCAACCAAACACCGAGATTTTCAAGGAGTTTATCCATATGGATAATTCAGGTTATATAACCACCATTCCGGGCAGTTCTAAAACAAACATTGAAGGTGTATTCGCTTGCGGTGATGCACAGGACAATGTATATAGACAAGCTGTAACAGCTGCAGGAACGGGATGTATGGCAGCCTTGGATGCGGAGCGGTATTTGGCCGAAATAGAGAATCCATAAACCCATTACATGAGGTCTTTCATTCTAAAAATAGTTTTAGGAATTTGTTTGAGCATTGGTTTCTTTGAAGCTAATGCTCAAGTTTTTCCTAAGATTATTAAGAAAAACAATAATACAACTACCAATGCTTCAGGTTCTCAAGAGCGTAGAAATATAGAACTTAGAAGTTTTGACCAGGATTCCTATCTGAGGACCCTTTCTTCCTTGACTGACTCGATTATATTCGAAAATAATGTCAATCTTGGAAAAGTACGGTCCATCGTAAGTGAGGATCCTAATGTAATGATTTGGGCACCCACCAATCAATTGGTAAAGATCTCAGAGCAAATCCAAATTGACAGTATTTGGATTACCGCCTATGAATACTATTCCAATTGGGATAGTAAAAAAATTGATATTTATAATTTCGATCCTAAGACTTTTCAGGATTCAGTCAATATTAGGTTGTATGATCCTTTCTTTGGCTATGAATGGAAAATGCCTCTAGGCAAAACTCCTGTGACCTCTACCTTTGGCTCCAGATGGGGTAGATGGCACTATGGTACCGACCTGGACTTAGTGACAGGAGACCCTGTTTATAGTGGTTTTGATGGAATCGTAAGGGTTCGGTCCTACGATCGATACGGATATGGTTATTATCTGGTGATTCGACATAAAAACGGACTGGAAACTTTATATGGGCATTTGTCCAAATTCTTGGTGGATGTAGGACAAGAGGTAAAAGCCGGAGATATCATTGCCAAAGGAGGAAGTACCGGAAGAAGTACTGGTTCCCATTTGCATTATGAATTGAGGTATCGAGGACTGCCCTTCGATCCTCAGGATGTATATGAGTTTGATGAAGAGAAAATCATAGGTCCCAATTATTTAATCACCCCCAATACCTTTTCCCATGTGGTAAAAGCAAGAACTGCTGCCTATCATAGAGTAAGAAAAGGAGAAACCTTAGGAGCTATCGCCCGGAGATATGGGGTTTCAATCAATACATTAACCAGACTAAACGGAATTTCTACCCGAAGTATTCTCCGAATAGGACAAAACCTAAGGGTTAGATAATAATGAAGTAAACCATGACAAAACTTGATGTTTTAGTGATTGCAGCCCATCCCGATGATGCTGAATTGGGCTGTTCAGGAACCATTTTATCTCAAGTAGCAAAAGGATATAAGGTTGGAATAGTAGACTTGACCCAAGGTGAAATGGGAACCAGAGGTACTCCTGAACTTCGTCTCCAGGAAGCAGAAGCCGCTGGCAAAATATTGAAACTATCCGCTCGTGAAAATTTGGGCTTCAAGGATATTTACTTTACCAACGATGAAGCACATCAACATCGTTTGATTGAAGTCATCCGAAAATATCAACCTGAAATTGTTTTAGCTAACGCCATTTCGGATAGACATCCTGATCATGGAAAAGGGGCAGATTTAGCTACTAAAGCTTGCTTTATGAGCGGCTTAAGAAAAATAGAGACCAGTTTTGAAGGGAAAAGCCAAGATGCTTGGAGACCAAAATTTGTCTACCATTACATTCAGAATAATTATATCAAGCCAGACTTTATCGTGGATATCACTCCTTATTGGGAGGACAAAGTGGCGAGTATCAAAGCATATAAGTCTCAGTTTTTTGATCCCAATAGCCAGGAGCCGGCAAGTTTTATTTCCGATCCTGAATTTCTTCCATTCATAGAGTCTAGAGCAAGAGAATTTGGCCATAGGATTTTAAAGACCTATGGGGAAGGTTTTACAGTAGAAAGATTTATTGGAGTGGAAGATTTATTTGATTTGAAATAAGAATTAGGGGGCTAATATAGATAGCTCCCATGCTCCATTTTTCTCCTCGTAACAAACCCTGTCATGTAGCCTGCTAGGCCTACCTTGCCAAAATTCCACGTAAGAAGGTATAAGTCTGTAACCTCCCCAATGCAAAGGCCTTGAAATTGGAGTGGTCTCAAATTTTTGTTCCATCTCTTTTAACCTTTGCTCTAATTCCTCTTTCGACTTTAATTTCTGACTTTGAGGAGAGGTCCATGCCCCGATTTGGGAACCTTTTGGCCTGGAAAAGAAATATTCATCAGACAATTTTGAGGAAACCTTTTCTATTTCCCCTTTTATTCTAACTTGCCTTTCAAGTTCAGGCCAAAAGAATGTGAGTGAGGCAACTGGGTTTTTTGCGAGCTCTCTTCCTTTTTGGCTTTGGTAATTTGTAAAGAAGACAAAACCTGAGTCAACTTCCTTTAAAAGTACAATTCTACCATTTGGAAAGCCATCTTCCCCAATAGTAGATAAGGTCATGGCATTAATTTCTATAACTTTTGATGCCAGCGCTTCTTGAAACCATATATTAAATTGGTCTATAGGATTAGTGCATAATTCATTGATATTCAATGTTTTTAAGCTGTAGTCCTTACGTATTGCTGAAATATTCATCTTAATTTTAATTTCAATAAAAATTTTGCGATAAATGTACTATGGCTATTGATTTTAAAAAATTATGATCTATATTTTTCTTTTAATTATACCAACTAGTAAATGAATCAAAATGAGAAAATAACACCTAAGGCAGGAGATTTACTACTTTCTGAGCCATTTTTGCAAGATGAGAATTTTGTCAGATCTGTTGTGTTGCTTTGTGAACACAATGAGGAAGGGAGCTTTGGATTGGTAATAAACAAGGTTTCTATTCTTAAACTGGCAGAATTGGTAGAGGATCTGGATTTTTTGGATTCTGATGTATTTGTTGGGGGGCCGGTAGAACAAAATACGCTTCATTACATATACCTTGGAGAAAAAGAGTTAGATAGGAGTATACAAATTGGAAAGGATTTATGGTGGGGAGGAGATTATGGCCAATTAGTAGAAAAATTGAAAACAGGATTGATTGATCCTGAAAGAGTTAGGTTTTTTATTGGTTACAGTGGTTGGGGCTTGAATCAATTAGAAGAAGAATTAGAAGATAAAACTTGGATTGTCTGTAAGGAAGAGGTCGATTATCAGACATTTGAATATACTCCAGATGAGCTTTGGAGAAAGCTTTTGAAAAATATGGGAGGAGAGTTTAAGGTAATCGCAAATTATCCTCTGGACCCAAGATTAAATTAGGCAAAATCCTTACTTTTGCCCATATTGCCTTGAAATAGTAGCGTTTTTATGACTGAGAAAAGTAATGATTTGTCCGGCAAGGACAAGGTGACCCAAACCTCCAAAAATGAAGAGGTAAAGGGTATTGAAAAAGAAACAAAAGTAGAATCTACAGAAGAAACTTCTGATGAGCCAGTTGCTGCTGAAGCAGAAACTAGCGAAGAGGTGAAAGCTGAAGAAAAAACTACAGAAACTGCCCCTTCACCTACGGCTGAGCCCCTTAGTGAGCCGGCATCTGATATCACGGGTGCCGAAGAAAAAGTTGAGGAGACTGCAAAAGTAGAAGAAACCTCCTCAGAAGAAGAGGACGAAGAGGACCAGGAGGAAGAAGAACATGAAGAGGAAATAGACCTGTCTTCACTTTCCAAAATTCAATTAGTTAAGCTAATCAAAGAAAAGTCTCAACAAGGAAATGTGTTGAAACTGGATAAATTGGTGCATGAAATCAAAGCTGCCTTTGATGAATTTATCCATAAGGAAAGAGATGAGGCCTTGGCAAAATTTAAAGAAGAGGGAGGAACTGAGGATGATTTTGACTTTAGACCAAGCGAGGAAGAGAAGGAATTCAATAAATATTATTACGAGTTTAAAAAGCAGGTAAATACAATCCGAAAAGATGCTGAAAAGCAAAAAGAGGAAAATTTAGCTGCTAAAAATGAATTGCTGAATAAGTTGAGAGAGCATGTAGATGGAGAGGAGACTACTCTGAGCATGGCCTCTATCAAAGCGATTCAAGAAGAATGGAAATCTATAGGTCCTGTTCCAGCTTCTCAAAATAGAAGCCTATGGGCAAGCTATAATGCCTTGATGGATCGTTTTTACGATAACCGAAGCATTTATTTTGAATTAAAAGAGCTTGACCGTAAAAAGAACCTAGAAAGTAAGATTGAACTTTGCGAAAAAGCGGAAGCTTTGAAGGATGTGAAGGACTTGAAAGATGCCATCAAATCCTTAAATGAACTGCATGAGGAATTCAAGCATATAGGTCCTGTTCCAAGAGATGAACAAGAAGATCTTTGGCAACGATTCAAAGCTGCATCAGATGCAGTCTATGACAGAAGAAAGGAATATTACGAAGGTCAAAAAGAAGTTTTCCAAAAGAACCAGGTCGAGAAAGAAGCCTTAATAAAGAAACTGGAGGCATTCACTGATTTTAAAGCAGAGCGAATTAAGGATTGGAATACCAAGACAAAAGAGATTTTGGAAATTCAGAAATCTTGGGAAAAAATCGGTCCGGTTCCCAAAGAATCAGGAAAGGAAATCAATAAGTCTTTCTGGAGTTCATTTAAGCAATTCTTTCATAACAAGAACCTTTTCTTTAAGGAACTTGATGAAATCAGAGCAACCAATCAAGCCAAAGCGGAGGAGTTAATTGCAAAAGCTGAGGCATTGATGAATAATACAGATTGGCAAAATACAGCCAATCAATTGGTCAAATTACAGCAGGATTGGAAGAAGTTGGGTCCTACTCCTGAGAAGAGCAGAGATGCCCTTTATAAGAAGTTTAAGACCGCTTGTGATACCTTCTTTGATAATAGAAGAAATGCCAATAAGCAGAATAATGCGGAGTTTGAAGCCAATTTGCTGAAGAAGCAAGAAGTGATCAAGGAAATTGAAGCTGCGAAAGATGCTTCTGAAGATAATCTGACTGCCTTAGTTGGTAAGTTCAATGAACTTGGATTTGTTCCTAGAAAAAACATGAAGGAAATTCAAGCACAGTTCAAAGCCGCAGTTGATGTGTATTTGGAGAAGTTGGATCCAGATTTTGACAGGGAAGATTTCTTATTCAGATTAAACTTGAACAAGATTCAATCAGATCCTAATGCCTCGAAGACACTGAATAAAAAGGAACACGGAATTCGTAAGCAGATTGCCGACCTTGAAAACAACATTGTTTTATGGAAAAATAATCTTGAGTTTTTCGCGGCTTCTAAAACTGCGGATAAGTTGAAAGATCAATTTGACGTGAAGATCCAAAAAGCGGAAGAAGAAATCGATAAATTAAAGAAAAAGCTTTCCATCATTAGGGAGTTTTAAATTTTTCTCTCTCATAATTAAGGAGATAGAAAAAATCTTTTAACAGGGTTTGGAGCGAAATATAGCATGGCCTATATTTGCAGCACGTTAAAGGAACAAGCCTCCTTAGCTCAGCTGGTAGAGCAACTGACTTGTAATCAGTAGGTCATTGGTTCGATCCCGATAGGAGGCTCTGAAACGACAAAAACCACTCGCTAATCCGAGTGGTTTTTTTGTTTTAGGAGGGGGGTGGTAAGGGAGCAGGGCAGGGGATTGGCAATGCATTTATTTTTCTATCTAACTCCATCAATAAATTCCAGAAGACTTAATGGAACCTATTTCTCAGTACTTTTTTTCCTTCCATTGGATGATTTTATTTTTTCGGTAGACGCATTCATGCAATAATCCTATAATTTGTACACGCATTAAGAGTTTGTATATTTCGATGTCTTACATACCCCTTTATAGTTGATGAGTTTCTTTACCAAATCGGCTTTATTTGCCATTTCTTCCATCCTAGTTTTTTCAGCTTGTGAACCTGAGAGATCTCCATTTGATGTTTCTCCCTCTGAATCCATGGATCCAAAACGTCTGGAGCCTCCATTTCCTGAAGTAGCGCTTCCCGAAGGAATAGATTTGGAATCTCCTACTTGGAAAGGGATAGATCTTTCACCTACTGCTCCCGTTGTTCCGGTGTCTGCCAATGAGGAAAAGAAATCATTTGTGCTGAAACCAGGATTTCATATGGACCCGGTTTTATCAGAGCCTCAAATCAGGGAACCTGCCG
Source organism: Algoriphagus halophilus (assembly GCF_900129785.1). NCBI lineage: Bacteria > Pseudomonadati > Bacteroidota > Cytophagia > Cytophagales > Cyclobacteriaceae > Algoriphagus > Algoriphagus halophilus. Next base: position 1,608,141 of record NZ_FSRC01000001.1, read on the forward strand.
CGATCCAATTTGATGGAAACGGAAGAATGTATGTACTGGAACTTCGCACGTATATGCAGGACATCGATGCCAATGGTGAATTGATGCCTACTTCCCGAATTTCCAGATGGGAGGACACAGACAATGACGGAGTATATGAAACAGGAGTGGTATTCTTGGATAGCTTGGTTTTCCCAAGATATGTGGTTCCTTTCGGTCCTAATGCAATTTTATCCATGGAGTCCAATGAGGATCATGTATACAAGTTTACAGATGTAGACGGAGACGGTAAGGCAGATAAGAAAGAGCTCTTTGCCTCAGGATTGGGCCGATCAGGGAATGTAGAGCATCAGACCAGCTTTCTTACCTGGGCATTGGACAATTGGATGTACAGTACCTATAATTCAAAAAGGATTCGATGGACACCTGATGGGGTGATCCAGGAACCAAGTGGAAATCCTTGGGGGCAATGGGGGGTGACCCAGGATAACTATGGGAAACTATGGTTTCAAGATGGAGCAGGAGGAGTACCGCAAGGTTTTCAGTTCCCTATTGCCTATGGAAACTTTAGTGTGAAAGGCCAGTGGAAAGACGGGTTTCGTATTCCTTATAGCTTAATCAAATTAGCAGACTTCCAACCCGGAATGAAAGAAGCAAATCCTGATGGGTCTTTGAATAATGTAACTGGAGCCGCAGGTAGTGATGTTTACAGAGGTGATAGACTCCCAAAAGAATTGGTGGGACAATATTTCTATGGAGAGCCAGTAGGTAGGATTGTCAGACAGGTGAATTCTGAAAATGTAGAGGGCTTGACTTATATTCAAAACAGTTACATAGATTCAAAATCAGAGTTTATCCAATCCACTGATCCTTTATTCAGACCTGTGGATATGGCCACGGCACCTGATGGGACCTTGTACATTGTTGACATGTACAGAGGAATTATTCAAGAAGGAAACTGGACGCAGGAGGGAAGCTACTTGAGGACTAAAATCCAACAGTATCAAATGGATGATGTGATTGGAAATGGTAGAATCTGGCGTTTATCCTATGAGGGGATGCCTAGAAATACGGAAAAGCCAAGAATGTATGAAGAAACCTCAGCGGAGTTGGTGAGACACCTGGAAAATCCAAATGGATGGTGGAGAGATCAGGCCCAGCAAATCATGATTTTGAACCAGGATAAATCCATTGTGGGAGATTTGGAGAATATGGCCAAAACATCCGATAGTGAATTGGCTAGGATCCATGCACTTTGGACCTTAGAAGGTCTTAATTCCTTGGACTTAAGTTTGGTAAGAGCACTGATGAAAGACCCTAACCCAAACATCCAGATTCAAGCATTGAAAGCCAGTGAGACGCTCTATAAGTATGGAGAAAAGAGTTTGGCTTCTGATTACCTAGAGATGGCAAAATCAACCGATCCAAATGTGGTGATTCAAGCCTTGTTTAGTGCCTATATTTTGAAAATTGACCAAGTGGAAGACTTGATGAAGTCTACCTTAGCTTCTAATCAAGCTCAAGGGGTGCAATTAGTTTCTACCCAGATTCTTGAAAAAATAGAGGAAGCTAAAAAGGCTGCATCCATAAAATATGCTCCGGAGGAATTGGCATTGTTTACAAAAGGAAAATCCATATTTGATAGTTATTGCTCCACTTGCCATGGCCCCAAAGGATTAGGGTCTCCTGCTGGAGATGGATTGATTGCTCCTGCATTTTCTGGTTCACAGCGAATCCAAGGTCATCCTGAATATGCGGTTAAGACTCTTTTGCATGGCCTCACAGGTGATTTGGAAGGAAAAGAATATGAAGGGGTCATGATTGCTATGAATATGAATGATGACGAGTACATCGCATCTGTGTTATCTTATATTAGAAATGATTTCGGTAATGAAGGTAGTTTTATTACCCCTGAATATGTGGGTCAAATTCGGGAGGAGACCAAAGACAGAGATTCTAATTACAGTTTTGACGAATTGATCCATGAGGTACCAAAAGCGCTGGCTCCTCAAGATAATTGGATAGCTACGGCAAGTAGCACGGCACTACAAGGGGTAGGTTCTACCAGAGACCCATCTTATGCATTTGGTTATAAAGGTTGGAAGACGGAAGAATCCCAAAAACCAGGCATGTGGTATCAAGTGGAGTTACCGGATGAGCATCAGCTTGCTGAAATCCAATTTAGTGCTGGCAAAGAAGAATTTCCGGTTGGATATACGGTTTCTATTTCAAAAGATGGGAATAGCTGGACTGAAGTTGCCAAAGAAAGCGGTCAGCCTGGTTTGAACAATGCGAGATGGAAATCTTCAGAAAACGTAAGGTTTGTGAAAATTGAAAGCACTGAAACTGGAGAGAAACCTTGGTCTATGCGAAGCTTGATTTTGTATGCCAGGTAATGATCTAGTGATTTATATGAAGAGAGGTTAGCGATTTTTTCGCTAACCTTTTTTATTGATTACCATACCACCCATTCTGAAAATTTCCGTCACAGGCGTTCAATAGGGTTTCTTTTAATTCCATTAATTTTTCGGGAAACTTAGTAGCTAAATCATGTTCCTCTTTAAAATCTTCAGGTAAATAATACAATTCAAAGGATTCTTTGGGGAGATAAGTTCTAAGCTTCCATCCATCATTGGTAATTAAGGTGGGCCCGGTAAATGAGGAGTACACGACAAATTCATGATGGTCATCCTCCTGATTTCCGATTAGTTCTTGATAGAAAGAAATTCCATCGGTTTTGAGATTTCCTTCATAACCAACTACCTCAGCAAGGGTGGCAAGGAGATCATAATTTGCAATTAACAGATTCGAAACGCTTCCTGCCTCTATTTTGGAAGGCCAGGATGCAATCATCGGTACCCGGATGCCACCTTCCAAATTGCTTCTTTTTAAGCCTGCTCGACCCCCATTCCCATTAAAAACATCCCCAGCCAAATCACTATAATATTTGTGCTCGTAGTTATCAAAACGTTCACCTGTCTCCATATTCGTATAGGGCTTTAAGGTTCTACCTTCTTGACTATAATAGATCTCATGACCATTATCTGAGGTAAAAATGACAAGCGTATTCTCTCTCAAATCCAATTCGTTCAGCTTATCCATGATTTGTCCCACATGATCGTCCAGCAGCTTGACCATGGAGGCATATTCTTTTTCAATTTGAGTCAGCCGATCATCATTAATAAAATCTGGGTGAACCTTGGGAATAGAAACCGGACCATGGGGAAGTTGGGTAGGAAAGAATAAGAAAAATGGGTTCTCTTGATTTTCCTCTAAAAAATTTAATATACCCTCCATGAAGATATCTTCGGAATACACTTCCTTTCCTTTCATATCCCACCTTTCTTCAAAATGCTCAGGAGTCTCAGGCTCTTTGGACTTCCCGGCATCCAAATGAGTATTTCTGGGATAGTGGACCATTTTCCTATTTTCAAAAAGGAAAGGTGGATAGAATCCATGTGCTCTAATATGATCTAGGTATCCGAGGTAATAATCCCATCCATGCGCTTTCATTTGTTGATCAGTGGCAGAAAAACCCCATTCCAATTTTCCAAATTGAGCAGTTGTATATCCCATTTTTTGAGCTACTTCACCTAAATAAATAGGATCCTCACCCAAAGTCAACTTGTCGTTTAGTGCACGTTCTATGGAATCCAAATTTGAACTGGTGGCATACTTATATGCCCCTCCCTCATTGATTGGAAAACCTTCCTGATGGCTATCATGTAATCCAGTAATCAAAGAAGCCCTGGCAGGAGCACAAAGCATATTAGAATACGCCCGATTAAACCTGATTCCCTCTTTGGCTAATCGATCAATGTGAGGGGTTGTTATAATCTGCTGCCCTTCTTGTCCCAATAGGCCTATTCCTAAGTCATCCGCATAAATCAAGATAATATTTGGAGGTGTTAATTCATTTTCCGAGCTATCTTTTTCATTGCAGGAGATGACTATACAAAGACTTGCGATCAAGGAGATGACTGATATTTTCAAAATAGGAGGTGATGAAGTTCTTTTTAGATTAGGGCTAACAAGATAGCGACAAGCTTGTTTAAATCAGGGGAACAATAAGCTTAATTTGGGAAGGCCAGAAAGGCTACTTGCAAAGCTCCTAATTTTTCATAACCAGCTTCATTCATATGAATGGGATCCCGGTAAAATTGATCCTGATTATAGAGGTTGTATCCCCCCAAGGTAAACTGGTCTAGGTAGGGAATACCATGCAATTCACAGATTTGCTTTTGAATTTCTACATACTTTACCATTCCGTTTTCATCAAAAGGGTCATAGCCACCTCGATTGTTAAATGCCTTGCTTGAAGTGAAAAAATAAATCGTGGCATGGGGATTCAATTCATAGATTTTTTGGATGCAATAATTGATGCCTCCAGCCTGTGTGACAAGTTTTTCCTCATCGAAATCATCAAATTCTGTATAGTCTGTGTAGCTTCCAATTGCTCTGTTGTTCGTATAATCATTCGTTGATGCCCATAGAATATAAATGTCAAAAACGCCTGCTTCATCAACTTGTTGCTGAAGTGATTTCCCTTGTAAAGAAGAAAAACCAGCTCCTCCTACACCATAATTGGTCACTGACATTCCCAAACGCTCTTTCCAAAGATCTTTAGCTACTTCACTTGGAGGGATTACGGAAACTGATCCACCAAAAACAGCGACAGACTTTCCGTAATTAAGGGAATTCTTGATGGGAAGATCTTCTTGGTATTGTTGGGCGGACAAGCCTATCGATGTCAAAAGGAATAAGACAAGGAGGGGAGTTTTAATGGAAATCATAGATTTTCGTTTTGATGAGGGTTCTAATTTGTAGTATCAAACTAATTTTTTTTCACTAACTATATGATGATTCAGGTATTTTTTTCTTATTGTATTAATTATAAACAATAACCCATACAACCATGAAAATTAGAGTTACTTTTTTAAGCAGTTTGGTCATTCTGCTAATGATGAGTTTCACTTTTGCACCGTCCATTTTAAGTCCCAAGTATTACGAGGGTAAGTGGGAAGTGTTAATTAAAGATACTCCTCAAGGGAATGCAACAATTCCCATGCGATTTGAAACAGTAGATGAGGTCACTACTGGTTATTTTACGGAGGAGGGTGTAGCAGAAGAGAAAAAGATGTCTTCTGTAAAAATTACAGAGGATGCCCTGTATGCTGCATTTAATATCAGTGGCTATGATGTTACTCTAAACTTGAAAAAAGTGGATGAAGAAACAGCCAAAGGGGATTTGATGGGGATGTTTGATGCGATAGGTACTAAAATGAAATAATAAAAGAGAGGCAATTATGGTTGCCTCTCTTTTTGTTTAATACCCAACAATTAATCGTTGATTCTAATCAACTTGGTAAGTTCCGCATGTTTGGAATTTACCTGGATCTTTTTAACTAAGGCCCAAGATATATCTTACCATGTCCTTGGCATCCTCTTCACTTAGAGTTGGATGTGGTGGCATAGCTGCTTCCCCCCAAACACCTGCTCCTCCTTCGATGACCTTAGTAGCAAGCTTGCTGACATTGGCATCATTGTTTTCATATTCAGCAGCGATATCCAGAAATGCTGGACCTACCACTTGTCTTTCTTTCATATGACAAGAAAGACAATCTGAATTGGCAATTTTATCTTCGCCAGAAATTGTTTTGCTAGCCTCACTTACTACAGCTTCTTCTTTCACTTCTTCCACTTCTGGTTCAGAAACTGTTGGTTCTGGCTCTTTAGGAGCTTCTTTTACAACTGGAGTTTCTTTTTCCACTACCACTGCCTTTTCTTCCTTATTTTCCGCACCACAGGCAACTAAAAGTGCAGCGAGCATGATCATTGCTGACTTTGACAAGATTGTAATTTTCATTCTATTATTGTATTAGCATTCAAATGGTGAATTTGAATAAACTCTCTTCCAATTGATGGATTATTTATATTTAGCTACAGATTTTCTGATAAATGGGAAATAGTATATACAACCTATTTCCCATGTAAAAGTTATTTTCCTTAGCTCAGTGTAAACTCCGGTAAATGAATGATTTTTCCACCGGCCATTGCTGATTCATGAGCCAAAATACCTACGCAGGTTATATTGGCTGACTGTTTTGCATCTGGGTATGGAGCTCTTTCTTCTGCCAAAGCATTTAAGAATTCATTCACTAAATGAGGGTGAGAACCACCATGTCCTGAACCTTGAATGAAGGAAAGGTGCTGGTTATCGTCACCATCATATACCCCAGCAGTCGTGAAAGAAGCAATTTCTTCCGGAAGTAAATGGGCATAGTCAGGTATTTTTACCCTTTCTGGAGTTTCACCAGTGTGGATGACAGAATCTTCATGTTCGATAAGCGTCCATTCAAAAGATTTCTTGGAACCATAGACATCAAAACTCTCTCTGTATTGCCTTGCCGTATTGAATAGGGATCTGGTTACCTCTGCCGCTAAATCTGAATCTTTAAACTTAATATGACAGGTTTCAATAGCGAAAGGAGAACCATATTTTGGAATCAAGTTTTCATCAATTCTACCTGAACCCAAACAAGAAACATACTCAGCCTGAGCTTTTGGTAACGCCAATACTGGTCCCACACAGTGCGTCGCATAGTGCATAGGAGGGAGGCCTTCCCAATAGCCTGGCCAACCAGCCATTTCCTGCTGATGAGAAGCTCTAAGAAACTGAATTTTACCCAATTCACCTTTCTCATACATTTCCTTCACAAACAGGAATTCACGACTATAAATCACCGTTTCCATCATCATGTAAGTCAATCCGGTACGTTGAACTTCCTCGACAATTGCCTTACATTCCTCTACTGTGGTAGCCATCGGTACGGTACAAGCCACATGCTTTCCAGCTCTAAGTGCCTTTAGGGATTGTTCCGCATGGTTTTGAATAGGTGTATTGATATGAACCGCATCAATTTCCGGATCTTTTAATAACTCATCATAATCCGTATATACTTTTTCTATCCCAAAAGCTTTACCGATCTCTTCAGCCTTTTCTTTATTTCTCTGACAAATGGCATACATGTTGGCCAATTGGTGCTTTTGGTAAATCGGAATAAATTCAGCCCCAAAGCCGAGTCCGATAATTGCAATGTTAAATTTCTTCTTACTCATAATTTTATTAAATGGGTATGGTAATTTGGGTTAATCAGGCTTCAGAAGCCCATTTCTTTAAAAATTTCAATCCTTCATTGGCAAAGCTATCTTGGCTTGGTGCCAATGGTTTCCAAATACATACGGCTCCGGCCAATTCCTTAACTTCTGGGGTAAAGCTTTCAATTGAAATAACTCCTTGATAATTGACCGCTTCTAAACCTCTTTTATAGGCTGCCCAAGGAGTTTGTCCGGTTCCAGGTGTTCCTCGGTAATTTTCAGAAACCTGAAAATGGATCAATTTATCCCCTGCCAATTTGATGGCAGCTTCTGGGTCAGGTTCCTCAATGCTCATATGAAAACCATCTAAAATAACCTTGGCTTCAGGTTCATTGATGTCTGATATCAACTGCATTAGCTCTTCACAGGTATTGATCAAATCGGTTTCAAAACGATTCAATGTTTCCAATGCGATTTCCAACCCGAATTTCCGTGCATTTTGACAGACAATCCTCAGATTACTTACTGCTCTGTCCCATTCGATTTTTTTCTGTTCCGGTGAAACCAGTCGGGCTTTTCCTACTGCAGAATACATGGGACCTGCCACAAATTTGCAATCCAAAGCTGCGGCAATTTCAAAACAGCTGTTTAAGTAATCAAAACTGGTTTTATGGAAGCTGGGATCTTCATTGGTCAAATCCCTACTTGTACCAAAGGCACCGCAAATCACTGCCTTTAGACCATTATCTGCCAAAGCAGCCTTTACTCCATTGATATCTATCAGCGCTGGATCTTCTACTGGAATCTCCACGTAATCGTAACCAAATCCTTTAATCTTAGGAAATAGTTTTACCGTTTCCTTATTAAAAGGGGAAGTCCATAACCAGGTACTTACCCCGAATTTTACTTCAAGAGACATTCTTTAATTAAATAACTTTCATGATTCCGTTCATTTGCTTCCAATGATCAGGAAGGGTACAAACGAATGGATAATCTCCTTTTTGGGAAGGCACATTCATTACTAAGGTCTCCGAATAATTAGGGAAAACCAATTCGGTGGAAGCAAGAACCTCTGGGATATTAGGAATAAAGCTACGCTCCATTCCAGTCAGGTTTTTTGCCATTTGATCTGCGGCTTCACCGATTTTTTGTAAGGAACCAATGGATCCGATTACCAAATTATGTTGAACAAAATCAGGGTTTTTGAAATCAACGATCAACTGGCTGCCTGCATTTACTGCAAACACAGGTTTGTCAAATCTCATTTCATGAGGAACGGCCGTAAGAGTGACCGTTCCATTTTCTACATATTCAATCGGAGCTTCTATTGATGCCACCCCTTCATTTTCTGCTGAAGAATCAGCCTTTTTCAAATCAAGGTTAGAACTATTACCAATTCTACCTGAGAATCTCCAGTTACCTTCGTAGTCACCAACTTTATTCCCAGAATCAAATTGTCCTACACGAACATTTTCAGGGGAAAGTGGAGCAGTAAATAGTCCATTGGTTTTTCCTTTCGCTACTTCTTTGCCATCAATACTTAGGCTCATTTGACCTCCCTCTTTTAAGGTTGCAGTTACCAGGAATTTTTCAGAAGGTAATCTTCGGGATCTGATAATTTTAACATCTCCATCCCGTGCAACAGCAAAACTCAACGCATCCTTATACACATATAAGCTATATCCATTCACATTATTTCCTTGGGCAACCATTACTCCATCCAGAGGATCTCTACCAGGTGTCACTTCCATTGATATCGTGATTTCCTTTCCAGATGGGTCAGGTGGGAAAAGGAGGGCATTTCTAGGATCTAAGGTATAAACCTCAGAAATTAAACTTTTAGCAATTCTGTCAGCGATTCCCATCGTGGAGTCTGGCTCCGTAGAAGGAACTGCAGGTCTATTTTCAAAGGCTGAAGGGTTGGTTAAAGCCGCAGCAAAAATTGCCTGTGGTAAATATTCATCCTTCGCATTGTCAGGATCTTCCGAAATCGCCAACAACTTCTTGGAAACATCTTCACTTGCAGGCATTTCAGAAACCGCCAGGATAGCGAATTTTCTAGCCTGAAGGTTATCGTCCTCCATCATATTGGCTGCTATGATCGCATTTAATGCAGATTGGTTTCTAGGGATTACTCGAACTGCATTTTTCCTTACTGCTGCGGAAGGATGATTTAATGCCTTCTCTACTACTTCTTGAGCTTTTGCATTAGTACCCTCTAATTCACCCAGACCTTTCAAGGTCCAAAGTGCATTAATTGCAGGACCGTTGATGCCAGCACCATCCACTTCAGTAGATCCGATGATTTCATATAGCCCTTCCAAAACTTCTTTATTCTGGGTTTCCACAATTAGACGCTGTGCGGTCATTCTCCAGAATAAGTTGTCACTTTCCAAGGCATCCAATAATTCGCTGGCAGAAGCATCTTTCAGGTCAAATGTTTTGGATGGCTCACCACCTTTATAAGTCAATCTATAAATTCTACCATGTTCCTTATCTCTCATTGGGTTGATGTAGGCATTTCCTTCACCATTTTCAAAACCACGTGGAGTAGGGTTGTGCTGGATGATAAAGTTATACCAATCTGCTACCCAAAGTGATCCATCAGGACCTACTTCTGCATGAACAGGGCTAAACCACTCATCAGAGCTAGCCAAAATGTTAAATGCATTTTTCTCTCTATAGCCCGATCCTTCTTCTAGGATTCTTGCATTGTGCAATACTCGACCGGTAGGTTCAGCTACAAAAGCCATTTTGTTCCAATATTCTTCAGGGAAGCTTCTCGCTGTATACAAGTTATGACCTGCAGCTGCAGTATAACTTCCATGCCAATCAACCTGTCTTAAGAAAGGAGTAAGGTGAGGCATATCATAGTGAGAATCAATTCCTGTAGCCGTATTTGGTGTGCCTTTATAAATCGTTCTCTTGACAAACTTATTGTCCATTGCCAAATACACAGAGTGCTGCCCATTTGCTGTGGAAATAAAGGTTTCGAAATCTTCGGAGAATCCAAGCCCCCAGGTGTTATTACTGGTTCTGCCCAAGAATTCCATATTTTCTCCTGATGGATCAAATCGATAGACTCCTTGACCAAAGCTGTATTGCTTACCACTTACTTCACCTCTAAATCCAGAATAGCCCAACACTCCCCAGACTTTATTATCAAAGCCATATTTTAGATTGGATGGACCCGCATGGGTATCGAATTTACCCCAACCTGTCATGATCACTTCTCTTACATCCGCTACGTCGTCTCCGTCAGTATCTTTTAAGAAAACAAAATCAGGAGCCATGGAAATCAACATACCCCCATTCACTGCAGTGATAGAAGTAGGGATATTCAAGCCATCTGCGAAAATGGTAACTTTATCTGCTTTGCCATCGCCGTCAGTATCCTCCAAAATTTTGATTTTGTCATCGCCACCTTCTTTACGAACCTCATTAGGATAATCAGTTGTTTCAATGACAAACAACCTTCCTCTTTCGTCCCAAGTAAATGCGATCGGGTTAATGATCATAGGCTCAGAAGCAAAAAGCTCCAACTCAAATCCTACTGGCGTCTGTACCAATTTCATGGATTGTTCAGGAGATAAAGGCAATTGGAATCTTGGAGCTGGATCTCTTCGTTCATAATTGGGGATTTCAGCGTCCTCAAATTGTGGGGTAGGAATATTATAAGCTGCTAAAAGTTCATTTACTTTTTCACCAACAGCCCAAAGAATTCCATTGGCAACAAGTTCTTGAAATTCTTCTTTTTCCCAAGTCTTTTCATTGTGACCATAGGCTGTATAAAATACTCTACCTTTTCCTTCTTCACGAGTCCAGGTATATGGCTCTTTTTGATCACCTTCCACACGCTCCATTAAAACATGCATATCTGGATTCAACTGGCTATGAACATAGGTTTCATCCCATGTTTCAAACTCATTGATACCGTCCATGATAGGATGGTCCTGATCAATGATGTCAACCGTAAAATCTCCTGTACCATGGCTTTTAAATTGACCGCCAACAGCAGAAATGTACCAAGGAGAATTTTGGAAGCAGAATGAGGCCGAATGAATCGGAATCAATGCCTTGCCACCTTGAATATAATCCTTCAATGCGGTTTCCTGCTCAGGAGTAATATTTTCATGGTTTGCATAAATCATCAAACCATCGTAATTACTCAATTTAGTCGGATTCAGATCGTTGACATCTGTGGTATAAGTTAAATTGATTCCCTTTTGAAATAAGGGAGTTTCTAAATACATCATCAATTTCTCTGAATTGTGATGCTCGCTTTCATGACCTAGTACAAGGATTTCAACGCGTCTAGGTTCCGTGGAAGACAAAAATGTCTCGCCAGATTTTTGTCCGCAACTTATCAGAAGCGAAACGACCAATGTGGTCACTAACCAAGAAAGTTTCATGGGGGGGATTTTAATGGATATTCTCATAAAATGGGTTTATGTATCAATTGCAAACCAATATTCTATATAAATTTCCCAAATTTCTCACTGTATTGATTTGATTTATGACTGAATTTTGCCCTATTTGTAAATAAATCACTTCAAAATACAGCATAACTCAGCTAAAATTTATGAAGAATCCACTCAAAAAATCGCGTATTCCAGACTCAAAAGTCTTTGTAGTCCAAGAATTAATTGCGCCTTATTTTGATAAAAACTGGCATTTTCACCCTGAGTATCAGTTGGTAGTAATATTAAAAGGAAGAGGTACCCGTTACATTGGTGATCATATTAAACCCTTTAAAGAAGGGGATATGGTCATGACAGGGCCGAACCTTCCGCATGTTTGGCGCTCGGACAACGCTTATTTTGACCCGGCAAACGAGTTGGATACGCATTTGATTGTTGCCTATTTTCCTGAAAACTTCCTGGGAGAGGGGATTTTTGAAAAGGAAGAATTCGAGGATATAGGTAGGTTAATGAAAGCCTCCGCAAGAGGTTTGGAAATCGCTGGGAAAACTAATCAGGAAATTACTTCCAAAATGAAGAAACTGGTTCAGTTGAAAGGTTCGAGCCAATTGATTCAATTGTTGGATATATTGAATCATCTCTCACATTCTAAAGATATCAGTCCCATTACCAATGCAGAGTATATCAATCTGAATAAGGAGTCCGAAAAGGATCGGATGGGAGAGGTGTACGAGTATGTCATGAAAAACTACAAAGAGAAAATCATGTTGGAAGAAGTAGCTGCTCTGGCCAATTTATCAGTGAGTGCATTCAGTAGGTTTTTTAAATCCCGAGCCAATAAATCCTTCTCGGATTTTATCAGTGATGTTCGAATCAGCCATGCCTGCAAACTCCTTCATGAAGAAGGGATCAATATTTCCGAAGTCTGTTATGAAAGTGGATTCAACACCCTTTCCAATTTCAACAAACAGTTCAAGGAACGAATCGGCAAAACTCCTCTGGCCTACAGAAAGGAATATCTGGATAGTTTTGAATAGAAGTCAATATTCTTTTGGAAGAGATCAGAGTTCAGTTGGCAGTGTACAGAGAAGTTAGGGATCTAAAATCATTAATCTGAAAAACCGTGAAAAGTATTCAGTTAACTATCTGAAGGAATGTTAATTAATACGTGAACAGCTTCCCCTTAAAATGGGGTTGGGGGATTTTTTGTAAGTTATTGATCAGTTTCAGTAATCAGTAATTTTAAATCATAAATCATATTTTCTAAATCTTAAATCGCTATTTATTACTTCTATTGATTAAAAAACTCCAACACCTGATCCATGTAGGATAAACTGACAGGTACGGACCTTTCCCCAAGATGCAATACATGTTTTTCTACCTTATCCACCTTCTTGCTGTTGACCAAAAATGAACGGTGAGAACGAATAAAAAAGGAGGGAAGCAGATGCTCTACCTCTGCCAAAGTCATTCTACTCATGGCTTTTTCGTTTTCCAGCTGGAAAGTCACATAGTTGCCATTCGCTTCACAAAACAATAGTTCCTCAAATACCAACCGAATTTGGCCTTCGCCAGTTTTGATGAAGGTAAACTCGGGTTCTTTACCAGGCTGTAATTCCAGCCATTCTTGTGCTTTTTGACAGGCTTTGATAAAGCGTGGAAGGTTGAAGGGTTTTAATAAATAATCCAATGCGTCCAACTCAAATCCTTTCACTGCAAAATCGGAATAAGCTGTGGTAAATACTACCATGGTTTCCTTAGGAAGTAATTCGGCAAAGTCTATCCCGGATATATCCGGCATATTGATATCCAAAAAAATCAAATCAATGGAATTGGTTTTCATATATTCCAATGCCTGAATTGCATCCAAAAAGACTTCTTCCAAATGAAGAAAAGGAACTTTGGAAGCATGTGCTTTTATCACTTCCAAAGCCATCTTTTCATCATCTATCGCAATTGCTTTAATCATATTATAATAGTTGAACAGATAAGTGAACGAAATGCTCTGTGTCGTTCGCCACGATGGTCAAGTTATGTTTTTGTGGGTAAAAATGCTCCAAACGACTTTTGACATTCTCCAAACCAATGCCTGATTCGTCCTTTGGATCTTCTGTGGCTTTTTTGGGGTGCATGCTGTTGACCACGTCCAGATGCACGGAACCTTGTAAGCAGCGCAAGTTGATTTTGATCCAGGACTTGCTTTTAGTGCTGATGCCATGCTTAAAGGCATTTTCCACAAAAGGAATCAACAGCATGGGAGAGATGTCCCCGTGACAATGCTCCTCATTGATCTGAATGGTTACATCCAAGTGATCCTCTTTGGCAAAACGTAGCATTTGCAGGTCCAAGTAGTTTCTTAAGTAATCTATTTCTCTGGAAAGAGGGATTCTGTCCATTTGATTTTCATGCAGCATGAAGCGCATCATGTCTCCCAGCTTCTGAATCCCATCGGAAGTTTTCTCTGCATTTTCCATCAATGCGGATCCATAGAGTGTATTCAAGGCATTGAATAGAAAATGTGGGTTGATTTGGGACCGTAGGAAACTCAAGTTGGCGGAACTTTGATTGACCTGTACTGAAAGAGTATCTATTTTACCGATATAATCCTCATATTTTCTGAAAACCAAATTGGAAAGTGGAAAGATGACAAAGAAAAGCAATAATACCATCCCAACTCCCAAAAGCATGATTTCTGGGACGTTCTCATCCACGGAAATCAAAAAGAACACAAAAGCGATGATGCTGATCAGTCCCCAAAGAAACCAACGATAGGCCTTGATCTTGCCAGCTTCTTTGTTTCGGTAAAGCAGAAAATAATTATAGAAGATGAAAAAGCTAATCCCGGGAATAATCACCAGAATAATGATTAGGATGACTTCATTTACAAAAATCCGTGCAACGAATAAAAATATGCCTACAAAGAGAAAGATCATAAACAAGCGTACTCCATTGTACAATTGAAAATCTTTGAACACCGGTGGCAAGAACATCTTCTTCAGAAGATTCGAAGTGACCAGGTAAACAATATATAATAGAAGAGTACTGAAATAGAAGCGGAAGTAACCTTCAGCATCCACATTGTTAATCCCGGCACATGCTCCCGATAATGCCCCCATGACTGCCGCTGTCAGCAGACTATAGAGAATAAATTGAAGGACATTTTTATCCTTTAAATACTTTGGAATAACTACCAAATGCATCACATAAAATCCTATGTAAATGACTATGGGCTGAATGACAATCCCAAAAAATTTCTCCATGGGGTAATGATTGGAGGATACTGCAATCATTAAGTTGGTCAGTACAATAATCAAAAACACCAAGGTGGTAATCCACCATTCTATGGAGCGAAAGTCAAATTGTTTTGATTTCATAAAGTATTGAAAATAAATAGGTTGAACTACTTTGTTTTAACTGGATTTGAATTAGAACTTACAATAGTCTCTTGCCTATTTTCTGAAATGCCGGTACATGATTTAATCATCAGCAAATTGTAAATAAATGCCAGAATAATCAGCAAATAAAAGACTTTCTTGGTGTTCATGAATTCTCTTTCTAATTGATGGTTCAAGAATACATGGACTAAAAAGCCTTTACAAAAGAATGTGACGGAATGGGGAAAATGAGGGACGGAAATGGAAAGGATAATGAAAAAAGCCGGAAATGAGAAGTAGGTTGAAAAGTGAAAAGTGAAAAGTTTAAAATTAAAAACCTGAAAGTTTGTGGTTATAGTTAGTCTTAGGATTCAGTTAATCCAAAACCTTATATCACTGTTCATAGATCTAATATTCTATATCTTCGATTAAAATGGGTTTCCAATCAAGTCAATTCCCCACATCCATGGCAATACAAAGTAGACCATCAAGGTGACCAAAACAATGGAGATGAGGTTCAGCCAAAAACCAGCACTTACCATATCTTTCATCCGTAAATAACCCGAGCCGAACACGACCGCATTCGGAGGGGTGGCAACAGGTAGCATAAAGGCGCAGGAAGCAGCCAGAGTGGCACCCACCATTAATCCAAAGGGATGTAAATCGAGCTTAAAAGCAACAGAAGCTAATATGGGCAACAACATGGACGCAGTGGCCACATTGGAGGTGACTTCGGTGAGGAAGTTGACCGAAGCAATGATGATGAATAATAAGAAGAAGAAAGAAATTCCCTCTATTAAAGTAAATCGTTGGCCTATCCATTCTGCTAAGCCTGTTTCTTTGAACCCGGCAGCCAAGGCCAATCCACCACCAAATAAAATTAGAACACCCCATGGAATACGTTCGGCGGTTTTCCAGTCCAAAATCCGATCTTCTCCAGAGGAGGAAGGAAGGATAAACAATAAAACCACCCCGATCAATACTATGATGGTATCGTCTATGCCAGGAAGCAGCTTGACTAACACAAAACTTCTTAAAATCCAGGCCAAACATACCGTTCCAAAGACTATCATCACGGATTTTTCTTCGTAACTGATCTTTCCCAAAGCTTTTAATTGAGTGCCTATGATGTTTTTGCCATCAGGAAGGCTAAAACTTTTAGGGAGGGGATTGGCGGAACTTACCAGGTAATACCAGCAAATCATCAATAAAACTGCTACTAAGGGCAATCCAAATGCCATCCATTCATTGAATCCGATGGAATAGCCGTATAAATCATTGATTACCGCAGCCATAATGGCATTGGTAGGGGTCCCGATAAGGGTTGCCAAACCACCAATTGAAGCACTATAGGCGATTCCCAACATGATGTTTTTTCCCAATCGATCTGCGATGGAGGTGTTGGATTCACCCAATTGACTTTTAAACTGATTGACTACGGCCAAACCAATGGGAAGCATCATCAAAGAAGTTGCAGAATTGGAGATCCACATGGATAAAATGCCCGTGGCCAGGATAAATCCCAAAACAATGCGGCGTAAATCAGTACCTAATAAATTGATGATGTTCAATGCAATCCTGCGGTGCAAATTCCATTTTTCGATTCCAGTGGCCAACAAAAATCCTCCCATATATAACAGGACTGTGGGATGCATGTAATTTTCGGATACGTCTGCTATTGGAAGTATTTCCAACAATGGCATCAAGATCAAAGGAAGAAAGGCAGTAGCTGCAATAGGCAAAGCTTCAGAAATCCACCAAATGGCCATCCATGCAGCAAGCGCCAACATGGATTGAGCAGCAGGATTTAAGCCATTAAAAACCGCAAAAAAATTAATTAAAACGAAAGCTAAAGGCCCCAAGTACAGCCCTAATGATTTGATCTTGATTTCCATAAAGCTTCAAAGCTAAAACTTTTCAACACATATTCTTTGACAGGGGAAAAAATGAAATCTCAAAATTCAAAATTAGTCGCTTAAGCAACACCCATTCGTTTCTTGATTTCCGCTTCTATTAATGCAGAAAGTTTACGTATGGTATCCTGTTCAAAAAAGTCTTGAATGGATATTTCCAGGTTTAGCCTTTTGCTCAAAAGAGAAACGATCCGAATCGCTGATAGGGAATTTCCACCCAATGGAATAAAGGAATCTGTCACATCAATACTGTCCATTTTTAATACCGAACACCAAGTTCCATGTACAAGCTCCTCAATTTTATTTTTAGGTTTTATAATAGCTTGGTTCTTTGTAGGAGTACTTTTAGTCTGACTTCTTAATAATGCCTGTTTATCTACTTTTCCATTGGAGGTGAGAGGGAAGGAGTCAACTTGGATAAAAGTAGATGGAATCATGTTCGTTGGAAGAAAAGACTTCAGGTAGTCCATCAATTCAGTTTTGTCTACCTGAGAAGAAGCTTTGAAGTAGGCCCTGATTTCTTTTGAATGAATGGTCTGTTCCTGCATGCCGATTTCATGCATGAGTTTTGTAATTTCCTCAGTACTGAGCTCATCATTTAACTCATCTATGGTTTCCTCTCGCTTTTTATGACCAACGCGCACATCCCAGCTATATGGAAATGCATAGTTGTGGTATCCTTTTTTTCGCTTGTGAACAAAAATTCCCAAATCATTTATGATGCAATTGGTGCTTCGGCCAGTATCCTTAGGTCTTCTCCATCCAATTTTTTCTTCCAGATAAGCATACATTTCCGAAAGGCTTACATCACTGAATCTATAAAAATCAACAAAGGAGACCTTGGTAAATACTTCGTCTGTTTCAAACATCGATACATCCAAATACTCACTCACAGCATCTTTGCTTCTGTGATAGGATTTTCGAGTCTCTAGGATGATTTGATCTATATCCGCTGGATCAAAGTGATCTTTTAAGAAAAGTTCTTCAGTCAACCTTGTTTCAAAAAATTGTCCTCTTGAAAGACCTGTCACAATCACTGGAATATTTTTTTCGAGGGCTAGTTTAGTGCTGAGGGTGTAAACAGTTTTAAAACAGCCATTACACACGTTTTGATGTCTTTCTAAACTATCTCTGAAAATGGCGTTCATGGCATCTGTACTACCATATATATGATCAACCCCAAGTTTATTTACCGTATTATTGATATTCTCTTTGGCATTTTCAGATATAAACCCATTGTCAAGTGTCCAAGCCAGCACATGAAGTCCAAGTTCTACCAATTTAGCCAACGCATAACTACTGTCTTTTCCTCCACTTAATAGCATCAGACAATCGTATTCTTTTTCTTTGTTTTCTCCCAAACCTAAAATCTCCGATTTCAGGTTATCCATGGATTTAAAGTAGGAGGCCACATTTTTCTGATATTCTTCAAAGGATTCACACAAATTGCAGACTCCTTCTTCATTAAAGGAAGCATCAGGATAATTAGATGGAATCCCACAATTCTTACAGTAAAAATCAGGTGCTTGATATAAATTCTCATTTGAATCAGCGACGACGATATGTGCTTCCTCCATTTTAGGGAATTTGGAAATCAATATCTCCAATTCAGCTGATTCTATCCTAACACCATTCAATTTTATCTGTTCATCTATCCTACCATAATATTCGAGTATACCTGAGGCATTCAAACGAACCAGATCACCGGTTTTATAAATCCTTTGATCTAACTGATATGGATTCTTAATAAAGGATTCGGCTGTGCGCTGGGGATTATTAAAATATCCTTTGGCAAGTACTTCCCCTCCCAGAAATAAGGTTCCCTTAACGCCCTGCGGAACCGGGTTTAATTTCTCATCCAAAATGTAATAATTACATCCCGAGATAGGTTTTCCTATAGGAACTGAAGGTGCTGTTTCTTTCGGATCATATTTGTGGACAATGCAGCCTACCGTCGCTTCTGTAGGACCATATTCATTAATTATTTCTGCTCCTTCCGGTAGTAGTTTTTGGAAGCTGGAAGCGAGTTTAGTTTCAAGATTCTCCCCTCCAAAAATCACAGTATTGAGCGTCGAACCTTTCAAGGAAGTTTCCTGGATTATTCTCGCATGGGAGGGGGTAAGTTTAATGGTGTTTATACTTCTGTTCTTAATAACCTCCAAAATAGATACGTCAGGACCACTTTTCTTTTCTGGAAAAATATGGATGGATCCTCCAGAAATCAATGGTAGAAATAGGGATGTAATGGTCAAATCAAAACCTATGGAAGTAAAGAAAGGCATATGTACTTCCTGACCTCTGCTGTATAAATTTTTTGCCTCTGTTAAATAATTTGCCAAAGAACTGACCGAAACTTCAACACCTTTTGGTTTTCCTGTAGATCCGGAAGTGAAAAGAATATACCCGGTTCGATTTGGATCATGTGATAAGTCTATAACTTGGTTCTTAAGTTCATAAGAAAGAAGATCATCTAGCTTGATATCCATTACTGAATAGGATTCAAATTCTAGCGAAGTACTAATTAGTAACCTAGGGTTCAAATCTGCCAAAATTCCTTCCATTCTTCTTTGTGGAAGATCCACAGGCATAGGGACAAATATGGCTCCAAGCCTTAAAATAGAAAGAACAGAGATGATATATTCGAAGGATCTTTCTTTGTGTACAACCACAATGTCCTGTTCCTTAACTCCCTGGTGATTAAGTATTTCTACGGCCTTATTTACCAATGACCTTAGTTCTTGGTAAGAAAGGGTTTTATCTCCCAATAGTAAAGCTGGTTCATTTGAATTCCATTCAAAAACAGGTTTGATAAGCTCATCAAAAGTTATCGGATTACCCTTATCACTTATATCCTTTTCGATTAGCTCCTTTTCCTCCTTATCTGAAACAAGTTTTACCTCCGCGATTTTTGATTGGTCATCTATGATAAAAGCCCGAATCATTTTTTCAAAGTGGAAGGGGAGAAGTTCTATTTGTTTTGGTGTAAAATAGGCTTCATTGATATCGATATAATAATCAAGGTTGGATTGATCATTAAAATCGAAGGCCTGAAATCGAATTCGATGACCTGCGTCCATCTGCCCTGGAAAAAGCCATTTAGTTCTGGTCGGAATTTCCCCAAAATCACCAAAATAAAGGGGGATGTAATTTACTACTGTTTGAATTCCTCTAACGCTCTCTAAAGTTTGGGCACCAGGATAGCCATTTTTAAAAAAATCGAAGAGCTCTTGCCTTACTTTCCCAAAAAGACTCAGAAAGGAGTCTTCCATGTCTACCTGAATATCAACGGGCAATACCTCAATGAGCAGGCCTGCGGTGTTTTTGAATTTACTGAGGTTACGGTTGGGAAAGGGACTTCCTAGCCGTAAGGCAGATTCGCCTGAAATTCTGGAGATAAAGGCAGCAAAAATAGTAGACCAAATCGTGAATTTTGTAAGGTCAGGATTGAAGGATCTATAGGCTTCTGTAGTTAGCTTTTCCTCTAAAAGCCCTTTGATTTCTGTACTTATAGGGATTTTTACCCTTCTGGCCTTGGTTCGGGTTTCAGATTTAAGATTTCCATAAAAGGATAACTCCTTAACGGGAAATTGTCCCTTTGACTTCCAATATTCAGCAGCAGAGGTATTTTTGTTTTCTCGTTTTTGCTGCTCAAACTCCCGATAAACGTTAAAACTGACTTGACTTCCGGAATCATTTTCAATTTTCTTTAATTCCGATTCATAGCCCTTCCCTAATGCCTCAAACAGAACTTTAAAGGTCGTTGCATCAGCAAGTATGTGGTGAATATTCAAATACCAAATAAACACTCCCTCTTCTACTTTTAGTAGAATGGAATCGAAGCATCTCTGAGTAAGGTCTATTGGAGTATGAATTCGAGATTTGATGAAAGAATCAAGCGATGCATTGGAAATCTTTTCAAACGGAAGATTAAATTCTAATTGGGGTAATACAATTTGTTCAACAACTGAATCCTCATTTTCATGAAAAACTGTTCTCAGGCAATCATGATTTGCAATTAGGCGTTTAAATGCTAATTGAAAAGTATAGGGATCTATTTCACCATTTAATTCAAATGTATGGGGAAGGTAGTTTGAATTGGAGCTAGGATCGAGCTTTTGACTAGCCCAAATACTTTGCTGACTTCCAGTAAGGCTGGAAATAGAGTCTGGTGATACTTGCAATCTTTTTCTATTTTTTCTGCTGCTGGGCAATATATTCTGTAATGGAAAGGACTGAATTAAAATTTTCTATCACCATATCCTGAGGTGGTACTTTAATTTTATACCTCTCTTCCAAATGGGCAATGAGTTTCATAATCGTAATGCTATCAATCAAACCACTGCTCAATAGTTCTTCTTCTTGGTTGACAAGTACATCGATTTCCTCATGTATATAATTTGTAATTTCTTCTACCATTACTTTGGATTTAAGGCTGTGTGGTTCCTTTTGACCATATATTCAGGTCTTGGATCTGAAACTTCTTTAATATTATCAGTTGGGTTGAACGTGAACATTAATAGCTTTCTGTCAATTACTCCCATGTTTTGATAAGAGCTATGGAGTAAATTACAATGGAAAATATGAATGTCTCCTGCATTTCCGGTAAATGGAATTATGGGACTGTATTTTTTCACCATTTCCGATAAGGTACTTTGAGTAATCATATATTTCAGATTCTCATCATGTACTCCATCAGGATTATTCAGGTACGATTCCACTTCTCCTTCTTTTTGAGAAGAGGGTATAGCTAATATGGGGCCATTTGCTACCTCTACATCGGATAGCAAAATTGCAACCGTCAGAGCATTTGGAGCAATCATTCCATCCTCTTTCCAAAATTTAAAATCTTGATGCCAACTCCATACACCTGATTCAAGGCTACTTTTAGTGTTAAGTTTTGACTGAAATAAGTAAAAATCTGTATTCAAAAGCTGCTCAATAATTTTCGGTAATGAGGAATTCTCAAGTAGTGCAAGAATAGAAGAATCGAACTTTTCAGGCGCAAAAATGGTACGGATTTTTCCAGAGGATTTTTCTCTGAAAAATTCAGGTCCGTCCAGTTGTTCAATTTTTTCAATTGCCTGAATGATCTGATCCAATTCTTTTCCCTTCAGCCAATTACTTATCTGTAAATAGCCTTGTTGATGATATGTATTGATTTGCTCTTGATTAAGCATAGTTTCTATCACTTCTCTATTTTAATTAGAAAACTGTTTTTCCAACTTCCGATAATGAACTTTTCCATTGACGGAATGGGGTAGGGATTGTACTTCAAAGAAGTGTTTTGGAATACTTGTCTTTGGGAGAAGTTTTATTAATCTCTTTCTCAATGAATTATTGTCCAACGGTTTCTCCTTTGGTACGATTGCCGCACATAATTCTCTCATGCCATTTGATTTACATGTGAAAACAGCTACATCCTTTACTTCAGGGCATTGAATTAAAACCTGTTCAATAGCTCCAAGTTCAATCCTGTAGCCATTAATCTTCACTTGACGGTCCATTCTCCCTACAAAAACCAACTCATTATTTTTGTTCAAATAGACATAATCGCCAGTTCTATAATAGTTAACTTCTTTTCCTTCTTTTCTGTCGATATAAAAAGACTTTTGGTTCAAGGTTTCATTATTCCAATAGCCTGACATCATGGTTACAGAATGAACTAGAAATTCTCCCTGTTCACCGGGAGCAACTTGCTGGCCTTCCGAATTCAAAATGAGATAGCTGGTATTCTCCCAAACCTGACCTATTGGTACTTCTTTATCTGCTTCTATAGGCTTTGAAATAGTAAAATAAGTACATTGATTTACTTCGGCAGGCCCATAAACATTTGAAATCTTCGAGTTTGGAGCTTTTTTTAGTAACTCGTTTAATTTGATAGGCGGAAAGGATTCGCCTCCATATTTTATCCATCTCAACGAAGGAAAATCTAAATCAAATCCTCCTTCAATCAATGAAATGAAGAGGGAAGGGACAGAATACAAAATGGTAATTCCATTTGCTCTAACCGCCTCACAAAAACTCCCAAGCATGACTAATTCGCTGGTATTGAAAATATAGGTTGTACAACCGGCATACATTGCTGAAAAGTATCCAAAGGTACTTTGATCAAAATGTAAAGAAGCTACATTTCCAATGGTATCATTTTCAGAAACTTCATATAGTAAGGTAGATTGTCTAGCATAAGCCATTCCGCTTGAATGGGTATGGACAATTCCTTTTGGTTCTCCAGTTGAGCCCGAAGTATACAGGATATAAGCAAGGTCGCTAGGCTCAATATCTAAATCCAAAGGGGGATTACTTGCTAATTGAAAGATGGTATCCCAAGAAACGCCTTGATGTGATCCTACCACTAGTAAATTTTGGGTATCAATCTGATCTATAATGCGTTGGTGAGAGGGGATGGTGAGAACTATTTTGATATTACAATCTGCAATAATTGTATTAAGCCTTTCGCTAGGTTGGCTTGGGTCCAAAGCCACCAAAACAGCTCCCGCTTTTAAGATACCATAGATTGCATAGGCTGTAAACACATTTTTCTCAATTAGAATCCCAACACGGTCTCCTTTTTTTACTTGGTTCTCTACAAGCCAATTTGCTAGTTGATTGCTTCTCGATTCTAATTCCTGATAGCTGATCTGGGATTCAGCGCTTTTAAAAGCTATTTTGTTCGGAGTCTCTTTTGCTCCAATTGCGATGAGTTCACTTAACAGTTGACTAGTAGAATTCATAGTAATCCATCCAATTTAGCAATAATATTCCTTTGAATATCTGATGTACCAGAGTATATCAATCCTCCCAATCCATCTCGAAGATCACGTTCTACTTCATATTCTGTAACCACTCCTTTGGCCCCAAAAATTCTAATGAAATCCAGACTGGATTCTACAAAAGCTTCACTGATGTATAGTTTAGCCATGGCAGCTTCCCGAATTAAAGGCAAATCATTTTTATCCAAATAAGCGACTTTATAAAGATGCATTTTTGAGGTTTCAAGCCTCAATCTCATATTGGCAATTCGGTTGGAAATGGATTGATATTTACCAATGCTTTGCCCAAATGATTTGCGTTCGTTGGCGTAAGCAATTGATAATTCCAATTGCTTTTCCATTCTTCCTATTTGGCTCGCAAAAATATAACCCCGCTCTGATTCCATGGCCGAACTAAAGAGGCTTAATCCTGAGCCTTCTCTTCCCAATCGGTTTTCATCCGGAACAAAACAGTTTTTTAAATAGAGATTTCCCATCGGTGTGGTTCGCATTCCTACTTTATCCCGAACCTCACTACTAGTGAAGCCCTCCATGGTTTTGTCCACAATGAAAGCCGTAATACCCCACTTGCCTAACTTTACATTGGTGGTAGCAAAAACAACTGCTATTTCACAAATAGGGGCCAAGGTGATGTAATGCTTTTCCCCATTTAGGATATATCCGCCCTCCACTTTCTCAGCAGTCATTTCCAGGGCATAGGTATCGGAACCTGAGCCTTCCTCGGTTATTCCAAAAGCTCCAATCGTACCTGAAATCAATCTTGTCAAATACTTTTGCTTTTGTTCCTCTGTTCCAAATGCATTGATTGCTACCTGGGTGCTCCAAATTTGGGAATTGAGAGAAAAGGGTAGACCATTGTCTTTACTTCCATAGCCTAGTCCTTCGAGCATTAACACCGTGGTAAGAGGATCAAAACCACCTCCTCCGTATTCCTTTTTAAAAGGCCAACCCAACACTCCAAAATCGGCACATTTCTTCCACTCTTCCTCCGGAAATATATTGTTACGGTCTTTTTGAGAAATATCTTTATTCAGATTTTTCTCTGAGAAAACCTTGGCTTTCTCCCTTAATTCTATTTGTTCTTTGCTCCAGCTAAAATCCATTTAATTAAAATGTGAATTTCACAAAACCTCTAAAATTGAATGGAGTACCAGGAGTAAAATGAATTTCATTAACCGGACTTGGTTCGAGGTTTCCATTTGCAAGTCGTATTCTAGATTCTGTATCAAATTGAGTTTCTTTCCAATCTGTATTAAGCAGGTTTTCTATGAAAAAACCAAACGTGAATGCATTGAAAGTATAGCTAGCGTTCATATCCAATACGGTATAACCTTCTGCGACAACACTATTGTCTTCATTAGCAGGACGATCCTGTAAATATCTGGCTCGTAGGGCTCCTGCAAAACCATCCTTTTCAAAACTCAATCCTCCTGTGGTAGTAATTCTTGGTGCCAATGGGATGAAATTATTTCCTTCAGGGTCATCTATGCTTCTAGCATAAGAATAGGTAAAATCGCCATCAAAGTAGATCCATTTGTTTGCTTGCCATCGTAATCCCAAGTCTATTCCTCTTCTTGCTGTTCTTCCACTCGCTTCCACTATGCCGGCATCACCTACATAAACAAATTCCTGTTCAAGCCTTAAATACCAAAGCGCCCCATTTACTATCAATCTTGGCCATAACTTAAAGTTACCCCCTAAATCAGCCCCAAATGCTCTGGGAAGTATGGATTCATTATTAGGCCTTTCCAATACCAAACGAGTGTCGTTTGAGTGAAAGCCAATGCCAGATTTTAAAAATACTTGTACGTCTTCATTGACCGTATAAATGAAGTTAAGTTTCGGACTTACTACGGCAGCTGATAAAGATTGGGGATCATATTCAGGAGTGAGATCATCTTGGTATAAATAATTAAAATAATCAACTCTAACTCCTGGGTTGATCCGTAGCTTTTTCAAGTAAAGATCAAAATTTACATAACTGTAATAATTCGACTCAGTAATGTCACCTCTTTGAGTGACAAACCGAACACTATCTCTGTTTTTTGTTCCGGCTAATTCATTATCACGGATATCATCATTTCTAAGTCCTACACCAACTTGAAGTGCATATTCACCCCCACTGAATGTATTGCTATAAGTAAGCTGACTTTCTGCTCCAAAAATCGCCCGGTTTTCGCGCTGTCGGATTTGATCACCATTTACAGAATCTTCCAAGAAGAATGTAAAGTTTGAAAATAGCTCAAAATCATAAGTAGAATAGTAGGCGTTGTTCTTAATAAATAATCGATCATTAATTAGCTTGGTATGATTGAGAGCAATGTTTGTTCTACTCGTATAACCTCCCTCTGTATCATCTAAAGCTCCAAAATTGGTGATCTGTCCACTTTGTACCGCACGAACCGGTATCTGACCTGAAGCATCCCACTTACTGGTAAAATGTGATGCAATTAAGCTGATATCACTTCCGTCTTCCAATGTTAGACCATATCGCCCCATTAGGTTTAATCGGTTGAAATTCTGACTGGACTCAAATGGACCATCACTTGCCAAGTATTCTGCCGCGACATAGGCATTGTTTTTCTTGTCATTGATTAGGTTAAAAAGCCCAACCGTACGGACACTGTTGAAGCTTCCTCCTTGTACCGAAACAGAACTTTTATCCAAACCTCTTTTGGTTTGGAAGTTTACGTAGCCTGCAGTAGCAAAATTCCCTTTATCGGCATTATAGGGGCCTTTGTCAAAATCTACTCGCTCCACTGTTTCCGGTATTAAGAAGTGTAGATCTGAATATCCTTGCCCGTGCGCATGTGAAACCATGTTGACCGGCATTCCATCGACCGTGATATTTATATCAGTTCCATGGTCAATATCAAATCCACGCAAGAAAATTTGTTCAGCTTTACCACCTCCGGCATGTTGTCCTATAAATAACCCAGGTACTTTTCTCAATATATCCTGAGATGTGTTTACCGGATTTGTTTTAAGATCAATTCGGGAAAGGGTATTAACTGGATTCACTTCTTGACTAAAGACTACCTCTCCAAGTTCAATAGCGGTTTCATCCATCCGCACAGTAACCTCTCTTGAAAGATTACTTACTACTATTATCTGAGGTTCGTATCCTATATGACTTACTTGAAGGGAATCTCCATCTTTAACTCCCGGGAGCACAAAATAACCAGATTCGTTGGTGTGAGCGTGATGTTCAGAGGCAATATGAATAATATAGGCTCCGATTATTGGGGAACTTGCTCGGTCTAAAACTCGGCCTTTAAGCGCTTGGGCGTTTACAAAAATTACTGTAAAAGTAAATAGGACAACGGTGGAGAGTACTATTTTAATCATAGAAATTTATTTAAAGCTGGCTTGAAAATCAATTCACAAGGGGAAATGAAATATTTTCTGAAACCTTACTTCATTAAAGGAGATTTTGTTTTAAAAAATTAATAATTAGTTCAATAAAATTGAATACCTATTGAGCTACATTAATTAGATGATGAATCATTCCATATGGATTTTTTTCATCGGAACTGTAAGACTCAATATTCATTTTGGTTCCTAGGTTTAATTCATGGGCATATTTGGCAAATAAATTTGCCACCACCTGGTCCTCCAATGCCCATCCTGTGGAATCAAATATGCTAATTCCAGATTGGTACTTTTCTATCAAAACTTGATTATGGATTAATTCAATCCAAGAGGGACCAATATCAGAGGGTTCCAATTGCTGACATTCGCCTTCGACAACTGCTTGATCGAGAAAATCAGGACAAACAAAAGATTTCTTCAAAAGTGACTTTGGGAGTTCAAACTTTCCTGGGAAATCCGCTCCCACAGCATTAATATGAAGGTGTGGTTTTGAATTAAACTCTATAAAAAGTGGGCCTTTTTCTGGAGCTATAGAGGTAGCAGTGCACACAATATCCGATTTTTCCAAAATTTCAGAAATGCTAGAGAGTTTAGGTGAGATTCTGAGATTGATGGGAGCCAGTCGATCTTCTAAGCTATGCATGCAGCTTTGATCGGTATCATATATTAAAATCTCCTCAATTGGAAACAATCTGGAAATAGCGTGAATCTGGGTGATCGATTGAGCTCCACATCCAATAATGCCAAGTGTCTTTGAATTTTGATTTGCCATCATTTTACTGGCAACTGCACTAGAGGCACCAGTTCGCAAAGCTGTAAGCAAAACACCGTCTACTAAAAAATTTAAATGACCCGTGTGAGCATCATAGGAAGAAATAGTAGATAATATAGTAGGCAGTTTAAAAATGTCTGGGTTTTCAGGATGATACCCCACCACTTTAATCAAAACTTCTTCCCCTTTCTTCATGATTGGCATCCATTCTACTAAACCTAAAAAGGGTTTTTTATAATTAAATCCTGATCGAATGGGTACTTCAGTTTCTTCTTCACTGTAATTTTTAAGTGATTTTTCTAATTCAGAAATCAGGTCATCCATTACTCTGTCTAACCCAATTTTTGTTATAATCTTATTGACAGCATTACTGTCTATGATGATACTTTCTTGATTTTTCTTCATTATTTAAGTTAATCAATACCCAATATACTATTTTGAATTAAGGTGTCAATTCATTTTTTTGCCTATCTAAATGCACAAGTTTGATAACTTTTAAATTAAAAGTTTGTTTAACCCAAATAATCCTTAATTCTCTTCGATACATGTCAACAACCAAATTAATCAGAACAAGTTTTTTATTCTTTCTATTATTTACACTAGCTGCTAGGGTAGAGGCCCATAAACCCAATCAAAATTTTATTTATCTAAGTATTTACGAAGGTAAAATGGATTGTAGGGTTGAGCTGAGGAAAAGCGATATCGCAAAAGTATTTGGTTTTGAAATCGGACCAGGAGTAGTTCCTGATGAGAATGACCCAAAAGTTCTAAGGATGCGGGAATACATACTCAGTCACCTCAAATTTACATCTTCCCAAGGAGATCATGCTATGGTTTTCACAGACTTAGGTTTGTTGGAATTAAAAGACGGTGATGATTACCTGTTATTTAATTTTTCGATGGAAAATATGAATCCTGTTCCTTCCAATTTAGATGTTTATGATCAGATTTTTGTAGAAGAGTTGAGCAATCATGAATCATTACTTCATATTGAGCGAAACTGGAAAACGGGTGTGTTAGCCAATGAATCTTTGCCATCTTTAATCTTTGGTACTTCCTCTCCAAATCAAACTCTTGATATTGAGGAAGGATCAGTTCTAACTGGTTTTTTGGCAATGGTAAAATCCGGGATTTACCATATTTGGATCGGATTGGACCATATCTTGTTTTTGATAGCCCTACTGATTCCCTCGGTGATTGTATATAAACCAAAAAATGCTCCTAAAAAGAAATGGTTTGGGATCACTTACAATGATTTTGATCCTCAGCCAAGTTTTAAGACTGCTTTTATATCTGTAGTAAAAATCATTACAATTTTTACTCTTGCTCATTCTGTGACTTTAAGCTTAGCAGCTTTAGAATTGATCAACCTACCTTCAAGGTTAGTGGAATCCATTATTGCCATTTCCATTGCCATGGCGGCTTTTCATAATATCGTCCCATTTTTAAATAAAAGAGAGTGGCTTATTATTTTAGTATTTGGTCTCTTTCATGGATTTGGATTTGCTTCGGTTTTGGCGGAACAATCAAGAGGAGGGGAGTACCTGGTCTATTCATTGGTTGGATTCAACCTGGGTGTAGAGATTGGTCAGTTGGGTATTATTGTTGTTGCTTTTCCTCTGCTTTTCTTACTTAGTAGACTGAAACAATACTATATCATCGTGGTCGGTTTCTCCCTTTTATTGATGGCCATATCGGCTTATTGGATCATCGAAAGAGCCTTTGGATATGATTTGAAACTTCATACTTGGTTGCTCGAAAAAGGAATCCTTTAGTAGATTAGAGTATGGAAGGAAATTCGGATGATCTTCTTGATCAGTGGCTTAATTTTAACGAGCAGGAGCAGGGATCTGAAAATTTAGCAGAGGAACGAATTCCAAAAGCTAGCCTATCAGATCACTATCCACTTTCAGTCGCTCAACAGCGCCTTTGGTTCGTCTATCAAAAGAATCCTGAAAGTCCTGTATATAATTATTCAGAGATCTGGAATTTTCATGGATCCTCTTTTGATCAGGGAGTTTTTAGTAAAGCCCTGGAAAGTTTAGTTGCCAAGCATCAGATTTTAGCAAGCAATTATGTTGTATTCCAAGAGGAGCCTGTGATGGTTTTTCGACGGGGAAAAAGTTTTGATCTTCATTTTGCAAAGGATAATCAGGACGAATCGGATGCCAGAAACTGGCTTAAAAATCTGGCTAGTGAAGCTTTTAGGCTAGAAACAGATCCTTTGATTCGAGTGGGAGTTTGCCACCTCAATGACCAATATTTGATAGGCATTACCTTCCATCACATTATTATCGATGCCTGGTCCATGGGCATATTGAGAGAAGATTTTGCTGATTTCTATGTTGAGATTTCCAATAATAATCAACAATCAAACTTCTCGGTACCTGAAAATGATCTTCAATATCAGGATTATACGTCCTGGCAAAGAGAATTGCCTGAATCAGAGTCCAAATCCAAGTCAATTCCTACGCCTTCGGACTCATTTTTAGATCTGCCGCTGGACTTTCCAAGGCCGGCCAGTCCAAGTTACCAAGGCAGTATCATCCGGTTTTCCCTGCCAAAAAATTTCACTGATAAAGTAGGGAAGCTCGTCAAAGATTTTCAAACTACGGACTTTAACCTTTTCCTTGCATGCTTTCAGATTTTGCTTGGTAGGTATGCAAAAAGTGAACAGGTAACAGTAGGAATACCAGTGTTCAATCGAGATAAAGAAGAGTTTAAATCCATGGTTGGGTATTTTGTAGATACCCAGGTAATTGAAGCAAGCCTGGAAAAGCAGAAATTGTTTTCCGAGCTGCTTAAAGAAATCAAAAATGATGTTTTGGCGGCCATATCTACCCAAAAACCGAGCTATGAGGAACTGGTTAGTAATTCACAAACAGCAAAAGATCAAAGCTACAATCCTTTATTTCAAGCCATGTTTGTGGGACATTCCGCAGGAGAGAATCCATTTCAAAACCATGGTCTATCGGTAGATTTTGAAGTGTTGGATTTAGAAGTCTCCAAATTTGATCTGACGCTACATCATTTTGGTCTAAAAGCTGGTGCATATCAAATTGGAATAGAAATTAGTAGGGATTTATTCAGTCCTGTTTTTGCAGAACGCTTGTGCCAACATTTTACAACGCTGTTGGAGGGTGTTTGCGAGAATCCTAACCTGGAAATAGAGTCTTATTCCCTGATTTCTGAAGAAGAGAACCAATTTCTGGTTTCTGGACTTAGTCATGGTTTTTTACCAGAAGGTAATGGAACTGTGCTCACTGAGATCCTAGATAGTTTAATCCAAAAAAAGGATCAGATTGCCGTGGTTTGCGGCTCTGAACGACTAAGTTATGGAGAACTTGATCTAAAAAGCCAAGTAATTGCTTATGAGCTAGGAGAGAAATCTGCTGATCCAAACTATCCCATAGGAATCTTTATGGAAAGGTCTGTGGATTATTTGGTTTCTATTCTTGCCATCTTAAGATTTGGTGGGGTCTATTTGCCTTTAGACCCGGATTATCCAGACCAAAGAACGCTCCAATACCTAAAAGAATCCGGAGCAAATTTTGTCCTGACTCACCGTAATTGTATTGATTCAAAAGACTCTGTCAAAGATAATTTTGAAATAATAAATATTGATTTAATAGAATACAATCAAAGTATTGAAAATCAGGTAAATAAGGGTTTTAAATTTAGTAATAATGCCTACCTGATATTTACCTCTGGGAGTACCAATAAACCCAAGGGTGTTTTGGTTAGCCATAACAACTTATACTCTTCTGTGGCAGCAAGAAAGTCGTATTACCAGGAATCTCCCACCTCATTCTTGTTGGCTTCCTCTTTTTCTTTTGACAGCTCAGTTGCCGGAATCTTTTGGTCTTTATGCACAGGAGGTAAACTCATCATTACGCAACAAAATGAAACCTTGGACACTGCTGCACTTTCTGCAATCATTGCTCGAGAAGATGTCAGCCATACCTTGATGCTGCCTTCGCTGTATCAAGCCTTGCTGCAGGAAAATGACAGAACTTGGGATGCACTGAAGGGAGTGATTTTGGCTGGAGAGGAATTTCCAAATGATTTGATAAAAATGCACTTTGAAAAGCATCCAACAACACGGCTTTTTAATGAATATGGTCCAACGGAAGGAACGGTTTGGTGTACGGTTCAGGAACTTCATGCTGGAGATTCTTTTCATAGGGTTCCTATAGGTTTGGCAACATCGAATACCTTGGCTTATGTACTGGATTCAAATCAGAAATTAAGTCCCATCGGAATTCCGGGAGAACTTTGCATTGCAGGGGCGGGGCTTACGAATGGGTATTTATCCGAGGAAGATACTGCATCTAAGTTTTTGAAAAACCCATATTCCGAGGAATGGAATAGGGTTTATAGGACTGGAGACTTGGTTCGAATCCAGAAGGATGGATTGTTGGAATACCTTGGAAGAGAGGATAATCAAGTTAAAATCCGAGGACATCGAGTGGAATTGACCGAGATTCAAGATTTAGCTCTACGTGATCCAAAAGTTAAATCTGCATTAGCAATTGTTGGGGGAGCATCTGATACCCAAATAATCGTGGCCATTAAATCGGATGCCAATATAAATGAGGGGGAATTAGATGGTTTTTTCCGTCAAAATTTGCCACGATACATGGTGCCGGATATAATTCTCATTTTGAAGGAATTTCCTTTGCTTCCAAATGGAAAAGTGGATTTGAATGCATTAAATGACATTGCCATTGCTAAACCAAACGCTTCAACCGTTTCTTCAAAAATACCATCTACGTATTTGGAACGGCAGGTTGCTGGAATTTGGGCTGATGTAATGGGAGAGGAGGAAGTTCCTGTCAATAAAGATTTTTACGAGATGGGTGGAAATTCACTCCAAAGTATTCGAATCATCGCAAGATGCAGAGACATTGGGATAAAGGTTACTCCAGCTCAATTTTTACGCTATTCCACAGTGGAATCGCTGGTGAAGTCTATCCATCATGAAGCCTATCAGAGACCCGAAAACACGCTTGAATTGGAGGTTTTAAAGGTTTGGGAAACCTTTCTCAAACAAAAATTGATTGGGGTGAAGGACAGTTTCCAAAAAAATGGAGGATCCGATTTTGAGTGGAAGCAGGTGGAAAATGAGTTAAATTCCATTTTTACATTTAAGGATCCAATCCATATAAATGACTCAATTCAAGATATTTCAAAGAAAATTCTTGCTAATAATCATTTAGTTGAATTTGAGTCAATAAATATTAGAAGGGTCATTCCTATAAAAACAACCGGTCAAAAATCGCCTCTATTTTGTATTCATAGCGAATTCTATTATGAAACAGTGTATAGTCAATTGACTAGGCATATGCCTGCCGAGTATCCGGTTTACGGTATATTATCGGTAAGTCCTGAATTGATCAAGAATTCCGTCCCAAGGAATATTGAAGAGATCGCCAGTTTGTGTTTGGAAGAAATCCGATTGATTCAACCCAAAGGACCTTACCGAATTTTATCCTATTCTATCGGGAATGTAGTTGCCTTCGAGATTGCTAAACAAATGCTAGAGGCAGGGGAGCAGGTAAATCTGATCATGATTGATCCGCCGCTGTTTTTTGATAAATCCAGGACATTTGGAAAAGGAGGTTATAAAAAGCTATTTACCTATTTGGACTACTGGAAGAATCCGGGGCAATTGCTGGAAAAAGTTCGTAAAAAGGTAAGAAAAGATCCTAAACCTCCTGTATTGATTCAAGATACAGGCTTATTGAAAAAGTATTTACTCTCTTATAAGCCTGAAAAAATAGCCTGTGATACCTTACTTATAACCACACCCAGGGAATTTAAACATACTTATGAATGGGATCCCTTATTGAATATCGTGGATCGTGAGAAAATTCAAGGACCACATCTTAAATTGATGCGAGAACCTTATGCGGGCCAACTAAATGAGGCAATTGTACGGAATCTCAAAAAATGGGATGAAGAAAAGAAAACGATGGATTCATGAAAGTTGATTTATGGCTTGCCAAACTGGATGAGGTGCCCGAAGAGGATGGGAGGGATCTTGCAAGAGAAGAAATGGAGCGTGCAGATCGTTTTGTTCGGCCTGAGTTAAAAATGCGGTTCCTCAAACGAAGAAGCATTTTGAGAAAATTACTATCCGAGTATCTTGACATAAAACCTAATGAAATAGTTATTAATCAAACGATTCTTGGAAAGCCATATGTAGAAAATCCTAAAGCTCAAATTTTTTTTAACATATCACATTCCAAAGACTGCGTGCTGTATGGTTTCTCGAATGAATCAGAAGTTGGTGTAGATATAGAATTCTTGGATGAGGAGATTGAAGCAGAGCTCATCTCAAACCATTTTTTTGCTTCTGAGGAAATCTCATTGATTCAAAATTCCAAGGGCAAATTAAAATCCGAAGCTTTTTTCAGGTTATGGTGTATCAAGGAGGCATACATCAAATTAGTTGGGAAAGGTTTGACATTTCCACTAGATCAAGTGTTGGTAAAAGATACCATGGAGAAACCAAGGCTGGAGATTCCGGCAGTTACCAATGATCAACCATTTGAATCGTTGAGCTGTATTTATAGCAATTGGCTTCCCAATTTTGGAATTGGGGTGGTGGTACAGGGAAACCACTTGGAAATAGAGTATAAGCAGTACAGAGGCTAATGGAAATGGTATTTCATTTTCTATTTAACATAATATAAATTATATAACAAATTTAATTTTTATTACTGCTGCGCTGTTTGACAAATTTCTGTCAGCTTAGAATATATATTGATATTTTGTTAACCAGCAGAGCTGGACTTTGACGTGCACATTTATGATTGATGATTTTTTGGTGCAGTGCTTCTAATTATGTTGTTATATAATTAGACGTTATATTAAGTAGCCGCTCAGGCCAGCGCCTCAACCAGCATGGACAAGTTTATCCCAAATATTGAATTCTCAACGTTTAGGAACCTCCTGTCAATAAATTTATGAAACTTATGTTTTCCGGATCCATCCAATCGTAGATTGATTTTCGTTTGATGTTCGCTTGACGCCCTCAAGCCGTTTGGCTAATACTATTTTGATTGATAAAAGTATATAAAAGATCTTGAGAGAATAAAGCTTCTAGCTACTACCCAACGTATGGCTTGCTATTCAGTCAGACTAGCTTGCTTGAAAGTCCATTAGATTCTACTTGGTATAATATTACTGAATTCATAGCAGTTTAGAATTAATAATAACTAAATGGTTATTATATTGCATATACTGAATTATGTTGCTATGAAAAATATATATAACCAGTTTATTCTACCCTTTGTAACAATCTCTGAAGACAGGTGGAAGTTTATCTCATGGCTAATTCTTCTAGTAACTTTTGGTTTACTTGGAATTTGGATGCCTCTTATTGACAACCTATTTGTCAATGAGTGTCGAAAAATACCATTTAACAATATCATTTTGAGTGGCTCACTCTCAACCTTTTCAATCGTTATTTTGGTAGAAGGATTAAGTAATCTCTTTAATGTAAAACCTAAGGGTAAATCGAAGCTTTCAAAAGGTTTGAAATCAATCACATTTGGATTTACAATTTTAATCTTTACAATAAATGTCTATTTATATGGTAAATCTTTGGATATAAATAGCATAGATACTCCAAAACTCCTTGTTTACTCAATAATTTTATTTGGAGTAATTTCGATTGGATTAGCAACCTATCTTTTTTGCTTTAGAGAGACTAATTGGGAATTATCTGCTGATGAATATGTAAATAGGCAAAATAGTGAAATTGAAGAAAGTAGTGATTCTGATGATGATAACCCTTTGCCAACTGATAACTAAAAAGAACTATGATTTATAAATTTATATCAGTCGAGCAACCAATTGGTGAATTCTTACTTTGCGTAATTCCTGCAATAGATTTGCTTAATATCTATTCCATTAATAGAAGAGAATATACGGGAGATAAAGGGGAAGGAAATCAACGGCAATTTAGCAGTCTAAGAGTGAAGGAAATTGCAGAATTTGTTAATACTTCAGATAGTAGTTTCCCCACCTCAATTGTAATAGCTCTTGATGAATCTGACTATAAAATTCAAAACAATGAAATCGAGTTAGTTGGAAGAGCTGAAATAATTGATGGTCAGCATAGGATTTTAGGGCTTGATTTGGCTAAGGATAAATATGGTGTTGATGTTATTAATCAATTCAACTTGCCTTGTTTAGTTATGTTGGAACCAACTGAGGAACAAAAAGCTTTTGTTTTCGCAACAATAAATGGAAAGCAGCAAAAGGTGAATTCATCGGTGATTTATGATCTTTTTGGTGTTTCAGATTCAAAAGATCCGTTTACCCTGCTGCATTCCTTAGCTCGAACGTTAAACTTTGATAACTCTCCTTTTGAGGGCCGTATAAAAATGTTAGGTACAAAGACAAACGATAGTGAGAGTTTATCACAAGGGACTTTTATAAAAACACTCATACCTCA
Source organism: Algoriphagus halophilus (assembly GCF_900129785.1). Lineage (NCBI taxonomy): Bacteria > Pseudomonadati > Bacteroidota > Cytophagia > Cytophagales > Cyclobacteriaceae > Algoriphagus > Algoriphagus halophilus. The sequence goes on from NZ_FSRC01000001.1 coordinate 1,644,307, forward strand.
TTTTTCCAAAAATCCATTAAGAGATAGAGATATTATGAGGAAAAAATCATATTCTGAATTTTTACTAAATTATGATAAGGATTGTATCTTAAGACCATATCTAATTGACTACAATCTAAAGGGATTAGTAACACTTTTTAAAAATATTTTTGGTGCAATTGAGGAAGTATGGCCTGATGAATGGGTGAATCATAATGAATTTATTTTGTCAAAAACTACTGGTTACATTGGCCTAATGAAAAAAGCAATTATTCCAATCTTAAAGCATGGTTTTGAAACCAAAAATCTAAGAAAAGATTATTTCAAAGTCATTTTTAATCAGATGAAGATTGACTTAAATGATACTCCTCTTACTAAGGAAGTATTTAATCCTGGAAGTATTGGTGAGAAGAAAATTGAGGACTTTGTATTGGGAGCATTTAATAAGGTTAAGAATTCTGTTTAACTACAATGGAGTCAAATAAATTCTCTAAGAACTGAACCTCTTCCCTATTCAATCCTTTTTCCTTTGTACCTTCATGAGCTGACAGGTTTCTTAATGAATTAAAGTGAGATATCCATTTAGTTTTTTCAGACTTGCTATTGAAACCGGTTCCTATATCAAATGAAAATTCTTCCTCGAAAGTTTTGAAGGCCGGATCTGTTTCATCTTTTTTTGTCCAATATTTCAAAATAATTGATTTGTAATCATTAATATGAAACATTTCAGTCCAATGATTATTTGTATTCTTTAATCCCTCTTTATAATTCTTCTCATTCTCTTCTTCAGCTCTTTTCAAACATTCTCTTTTAATGCTATTGATTTCAAGCTCCCAATTATCCCCAAATAACTGGTGAGTTTTTCCCAACACAGTATGCTTCATATACTTCTCTATTTCAATTACGAATTCTCTTCCTCTATCTTGAAGATCCTTGTCTTGACGTTCCTTCCAGTCTATTAGAGCAGGTGGTTCATAATCATGGACGGAGTTATTAATAATTGTTTGAAAGGTCCTAAACCAAAGAACATCAGCTCCTGTACCATATTTGCTTAAAAGTTGATCCTCTTCTCCCTCTGGCAAATTCCGTAATCCATTAATCAAAATATCAAAATAGGGCTTCAAGGTCCCAAACCTTTCTGCTGGCGTTGATTTTAAATTAAGGTTTTTTGTCTCAACAGTTTCGTAATAATTAAGACTTCCGATTAAGTTAATAAAAGCATAAGATCCTCTATTGGAAAGAATGAAATACTGTTCACGTTCAAAGATATCTGGATACTCTTCTTCAATGTATGAATAACATAAGTTTAGAAATTGCACAACATTCTTCTTTGCCCGCCTCATCTCAACACCATGTGAATGATTATGAATATCATATAAGCAAGCCTGAGATGTTTCAGCATTATATTTATTTCCTCTAGCAGAGGGCAACAAACCAGACTTCAAAAGTGCGGTTGCTATTGGTTTTGATGAAAGCATACCTTTGTCTTCACCAATACTTACTTTGTTGTATAGTGGTGCATTTACCGAATTGGATAACTCATTAATTATAGCTGATCTTAATGCTTTAATCCTTGAATCAGCCCTATCGGAATCCCAGTATAAATCTTCTTCCAGTGTTAATCTTAAGTCAGCACTAACTGCTTTTTGATTTTCATTAATATCCATGAAGATCTCAAGTTGCTCAGTTGAATCTAACTTGCTGAAGGCTACTACAGGAATTGTATTGCTTAGCTTAAAATCAGAGTTTGCATATCCGTATAACCTGTGTTGTCCATCAATTATATAAGCTATAGCATAGGCATTTGGAATTTTAAGCATACCATACCTTGATCGAGAATCCCCAGATCTAGAAGACCCTTCAAAGTGTATTTTATGCTTTCTTTCTGTAAAATTGACTATGACGGAATTGGGAAAATATCCGCCTTCATTGATGAATTTAGTTATATCCTTTAACCTATTTGGTACTAAGAGCCTCTGATAAGTAGGCATTTCAGATTCATTAGCTCTTGTTCTGTGAAGAACAAAACCCATTTTCAAAAGAATGTGTGGTTCGAGCGAAAACATAAAATAGGTCTTTTTACCCATTGTTCCTTCTATTGCAGGAACTTCAATCTTCTCAGAACTAATTAATTGATCCTTATAAAGCATTCCAAGAAACTGATAATGAGCAGCATCCTTATAATTCTTGATTAAGCTATTTATATAACCAAAGGTATTATCGTTATAATAATATGAGTTGGTTTTCAACAATCTTCCAATCTCTATACTTTCTTCGTCGATCCTTATTTTCCTTGTGGCGTAAATGTATTTTACCTTTAAACCCCTGCCAAAAATTTGATCAATTGATTTTCTGAAACCATCTAATCTTTTCTCTAGTCCTTCGAACTCTGTTTTTAAGGATGTACTCTTTCGTGGTTTTTCACTTGACTTACACTCAATTAGGATAACTGTTTCCTTGTCAATGGCTATAACGTCGATTTGCTTAAGGTCTTCAGGTTCTTTTCCATAAGGTAGTTTGAAGCTATCATCATAATTAAGATATCTATAACCAAGCTCATACAGTTGACACCAAACATCATCTTCGAATTTCTTCGAGTGTGACTTAGGTTTAATTAACCTTGTCTTAGTCTTTAATTCCTTTTGAATCTCCCAACCTTCTTTTAGATAGCCATCAACCAAATTGTGATCGACTGAAAGGGTAAGGTTGGCATTTCTTTTTGACTTATAAATCTTCCCTAACTGAGACAAATCATCAGTAAGTTTAGATTTTACTTGATCAATATCTATTTGCTTCAATAAACTCATTTTCAATGTTGGTGAACAAAAACTCTTCGTATCTACCTCTTTTTGCCTGTTTTCCCCCAATCAAACTTGCTCGAGATAGAGTTATAGGTGGGTTATGGTGGAATATTGTCTGTATATCGTGATGGGCAGCGTTAGTCAGAATATAATATGCTCCCGCATCAATTATCTGTTGTATGAATGTCGACAATCCTCTTTGATCTTCTTCCGAAAATAGATGTTCATTGTATTTAATAAAGCCATTATTATTGTGCGTGATCGTATATGGTGGATCAAGAAACACAAGATCTCCTTCTGTAATTTCATCAGCAAAATCATAGAATGGTCCAGTCGCAAGTTGAACACCTTGAAGTTTTAGAGATGCGTCTCGCAATAAATCTGCTTGGATGAAATCTTTAGTTCTTCGACCATATGGAACATTATATACTCCATTAAGATTTACCCTATAAATCCCATTGAATGACGTTTGATTTAAATAAATAAACTGAGCAGCTTGTTCAATTGGATCATTAAATTGAATCGGTCTTATTTGGTAGTAGAATTCCTCGCTATTTGTAAATGTATTAAGGTGATTAATGACGTCCTCAACATTATCTCTTACCTGTAAATAGGTATTAATCAAGTCGCCATTTAAATCTGATAAGAAAACCTGATTGGTATGATTTAGGTGAAAAAAGATTGATCCACCGCCAAGAAATAATTCATGGTAATTTTTAAAATGATTCAAATTAATGATTGAATCGATATGTTTTACCAGCCATTTTTTTCCGCCGGCCCATCTTAAAAATGGTTTCATTTATCCTCTTTAGAATTATTATAAGATTAAAGCTCTAATGTAACAACTAAAATTAGAATATTGAGCCATTTTATATTTCTAACATCTAATAAATCATTCCTCAATTTTTTCTAAGTTATGTTAACCGCAGAAGTATACAGTATTACCACGATTACCACTCATTTGAGAATATCTAAAGGTAAGGACTTCACTACCAAAGCGGCTATTAGTACCGCTACAATGCCTGGAATTGCCATGGCAATACCGGCCTTTTTATTAAAAGCACCCTCACGTATAAATCGAATTGATGCTGCTGGCATATGGTAAGCACAGGATCCCATCATAAATGGAAATGCCATTTACGGGGACGTCCCTAAAGCAAAAAACATGGTTTAAATTATAAAAGCAGACATTAAATAACCAATATGATTTTCCATAATTTCAAGAGTCTTCAAGGTATTTAACAATAAAAATTCCTAAAATTCTTCTAAAGCCCTCTCCAAGGTTTTGTCCTGGCCGGCAGCCATTTCAGAATTTGTATTCTTAACATAAATCTCCGGAGGTATTCCAACACCTTCAAATGTTTTCCCATCTTTAAAATACGTTTTTTGTGTCACCAGAGAGTAGAACCATCCATTCGCCAGTTCCTTGCCAATTTTTGTGGCAATTGCACCATTGGTGGTGTCTCCAACATGGGTAACATTCGGAAGCGCTTTAAAAGCCATGGTTGCCCTTTCACTAGCGCTAATTGTATATCTGTCTGTAATTAAAACAATGGGTTTATTAAAATATTTTCCTTTTGGATACACACTCCACTCGTATAATTCAGTATAGTCATTTTTACCTGGGCCATTTTTTGTTTTTGAACTAAAAACTAGACGCTCCTCATCTGTAAGTCTTCCAAATTCAGAAAATGCATAGGTGAAATTTCCACCTGAACTGTGTCTCATATCTACAATTAACCCATCAGCAGAAGCGAAATAATCAAGGATGCTATTAATGTCAAACATATTTATGCCAATTGCTTTGATATGCCAATACCCTACATTTCCAAGCCAACCATAAGTATTTAGGCCGTTTCCACTTTTCAAGAAATCGTTTTGCAAGTAATTGCTCTTAATTAGGTCTAGATCAAATAAACCATCATCTATTCTTTGATCAATTATACGGTTGGAATAAAAGACGTCAGAATTTGGGGTGGTAAATGATACGTGACCATCATCCAGTGACCGGAGCATGCTTTTAATGATGTTTATCAATTCTTCATTCGTCGTGGACGATTTAACCTGAGGACGATGTATATCATATTGTTGGTCCCAATCCACTCCCCTTTCCTCAAATGGTGCATATTCCGAATTAAAAGTGCTCCATAAATTTTCAAATATATCTTCTGGATTATTGGCTGGCTCTGGTTCGAAAAATGCATTTTCACAACCCATTGCTGAGAGAATTAGTAAAGCAAAAAGGACTTTATAATAATTTTTCATTTTTCTAGAATTTAAATTTTCCATTGATAAAAAATACATTCTCAATTTGGGTATAATGAGTGGGTGACTGGTTGAAATTCAGTGCCAAAAGATATGTTAATCCGATATCCCATTTTTCATTGAGGACGTAACCATACCTTACATCAAAGTCAAAACGTTGGGAATTTCCCCATGATTCTAATTCTCCATCCTTTACCCTATTTGTAAATTCTTTAATTCCTTTGTGAGAATAGATGTTTTCAAAATAATCATCATTCTGCGCTGCATAGGGTGCGCGGTAGATGTAGGAAAATAAAGGGAGTCCAAGGTTGGATTTGAAATAGTGTTTTTCATTGAGTGTATACCTAAGATTTAGCCATAGGTCAAGCCCAAATGAGATAAACATCGGTGAAGGGGTCAATGTGGGGCCAAAATTGTAGTCTGAGGAATAAATTTGATTCCTTGATTTTCCTCCTACTACGAGCCTCCATTGATTTTTGTCAAGAATAGACTTGCCTAGGGCATAGTTAAAATCTATAAGTTTAAAACTATGCGCTATACCAGTTTCATTCCCGTTATAAAATGAGTTGAAACTGTAAGGTTCAACGATACTTGGGTTGTATAAACTAAACTTAATCTCAGCTAGCTGATCTAACTTTTTTGATCGACTATAAGTCAACAATACATTAATGGGTGCCCACTGTTGGTGGATAAAAGGCGACACAGTTTGGTCTTGCCGCATGATTTGACCCATTCCCCAATTCAAGGAGAACTCATTATGCTTTTCATCTTGGGCTATCAGGCTTGACGTAAAGAAAAATGCGATGAATAAAAAAGTATACTTTTTCATATTTTGAACAATGTGGGTTACGATTCGAATTTGCGATTGTTCAAACCACGAATTCCAATGAAAACAGGTTAGTGTGATAGGCCTTTTCATGATTCTTTCGATAGTTATTAATTGGCATCAATAAGATTCAGTGACCCAGTTACCTTTTGTGTGATGGTAGGATTTCCCTTGTAGGAAATTGTGGCAAGTCCGTCAACCTCAATATCTAGTTCTGTTTCGCAGGAAACTTCTAAGGTTCCTTCACCGGAAATATCTAGAATGGTCGATTGCGTTAAGAGATTAAAATTATTCACTACTGTTTGGCCTGAACTGAATATAGATTGGGAGGTTACCTTACCTGTAAGATTCATCATTGACTTTCCTGAGGTAATGATGTAAAGGTCATTAAGGTCAAGATCACCATCTGATTCTATGATGTTATCGCCATTGGCAATAATATCTTTAAGATCGGGTACTGTAATGGCGATCCAAACACCAAAATTGGTATTGAAACAAGTAATATTGTCTTCATACCCTATTTCTAGTTCTCCATTGGATACTTTATATTTTATGGGTTGCATTAATTCCGGTTCTGCAAACACCGTAACATTTTGAATAGGCCCCTGTTTTATTCTTAGATTAACTGGACCTGAAATTGAAATTTTATCAAACTGGTTTACTGATAGGTCATATTCATTTACTCTTCCCGAACCATTTAAACATAAGTCTTCGTTTTCCTTACACGATAGAAGAATAGTTGTACTGGCTAATGCAAAAAGCAGCCATTTTTGAATGGAGGTTTTCATAGTAGTTTTCATAATGTTGGGTTTTAAATTAAAGATCGATAAAAAACCTCTTAGGTTTGCTTTAATCAATGATTTGTCACCGAAGTCGATAAAAAATATGCTGAAGTCGATGAAGTATTAGGTACTAATCCAACTTCTGAAATTGGCAGCTCTTTTCTGACTAACTTGAATAGTTGCTAAAGCAGGAAAAATTGTCACATCTACTTTCCCATTAGTGCCTGAGGCAAATGATTTACAAGCCTCTCTCCTAATGATAAATTGTCTGTTCGCTCGAAAAAAATGACTGGGAGGTAAGATTTTCTCGAAATGATCCAGATTTTCTGAGAGAAAAAATTCCTCTCCCTCAAAAGTGATTAAGTAAACAATTCCTTGCTTTAATTGGATATAAGAAATTTCAGACACCTGAACAGGTATTTTTTTCCCCCCTTTTCTACCTATAATTGATGGTGTCTTCGATAAATTCACTTCATTGTCCCTTGGAACTCTTACTTTAAAAAGATGAATTACAACAAAAAATAAATTGATAATTAGAATCAGTAAAACCTGAGGGAAAAATTCGTATTTGAAATAATTATCTTTAAAAAGATCCTGATGCCATATAAATTCCCATTGGATAAAAGTGATTAGAATGGATAGAATTACAGGTACTATAATGGCAAATAAAAGTTGATAGATCACCCTCTTAAAAGTCTCCTTAGTCCATTCAAATTTCTTATTTAAAAAAAAGTTTACTCGATCAATAATTTCTAAAATTATATAAACGCTAAGAAACGTCACGAGCATATCCAAATAATGCAAGGGGTTCTTAAACCGTCCAATCCAATCATCCTTACCTATAAGAATAAGGATATTTGCTATAAATAGAGAAATAATCGAATTACGAACCCAACGGTAGCTTGAGGCAGCTTTCTTTATCAAATCAGGCATTTCATGACTAATTTAAAAAAAATATTTTGGTTATATATGGCCTTTTTAGAATAGGCCAACATCACTTTTCCTCCCAATTCCTACTCATTTCCATTGGAACCAACTCAGCTCTGAGCATCACTCCGGAGGTGTATAATGTAACAACGAGTACTACCCATTTAAGAAGATCCAATGGCAAGGATTTGAATACCAAAGCTTCGATTAAAACAACTATATTTCTAGGTATATCCATGACAATGGCTGCTTTTTTATTGTATGTATCCTCACGGATAAAAACCGAATGTAAGGGTGTAATGCACAGGAGCCCATCCATCCTTATTGGTAAAGCAAGATTAGGTGACATCCCCAAGGAAAAACCAAGGCCTTACATGGAGCATATAAAACCTATCCCATCATTATATTATCTTGCAAAAATTTTCTAAACAAGATCATTTATCATGAGGCGAAAAATTCCAGAATCAACGCTGCCAAAACTCAATCGCTCACAATTAATTACTCCTGAAGGCTTTCAAAAATTAAAGGAAGAACATGATCATTTGTGGCGAGTTGAAAGGCCAGACGTTACCGCTAAAGTTGCATGGGCCGCAAGTTTGGGAGATCGTTCAGAAAATGCCGATTACCATTACAACAAAAAACGTCTTCGAGAAATTGATAATCGCCTACGTTACTTGCGTAAGTGTATTGATGACTTTAAAGTCATTGACTACCACCCCAACCAAGAAGGAAAAGTGAATTTTGGGGCTTGGGTAGAAATTAAAAACGAAAAGAAAGGTCTTCAAAATCGTTTTCGTATTGTGGGTTACGAAGAGTTAATAGGTAACAAAAATTATATCTCTATGGACTCCCCAATGGCAAAATCGCTTCTTGGTAAAACTGTGGGAGATGAGGTGATAGTTAAAACCAAAATGGGTGATTTTGTATGGAAGATTCTTAAAATAGAGTACCAAAAGTAGTTTTGCTTATCATAGCAATAAGGAATTGCTTAGAATTAGGTAATGTATAATACACCATTTTTTCTTCGTGTAGATAGATTGGAGTTCTTCTAATACCGTTTTCCTGATTGTAATTTCAGAATAATTCCAAATCACTTTTCCTCCAAATCCATACTCAATTCCTTTTGAACTAATCCTGCTCTCAGCATTACTGCGGAAGTGTATAATATAACCCCTATCACGACCCATTTAAGAACATCCAAAGGCAGGGACTTGACCAGTAAGGCTGCGATTAATACTGCTACAATTCCCGGTATCGCCATGGCAATGGCTGCTTTTTTATTGTAAGCGTCCTCACGGATAAATCGGATGGAAGCAGGTGGCATCAGAAATGCACAGGAACCCATCATGATGGGAAAGGCAACTTGAGGAGACATCCCCAAGGCAAAAACCAAGGCCATACAGGGGGCATACAATCCAATTCCCGCTGTCATCAAAGCTCCTAGGAAAAAGTTACCGATAATTGCGATCGCTAATTTACCTCCCCGAAGACCAATGGCATCTCCCCCACCCTGAATCCAATCCAAGTTTCTTGCAATCATAAACACTGCTGTAATCAACAAGGCAATCCCCATAGTCAATCGAATCTTACGTTCCGAAAGTTTGGAGACCACGCCTGCTCCAATAATGGCTCCTAAGGCTGCAGATACTAGCATTAATATGAGGGTCCAAGCATCTACTTCTATAATAGTAATGAAGATCAAGGCCTGAAAGAGCACAGGAAGGGTATTGGCCACATTCAAAGTCCCTGGCATTACCTTATCTTCTGTTTGTTTGGTGAATTTCAATAAGGCTGTCTGTGGGGCAAAAGCGCCAATGCCCAGCACATCAAAAAAGTTAACCACAAATCCAATGATGGAAGTCTTGGTCCAGCTTACGGGTTCTAACTGATTTTTATGTTTTAAAAAATCCCTTACTAATGCAATGCAAAACCAGCAAGTTAATATGGCAAGGGCAATCCAAATGAATGTGATCATTGTCAGTAAGTTAGAAGTAATTTCATACGACAGCAATAGTTTAATTCAAACTATGAGATTTGAAAAAGATAATACATTTTCCTCTAATTCAGGGATATAGATTTATGATGTTCAATAAAAAAAGTTAATATTCCTCTTACAAAGAGTTTTGGTATTCTAACACTCCAAAGAATTTTCCTATGCCCTATTTTGACTATTTAAGCAATAAAATGAGGATCCTACCTGTGAAATTCATTCTCCTGCTTTTTATGATGCTTTATTCCTCTGGAATTTTTGCTCAACAGCCCTCTTCTCCTTTGGTAGCTTCTTTTGAATCCTACCGGCAAATGAAGGAGGAAACGACCTTTAAATTAGACTGGATTTCCTTAGGCCCCACAGTTAATTCGGCACGGGCAGATATCGTTCAGGTAGATGAAACGAATCCAGGTACCATGTATGTGGGCTTTGGTTCGGGTGGTATATGGAAAACTACCAATCACGGAGTTACATGGAGTTCAATTTTTGATGAGCAATCCTCCATCGGTATTGGGGATATGGAATTAGCTCCCTCGGATCCCAATATCATCTATTTGGGTACAGGAGAAAATTTAAAAAAGCCAAGAAATTTCACCTTACCCGGAACAGGGATGTTTCGTTCGGATGATGCCGGCGAGACCTGGGAACATATCGGTTTGGAGGATTCTTGGTCCATTTCTGAGATAGAGATTCATCCTACCAATCCGGACATCGTATTTGTTGCAGTCTTGGGACATCTATGGACCAAAAATGAAAACCGGGGGCTCTACCGAACCATGGATGGAGGGAAAACTTGGGAGCAGGTGCTGTACAAGGATGAGTTGACCGGTGCCAATGAGGTGCAATTCTCTCCTTCCGATCCTCAAGTCATGTATGCATCCCTGTGGGAAGTGTATCCTGGAATTAGTGGAGAAAATAGTGGGGTGTATCGTAGCAAGGACGGTGGTACTACTTGGGAGCTTTGTACCAATGGATTACCCAATGGTCCAAAAATTGGTCGTATCGGTCTTACAGTTTCCAATTCCAATCCTGATAAAGCCTATGCACTGATTGACAACTTGAACAATGCACGTAACGAAGCCGCAGAATTATATAAGACTATAGATGGAGGGCTAACATGGACGAAAACCCATTCAGGACCTTTCAAAATCTTTCCTGGAATCGGTTGGTATTTCACCGATGTGTATGTGAATCCTGAAAATGACGAAGAAGTTTTTTGCTTGGGAGTGCGTCTGGCGCATAGCATGGATGGTGGTAAGACTTTTTCCTACATCGGAGGTCAAGTAAGCAGGATGAATCCAAGTTTGGCCCAAGGGCTCCACTTAGATCAATGTGAATTATGGATTAACCCAACGAATCCCAATCATCTGGCCTTGGGAAATGATGGAGGGTTTTATGTGAGCTATGACAAGGGATTGACTTGGGTTCATTATAACAATATTCCAACGGGTGAATTTTATGATATTACGATTGATCAGGCAAATTATACCATTTATGGAGGTACTCAGGATGACGCCACAGTATATGGTCCTGCAAAGGAACTTAACACTCGATTCCCTGACCCTTGGAAGTATGTTTGGATTGATCCTTGGGATGGAGGAGATGGCTGTGTAACTCAAATTGACCCGGTAGACCCATCCATTATCTATTATAGCAGGCAACATGGAGATGCCATGCGTTTGGATAAATCAGTTGATGAAGCAGTATCCATCATGCCTAGGCTTCCTGAGGATATAAATGATACCTTGGTATTTAATTATATGACCCCTTATTTTCTATCGAAATATGATCATCAAACCTTGTATCATGGTGGAAATTATTTGATGAAAAGTACAGATCGAGGAGATACATGGGATGCGATAAGTCCGAACTTTGCTGTTTCTTCCGATCCTGGAAAACAATCTTTTGCTACAGGTGATATTGCCCAATCACCCATCAAAAAAGAAGTGCTGTATGCAGGTACTGACCATGGGGCTTTTTGGGTATCAAAAGATGAAGGTGCCACATGGGAAGAAAATTCCATCGGAATTGCCAATAACTACATTCGAAGCATCTCCCCTTCCCATCATCAAGTTTCTCGTGTATATATGGCGATGACCGGAATCAATTACGATGATTTGAAAGCCTATGTTTATGCTTCTGAAGATGATGGGAAAACCTGGAAAAGTATCGCATCTGGTCTTCCGGATGAGCCAGTCAATGTAATCAAAGAAGACCCTAGAAATGAAAATATTCTGTATTTGGGTGGAATGCGAGGAGTCTATGTTTCTATTGACCGCGGACAAAACTGGTCTTATTTAGGAGTAGGGATGCCTGCGGCAGCGGTAGCAGATTTGGAATTTTATGAACCAACCATGGATTTGGTTGTGGCCACTCATGGACGAGGTATTTATAAAACTAACCTTCAACCCATTCATGAAATGCTCAGTCAAAATCTTTCAACTTCTACAGACCATTTCTTTGAGATCCATCCTACTCCTAGACCTTGGTTCAATTCCTCCAGTGGAGACCCTGATTATCGAACAGTTGAAAAAGCTACCTTTTCATTCTGGCTCAATCAACCAAAACGGGTGAATATTTCAATTTTCGATGAGTCAAATAATAAAATCTGGGGGGAAGATTTGACCGGAAGTAAAGGATTTAACCAACTTAGATGGGATTTGGTCGTGAAAAAGCAAAGCAGCGATGCTCCTTACTTTGTTCACTACGAAAGGTTTATTCAAACAGGAAAATATACCGTAAAGCTTTCTTCAGGAGATCAAACTTTGGAACAGACATTTGATGTGGTAGAGCCATCATCTCCTTATTTAGTACGGGATGGATTCTGATTCTTATGATCAATAAAGAATAGTCAGATTTTAAAAGATGGCCCTTAATAAGGGCTATTTTTATTTAAAATCTCTATTCAAGGATTTCAAATCCTAACATGGTGAAATCGTCTTTAAAAGATTTCTGGCCGCTGTAGTTAAGACCAAAGGATTTAATTCTTCCCAAAAGATCATGTATTGGTTGATTCGAATTTTCAATTAAAAATGAAATGAAATCATCCTTGCTCAACATGACATGATCACTATTCCATACCTCAAGAATCGCATCCGTATATAAAATAATTTTGTCCCCGACTTCCAGCCGAATTTTTGATTCTCTATAGTTTACTGAATCACCGCTAAAAGCACCTACAAGAGGACTTTCAGAAGTCAATGGAATCACTGACTTTGAGCTGGGTCTAAGCAAATATCCTTCTGGATGTCCCGCTTGGGTATATGTAAGAGATTTGTCATTTGAATTATAGACCGCATAAAACATCGTAATAAAAGACCCTCTAGGCATTTTATCGTACAGCTTTTCATTTGTTGCTGAGACTACTTTGGCTGTTGAGCTAGTTTGCAGGGCTGCATTTTTAAAAGCAAATGAGGTCATAAAAGTTAATAATGCTGCCTGTATCCCATGCCCAGTTACATCAGCAATTAAAATTCCATAGACTCCTTTCTCAATCTCAATCACATCATAAAAGTCTCCGCCAATTTGATCCATTGGTTCAAAAACTGAGGAAAATCTGATTTTTTCAGTTTCAGGTAATGCCGATGGAAGAATGAAATTCTGAACTCTCCTAGCCTCTTCCAATTCAAAGTTGATTCTATCCTGAAATAGGGCTAAATCCTTATTTGCTGCCTTAAGATTTTTTTGTGTTTCCCTTAATTCAGTAATATCTGATTGTACACCTACATAATGGGTCGTTACGCCATTTTTATCTTTGAGTGGAGTAATGGATAACCTGTTCCAAAAAGGTGTTCCATCCTTCTTGTAGTTGAGTAATTCTACGGTAGTCCGTTCTCCATTTTTGATTGCTTGTCGAATGGCTTCTACTGGTGCTTCATCTGTATCCTTACCTTGAAGGAATCGGCAATTCTTCCCAATAACGTCCTTCTTTGAGTATCCTGTCAATCGTTCAAAACCATCATTTACAAAAACAAGAGGTCTGTCAGGTTGGTCCATGGAGCTAATAGTAATTCCTTCATTTGCCGTATTTGTTGCTTTAATCAACAAATCTTCAAATTCCTTAAATGAAACTAGTTCTTTAGCGCTCATTCCCATCTGTGAACCTAGGTATACCTATTTATTTTATGGATGTACTTCTTAATTCTAAACTAATAATCCCTTTGCTCAATCCAAAATATTCTAATTATAAGGCATAATGACATTGAATAAATAAGAGTGGAATAGTTTAATATTATTTATTGGCAACTGACAATTGTCAGTTAATTAGCTCTTCAATTATATTAAATTGGGTATAATAAATTGGATATAGATAATAACCCATTTTTATTATGAGAAAATTATGTTTTCGAAGTACTCTTCTAATTTTAATATTTCTCATTTGCCAACCAGCTACTGCATGGATTTTTCCGGAGCATCGATTGATCACTTTTCTTGCGATCCAAAAATTAAGCAATGAAAGGAGGATTTCTTTAAATAAGCTATGGTTTGAAGCTAGAAAAGGTAATTCAGACAGACTTACAGAATCAATCATAGATCCAAGTCAAGGGCTTGAACCAACCCAAATTGATTTTGCTACTTGGGCTGGAATAGCAGGAGATCATAGCTGCTCGCCTATAGACATGATGGAAATAATTTTGAATTCAGATTGGATACTAAATGTGGTATCTATTGCTGCAAAATTGGAGGTTAAGATCAATGAATCTAGAAATCTTAGTGAAAGAATCAATTCTTTGCGAGATTCAGATATTAGGTTTCAACGTGCTGATGAGGAATATGCACTTCGGGCTAGCTCAAATAATGTACACTTTCTCTTGGCTCGTAGAGATGTGGATATGGGTGTAGAAGAGTATCTAGAGGATTGTTTGAGTAAAGATGAACCAATGAATGCTTTAGGAGCCTATTCTTGGTTTCATATGTCTGCCATGAATAAAGCCGCTCGATATGCATCCGAAAAACTCTCTGAACAGGAGAAGTCCCAACTTATACTTGCTGCTTTTGCAGACGAAGCTTTCGCCATACACTTTTTAGAAGATTCTTATGCATCTGGACATGTTGCGGGAACTTGGGGTCCTTCTGCAGTTCGAAAAGGAACTCATGATTACTATAATGAGAAAGGACTTGAGGTTCAAACCTGGGATGGAAAGCGTTTCATTTCATTGGGAGATGCTTTTATGCGTCAAGAAGATGTAGAATTTGCGGCAGAAAGTATTAAACTGAGCATTGAACAATTAATTATGGCTGCTACAGGTGAATGGGAATTAGACTATCAAACTGATGTTCTATCTTCTTATAATACTCCTGATACATTGAATGTCTGCACTAATTTTTTGATTCCACAAAGAGTCAATAAGACAGAGTTGGTCGCCACATCCAAAAAAGACTGGAATGATTATCTGCCAGAAGTTTTGATGAAAACACCAGTCCCAGGTTTGGCGGAGGGTTTAGGTGAAATTCCTCGATACAGAACCGAAATGGGAGTTTTTTATGGTGTTTCATCTTCTTTAAATGCTGGTTGGGTCCATGGTGGGTTTGGTGAAAATCAGAATTCCTCTGGTGCTTCTGGAGGTTTAGAGATCAATCTAAGACTGGGGCTTGGTCTTGATGGTGTATTGAATAGATCTGGGGATGGCTTGATTTTTATTCAGGGAGGTTTTAGACAAGATGCATCAACTTCAAATAAGTTTTCTGAAAATGTAGGAACTATTCCCCAAGGCTCTGTTCCATCGGCAATCCCGGGCAGGTCTGCTTATGCATTTAGGCTTAGATTGCCATTTTGGTTAATTCCGGGAGACATGTTGGTTTTGGCTCCAATACTCGCCCTGACATCTCCTAAGACCTTAACGAAAATGGCTGTTACCTCAGCAAATGGAGGTTTAATTCCATGGCAATCTGGAATAGCATCACCCATAGGAAGATTTCAATTTGTCTTGGGAAGAGAGATTGGTGTTTCTTTTTATGGGGCCAAAGAAACAGGTATTTTAATTCCAACTCCTGATGGTATTGTTTACATGTCATATTCATCCACAAAACTTGATTTTCCTGTTTTGGAATACAATCCTTTTCATACATTTTCCAAGAATCAAAGTTCAAGTATGAATATTCAATTTACGGTAGGTGTTGATTTACCTCGAAAAACTTCGGTTATTTTACCGGAGGGTGTGCAGAAACCGAATTTAATACCTGTTTGGAATATAGGGATGCGGATGATCTTTGATTGGAGACGATATTTCTAATAAATTTTTAGTCATTATTTGTCCCAAAAGCTGATATTTCTACCACTCTTTATTTTCAATTAAGAACTAAGAATTATAAATACCTTGGTATTTGAAATAGAGCAGGTATCCTAATCGGGTATTAAACCTGCTAATTTTATTTTATTGATCTTCAAGATTTTCCAGTTTTCAAATGATTTCTATCTGTAAGATTAATATGTCAGACTAAGGATCGAATGTGAAGTTGGTATACTAGTTAAAACACTTCACCCCTAAGGAGCTATAAAGCTCTTTGCTATAATATAGATTTCCACCCTTCATAGTCCATTCGATTTTTCGGATATCGCTAATCTCAGCTAGCGGATTTCCATCTATTAGAATAAGGTCAGCCTGTTTACCAACTTCAATAGCCCCTACTTTATCTGCCAGACCAGTAATTTCGGCTGATTTAATAGTCGCCATTTTCAATACTTCAAAAGCTGGAATACCAGCTTTCACATAAAGTTCGAGCTCTCTATGATATAAAAAGCCTGGTAATCCATCTGTTCCAGGAACAATCGCTACGCCTTGCCTAAATAAATCAGCAACTACTGCGAGCATCTTTTCAAAACTCTCCTTGTATCTGGATACTTGTGCTCCCGCTTTCGGAATCCCTCCTGAATAAAAACTTCGCTGTTCAATGATTGGAAACCTATTTGCAATGGCTTGATAGGTGGGACTAAGTTCACCTAATTGAGAAACGAACATATTTTCAAAAATGGCTACAGTAGGGTCTACCAGAATATTTTTGGATGTAAGTAGTTTTATAAAATCATGAT
This sequence comes from Algoriphagus halophilus, assembly GCF_900129785.1. Classification (NCBI taxonomy): domain Bacteria; kingdom Pseudomonadati; phylum Bacteroidota; class Cytophagia; order Cytophagales; family Cyclobacteriaceae; genus Algoriphagus; species Algoriphagus halophilus. The sequence continues at coordinate 1,660,907 of NZ_FSRC01000001.1, forward strand.
ATTCCTGCGACTGAAGGTCAAGATCTGCTCCATATTGGGCAGGCATGGTGAATCGCAAAGGTGTTCGAGTATCTATCGTGTCAGATAAAAAATTAAGAAACAACATATTGATGTGCTGAATCTCATTATAACCTTGATTTATTGCCTGAGTTGCCGTCATATAAGCAGGTATATGACCGCTGACTCGCATTCCAAGTTGATGGGCTTTATCTGCTAAAGGAAGCACCCATTCCGGCTTTATGGAACTGTACAATTTAATTTGCTGGTACCCTAAGTCTTTGTAGCCTTGAATCTCTGCTAAGCCTTCCTCTAAGTTTTCGATGACATTTCTTTGATTGGCAAAAGGCCCAGGACCATCAATTATTCCCGAGTATATGACAATGTTAGGACCGATAATTTCATTCCTTTCGAATTGCGCTGCCAGGCTTTTCAACTGTTTGTTGTTGGCTAAATCCCTTACAGAAGTCACTCCGCCGGCTAAGTGCATGATGCCTCTGAATTTATCATTGTGGGTATGCATGTCAAACATGCCGGGCAAAAGGGTTTTCCCTGTTCCATCAATTATTGTTACCCCCTGTTCGATTGCCTCGCCCCCAGTTTTGAGAATAGCCTTTATTTTTCCCGCCTCAACAATAACATCTTGATTTGAAAGTAATGTGCCTGCTCGCGTAAACACATTCACATTTTGAATGACCGCTTGATCCAACTTATGGGTTAGATTTTGAGCAACCTCTTTGAGACTTTCATCTTCAATATTGTCTTGTATTGCCTTCATCTCAAGGCGCATTCCACTCAAATCTTGTCTTATGATATGTAGATTTCCCGAAATCATACAAACCATTTTGTCACCCATCATCCATATATAAGTGGGGTCAAGTTCTAGTCCTTTTATTACCAACAATTCTACAGATGTGCCATTGGAGAGGGTAAAAGGAATTTTTTTAATTAGTTCAGTGGTACCTTGAGGATAGAGATCAACCTGACCTGTTTCAGATTTCAATATCAGTTGGGCCAGTACTTCATATGTTGCAGGCGAGCCATCATAACGAAAATAGAGTTGATCCCCATTGAAGTTGCCTTGAGTAGTGCCCATCATGTTTTTACTGAGTCCAGTTGATTCCTTACTGGAGAAACTTTCATCGATGGGTACATTTAAATAGTTGAAACCTTTTATACGCTGATTTATTATAAAATTCTCACTGTTCAGGGAAATCTCTTCCTTGTATTTAGGACCTCGACCTCTATCAGTGTAGGTATAGTAATATCCAAAACTCCGATCAGTAGTTTGCCATTTTTTATAAGAACCTGCATTGTTTTCCCTAAAAACCACATCGTAAATGGTCGTGTCGGATTGAATTGATTGACTGTATCCTGAGGATATGCTGACTAGCAGAAAAATCAGTAAGATGGAATAGTTCATATGAAATGGAGAAGGAATAAAGTTCAGGGATAGATTGGAATGAATGCAGGAGGATATCAAGTCTTTAATGTTTCCCGAAAATAGCGAAGCCAGTTTTGCCCAAGAATTTTTTCAATATCTCCTGTGCTAAAACCTCTTTTATCTAACGAACTTGCCACGTTGCGATATCGGTCTGTCGTATCCAGTTCGGGAATCCAAGGTGGCCATTGAACTTTATAAGATGATTTGAATCGAGTCAGGCGTGGAACATACCAATTTTCGCGTGTTGCTCCAGAAGCCTGTAACCCTTGGATGGGGAAGTCTGAAGCCAATCCCACATGATCAATTCCCCCTATTTTTACAGCATGCTCTATATGATCCACATAAGTCTCCATGGTAGTGTTTACGCCTAAATTCGGTCCGATCATATAGCCTAAACAAATAATCCCAATGACCCCGCCTTTATCGGCCATAGCACGAATTTGAGCATCTGTTTTGGCACGCGGATGATCTTTGTGTAATGCCTCGCACATAGAATGGTTGATTGAAGCTCCATTTTTACTGAATTTAATGCCATCATTGGTGGTTTGTGAACCACAATGCGAGAGATCTATTATAATCCCAAGCTCATTCATTCGTTCTACTACCTCTATCCCATAATCGGATAGACCTGCATTGGTCCGCTCAGTACAGCCATCTCCGATTAAATTACGTTCGTTGTAGGTTAATTGCATCCATCGAGTTCCGGCTTGATAAAGGGTATCTAAATTAGCAATGGAGTCTCCAATGATGGAAGAATTCTGAAAACCCAACATGACAGCTACCTTTTTCTCTTTCTTTGCTTTAATGAAATCTTCTGCGCTGGTGGCCAGCATCAATCGATCTGGGTTTTCTTTGACACGACGTTGCCAATCCTCCAAGTTTTTGAGCGCATTGGCTAAATTCCCTGTATCTAAAGAGGCGTTGAAACCGGTATAACCGGATTTTTGAAGGGCCTCAAATGAAGCTTCATTCCAGTTGCGGGCAATGACCAATCCATCATAAACAATTGCTTCGTCATATACTTTGTCAATACTGTCAGCAAGTCTCATCGATTTAGATAGGTCAGATGATGGATTGGCAGCTGCAACAGAATTTAACCCAGTGGTCTGTCCAATTAAAAATTGTTCTGACAAAACTCCACCCAGGGTTAAAATCTTAAAAAAATCCCTCCGTTTGATAGGCATGATTGATAAATGGTTGGGTGATGATTTTATTACCTAAAGCAAACTACAATTTTTATCCATATTTACCTTTTCAAAAAGATGTAAAATAATAGCTTCCAATTAGTTAGTGATTGCTTTTTGCTTATTAAACAAGGGACTCTCCCCTAGAAATCCACCTAACTTGCCCAGGGCTCTATTAAGAAACCTTCTTTAACTTAATTTTCCCTTCTGCTGTCCAAACAATCAACATGGCATCGCCTTGATCTGTGCTGATGGTTTTTGAGTAGGCCCCCTTTGCCAGGACTTGCGCACTGGTACTATTAGGGCCAAGAAACATGATGTTTTCCCCTTCAGACCAAGTGATGTAATCCCCTTTATTTCCTGCGTCAATACTAGGGGATCTACCCGTACCAATCTTAATTTCTTGTTCCTCTGGTTGTGCTATAAAAATCTGCCCATCACGCTGCCAAACTGTCGCAATATTGTCTTGGTTGATCACCCGAAAACCTCCCCCGTCCATGGGACAGCCATTGAGTTGCCAAGTGTCCTGACCGAGTTTTATTGGACTGCTAAAGCTATTTCCATGATCTTTTGAAATGGCTAAATGTAAGTCTCTTGAACCCTTTAGGTTATTGCGAAACATGATATACAATTGATTATCTTTATCCGCCTGAATAGTGGGCATGCAACATTCACAAACGGATCCATCGGGCGAGGCATAAACCAATTGGCTATTACTCCAGCTTTTTCCTCCATCTGTTGATTTCGCTATATATATTTTCCCTTCCGGTGCTTTTCTTTTGGAATTCTTGGCTCTAAACGCCCGGTAAGATTCCATGTCTTTTGCTTTGATGGCTTTTCCATCCTTATCCAAAACTACCCAATACATGTTTCCATCTTCTCCAGGATATTGTCTAATGGATTCTCCTCCTTCTGGCATTTCCCCTAGCTCAGCCATGATTTCTTCTTTACTGAGCTCTTTTGGGATGCTTTTATCTTTGGAGGCTTCAAGTTCTGTTTTGCCTTTGCTGTGATCCATTTCAGGCATAACCGATCTAGTGTCTATCCAGGTAGCAAAAAGATTTCCTTGAGTATCTGCGGTGATATCTGCAAGGCTTTCTCCCGCAGATCCCTTGATATCATTAACTTGGAAGGGACCTTCCCAAGTACCATTCCCCTTTGCTTTCCTGTAGGCAAGTAAATCTCCTTTTTTCGTCGGAGCTACAATTGAATAATAGTCAGTACCCATCGCCAACTTAGGTCCACATGACATACCAAGAAACATATTTTCCAAGGTCCCTACTTTGTCTGTGTTAAATGTGTTGCCCTCATCCGAAGAGAATGCAAAATAGATGTCTTTTCCATTTCCATAAGTGATTCCAAGATTTCCATCAAGATCTTTAGACATAGCAGGTTGATCTCCTTCTTCAGCTAACGTAACAATGGGTTTGTCTTCTGGGCTCTTGCAAGAAGCCAATAGACCGAATAGGATAAATGGTAATATAAGTTTGTAGTGATTCCAATTCATGGGAATTAAGTTATCAATATTTATTAATTATTGGAGCGACTGATACCTCCATTTGTGAATTCCTTTTTTCGAACTTAAGCGATGCCTTCAATGCCTTCCGAACTTCAGGTAGGTGGAGTAGCTTTTGGAGCCTTGATAAAAGGGATAAAGTTTCTATTTCTTAGACTGAATGATTGTTGTCCATCCATTGATTTTTATAAGTTTGAAAAAATAGAAATATCTTAGCCCCTGCTTTTGACCCCAATCCATGTTTCTAGCCGTCCTTTCTGAAATCAGTACCACTTCGTGGATTCTTAGTTTTTTAGCCGCTTTTGTAATTGGAATGTCCAAAGCCGGCATCAAAGGAATTGCCATTATCAATGTGACTTTTATGGCCATTGCCTTTGAAACAAAACAATCTACAGGGATTGTATTGCCACTTCTGGTTGTTGCGGATGTCTTTGCTGTCATCTATTACAATCGGCATACGCAATGGAGCTACATAGCCAAGTTCCTTCCTTGGATGATTTTAGGAATATTTCTGGGAAGCTGGGTGGGAATGGATCTCCCAGAGAAAGCCTTTAAATATGGAATGGTACTACTCATTTTCCTGATCTTGGCTATTATTATTTGGTGGGATCAAAAAAAAGAGAAAACAGTGCCTACCCACTGGGCTTTTGCCAGTGGAATTGGAACTTTAGCTGGATTTACAACGATGGTGGGAAATTTGGCTGGACCAATTTCCAATATCTATTTTCTAGCCATGAGACTGCCTAAAAATCACTTTATAGGTACTGCTGCCTGGTTGTTCCTGATTATTAATGTATTCAAATTACCTTTTCACTTTTTTGTCTGGGAAACCATTTCCAAAGAAACCCTGCTATTGGATCTAAAGTTGATTCCGGGCATTATACTGGGTTTTATTCTTGGAATCAACATTGTTAAAAGGATCAATGAGGCATTTTTTAGAAAAATGATCTTGGTATTGACTGCTTTAGGGGCAATAATCATCCTGTTTAAATAAATAACATATAGGAAGGTTATTCAATAGGGAAATTCACACAATTCAATTCCTTTTCACATGCAGGGAATCTTAAGGATTAATTGGAATTTACCTTTCAAAACGCTTAAAAAACGAATCCTCATTCCAAGTTGGCCTGGTTTCCGAGGTATTAATCAGATAACTATTCATAAACTGAAGTTCAACATAAGTTTTGGCCCCTTCGAAATTAAAGCTGGCTCCAAGTTCGTCAGAGGGTTTATGATAAATCTGGCTCATCATATGGGTGATTGCCGAGTCCAATCCTGTCGGAGAATCTTTCGTCTGAATACCGAATTTCATCCTTAAAGCTGGAATGCCTGCTTTTACAAAACTGTAATTATCACTTCTGACGAAACGAACCTCCTCTGGCAAATGATCCTCATCGATTTTTAATCCTAGCAAACTCGTAGATCGCTCCACTATTTTCATAATGCTGCTTTGCTCTGCTCCTAAAGGTTCCACGGAAACCAAGGGACCGACCATTGTCGGCATATCAGTATTAACATTGGCGATAATGCTTTCAGCAGGCACTACCGGATTTTCTGCCAGGTACAATGATCCCAACAAGCCCATTTCTTCTGCGGTTACTGCAGCAAAGATGACCGAACGCTTAGGTTTAGAAGGTAACTCGCTGTAGAGCCGGGCAATCTCTAGCATAGCACTGATCCCCGACGCATTATCATGAGCTCCATTGTAAATCGAATCACCATTCACAGGAGTTCCCACTCCTACATGATCCAAATGTGCCGTATGAATGACGTATTCATTTTTTAATTCAGCTCCTTCCAAAACTCCAACAACATTGGAACTTTCAAATTCTGAAAAATTATTTACAATTTTTCCTTTTAAGAAAATAGTATTGTTTGGCTGCGTGACTTCACCTTGAAGGTATTTTTCCAAAATAAGATCTACATCATTAGCTGTGATTTTTCGGATAAATTCCCAATCGAAATAACCTCCGAATTTCATGTTTCCATAGTTGGATCGACCGGCAAATTCACCATCAGGCATTTTTACACTGACAATACCACCTTTTGAATAGCGATCATAACTTCCCTTAAAACTACCTCTCCCTTCTGGGAAAGTGGTAAAAATGATTCCTAATGCCCCCTTTTCACTTAAGGTATTAATCTTCGTATTGGTATTGCTAAAATGTGCACGTTCTGTGGCAGGCAATACATCTGGCCCTCCGTTATAAATGACTACAATTTTGTCCTTTACTTCTAGGTTTTCAAAATCATTATAACCAAACTGTGCAGCATCTATACCATATCCAGCAATCACCAATTCTCCTTCAAATTCTAGTTCGGGTGAACTCGAGTTTCCAAGGAAAAAGTAATCCATTCCTACTTTCGCAGTATCCTGATTATTCAGGATAAGGTAAGAGGAGCTTTCATCGATGATGGATTTCCTGAAAGTCATAGGTTGTAAATAGCTACTTCCCTCCTTATTTCCCAGCGGCTTGATACCCAAAGATTGATACTGATCAATCACATATTGCATAGCTTCTTCATATTCAGGAGTTCCTGGCAATCTCCCTCTTAAACTATCGTCGGAAAGTACTGCTATATGTCTCTTGATCAGATCTGCATCCGCCATATCTGCATAAGAAAGCAATGCCTGGTCATCTAGGATAGCAGGTTTACAATTAACGAGTAGTGTTATTAGGAAAAGAAAAATTAGGGAGTTTTTCATAGTAAGGGGATAAACAGTTAATCTTCAAATTTACAGTCACTTAAGATAAAGCAAAAAGTCAAATGATTTCATAAGATGGGGTATTGGAAATCCTTAAAAAGAAAGGCGTAATTACAATTTACGCCTCCCCAACAATCTATTTGATAATGGTAGAAATTTATTGAATATCCTATAAATGAAACTCTTTGTCCATTACAAAAATCTTCACGGTCTCCCTGATCACTCCATCATTTGCCATCGCAGCTGGGCCTTCAGTTTCAAGGATTTTCATGTAGGTATCTAGATTTTCTACTTCAAATATTAGTGCTACTTCATTTCCCTCCTGGATGGAGATATGAATGGGACTTGCACATGTTTGGCGCTTAAACAATTCGCCATGAGTTCGAAAACCTTCTTCCCACTTTGCGGAATCTTCCACTTTTGCGGTAATAATTACTTTTTTCATGATTTTGTAGTTTGATCCTATGTTAAGTTATCAAAAAATATTCATTTCGGAGTATGTTTTGTTCTGATAACCAGTAATTTATATTGATGTGGTAAGTCGCCCTCTTCGGAATGGCTCTATTGCTTAGATTTATTTTTTGAAAGGACTCAATTCAAATCAAAGACCGAGAAATCTATATTTTGAGATTTCATTTAAAAGACATTGTTAATCCTTGATTTGTGCGAGTAGGAATCTTTAAAATTTTATTATTTTAAATTCACAATGTTCTTTTTTTCAACCCCTAGTTTTTATCTGCTCTCATGAAACAAAAGTTTCCTATTTCTATTCAGTATTTAATTTTAGCCTTTTGTTTTCTCTTTTCCTGTAAAGAGGATTTAGTGCTGGAGGAGTTTCAAATTGAACCTGGATTTTCCTTAGATAGAGTTGCTGCTGAACCATTAATTAAGGACCCAGTAGATTTGGAGTTTAATGAATTAGGAGATGCTCTGGTGCTAGAAATGCCGGGATATCCTTTTGAAGATCAGCAAAGTAGAATCTTGGTCTTAAAAGATAGGAACAAGGATGGAGTATATGATGATAGGATTGTTTTCATAGAAAACTTGCAGCTAGCCAACTCATTTATGCCCTATAAAAAAGGCGTTTTAGTGGCAGCTCCCCCCTATTTATTATTTGTCCGTGATGAAAATCAAGATTATATCCCTGAAAAAGTGGATACCTTGATGGGTGGATTTTCTACTGGAAATTTACAACACAATTACAATGCCCTGACTTTTGGGCTAGATAACTGGATTTATGCAGCCAATGGTGGAAATGATGGAAAGCCATTTTGGTGGGGTGAACCAGATAGTCAGTTGGATTTACGAGGTCAGGATTTCCGATTTAATCTGGAGACAAAAACCTTGGAACGCTTGGGTGAATCTTCTGGCGGATTCGGACTCGCAATGGATGATTTTGGGCGGGTATTTGAAACGCATAACCTGGAACATATCTCTCAGCTTGTTTTTCCAGACCGATATAAAAATGGTCATCAAATCTTGAAAAACCATACCCTTCATAATATTTCAAATCATGAAGAAAATGGCTTAGCTCGTATTTTTCCAATTGGAGAGCAAGAATCCCGTGTGAATCATCCTGAGCAATCTGGTTATTTTTCTGGAGCTTGTGGGATAACCTATTATGGAGGAGGCTCTCTAGGGGTTGAATACGAAAATACCATATGGGTCGCAGATGTGGTTTTAAATCTAATTCATGTAGATAAAATACAATCCAATGGTTCTGCTTTTATAGCTTCTAGAGCCTTGGAAAATCGTGATTTCCTTGCAAGTTCCGACCGTTCCTTTCGTCCTGTAAATATGAATTTAGGGCCAGATGGCAGCATGTATGTGGTTGATATGTATCGTAAAGTGATAGAACATCCTGAATGGATTCCAGATGAAATTGAAAAAACATTGGATCTGGAGGCTGGAAAAGATCAGGGTCGAATTTATAAAATCACAAAAAAAGACGTAAATATTCCTTTCGATTTGGATCAATTTAAGAGCCAAAAAGGATTAGTAAAGAGTTTAAATCATTCCAATCAATGGGTTAGAAAAACCGCACACCGACTTTTGATCGATCAAGTCCTCACAGATGAAACAATTAAGGAATTAAACAGGAACTTGGTAACTGGTAATGATTTCGCCAAACTTCATGCTTTATGGATTTTAGGTACAAAGAAAAAATTTAAAGAAGGAGCCTTGCTTGGAGCACTTCAGGATCCGTCTCGCGATATCCGAGAAAATGCTTTACTAGTTGCAGAACAAGAGTTAGATGCTCACCCAGATATCCTTGCAGCAGTCTTAGCTAGCCTAGGTGATCCTGATAACCGGGTTCGCATGCAAGCAGCGCTCTCTATTTCTACCTTGGGTATAGAAAGATTATCTGAGCTCAAACAGGAGGTTATGGTTGGAGTTCAAAATGCCATTACCCTACCTTATGACGACTGGAATATTGCAGCATATACTTTAGCTACCGGACCTTTCGCACCAGAATTACTTTCTACTCTTTTAGTAAGTCCCTCGATACAAATTCCTGAGCAGTTTCTTAGTTCCCTTGCTTTAAATGCTGGAAAAGATGGGAATGATGCCAAATCTATTCTTCAAGCTTTGAATAATTCGGATGTCCAAATGAGTGTCAAACAACAAATAATTAGACAGTTTTCCTTTGGTCTGGATGAGAAAAGTGGAAGCGCTCTTGAACCCTATATTTTGGCATTAGAACAATCTGGGGACCCAGGTTTGATTTCAGAATTAGCCCAATTGCGAAGTAAACTTCATTTGAACACTTCTCCTGAATTCTTACAATTAAGCCAAGCGGCATTGAGGAAAGTAAATGATAAATCCATGTCTGAAAGTTTTAGGCTCCAACAATTGTCTTTAATAGAACTACTTCCCTATGAAGTCAAATCAGATGTGCTATTTCAGTGTTTAAGTAATACAGAACCTCTCAAACTTCAAGAGAATGCATTAAGGCAATTATCTAAATACAATGAACAGGAAATCGGGAAAAAAATCGTAGATATTTGGAACGAGTTAAGCCCCCAAACCAGAAGGTATGCCAGCGACCTTCTGCTCTATGTTGAAACCCATCATGATGCTTTATTGACTGGATTGGAAAATGGACAAATTAATATAGGCGAAATGAATTTTGATTTAGAGCGGAGAAGAACATTGCTTTGGTGGACGGACAATGAAGAAACAAAGCGTAGGGCTGAAAAATTATTTACTGATTCTGGTGTTTCAAATCGGAAAGAGGCAATTGATCAAATGAAGCCTGCTTTGGCGCTAAATGGGTCTGTTTTAGATGGAGCGAACGTGTTTGAAAATATCTGTGCAAACTGCCATATCTTTGGAAAGACCGGAAATGAAGTAGGTCCTGCATTGACTGAAATAGGACGAAAAAGCAAAGAAACCAACCTGCATGATATACTTGATCCCAACGCAGGAGTGGATACCAAATATATCAACCATAGGCTTGAGACTAATGATGGAGTGGTTCATCTTGGAATAGTTTCTAATGAAACTGATGAGAATATCACTATCAAAAAGCCAGGGGGAGAAAGTGTTACTATTTACAAATCGAATATTAAAGAATTTCGTTCTTTAGGAACTTCTCTGATGATGGAAGGTCTTGAAAATAGCATGACCCACCAAGAAATGGCTGACTTGTTAGCGTTTTTACAAAGTGGGGTTGAATGAAGTTTAAGGGACTCCTTTACAAAAAGGAGGAAATTAATCTAGCAGTGGCAAAGGTCAACTTTTTGAAAGTGCTCAAATTATGAAACTGCTCTTTGGTCATTTCCACACTTTCTTGAAGGTCCTTGAAAAACATATTTTCCATTTTAAGCCCAAATTCTGAACCGTAGATCACAGACATCAATTCGAAATTCAAATCAAAACTCCTAATATCCATATTTGCAGTTCCGATGATACTAATCTTTTGATCTGCTACGACTGTCTTTGCATGAATGAACCCTTTTTTATAGAGAAAGATTCGAACTCCTGCCTCTAATAATTCAGCAAAGTAGAATTTGGAAGCTGCTCCAACGATTGCAGAATCTGATTTTTCAGGTAACAATATCCTGACATCTACTCCGCTTAAAGCTGCTTGTTTTAGGGAGTTTAGAATTCCTTCATTTGGAATAAAATAGGGGTTTGTAATATACAGACTGCGGCGTGCTATTGTAAATGACTTAAAATAAGTCATCATAATATTTGATTGGGGATACACAGGACCTCCAGCCATGAGTTGTGCGAGCCCCTTGGTTCCTACCCCATCCAGTTGTTCACTTTCAGGAAATAATTCTTTTTGGAACTCGATCTTTTTTTCTTGAGCCATATTCCAACTCACGATAAAATGCCTTTGCAAGCTGTGGACAAGAGGTCCAGAAAATTTCACATGAGTGTCCCGCCAATAAAGACCCGTATCTATGGAGTTATCATATCGATCTGAAATATTAATTCCTCCAAGAAAGCCAATCTTCCCATCGATGATAATCACTTTTCTATGATCTCGATGATTTAATCTATTCGCAAATTGCCGCAATTTTACTTTGATATTGGGGTAAATTGCCACCCCGTTTTCCTTTAATTCTTTTACTATATTTTTATGAATTCCTCTACTGGCATAATCATCATAGAGTACTTTGATTGACAATCCTGCCTTTGATTTATTAATTAAAATTTCTTTGATTTGATTACCTCGAATATCATTTTCCCAGGCATAATATTCCATATGGATAAAATGCTCTGCCTGCTCTAAAGACTTTAATACTTCAGGAAATTTTTCCTCTCCATTTACCAATAATTCAAATGAATTTTCACTGAGGTACTCTCCCATCATATTAAGTTGAAACTTGACTAATCCTTCATAATGGCCAAATTCCTCCTTATACTTTTCTAACAAATGATTTGTGTTATTGGGAATCACTTGAAAATAATCTTGATCTAAATCTTTTTGTACAGAAACTGCACGATGGTTATGTCGCTTATGTCTATAATTGATGCCCACAGAATAATAAATAATCATTCCCAGTATGGGTAGTACGATAACCAGCAATAAATAAGCTAGTGTTTTTGAGGTTGAATGGGTGTCAAGTAAAATTCTGAAAATTGTAAAGATCAATGCGAATAAGTATACCAAAGAAAAAATATGATTGATCGTAAAAAACTGGCCTATATTCATTGAACTTTAGATTTATAAAGAAAATCGGGAAACTGCATGCAGCTTTATTAATGTACTTCTATTAGAGAGTTTTTCATTTTAAATAATAATCATCTCATTTTGCCGACTCAGGGTCATTTTCAGAGTTTATAATATCCTTGGGAATGGATACAAATAGTGCGACTAAAGGTTTTGTTCTGTCATTGTATTGCATCATTACTTTGAGGATTCCAGCAAATGGCATAAATAGAATCATTCCAGAAATACCCCAAATTAACCCACCCAAAATCACGGATAGAAATATTACGAATGCATTTAGGTTAATTTTATTTCCAATGATAATAGGCTTAAAAACATAACTTTTTAATGCGTTCCCTACTAAGATACTGCCTAAAGCCAAAGCTGGAAGTGTCAAATCATCACTGGAAATAATCGCGAAGATCACTACGATAATCATCCCTATGGGATTTCCGATATAAGGAATTAGAGTTAATAGAGAAACAAGAAGTGCAAAAAACAATGCATACTTTAATCCAATTGCAAGGAATAAAACCAGTAACAGAATGGTCAAAATGAAGGTGATGGAAAATAGACCAAATAGAAAATTACTTATCACATCTGAAATTTCAGTTACTTGCTTTTTCTTAACACTAAACGTTTCAATTCCTTTTGTCTTTAGCTTCAAATAATAAAGGTAATTGTCTCGATAATAGAGTATAAAGAATAGATAAAGCCCTACAAGAAAAATTTCTCCAAATGACTTACCCAAGGATTTCAAAACATTAGAAATGGTTTCGGAATGATTGGAGATCCAAATATGTATCTGATTTTGGTCTATGAGCGGTAAATGAATCCCATAGTCCTCAAGTAAGAGGATGGTTTGTTGAATGGATTCAATCAGAAGTATGCTGAAATCAGGGATTCCTTTGATAATAGAGACGATCTCTATATAAAAAAAATAGAAAAGCATTAAAATAATCAGAAGTATGAGGATCACGTAAACGAGGGAAGAAATCATCCTATTGATCCTATATCTATTTTCGATTTTGTTCAACATGCGGAAGGAAGCCAGTGCAATCAACAAACTCCAAGCAAGTGGAATCAAAAATGATTTGGCTAGGATGAGAATTAAAACAATTAATACAAAACAGATTAATAGAGCTGTGATACCAAAAAGTCTTGAATTAATCGAGCTAGATTGCATTTATTGAATTTTAAAATCAAAATAACATTTTGTTCCAATATTTCATATTTAGCAAGACCCCTATCTTCCTTTGGTTTAGATAGGATTATAGTTAACTAATTTTAATTGAAAGCTCCAGTCCTCCTCATTTTTATCTTCAGTTTTCAACTTTAAGTCTTCTAACTTGGTAGAATACCGATCACTGAACCCTGAATAACTATTTACTCAACACCTTATTTCTGTTCCCATTTCGCATCCATCAACACCCAGGTATTAGGGTCAAGAATAACTTCTTCGGGAGCGGTTTCCAATGGAATTTCAATGCTATTTTTCATCTCTTTTATCCAAATGGTTTTCAACTCAGTTTTGTCTTTCGACTTTATAGCGAGCTCAATAGGCATCAGGAACTCACTTCCATCGTTTTGAACTTGGTTTAAAGTGATTTTCACTAGTTTTTTACCTGTATCATATGACCAATTACCTTCCACTCTTAAAGCTCCAGGTTGATATAACCATTGCTCAAAAAACCGTTCCAGATCTTTTCCAGAGGCCTTTTCCATTTCTTTTCTAAAATCTGCAGTGGTTGCGTTTCCATTTTGATACTTGGCATAATAAGCTTGGATGCCTTTCCAGAAGTTCTCCGTTCCGATGACTCCCCGAAGCATGTGTAATATCCAACTTCCTTTTTGATAGGTATGGGAACTCACCACCTTGCTCATATCACTCAGGTTATCATGGACGATTCGATAGTCGGGATTTTTTTCATGAAAAGCGTCAACCGTCTTTTTACTATTGGCCAGTCCTTCCAAAAAATCATCTCTTCCGTACGCATGCTCTCTGAACAACAAAGTAAAATAAGTTGCAAAACCCTCACTCAACCAAACATCGTCCCAGTCGTATTCCGTTACTGCATTTCCAAACCATTGGTGGGCAATCTCATGAATGATCACATTTCTCCAGCGGGTATTTCTATCCCCCACAACCGAATTTTCGCTATATAAAATGGCTGATGCTGCTTCCATTCCACCGCTGACACTATTGGATTGGATATTGGCAAGTTTCTCATAGGAAAATGGACCTACGTAATCGCTGTAGAATTCAAGAACCTGTTTTGTGGGAACTGCGAAGTCATAAAAGCCCTTTTCTCGATCTTGATAGTAAACCCAAGTCTGAATTGACTTGTGGTCAAACTGATCTACTTCCTGCATAGCAAAACGAGCAACTCCCAAAACATACAACCAAGAAGCGATTGGAACAGACTGTTTCCAATGGGTCAATCGGTTTCCATTCCCCAGATCTGTTTCTTCTATCTTTAATCCATTTGATACCACCTGGTAATGTGATGGAGCAGTAACAATAAATTCACAAGTAGCTTTGTCATAGGGATGGTCTACCATAGCTAGCCAGTTTCTTCCTTTATCAGGCCAATTGTCACTGAAAAAGGTTCGATCCCCATATTTGTTTTTGGCAATTTTTAACCCGGAAGCTGGTACTCCTGAATAAACAATTTGGTATTGCTTTTCTTGATCTTTTTTGGAGCTAGATGGTAGTTTGATTTTTAATTCTTCTCCTTCGTGTGTAAATGCAAGTTCCTGTCCTTCAGATTGAATGGATGAAACGGTCATTCCTTTATTTTCCAATGCTTTTGAAGCTTTTACCAAGTCTAAACGAAGGCTATCCTCCCCTTCTCCCAGATATCGAACATCAAGGATTAATTCACAGGTAATTTCATCAGTATCATCAGATAACTTGATGTTAAACTGGTAGTTCAGGACATCTACTTTAGGATTTTTGGGATATGAATCCGTCCGGGCGAATGCGGAGGAGGAAAATAAGATAAATAGTAGGATATAGTAATTCTTCATGGTATTGGGAATAGGACAAAATGAAGACATGTGTCTATTTTAATGTAGAAAGATCGATTTCAGGCCTGAATTCTATCAATCCTTTTTCTCGGATGGTGTACTCCACATCTTCCCATTTGGATGGGACGAAACTACTCAGGTTTTCTACGCCATCTTCGGTTACCAGGGCCACATCTTCAATGCGTATATATAAACGCTCTTCATGTAACCAGATCATGGGATCTATAGTGAATACCATTCCGGCTTCCAGCGGTCTCACTCGTACCCTGCCGACATCATGTACTGCCATCCCCACCGGATGCTGGAAATGCCCCCTGAATTTCAACCCTTCTTGTACCGCTTTCAAATGACTTTCCTTGACAAAGGTCTTATCCTCTAAATAGGCTTTCATATCAGATGCAGCATGATCCAATACCTCATCAGCCGTTACACCAGGCTTGATGTATCGGAATAAGGCATCCCGATAGGCTACAATGAAATTATATAGTTCTTTTTGCTCCTCATCGAACGTTCCATTCACAGGCCAGATTCTGGTGACATCACTGGTATAAAATTCATAATCCGGAGCATAGTCCATTAAAACCAAATCCCCATCTTTCAATTGATCAGTTTTATGGAAATAGTGTCCCATATAGGCATTGGTTCCTCCTCCTATGATGGAAGGATAACCATCTCCTTGTGAGCCATAGAGGTAAAAAATATACTTAGCAGCTGCGTCCAACTGGTATTCATAAACGCCTGGATTAGTGGATTTCATGGCTTCTATGATGGCCAAGCCTGCGATATGAGTCGCTTTTTTGATGACCGCAATTTCCTCTTCACTTTTAATTAATCGCATCTCATCCAAAATCGGTGTCAGATCCTGGATTTCATATTGAGGATATCGGTCTTTAAGTTTGGAAATAAATCTTGCTTCTCGGGTAGGTGCACCATCCCAAGGATCGGAAGCATTTCTTGCCTGCCCGAATAGGATCTCATCTCTACTGTCATTTCCTGTTTCTGCCGGACTAAACTCCGTAAATAGAATGGGGCCCGGAGGTTTGATTAGGCCTGCACCTACCAGATCTGCAGCTAAAAATTCGATTCCTTTTACTTGGTCTATCCCTGTGAGTTCCTTTACTAATTCAGCATCTTCGGCAGAAAGGACTTTTCCCTGACTTCTTTCCATTCCCTCATCTCTATGAGGGAGGTACAGAATAGCTCTTTTACTTCTTCCATTGAGTAGTAAATAAGATCGTGCAGTTTCCACTCCTGTGAGGTAAAAAAAGGTATTGGATTGTCGAAAGACGCTGAAGCCTGGAATTCCGCTGGCTCCCTGAATAACTGCTATCGCATTGTTTCCAATCTTCTCATACACCGTATTTCTTCTTTTTGCAAATTCCCCTTTGGAGAATTCAGTTTGAAAATGTGGATCATCTTGGGGATATGTGGAGAATGAAATAGAAAAAAGTAAAAGTAGAATGGCTTGAAATTTTTTCATAAGGTTGGTGGTTTAAATAGGAATATAGTAAGAATCTATCATTTCAATTCTGAGATAGGCTTAGTTCGTTCACGCTATTGAATGAAGAAGTATTCGAATGTAAGCTCATTGGCAAGAGGTAGAATTTAGGATGTATGATTTAAGAATTCTGATTTACTGGATACGGAGGCTGAACACTAACCAAATTATTTTAAGATTCCTTATTCCCGACTTCTTACTTCCCTGAAGGCAAAACACTCCCAACTGATCTCTATTTACAGCTCACTTCTTTCAGATTTCAGTTGCAAATACATCCAATTGACTTAATTTTGAAATTCAATTTCGATCTATGACTGAAGAATCCGCATCACTCAATTTTCTAGAACAACTCATTGAAGACGATTTAGCTGCTGGCTTTCCAAAGGAGAAGCTTCGTTTTCGTTTCCCTCCTGAGCCAAATGGTTATTTACATATTGGTCATGCTGCCTCCATTTGCCTGAATTTTGGGCTCGGTGAACTGCATAATGCACCTGTAAATCTTCGTTTTGACGATACCAATCCTGCCAAAGAAGAGCAGGAATACGTGGATGCCATTAAGTACGATATTCAATGGTTGGGCTTCAAATGGGCAACAGAATGCTATTCTTCGGATTATTTTCAGCAATTATATGATTGGGCTGTCCAATTAATCAAAGAAGGAAAAGCCTATGTTGATGGTCAATCTGCGGAAGCCATGGCTGAGCAAAAGGGCACACCAACAACGCCTGGAGTGGCAGGTCCTTATCGAGACAATTCGGTGGAAGAAAACCTAGCCATGTTCGAACGGATGAAAGCCGGAGAATTTGAGCAGGGTAGTTATGTGCTCCGTGCAAAAATTGATATGGCTTCTCCTAATATGCTCATGCGGGATCCGATCTTGTACAGAATTGTGAAAAAAGCGCACCATAGGACCGGATCTGATTGGTGTATCTACCCGATGTATGATTGGACTCATGGAGAATCTGATTACATAGAACAGATTTCGCATTCTTTATGTACCCTGGAGTTTAAAATGCACCGGGAATTATACGATTGGTTTTTAGATCAAATTGTAGATCCGAAAAAGTTAAGACCAAAGCAACGGGAATTTGCCAGAAGAAACTTGAGTTACACGGTAATGAGCAAGAGGAAATTGCTCGAACTGGTTCAGACCAAAACGGTTTCTGGATGGGATGATCCTCGTATGCCTACCATTTCTGGATTGAGAAGAAGGGGCTATACCCCAGAATCCATCAGACATTTCAGTGAACTATCTGGTATATCAAAGCGTGATTCTGTAACCGATGTTTCTTTATTGGAATATTGCATCCGGGAACATCTAAATAAAACGGCTACACGTGTGATGGCGGTGTTGGATCCAGTAAAACTGGTTATTACTAACTATCCTGAAGGGCAAACAGAAATGCTCCAGGCAGAAAACAATCCAGAAGATCCAAATTCTGGTACTCATGAAGTTCCTTTTTCAAGAGAACTGTATATAGAACGCGAAGATTTTAAGGAAAATGCCGGAAGTAAGTATTTCCGTTTAACATTGGGAAATGAGGTTCGTCTAAAAAGTGCGTACATCATTAAAGGCGAGTCTGTGGTAAAAGATGCTGCCGGAAATATTACGGAAATCCACTGTACTGCTGATTTGGATTCTCGATCTGGAAGTGGTACCGAAGCGAGTACCAGAAAAGTAAAAGGAACCTTGCATTGGGTTTCGATTCAACATGCCATTAAAGCAGAAGTTCGTGAATACGATCGTTTGTTTTTGGATGAAGCTCCAGATAGTCATGAAGACAAGAATTTTATGGAGTTTGTCAACCCTAACTCCTTAAACGTAATCAAAGAAGCATATTTGGAACCGTACTTGAAAGATGCCAGCTTAAGTGATAAGTTCCAATTCCAACGTTTGGGCTACTTTACACTTGATAAAGACAGTAAAGCAGAGCAATTGGTATTTAATAAAACAGTGGGTTTGAGAGATTCTTGGGCCAAGCAAAATGCTACTCCGGCACCTCAATCAACTCAACCGGCCAAACAAGCTAATCCCAATGCCGGTCAAGCACAAGGTCAACGTTCGGCTATTAATGAAATTCAGAAAATAGCGAAAAAATACACCAATCTCTCTGGCGATAAACTGGCTGCTGCCAGAGCAGATATCGCTAAACTTGCTGAGCAGGTAACTTATGAAGAATTGGAGCCTTTGTTTGGAACTGCCGCAAAAAAAGTGGGAACCCGCATCGGAGCGATGATTACATTAGGCGTTCTGTTACACAAAGGTCAAGAAAGAAATAAGGAGATTGATGCCTTTATTGCTGCTGGGCTTGCAGATGGAAATGAGCAATTGGTAGAGGAAGCTAAGGCTGTAGACAATGGAAGCAATCAGTAATCAGTTTACAATACTCCATTAGAAAATGCTCGCTGATTTTTTTCAGCGAGCATTTTTATTGAAAAGCTGTTGAATAAATACCCTTTTCCGGCGAAATATTTTTTGAATATCAATTCTTCTAAATGTGGGATTTAAGTAAAAAGTCTTTTCAATTCATCCCGTTTCATCCGGGCAATGGGTACCTGGCTCCCATCATCCATCAAAAAATACCCGCCTTCAGTCTTTACATATTTTCGAACATGTTTCATATTGACCAAGTGTGATTGGTGCGTACGGTAAAAACGTTGGTCTTTCAATAACTTTTCAAAATGCCCCAGATTCCCAGAAAGTAATACCGGGGGTTCATTTTCCATGAAAACTTTGGTATAGTTTGCCTCTGCTTGTAAACGGATAATGTCACTCACCCTGGCAAAAATGACTTCATCCTGAGTAGCTAGTGCAATTCTCCGATCTTGGTCATGACTTAAGTTATAGGATAACAAGTCAATTTTTTCTTGTTGCCCTATTTGTTCCTCCAACTTCTCTACTGCATGGATCAATTCCTTCGGGTCAACTGGTTTCAGCAAATAATCCAATGCACTGTACTTGATGGCTCTTAGGGCATAGGAATCATAAGCAGTAACAAAGATGATTTTAAAGTCAATACCTCCTGCTTCATTGAGAAAATCAAACCCACTTCCCCCCGGCATTTCAATATCTAAGAACACCACGTCTGGTTTCGTTAACTGGATTTTATCCAAGGCTTCTGTTGCAGAAGCTGCTTGATCTATAAACCCTATTCCTGGACAATGCTGTTCCAGCAATCGTGTTAGTAATTCACGATTGCCTTCCTCATCATCGATCAATAATGCATGGTATTTCATTATTCCAGAGGTAGTTTTATTCGAACTTGGACTCCAACCCCGTCTTCTCTGTTTTTGATTTCGACAGATGCCTCACCCGCATATAAATTATTTAAATTTCGGATTCTTTCCTCACTCAAATGCAATCCTGAAGAAGCAGTAGTTGGTTTTGATAAGCCTGATCCATTATCCAAAATATCTATAAGTAGCAAATGATCTTGTTGCTGAATATCAATTTGAATAACTCCATTTTTACCCATTCCTGCAACTCCATGTTTTACTGCATTTTCTACATAGGGTTGAAGAAGCATCACAGGAACCAATTGATGGAGTGATACCCGTTCAGAAATTTGGATTCGACTTGTAAATGAGAAGCGAAGTTGCTCCAGTTCCAGGTAGAGTTGAGTAAGGTTTAATTCCTGTTCCAATTCATGAAACTGGCTGTTCGAAGCAGATAAGACTTCCCGTAAGAGCCTGGACAATTTTGTGATGTAAGTATTCGCAGCTTCATTCTTTTGCTGACTCACTAAGTTTTGAATGGAACTCAAAGCATTAAACAAAAAATGAGGATTCAGTTGTGCTCGGATTGCTTTTAATTCTGCTTCTGTCAATTGCTTAGCCCATTCGAGTTGCTGTTTTTGTTTCTCTTGTTTGTTTCTATATGCAATGAATAAAATACCTCCTATCAAGATTACTACTAGGACTGAAGCACCGATCAGGGTTGGAGTCTCCAGCCACCATGGCTTTAGGATTGTGAATGGATATCTAAGTGATAATTCTTCAGAAGCACCTTCAAATGGTTGGACATAAAAGATATAATCACCTGGAGAAAGATCTTCATATAGAAAAAGGGCAAATGGATTTTCCGGGTCATATCCCTGTAGACTTTCATGAAAACCAATTAGTTGAACCTTTGCATCTTCAGTTAATTGATCTACCACAAAGTAAAGTCCATTATCCTTGTAGGGGAATGATGGATTAACGGGCAATCCCCTCTCATTCAGTTCATCCACATACTCTACATCTGACCAATTGTA
Source organism: Algoriphagus halophilus (assembly GCF_900129785.1). Classification (NCBI taxonomy): domain Bacteria; kingdom Pseudomonadati; phylum Bacteroidota; class Cytophagia; order Cytophagales; family Cyclobacteriaceae; genus Algoriphagus; species Algoriphagus halophilus. Next base: position 1,681,700 of record NZ_FSRC01000001.1, read on the forward strand.
TTGGGAAGAATCGGGATACGATGAAAAGATGTTTTGAAACTGATAGGCGACAAAGTTGCTAAAGTATTCCCCAGGATAAAGATCAGATAGTTCCAAAGAGGAATATTCGACTTTCCATGTGATGGCCAGCGTATCTCCTACTTGTTCATCAATAAATACATAGCTCTGCTCGGATCCGGGAGAAGAACTCATGCTGAACCCATTCATTTTTACTTCTGGTCTATTGATGTACTGAAGTTTGTTATTGACGACTAAAGCGATGTCGGTGGATTGGATAGAATCTGTATTGATGCCGAGTGAACTACCATCAGGAATAATCAAATTGATGGGTAAGTTGGTTTCAGGCTCAAAGCCATCACATAGGCTATCAATTGGATAGTTTATTTGATCCTTGTAAACCCGGATTCCTACTTTAAGTTTTCCTTTTTCTACAAAGTGTACTTGTGCTTGCAAGCTGAAAGCATGTAGTAATAAATAGATGCTAAAGAGTAATTTTTTCATTTTTGGATCGTGTGTTATCCACATAGACAGCTTCTTGGAACCTGCACTTCTGTGAAAATATGGTTTTTATTTTAATTTGGATTTGAGTAATAATTCCTGCCCGTAGATGGATTGCTGGATAGGAATTGAAAGGGAAGCATATAGATCTAAATAATCTTCAGGAGTCAATTGATCAACGAGTAGGCAAAAATTCGGGAGTAAGGCGGCAACCATTTGCTCCTTATGCCTTTTTACATACTCTTTTAAAAGGGCTTTCCGGTCTACTTGGGTTATCTGGTTTAATTTTTTAGCAATTATTCCAGTGGTAGAAAGGTCTCCAGATTCCTTCGATCGGTCATAGATCTCTTTTAAATCATCCCAATGCTTCAGGAGCGCTTTGTCCTCTTCCAGGTAGGATTTCAGAATGGTATTGGATGAGGAACCGATTACCCGTATGCTATCAAAATGAGCTGTTTCTCCTGCAATCAAGAGGTTAGAATTCTCCAGCATAAATTCAGTCAGCTTTCTATTCGTACCATCTTCAGTCAGGTAAATTATCTGAACAAAATAGGGGAACTCAGCTTTTCCAGAGAATTGAAAATCACCGTTAAAGGCAGGGATTTTTTCAAATCTTGGTGCAGAAGGTGTATCAAAATGCAGCACTGACAATGAATCTGCTTGAAGGCCCTGAACCTTACCTTTCACCTGAAATCCAGATTGTCCATAACTAATAGCTCCGAATAATAGAAGTAGGACTGTTGCCAACAATAATTTGAAAGTATTCATCTTTTTTTTCTTCAAATCTGGCTGATCTCATCGGCCCATGTATTAATGAATGTAGATTACTGAGGTATGGATGTATATTCGGACATACGCATTAGGTTTGGTAATGAAATGGGGCTAGATCTTAGGGTTTGCTTATATTTAACTGAACATCAGTAATTTGTGGTGAATTAATCTAAGGGATGAAATCGAATTCACATTTTCAGGGAAAAGTAATTTGGATTACCGGAGCATCATCCGGGATTGGGGAAGAGATGTGTTATCAATTTTCAAAGCTGGGGGCTCAATTGATTATTTCAGCTAGAAATGTAGGGAAGTTGAAGAGAGTCAATGCCCAACTGCCTAGAAATCCTGGTTCGGCAAAAGTCCTTCCTCTTGATTTAGAAAAACTACCTGAACTTCCAGAAAAGGTTCAAAAGGCCCTGTCCTATTTTGGACGTGTGGATATTCTTGTGAACAATGCTGGTATAGCAGTCCGGGATTTTGTAAGAAATACTGCTTTGGAAATTGATCAAAAACTAATGAATATCAATTATTTAGGTCCTATCACCTTAAGCAAATTATTATTACCCCAATTTAAAAAACAAGGCAAGGGACAGATGGTGGTAATCAGTAGTTTATCCGGGAAATATGGCGTTCCTAAATTAGCTGCATATGCTGCTCCCAAACATGCTTTGCATGGTTTTTATGAATCATTTAGAAGTGAGTTAGTGGATTCTGGTATTGGAATTACGTTGATTATCCCTGGAATTATTCAGACAGAAATCACAGCTCATGCTGTATTAGGGCAAGGAGAAAATTATGGAAAAGTGGAAATGGCTTTTAAAAATGCCTATCCAGTAGAAAAGGCAGTCAAGAAAATGATTGGCGCTATTCAACAAGGCAAGGAGGAATTTTATGTGGGAGGTGCTGAAGGTTTTACGCTTTGGCTGAATCGCTTTTCACCATGGTTGCTACGAAGATTTATTAGAAATCATCCGTTGAAAAAAATAAGGACTTTCAAAAGGAAGTTAGGGATAGGAAAATGATTTCATGAAAATCAATTCAAACGCATCGTGATTCTTGTTTATTCAGAACCACGATGCTAATTGATAAGCTTATTTTATAAAAGAGGTTTCAAGAACATTTTTATATCCATATGGCTTAAAAATATATGGGATGTAAAAACATTGCATGATAGCCAATAATACGCCTATTTGGTCGCTGGTACCGCTAGGTGTGCCTGTGGAAAGCAATAAAAATAGGATGGGTAACATTCCTAAAAACAAATAAAGCAAGGTCCTGTTTTTTTGAGTCCATGGAATAAATGATTCTTCTTTTTCTGTCCCAAGTACCATAATTATCAATAAAAGCGCGATGGAGGCAAGAGGCAAAACAAGGGTACTGATGGAGACATGAACATTCAGGGTGTCTCCATGAAACATGGTGTCCCCATTTTTTAGGATGTCGAATAGTAAGTTGCCAAATACATTCAGCCACCAAATACCCAGCAAGCCTCCATATAGTTTTCTGTTTTTCATTCGATAAAGTCCAAAAATGACAGTGGCATATAAACTCATTTGGAAAATGAGGAAAATGAAGGAAGGAGTGACTCCTGCCCCATGTATCGTTAGACCGAAATAATTTGTCCCCCAGGCATAGGATGTTCCATCAAATAGTGATCTGATAAAAGGAAGCCACACGATCATGAACGTGAGAGAAATAAACAGAGACAGGACATTCGTCCAAATGTTAGGTGTTCGAAATGCTGGTAGATTTTTCATAAGAGATATGTTTTTTCTCTTGGACCGGAAAAAATCCTTCCTCGTTACAGTATTTGACACCTTTGGGGTGAAATTCTGGTATTTGGGTTCAATGACTTATTTTAATTGTAACAATAAGTTGGAAGCATAGGATCGAGATACTGGAATCGACTTTGCAACATGGTCCAACTTGATCATCCCTTGCTGATTATTCCCTTCATAGTTTGCTAAATGGAAAAGATTAATGGTATAGGAACGATGACATCGAACCAATGCAGGATGAAGGTTTAGGTCTTCAATTTTTTTCAATGTAGTTCTTACCAATGTTTTCTCTTCTTTTTCCTGATGTAAATAATGTATTGCCACATAATTGTCTTCGGGCTCCAGATAAAGTAGGCTTTCCAAAGCGAATGACTTAATCTCACTTTGGCTTTCTGAAGGAATTTGAATGATTTTTATTCCCTCTTTTTCATGATCGATGGAAGTCTCTGAGCGATGTTGGACCTGCTGAATTTTTGCATAGAAATAAATGGCTACTAAAGGGATGATGCTAACAGTGGTGAAGTTTCCAATAAAGTCAAACCAGCTTTTCCAATGGAAGTCATGCCAACTTCCTAAATAGTTGTAGGCTAAAAAAATAAAGGTAGCTGTATACACATTTGTCCAGAGTAACCAAAGAAGGATGTGCCATTTATAAACTTCATTTTTAAAAATTAAAGGGAAAAGCACAAACTCGTTTATTAACAATATGATACAAACCAATATTCCCAGGCCGAACATGGTGATTGTAAAAAGTGGAGTTATCTCCTCCTTAGGGTCATAGTTATTAACGCCGAAGGGTTGAAAAAACAGCATAAACAAGCTGAAAAATAGGCTTGTGACTAGAATGGCGTAAAACTTTTCACGCTTACTCAATTGGAAAAACTGCTCGTTCAAAAAGGATGTCATAGAATTACTATTCCCATGAAAATATCAAATTTTGATCGAATAGTATTTAAATAGTTGAGAAACAGTATTTTCAATAGATACTGATTTCCCTTGGCTATCGTGCGATTTTCTAAGGCTTATCCCTATATTCCATAAACCATCAACTTTACAAGCAACCCACCATCTATGAAAATTGTAAAAAAGCTGTTTTTGGCCGTATTTGTTTTGGCCATTATTGTAATTGCTATTCTTCTCTTTAACACCTTTCGTTTAAGTTCTAAACAAGTAGAACCTCAGCCTATTCAAGAAGTAGCCATTTCTGAGGATGTTTTTGATCATCTTTCCGGGGCCATCCAATTTCAAACCATTTCTTTCAGCGAAGATGCCATTCCTGATTCTGCTGCATTCAATGGTTTTCACGCTTATTTAGCAGAAACCTTTCCTCAAGTTCATGGAACCATGGATCTGACCAAAATCAATCAATACAGTCTGTTGTATAAATGGGAAGGTTCAGACGCTACCAAAAAACCAATTATTCTGATGTCTCATCAGGATGTGGTTCCAGTAGACGTACCAACTATGGAAATGTGGGAAGCACCCCCATTTGAAGGAAGAATTACTACTGATCATATTATTGGTCGAGGTACCTTAGATGATAAATCTTCTTTGATTGCTTTATTGGAAAGTGCAGAAATGCTTATCAAGGAAGGTTTTAAGCCTTCCCAGACGATCTATTTTGCATTCGGTCATGATGAGGAAGTAGGAGGTGGAAAAGGTGCCGCAAAAATTGCTGAATACTTTGAACAACAAGGAATATCAGCTGCATTTACGTTGGATGAAGGAGGAATGATTACCGAAGGAATGGTTCCCGGTGTGGATCAGCCCATATCCATGATCAATGTGGCAGAAAAAGGGTTCGCTTCTTTTCGGTTGATTGTGGAAACGACTGGAGGACACAGCTCTGCTCCTCCTCGAGAAAACACCATCGGTATGTTGGCCCAGTCTATTGTGGATTTGGAAAATAACCAATTGCCTTATCGAATGGTGGAACCGGTTCAATACCAATTAGACTATTTAGGTCCAGAATTGCCCTTCATGCAAAAGCTTGCTTTTGCCAATCCTTGGTTATTGCAAGGACCTATTTTGCGAGGACTTAATTCCCACACTACGACAGCACCAACCATCATTGATGGAGGAGTAAAAAATAACGTGATACCTACTGTGGCTGAGGCGACTATTAATTTTAGGATATTACCTGGAGAGACCATTGAATCTGTTCAAGCTCATATTGAATCTATCGTAAGCGATAAAGTGCGGGTGGAGCCTGTAGGTTTTTTGACCAACCCCTCTCCTTCTTCCAGCATTGATTCGGAGGCCTATAAGTTCTTGGAAGCCACTATCCGTTCGGTATTTCCTGAAACAGTAGTTGTTCCGGGATTAATTGGCGGAGGTACCGATGCCCGTTATTTTTATGGAATTTCTGAAGGAGTTTATAGATTCTACCCTATTCGCATTTCTCCGGATGGAATGAAAAGATTTCATGGAATTGATGAGAAAATCTCCAAAGAGAATTACAAAGAAATTGTTCAGTTTACTTACCAGCTGATGAAGAAGTTCGGTTGATTCTAAACAACTGGCAAGAAGGAATACGATTTAATCAGATTGGAATCATTCGGAAGGTCAAACTTTCCAGAAATGGTTTCTAAGTTCTTTTTAAATCGTATTTCTTTTTTTATTGAAACAATACCCAAGAATCACCATTACTTGGTACAGTTACTTCAATTTCTACCGAATAATCACGGTTTAGACGAAGATTGGTGGAATCTCCTGATTTGGTGGTGATTCTGGTTTCATCGGTAAGCCCCGTATAGTAGAGAGGTACTTTTATCTTTTTGGTAATCTCTTGATTGGTAGGGTTATACACCACCAACATACCTTTCTCTTCTCCAGAAGGGTTGACATTCAGCCAATAATCCAGATCGTTGCCAGTAGCTCTTTTCAGATGGATGATATCTCCTTCCAAAACCTGACGATGTTCCTTGTACCAACCTACCATGCCTTTTACCATGTTTTTGGTTTCTTCTGAATCAAAAAGTCGAGGTCCCCGATAACAGGCCTGAACACCTGCACCTAAATTACTGGCCATCATCATTTCGTAATGCGCCAAATGTTCGTTTAATGGTTCGATGGTAGCAGCTTCTCCTCCTCCGTGATATTCGGTTAAGGGAACAAACATCCAACCCATGGTAGAAGTCTTCTCCCAGGTACCATCATAGATATTTTGACGGGCATGAACCAATTGCTCATTTCTTGGCAGACTCCAGTTAACCTCCCGGTAACCCATCGCAATTTTACTTCCTCCTGTCATGAAATAGTAATCGGGAATATTCAGATATATGCCTTTTGATCGGCTCCATTTGTAGAAATTGGAAATGGTACGATATTGATTCCAACGACTATCATTCAATCCCTTGTGCCCGGGATGATCTTCCGAAGCACAAACATCTCCAGGATAAGAACCATCATGTTCCAATAAGGTAAAACCGGATTTTTCATAAAAGTTATATAGCTTCCGGAAGTAGGCTTGTCCCCATTCACTTTCTATACAAGGAGAGTTTCCAAAAGTAGGTCTCATCCCTTCTGGCATGACCACATTAGTTGAAGCATCGATACTTCTGGAAGCGAGCAAGGAATAGCCTCCTATCTCTACTCCTTTACTTTTGGCATAATCCGCGTATCGCTTCATTTCTGCAAGATACTCTTCGCTATCGTCTTCTATGTTAAATCCACTTCCAAAAGTCAAAATGACCATTTCAAATCCCACTTCTGAAGCTTGATCAATGGCTGTTTTCACCCGTTTCCAATCTGCAAATCGAGCATGCATCATCAAGGGATTTTCTGTAGTCCAAGGGGCAAGAGTTTTATACATCCTTCTCATCGCAAGACCTTTCCTTTCCCGATCATAACTATCATGAGGTAACACAAAAGTTCGGAAGGAAGTAAATTCCTCTCCTGGGGCAATGGTTTGATCTGGACCATATTCTGGGCTGACCTTCAATAAGCTAGGGGTCTGTCTTAGGTAGTTTACTTGAGTAGAATAGTCAGGATCCGGTAACCATTTTACCAAATGTGCATTTGCATCATCGGCTGACATACTAGCAAACGCCATATCCGTTTCTACATGAATATTGGGTTTTTTAAAAACTGTATTTTCTCTTACTTCAACTTTGGATTCATATTCTACTGCAGCAATGATCTCACTGGTAAATTCATCTAGATTGATATCCTTTGGACTTTGATTTTTGACAGTTATCCATTTTCCGAATACAGGGATACCATCATACAATTCGTAATGTACGGATACCGTTACATCTCCAGGTTGTAAACTGTTTTTTACAGATTGATCTATTGAACCATATAGGGCAAAATCCAAGACTTGTAGGCGAACCAATTCCCCTAATTCATCCCCATCCTGTGGGTTTCCATTTCCATCACTTTTTCCAATCCTAACATGGGTTGGCATACTTGAAAAAGCAGGAAGGGTTTCAATGGTCATCCAGCCGCCATTTTTTGGTTTGGCTTCACAATACACTGCCTTTTCTGTGACACGAAATCTTAAAGACCAAGGAGTAGAAAGATCCAGTTTTTGTCTTCCTCCAGCAGCCCTGATTTGTTCTTTGCCGTTCCAAAGTCCAAACATAGGAATTCCATCATCATAGGAATTTCCACCCGGTCTTAAGAAAAATTTGATAGTTTGATCAGGCCATACCAAGGTGATCCCAGGACCATATTCTTTGGATTGATCTGTACCTGTACTAAAGGTGGCTTCAATGATTTTGGTATCCTCTTCCAATTTCCGCTCTACATATACTGCAGAGTTTTGGAGGGTGTAGATCTCACCTATTTTCCCCTCATTTTCAAACGAGGATCTTGGATGTGAGGTAGATTCATGAGTGCTCCAAGTTGGGTCTAGTTCATTGAATTCAGTGGAATAGATTTTTTTCCTGCCAAGAAAACTTGGAAGAGGGTCATTAGATTCTAATAACTTGTTTTGTTCAGGTAGTTTGAAATCCAATCGAAGGTGAACCCCTTTTGGAGGCCAGGGTCTGTCCAAATCACCATAACGTATTTTAGCCCATTCAAATGGGGTTTCTGTTTCCAGGATTTCGTAGCCATTAAATTGCATGGCTGCGTTGGAATTATGAAGGTCCTTGATCCACTCTTCTTTCAAAAATGCATAGTTAGGCTGTCCATTCAATCCACCTACTTCGTAATTAACTCCGTTGATCTGAACTTCTGCTTCCGGTTTTACTCCCCTTAAATAGGATTCTCCACTTGTTAAATTATCCAGTCGAATGGTTGCGGCATTTGGGGATATTTTAATCACTCTTTTGACCAAGCCGTTTGTAAGTTCCAATTCTTCGGTTCCCTCAATAATTCTGGCTTTGTACGTCGAATTATCCAAAAGCCAATCCGTTTGGGAATAGGAAGATTGAACTATAAAGAAGGTTCCCAGTAAGAAAAGGCTAGGTAATATGTTTAGGCTAATTTTCATTTGAAGAAAAATGGGTTTTAACAAAGAAAGCTATGTCTCCTTAATTCCAAAAGAATTTTTAAAAAGAATGTATAAGAAAATCGAAAAATTAAGGAAAGTGACTTGAACATTTCTTTCCTTGTAGCCCATGATATGGGATGGATCCTAAAAAGGCGAACTCTACTAGTGAAGAGTTCGCCTTTCGAAAAACAGCATTTATGATTTTTTTTTACCTACCAGATTTTAATCCGTTGCTCTTCAGGTTTAAAGTTTTTGTCCCCGGGCTGAATGTCAAAAGCTTGATAGAATGGTTCAAAATTCATCAGAGGACCATTGACTCTCCACATAGCTGGGGAGTGGGAATTGGTATTGACATAGGTTCTCATATACTCATCCCTCACTTTCACTCTCCAAATATTGGCAATAGATAGACAAAAACGTTGATCTGGGGTATACCCATCTATCTTGGTAGTGTCCTGCCCTTGTTCTGTGAGTTTAAATGCATCGTAAGCGATGTAGATTCCTCCATTATCTGCTGTATTTTCCCCAATGGTCATGGCTCCTTTAATGTGAACAGAATCTAATACCGTATAGGTGTCATAGCGATCGATCAATTGCTGAGTTTTGGCCTTGAATTTTTCATAGTCCTCTGTTGTCCACCAATTTTTTACATTTCCATCTTTATCAAACTGAGAACCTTGATCATCAAAAGCATGAGTCAATTCATGTCCAATCACCATTCCAATTCCTCCATAGTTCACAGCATCATCCGCATAGAAGTCAAAATAAGGGTATTGAAGAATCCCGGCTGGAAAGACGATCTCGTTTAATGAGGGATTGTAATAAGCTGTTACAGTGCTTGGAGTGGTTCCCCACTCAGCTCTATTTGGGGCTTTTCCAAATTTAGCCAACTGATATTGACTTTCGTCTTTTCTAAGGGCTATGACGTTTTCAAAGTAGTTGTTCTTGTCAATGGAGACCTTGTATTCTCTCCATTCATCAGGGTAACCGATCTTTTTGGTAATGGAATACAACTTTTCTTTTGCTTGAGTTTTAGTACTGTCACTCATCCAATCCAGCTTATTGATTCTACTTTCGAATGCCTTTTGGAGGTTATTGACAAGGGTTAAAACACGTTGTTTTGCATCTTCATTGAAGTATCTTTTGACATATAATTGTCCCAAGTCAAAACCCAACTGTCTGTCCACTTTCTGTACCATTTGTTGTGCTCGAGTCAATTGAGTGGATTGTCCAGAAACAACCTTCGAATATTCAAAAGCTGCATTTTCGAAAGGGGTACTTAAGATATCTGCATAGTTGACCAATGTGCTCGCTTTCAGGTAGGTTTTCCAATCTTCCAGTGGAACTGAGCCAAGCATGGCGTTTAACTTATTGTAATATGCAGGTTGCCTAACATCGACAGAATCTGCAGAAAGACCTAACTCCGTTAGAATAGCTTGTAGACCAATGTTCCCGTTTTCTGTTTCAATATCATCTACAGACAACTTATGGTAGTTTTCTTTTACAACTCTGCGCTGGATTCTAGTCTTATGGGATTCTGCCAAGGATTTCTCTAGCTCATAAGTCTTTTCAGCGGCGTTAGTAGCCTCTGTTTCTGTACTACCAGTCAATTGAAATAGGGTGGCCAGGTAATGTTGATATGCCTTTTGAATACCAATGGTAGAGGAATCAGTATTGAAGTAGTAATCCCTGTCAGGTAAGCCTATACCAGTTTGGCTGAGATGAACAATGTTGATGCTACTGTTCTCATCATCAGGAGATATTCTTAACCCAATCAGGGTTTGATTATTTGACTTCAATTCAGAAGTTACAAATTGGTGTAGGTCGGAAAGGCGGCTGATAGCCTCAATTTGCTCTAAAATTGGAATAATGGGTTCATAGCCTCTCGCATTAATGGCAGCTGTATCCATTCCAGAGGCATAAAAATCCCCTACTTTTTGTTCAATACTCCCCTTGGGATGCGCTTCTTTTGATACTTCAGTTAAAATATTTTCCAATAACTGTTTTTGGGGAATATTTAAAAAGGAATAGGAGCCTACTCCTACTTGATCATCAGCTATTTTGACGGTATCATACCAAGTGCCATTGACATGCATGAAGAAATTATCCCCTGGACGAATGGCAGGATTGATTTCATCTACTTTGATAAAATGCTCTCGAACTTGCTCTTCTTTCATGTCAGGACCAGTGGTACAAGCTGCTAGAAGAGCCAGAGAAGCGTAAAGGATTTTTTTCATAAGGATGGTGGTCTTTTTAAGTCAAGAAATTTAGCTGAAAATGAGCAGGATGCAATTTCCATTTATATAAAGAGAAAATACAAGCTGTAAGAAAGTCCTTTTCGATTTGGAAGATTTCAGATGCAAAAAAACCTCAACAGCACTACACTATTGAGGTCTTGAGTTGATTTGGAAAGATTTTATTTAAAATCCTGCTTCTTTACTTCCAATACCCTACTTACTTCCTGAACTGTGGCTGGGGCATCTAATTTAAAATACCCAGACAGACCTCGTTCCAATCTAGAAGCTCGAATGGCTGATTTTATGGCAAAGAATACACTGGTGGCCAAAACCAAAGGAGGCTCCCCTACTTCTTTGGATGAAAAAAGCCCATTAGGGTTTTCAGGCACTTCTGAAGAGTTGGATCTTGGATATAAATAAGTATTCATTTCCAAGGGGATGGTAGTGATCGCCGGTGGCTTATAGGTCCAAGTGTTTAAGGTATTCAACCTTCCTTTTTCCTCTCCATTAGGTTCAAAGACCAATTTTTCTGTCAATACATATCCCACTCCTTGGACAAATGCTCCTTCTACCTGACCTATGTCAATGGCAGGGTTTAAACTCCATCCCATATCAAAAACAATATCAGATTTTAAAATCTTTACCTCTCCAGTGAGAATATCTACCTCTACTTCCGAGCATGCTGCAGAAAATGTAAATCCTACAAAGGAGTCCACCACCCCAGCTGTACTTGGTACCTTGGCTAAATCAATTCCTGGGATCGCCTTGTTTTCACTGTTTGGTTTGAAGGTCATGGCAGGAATTGGAGTGGTTCCTCCAGGAATCGGTGCTGTAAATGATGCTATTAAATCTACTCGATATTGATAGGCTAATGCCACCAAGTTTTGCCAAATTAATTTAGGATGTTGATCGATGGGCCTTTTTATGGAAGCAGACCAACCTGCTGAGCCATGATTCCAAAAGTCAATTCCCTGTTCTTTACACCATTCTTCTCCATGGTCTTTTAAGAGCTTGAAGCCAAATTCGGTAATTCTACTTCGCATTTTCTCACAAGCCTGCTTCACTGCTTCTCCATTATAGGCAGTTCCGGTAGAACCTCCGGTACTTGTGGGATTGGGAATGCTTTTGGTAGTGGGACTGTGAATTTGAATTAACTCCATAGGAATATTCAACACGTATGCGGCAACTTGTTCAACTTTGGTCATCATGCCCTGCCCCATATCTACTCCTCCTTGATTGATTGAAACACTTCCATCCCCAGAATACACCGAAACAATTGCTGCTGCCTGCTCGATCATGACCAGATTATAACCGGAACCGTATTTTACCGGAATCATATACACTCCTCTTTTTTTCCATTTATTGGCTTTATTGAATGCATCCACTTCTTGGAGCTTTTCCCGGTAATTGCTTTTTTCTTCCACATATTTCCAGACATCCCGCATGTAGCAATAGGAAAGGGCCTGTCCAAAAGGGGTTACATCCCCTCTTACATACATGTTTTTCCTTCTAAATTCCACAGGATCCATTCCGATAGAGAATGCACCATCATCAATCGCATTTTCTAAAATGAGTTTGCCTTGTATATCTCCAAAGGCTCTCATGGCTGTATTAGGAGCTTTATTGGTTCTACATACATCTAATTGACTTTCGAAATTTTTGACCTTGTAGGCATTGTCAATTCGTAACTGAACACAGTTGGATACGATATAGGAACAATCATAAAATGCTCCTCCGTCCGCCCAGATCTTCAGATGTAAGCCTCTGATGATCCCTCGGTCCTCTTCCCGTAATTTGCCTTGATCTACAGCAATTTGGTACTGACCATAATATCCATGACGCTTTCCTATCATCGCGGTATCATGTTCCCGCTTCATTGCCAGTCGGATTGGTCTATTCAAAGCATGGGCTGCTACTGCTACCGGAGCAGCAACAAATTTTGCTTGCTCGGTCTTTCCTCCATACCCCCCTCCTAATTGTCGGATGTCCACGTTCACTTTATTATGCTCTGCAGCCAAGGTACTTGCGACTGTTTGGTGCATTTCCATGGGACTTTGGGAAGAGGGATGGACTAAGATTTGGTCATCATCTTCCGGAAATGCTACGCAGGCTTGAGTTTCCATATAAAAATGGACTTGCTCTCCCGAAATCTGGGTGTTTTCTACCACCAGGCAGGAAGCCCCATCTATTTTCTCTTTCCTTAAATTTGGGGTTTTATCCAAAGGGTCCCTCTTCAGATTTACCCAGTACAGCTCCGTACCGGGTCTGGTGATTTTCCATATATGAGAAACGAAGGAGGCTGTACTTGGGCAATCTGGAAAAATGCTGCCTTTTTTAATGGCGTCCTCAATAGAAACAATGGGCTCTTCCCAACTTTTATCCCATTGGTCTTTTCCTGCATTTTGCCAAGTGATGGGAGAATAGCCTACGCAATTACATGAGGCATATTCTGCGATTTCAATGGCATCTTGCTCTGTTTGTGCGATGACCATGGCAATGGCTTGTCCAGGATAAAGAATGTTATCTGTAGCAAAAACAGGTTGATCAAAAGCCATCCCCTGCAGGTTCATTCCCCCAACAGGGATATCCTTTGAATTGATCAGCTTAAAAAAGGAAGGAAACTTATCCCTGAGAATACGTTCCAAAACTTCTTCATTAATATTCTCTTTCGAGTCAGGGTTTATAAAATGATAATTGGCAAGGGATTTTTTGGATTGAATAAATGCAGCATTCTTACCCACAGGAGGTAGCGGAATCTCATGCGTATAATGTACTTGCCCCATGGCTTGATGAAAAGCCATTAACTTGATGTATGGTTGAGAAAGAGGTTTTTTAAAGTCCTGAATTTCATATGATTGGGTTCCATTACTTAAACCCCAGTTTCCCCAATTAATATCTCCTGCTGATGAAAGATCAGTTGGCACCCCCTGGGTTGATTTTTCTAAAAGAGTCCTGATTACTGCTTTATATAGAAATGAAATTGCCAAGTTGGTTTTGTACTCATCGGTAAAGCCCTCGGATGGAATGGACTCATATCTTCCTTGACTTTCCCATTGATTCAACTCCTTTTGAACTTCTCTTCTTAGGATTGTAGTCAATTTGGGTAACAGGTCTAAGTCTAAGGTCTTGCCCTTTAACCATTGTTCTGAACTAGAAGCTTTCCAAGCAACAGGGGCAATTCCAGCAAATACGATGGAAACTTCTTTTACTTTTAAATTCTGGTCAAGTTCTATTCTGGTACAATTGTTAACAATAGAATGGGAATTCACTTCTCTCAGAGCTACTTTTTGAGATAAGGTCACCTCATTTGCATTTCCAAAAGGAATGAAATATCCCAAAATGATTAGATCATGTACCATTTCAGGTGCTTTTAATAACTGCTGAATCAAAACTGAAATCTTGATTCGAGATTCTTTGCCTGACTTCACCCTTAAAATCCTGATTTCAGAATCCGTTCCAAAGAGCGCCGTAAATAAATCCGATGGAAAAGGTGGGCCACTTTGAATATGTTTTAATTCAAGCATGGTATTTCCTGCAATGGATGCCGCGTTTCTAACAATCATTCCAGCTGTTCTATGGACCATATATTGAATAGCTCCAATTCTAGAAGTTGGAGCTAAATTTTCTTTTTTGATGAGCTGGTCTAAATGGGTTAATAATTCAGAGTATGTGGTAGAAGCACCTACTTCAAGTCCTTTCTCACTTTTGGAAATCCCATATAGTTCAGGAATTAATTTGATATCGACGAATAATTTGAATTTGGGGAACTCTTCGGCATAAACCCCAAAGGATGTATTTCCAAAAACGATTTGGGTGGTATCAGGCGGGTTCTTTCTCAATATATCTTTCAACTCATCCACAGTCTCTGGGCTAAGCCATTTCTGCGTGGAGTTTAGGATAGAAATAGGCGGTAATGCCATCTTTGCAGCTTTTGGAAAAGGGATGTTGATGGACTCATGAACAAGGACTTGTTGACATTTATCCTCAGTTAGGCACTTCATTCGTTGTGCCTCATCTTCCGCACTCCAATCAGAGGCAAAAGTTTTCATTCCAGTGAGGATAGATCTATATCCCGTACATCGACAAATATTTCCATCGAAAATTGATTCAATTTCCTTTTTTGTAGGTGAAGGGTTTGCTGCTAAAAATGCCGACATATTCATGACAAATCCCACCGTGCAATACCCACATTGAGTTCCATTGTTGACCGCCAAGCGGTGGGCTACTGGATTTATCCCCTCATGCAGATCTTGATTTTCCTGCTCAGATAAACAGTTGGATGAGATGGAATTAGTTGAAATTGATGCTAACTGCTGCCTAACTTTTTCTTTTCTACTAGTACTGGAATCAAGTAGATCTGCTTTGTTTTTATTCCAAGCCGGAGGGGCTGTTACAGCTAAATTAGAGGCTCCCCTTGAGGAAGAAGGTGTAAAAGTCAAATGTTTGTTTTCTGGTCTTTTAATACCTCCCGTACCTTCAATAGTGGTGATAGCCATCCCTCCCAAGGCGCAAACCGGCCTTAGGCATGAATTGATTGACTTGTGTTCAGCTGCCTGATTTTTTTCATTCCAGGTAGATAAAATGACAGTACAAGCACCACACCCCCCTTGGCCACATCCTTTTTTGGCTCCAGTTAGTCCTACTTCATTGGATCGTAAATAATCCAATAAGAGTAAGTCAGGTTTTGGGTTGGTAATGGTAACTTCTTCTCCATTGAGGAAAAATGAAACGCTATTGTTCATGGTATTGAATGTTAAAAAGGAAGCTCTAGCAGTTTAAGAACTTGCCGGTCTTGTGATAAAAAGTTTCTTAAAATTCTTCTGAAGGTAAGTGAGGGTACTTTCTTGTTCTTTTTGAGGAATACCACTCAAGTCATTCACTATTTTGGCCATGGTTCTATGTAAATCATTTACATGAGATACATCGACTTTTGTATCCCAAGCCAAAGGAGTTACCTCAGGAAAATCAGTTCTTGCCTTTGAAAGTGTCAAGACTCCTGATAAGCTTGGTGCTGCTTTATCACGTTCTGTTAAGTTTCCTTCCAATTGGAAGCATTCCTGAACGGTCTTGATAATGGAGGTATGGTCATATGGAACATAGCCACTGGGTCTGGCAATAAGCCCTTCTGATATGTAAGGGTTGATTAATACACAGGGAACTCTCACACCAAATCGATTAAAAAGGAAGCCATCTTGTCCTGGAGTATTAGTTGGATCAGGGTTTTTGGCTTCTCCGGGAGGTGCTACATGATCATAACATCCTCCATGTTCATCATAGGTAATGATCAGTAAGGTGGAATCAAATACCTTAGAGTTTTTGATTGCATGGTAGACCTCAGCAATTAATTGTTCCCCAGGTCTGATATCATTTGGTGGGTGTTGATCATTTTGATCATCTCCCCCATAGGTAGGCTCTAAAAATGAGTAACTGGGTAGATTACCTTCCTGACATTTCTGAATAAATTGATCTAATGTCCCAAAATTGGAATCGTATTTTGAATCATGTAATTCGGTCATACAGAGTCTGGTCAGGGAGAAGTAATCCTTTTCAAATTCTCCTGCAGCATCTTCCTCTTTCTTTCGCTCCGAGGTTGGCATCAAATTGTTTCCAAAAATTCCCCAACTTAAATCGGTTCGCTTTTGGGTGTCAATGGCATCTTGGATCTGATTGTAAATGGTTTTCTGATCACAAAAAGCATTGGGTGAATTATTGACATTGCCACCTGAAGTAGCTGCGTGGACAAAACTTCGATTAGGCAAGGTTTGACTTGGGACAGAACAGTGGTATTGATCACAAACTGCAAATCCTTTGGCCAGTCCGGATAGTACTGGAGTCTGTGCAGGTGTGTAACACTTCATGATATCCCTCGGATTAGTAGGGTTGTCACCAAAGCTATATGCTCCGTACAACATGGCATTTTGATAATTTTGAACAAAGCCCATATTGACAGGAGCCGGGGTATAGTTCTCAGCTACCTGGTAGAAACTAAATAGTTGATAATTGGTGTCTTTAAAGCCTTCTCCCGGATCTGGATCTGGAAGGCAAAAATTCACGGGATTATCTACTTCTCTTCCGTATTTATATTTTTTTGCTCCATTCTGCTCCACTCCCACTTTTTCAATAAATGGAATACCATCTGAATCGATGTTATCCAATGGGTTCCAAAGACCATCATTTAACCCTTCAAATTCCTGATTATTACAGGGCTTTTCGTCATAGTACAACCAACCCAATAAGTTGTCAAAAGATCTATTTTCCAGCATCAATACCACGATGTGATTGATGTTATTTTGTAATCTTTCTTTTTGTTCTTCTAAATATTGGCTCATGGTTGTTGGGGTTCATTTGGTTCTACTTTTGGGGATCCATCACGGTTCATCATCACCGGTAATCGTTCGTATTCACTGGTCCAATAACCTGCTACATCTTCATCTTTCCATTCCGTGAAATATCCAAGTGCAAGTGAAACCTGCAGAGAGAAATCACAGGAAGTGGCATTGTCAGTGTAAGGGGTGGCACATCTTAAATTTTGGAAATATTTTCTGAATGCTTCCGCTTGTGTTTCTGTCAGTTTTGTCAATTGTCCCATGGCGTTGGTGTCTCCAATAAAGGCTTCTTTTGGAACCAATGGAGCTACTTGTGGAAATTCAGCAGTAGCATGACAAGACATGCAGGAGGAAGTGTTTAAATCTACAGGGCCATCTAATCTTCCCCCCCAGCCCAAATGCTGTGGTGGCAATTGGGTTGAATCAGGATTGATCTTGGTTTGCTTTAAATTTGGATTGATAATGGTTCGTTTGACAGGATATGGATTGATGAAATTGGTGGTATCCTGAGGGTCATTTCCAAACTGTATTCCAACAGGAACCAAGTTTTCAGCTCGCATGGAGCCTTCTTTTCCATTATTGAGCTTTCCGTTGTAGCAAAAGGTTCCAAAGACCCAACCAGTGCCATATTGGTCTGCTCTTGGGTCTCTGACCATTACATCCATTTGTATTAAATGCATGGGCTTCACAATTCTACCAGTGTCTAACCCATTATTCCAAGTTGGGGTAATGTATGCATTCCAAGTCATGGGGTTCACCAAATAATCTGCATCTGTTTCATCTGCATCCGTAAAAAGTAGTTTAAAAATGACTGTCCCCACAGGGAAGCCATTGGGAGCTTGTGTGGCATATGCGTTTGGATTGTCTCCATCTTTCCACATCTGGGCTAACGTGTACCCTGCAAATTCATTGTAAAAACCCAAGGCGTAGGTTTGATGGGATTCGGTTTGATTCGGGCCCAATTGATAGGGACCAACTTCAGCTTCCTTTGCCAAACCATGAAAACCTTCCGAACCTTGTGGTCCCCAATGCATCCAAGGCATATGGTACCAATTTCTCACTTTACTCTTTTGAGCAACAAAATCCACCTCGATCATTCCTTCAAAGGAATAATCCCTTACTGCATTGATGTATTCCATCCAATGCTCGTCTTCATCGAAAGGAATATTCAAAAACTCGGGAAGTTGAGATTCATCGGGCATGGTTAAAGGATAATCCTGACTCAACTCAAATACTTTTTCACCTGGGTATTGCGTGAGAAATTCCTCGGGACTAAGCATCTTTCCAAAGTCCGGAAAATTGTTGTTGACAAATTTGGCGGCGTCATTTCCTTCTGTATTTGAATTTGTAGAGACCGAACAAGATTGAACAATAAATAGCATCAAGGAAAAGCCAATCCAGACTTTTCCCCGTTTCATAAAATTGATGGTATGCATTTTAAAATTGGGTTAAGGGGTAAAAAAAAATTGAAAAGTATAAATCAATATAAAATTTTAAATCCTTAAATCTTAAGGTTTTAATTAATTACTCTTGAATCAAATTTTAGATAACGGAAAGAGAAATTGATTTTTTTCTGAACTTAAAAAATGCTCTTCTGATCCAACTTCTTTTTCATTTATATGAACAGGTTTTTGCTGTTATTGAAAGGAAGAGCTGTTGTTTTGGATAAGTTTAATAGCCCAATTATTCTTTGAAAAAAATAGTTTAAATAAATGCTCATTTTTTTGAATGAAGATTCAAGCTTCTATAAAAACATAGGTTTTATTTAATGCTCCTTACTCGATCCAACGTTTAAAATTCTTTTCAAAAAAAACCAGACCTAATCTAGATCTGGTTTTCGCGAATTTCTATTAACTCATTTATTTCATAATCATCATATTGCAGGTGATTACAATTAGATAACAAGATAAACTTTGGAATGGTTTAACTTTAGTAATCAGCAATTTTATTTGCGTTGGTTTTATGTGGAGAATCAATATTTGACTAAAACCGAGTGGCTTCTTTCCCCATTTTTTGCCCATCAATTTTTTAATGACTTCCCCAGCTTTTTAGCATGCCATATCAACCGTCCAAAAAAGTCTATTCAAAGCTTACTGGAACTTTTTGTACTTTAATTTTTGACAAAACCATCAACCTTTATGAAATACAATTACCAATCAATCCGGGTATTCTTGATATGCCTTGGATTAGCGTTTACTGACTATGAGGTATTCGCACAAGATGAATCTACTACGGTGGATCCATCTTTTTATAGTAGCTATAGCTGGAGGAATATTGGCCCTGATCGTGGAGGTAGATCTTTGGGGGCCTCTGGAAGTCCCGGAAGAAAAAATGAATATTATTTTGGCGCTACCGGAGGAGGATTATGGAAAACCGTCGACGGTGGAAATGAATGGTTTCCTGTCACAGATGGAAAAATTTCTTCTTCTAGTATCGGTGCCGTAGCTGTGGCTGAAACTAACCCTGATGTGGTGTACATTGGAGGAGGAGAAACTCAGCTGAGAGGAAGCATCACCCAAGGTGATGGGGTTTACAAAACCACGGATGGTGGCGAAACCTGGAGGCATTTAGGGTTAAAAGAAACCCAGGCTATATCAAGAATTAGAGTCCATCCAACCAATCCTGATATTGTTTATGTAGCTGCATTGGGTCATCCTTATGGAGAAAATGAGGAAAGAGGTGTATTTCGCTCCACGGATGGAGGAAACAATTGGGAGAAGGTCCTATATGTAAGTGATAAAGCAGGTGCAGCAGATTTAATAATAGATCGGACCAATCCTGATGTCTTGTACGCCTCTACCTGGCAGGTGTACCGAAAAGCTTGGAAAATGTGGGGAGGTGGACCTGACTCCAAACTATGGAAATCAACGGATGGAGGAGATACTTGGACAGATTTGACCTCAAACCCTGGGATGCCTGAAGGTCCAATTGGAAAGATTGGAGTTACTGTCTCCCCTGCTGATCCCAATCGTGTTTGGGCAATTGTGGAAGCAAATGAAGGAGGAGTATTCCGCTCCGATGATGCGGGTCAGACATGGAAAAAGGTAAACGATGAAAGAAAACTAAGACAAAGGGCTTTTTACTATTCTAGAATCTATGCAGACCCTATAGACAAAAATACAGTTTATGGGTTGAATGTAGATTTTTGGAAATCCACTGATGGAGGTGAAACGTTTGATGTGGAAATTTCGGTTCCCCATGGCGATAATCATGACTTATGGATCGATCCAAATGATCCTATGCGTATGATCAGCTCCAATGATGGTGGAGGGGTAGTGAGTATCAATGGTGGCAAAACTTGGACAGAGGAAGATTATCCTACTTCCCAATTTTACCATGTTATGACCACTTCTGATGTTCCTTATCATGTAGCTGGTGCACAGCAGGACAACAGTACTCTTGCCATGCCTTCGGAAGGATGGAATCATATGTTAGGCAGAGGTCCTGGACACGGTTATCATTATGCCGTTGGTGGAGGAGAAAGTGGATGGATTACTCAAAGCCCAACCGATCCGGATGTTTTTTATGCTGGTTCCCAGGGAGCACTATTGACGCGCTATAATAGAAAAACCGGACAATACCGAGATATTCAGGTGTATCCAAGATTCTTCTCGGGCGAACCGGCTTCTGCCCTTCCGGAAAGATGGCAGTGGACTTTCCCGATCATGTTTTCTCCCTTGGATCCATCGATTATGTATACCACCTCTCAGCATGTATGGAAAACCACAAATGACGGTCAAACTTGGGAAAAGATCAGCCCGGATTTAACCTATGCTGACCCTGAGACTTTAGGTAAAACAGGAGGCGTAATTACCATGGATATGAATGGTCCGGAGATCTATGCAACAGTCTTTGCTTTAGCCCCATCTATGCATGATGTCAATACGATTTGGGCAGGATCTGATGATGGAAAAGTTCACATCACCCAAGATGGAGGGAAAAATTGGGTGGATATTACCCCTTCAGATTTACCAAAGTTTTCCAGAATCAGCATCATTGATGAAGGTAAGTTCCAGCCGGGCACCTTGTATTTGGCGGCAAATAGGTATCAGGTAGATGATAGACAGCCATATGTGTTTAAAACCAAGGATTATGGAAAGACTTGGACTAAAATTATCGATGGAATTGAAGATGGACATTTCGCCAGAGCCATTCGCGAGGATTTAGAAAAGCCGGGTCTATTGTATTTGGCTACTGAGCATGGCGTGTATGTATCATTTAATGATGGAGCAAAATGGCAGTCTCTTCAATTGAATTTGCCTGATACCCCTATTAGAGATCTTGTTTTGAAAAATGACGATGTGGTGTTGGGTTCTCATGGCCGTGGGTTCTGGATCTTGGATGATATTAGACCTTTGAGGGAAGCAGTCGAAGTGAGTGCAAACAATGAAGTGGCTTTATTCAAACCAGCTAACCCTATACGAGGTGTATACGATGCTGCGATCCAATATTATTTACCAGAAGAGGCTGAGTCCGTAACCATCGAAATTAAAGACGTGGAGGGGAATTTGATCAATACCTATACTGGAACCAAAGGAAAAGAAGGTAGAAGTAATCCTGGTTTAAAGGAAGGCCTCAATACCTTTACCTGGAATATGCGGTATCCAGGGGCAACCGTATTTGATGGAATGATCATTTGGTCTGCACGCCCACAAAGAGGTCCTATGGCCCCTATTGGAGAATATAATGTCACCTTGAAAACTGGAGATGTAGAGAAAAACACCTCTTTTAAACTGGAAATGGACCCAAATCTCGAGGGGGTAACAGCAGCAGATATTCAGGAACAATTTGACTTGGCAATGGCGATCAGAGATAAAGTGTCCGAAGCAAATGAGGCAGTTATTTTGATTCGGGACATTCGGGCTCAGGCCAATGAGGTGAAAGCAAATGCCAAGGTAAAAGCTCAAATTGAGGATGTACTTTCGAAAATGAGGGTAATTGAAGAAGACCTATATCAAGTACAAAATCAATCAGGTCAGGATCCTTTGAACTTTCCTATCAAATTGAATAACCGTTTGGCTTCCTTACAAAGAAGTGTGGAATCCGGTCAGGCTAAACCAACCGATGCATCCTATGTTGTTTTTGAGGAACTATCGGGTGAATTGGAAGAGCATTTATCTAAATTGAATGACATCCTAAACGGAGAGTTTAAAAAGTTAAATGAGGTCTTACCTGAGAAAATCAGTATAGATAAAAAGTAAACTAAATTAAAGAGGTTGTCTCTATAATAAGTATTCGATAAAAAATGTCACATTCAGCATCCCAATCATTGAACGGGACTGAAATGTGGCATTTTTTTTTGATCAATATAGTGCAGTTCCTTTCATCTGAACACCTAGTTTATTAAGTGACAACCTCTGTTTTATTTTTCAGGGAAAGTAAATAAGCGATACTTTTTTGGAACTGTTGATAAAAAATGGCTGAGATATTTGACAGTCAAATTTTATAATCTTTAAAACCCAATCTCCTGTAAGCAAGTTTGAATGAGTATCAAACAATAAAATGGTACTACAAGTAAATTGGCCAAATGAGAAAGCAATTCGGAGGTAAAATCAGTAAAAAAGAGATTGAAGAATATAAAAAGATCAGCAATTGGGATGGAGAGAAATTCGTGAATTTAGAACCTACCAGTATGGATTTCAGTTTTCAGGCTCTTCCAAAGTTTCTTTACAAACAATTTTGTGAAAAAGAAGGCAGGGAACCCAAAAAGCCCCTACCCATTGTACCTTTCCAATCAGATAATTTTTTAGCCCCTTCCGAAAAATCAAAGTTCATTTGGTATGGGCATTCGGCGATTCTCCTTAGGATGAACAATAAAACCATATTGATTGACCCCATGCTGGGAACCAATGCCTCTCCTATTGCGCCATTTTCTACCAAACGATTTAGCACCCATACATTAGAACTTATAGATGATTTTCCAGAGATTGATTTGCTATTAATGACACATGATCATTATGACCATCTTGATCTGGATAGTATTAGGAAGCTTCAGCCAAAAGTGAAGCAATATTTTACAGGAATGGGAGTTGGAAGACATTTAAAAAAATGGGGGATTGAGGAGGATAAGATTATTGAATTTGATTGGTGGAGATCGGAAGCGTTTCAGGATATTCAAATTACCTATACCCCTACCAGACATTTTTCGGGAAGAGGGTTAACAGATCGAGCTAAATCCATGTGGGGTGGTTGGGCTTTTCAAACAGAGCAGGAGCGACTTTGGTTTAGTGGTGATAGTGGATATGGAAATCACTTTGAGGAAGTAGGTGAAAGACTTGGTCCCTTTGACTTTGCATGGATGGAGTGTGGGCAATACAATGAGAATTGGAGCTTAATCCATATGTTTCCTGAAGAAAGTGTTCAAGCTGCAATGGATGCAAAGGCGAGGAAAGTAATGCCGGTTCATTGGGCAGGTTTCTCATTAGCTCAGCATCATTGGACGGATCCCGTTGAAAAATTTGTTGCATCTGCCCAACGAAAAAGCATTCCTTTCCATACCCCTGAATTAGGGGAATTGGTGGATTTGAATCAAGAACGACAAAACCAATTTTGGTGGAGATAATCACTTGATTTAGGTAATTGAATTTATGGGATTAATTCAAAAATTAAGAGGAGTGTTCTTGTTCCCTTTTTTATAAGTGGATCGCTTTAAAAGGAAATAATTGCTAACTTAAAGAGATACAGGTTACTATAAATTTATTACCATGAAAAACACATACATTTTATTCCTATTTGGATTCCTGATGGCAGTAATCATGGCATTTACCTTTAAGCCTATTGAATTGCCTTATGGAATGGCGAAAGGAACTCCTGAAATTAAATCCATAACCTCTTTAGCTTTTGGACCAGAGGGAGTTCTTTTTATCGGAGACTCTAAAAGTGCGGCTGTCTTTGCTATTAATACCAAGGATAATGAATTTACCAATGAAATTACTTCGGTAAATATCCAAAGTATCGATAAGAAGCTTGCAAGTAAATTGGGGACTACTGTAGATCACCTATCAATTTTGGATATAGCCGTCAACCCCACCTCCAAAAAGGTATATATGGCTATCCAATCAGCAGATGGAACCCCTCTATTGATGACGCTTGAAGGAGATGAATTTGCTCCAGTATCATTGGAAAATATTGAATACGCTTCCGTCGAACTCAATAATTCTCCAGCTGAAGATGCCAAAGATGGAAGAGGTCGATCTTTACGGATTTCCTCGATTTCCGATTTGGGATATGCAGAAGGGAAGTTATTAGTCAGTGGATTGTCCAATCAGGAGTTTAGTTCTACTTTCAGAAGTATACCATTTCCATTCTCAGATATTCAAGATCATGCTTCCTTAGAGATTTTTCATGCTGCACATGGAAGGTATGAAACTACCTCTCCTATTAAAACTTTTACGACAGCAGAGATTAATGGAAAGGATTACTTGGTAGCAAGTTATACCTGTACTCCTTTGGTATTATTTCCCATGGATGAATTAAAAGCCGGGAAACATATTAAGGGAAGAACGATTGCTGAAATGGGAAGTGGCAATCAACCATTGGATATTTTAAGTGTCAATAAGAATGGTAAATCCTACTTGGTAATGGCTAATTCAAACCGGCCAGTGTTCCGGGTAAATTATGAAGATATTGAGAATTTTGAAGGTTCTTTAACTGAACCTGTTCCAGATAATTTTGCGACGGATGGGGTTGATTTTGTGTCCATGCCATTAACAAACGTTCAACAGTTGGATAAGATGGATGATGGAACCCTTATTTTGCTTCAAAGAAAGTCCAATGGATCTTTAGATTTATGGTCAACAGATAAAGCAGATTACTTGCTTAGATAATGAATCGTCGCTTACTCAAGGTCAGGTTATATTTTTTGTATAACCTGATTTTTTTTGGAACACTTCTATGTTCATCCTGCACTCGGGAGAAGGAAACAGATGTGATGATACGTTGGGAAAATAACAAAGCCATCGCATTTCAAATTTCAGGTTCTGAGTTGAGTAAGGGTTTGGAAGTTCGACTTGTCCAAAACGGTGAGCGCTTATCTATTTTGGGGAAGACTGAGCAAAACCCAAATGGAATGGTTTTTACCCCATTGATTCCATTTACTAGAGGCTTGAGTTATGAGGTGGTATCTCAAGATCGAGTCTTGCAAACAGTCTTTATTCCTTTTGAGGAAGAAGAAGAACAAATTCCTAAACTTCTATCCATTTATCCAAGCCAGGATACTTTACCTGAGAATTTATTAAAGATTTATTTAAAATTCTCTCTATCCATGAAAGAAGGCATTTCACAAGAACATATGGCCCTTGTGGATGCAAATCAGGATACCGTACCCTCCGTATTTTTAAACCTCCAACCAGAATTATGGAATGAGGATCAAACCATTTTAACCATTTGGTTAGACCCGGGAAGGATTAAAAGAGACTTAATTCCTAATCTGGAAATGGGTGCACCCTTGGAGCAATCCCAATCTTATGAATTATTGGTTTCTTCCAATTGGGAGGCAAAAAATGAAAATGCGTTGGATCAAGATTATTCCAAGCGATTTTGGGTTACCCACAGAGATAGCATTTCTCCCAATCCAAGCACTTGGATAATTGAATCACCAACATCAAACACGTTTGAATCTTTGACCATTGCATTCAATGAGCCGCTGGATTATTCCTTATTGAATGAAGTTTTTAGCATTAAAGGAGAGAATGATTCATCAATAGAAGGTGAATTTGAACTAGGGATTCATGAAAAATCAATTCGATTTGTTCCCAATATCAGTTGGAAGCCTGGAGAATATCGGATCCTAATAGAAAGTAGATTAGAAGATTTGGCTGGTAATAATTTGAATAGATTGTTTGAAAGAGATCTGGCAGATTCTAAAGGTATTCCAGCAGATAATACACCTTTGAAAACTATCAATTTTCAAATTAACTAAAACATAACTGTTTGATTATGGTTAAACTTTCCTATTTAATATTTCTTTAAAAGTTTGACTAACTATATTTTCAATATGATTATTTTATGAATAATATTTTCAACTAAACTATATTTTATGAAAAACAGTAAAATTTTAATTGGATTATGTTCTGGACTTATTCTTTTTAGTTGCCAGAATTTAGATGAGACCAATGATCTGGGACAGCAAAAATTGGCAGATGAAATTATTTACAGCGATTTAAAAGTACCAACAATTAAGGTAAACCTTAAGTCAGAAAATGCCAGAATTGCTGGGGAGGAGCGGGAAGTAAAATTGATGAAGGCGGAATTCATTACCGCACCTGGAAGTGAACAAATGGGAAGAACTGTCATTTTTGACAATAAAGGAAGTAAACAGTTGGACTTTCATTTTAATCCGGATCGAAAAATTTTCGGTACTTCTGATATGTCTTATTATATCGATGAGGTCAGACCTTCCTCTACCATTAGTACAAGTGATGCCACTGGTGCTTTAGAAAATGCAGCCCAGACTTGGGAAGAAGTTTCTTGCTCTGAAATGGGGTTGTACCGTACGCCTACAGAGGCTGACCCCTACGGTATTGTTGCAAATATATTTGGATACCCAAGTATTCCGGATGTAGTAGCCGATGTTTCTAACTTAGGATTTATGCCTGCTGAATTTTTTGACTTCTTGGCTCCAGGAGGCTCTAATTTCATTTTGGCAGTAACCTTCACCTTTTCTTATGGCGGTGAACCAGATTTGAATGGTGACGGTAAAATTGATTCAGCTTTAAAGGAGATCTATTACAATGACAATTTCCCTTGGGCAGCGAATGGCGGACAGATTGATTTAGAAACTGTAGCACTTCATGAAATGGGCCATGGATTTGACCAAGCACATTTCGGAACAGGATTTATCAAGAAAAATGGTGAATTCCAATTTTCTCCAAGAGCAGTTATGAATGCTTCTTATTCAGGTATACAGCAAGATATTTACAGAACTGATAATGCTGGACACTGTGGAATTTGGGCAACATGGCCGAGTAATTAAGGAAGTACAAATTCATTGAAGCCTCTGATTTTTCAGGGGCTTTTTTATGCCAATTCCTCTATCCTACCTTGGTAGTCAAACTGCAAATCTTCATGTAAACCTGAAAGGATTTTTTCAGCTTTAGAAAGTTGAGACCGGTACAAATTCTCGATGACAGTATTGGAATGTCTTAAGAAGCCATATTCCTTCATTCGTTCGCAGAAAAATAAAAGCACCTCTAACTGATCCGCTTTGTCTTTGCTAAGCTTTAAAAGCTTATTCATTTTTCTTCGAATCTTCTGAGCTGATTTCTTTGCATAATAAGAGTGTTCTCCCCGGGCATTTTGAAATTCCAACTCTAAATCTTCTTGAACCATTTGCACATAAAGTCCCGGTTGGTCCCTTCCATATAGTTTGAAGAATAGGTAGGCCTTGTTATCTCTACTGAACTTGCTTAATTCAATGATAAATTCTCTAAGCTCTTTTTCATCCAAATAGCTTAACTCTCTCTTTATTTCTGCCAGACTTGGTATTTGCATTGAAAATTTAATTTAAAAGCTCAAATAGGTATATCGTCAACATCCCCCATCCAGTTCCAGTGACCATACTTAGGATCGCAAGCAAAATTGCATGTGGCATCAAATCCTTTCGATATGCTGCAGTGACTGCTGGAGCGGTGGAAATTCCTCCTAGGTTTGCCATGGAGGCTATGGGAACCCAAACCAAATTTAACTTCAGGATTTTAGCACAAACCAACATACCTACAAAGTGGAGGATTAACCAAATCACCACCACTAGAATAAATACTAAGGGTAAGCTTAAATTGCTGAAGTCTAGTCTTAAGCCCAAGATAGCCATCACTAGGACAATACAGATTCCTCCTAATTGAAGAGAAAACCGGGTGTTCCAAATTTTGATTAGGTTTCCTAAAGCCAATCCGATTATCGATAAAATAATGACCATTCCCAAGAAGGAAATGTTTAGGAAAAAAATGATAGAGGAAACCCCAAAGAAGATTAGAACCGTAGAAAATGGAAATATTTTCCTGCCACTGTTTTTCAGATTAAGCTCAGACTGATCGGGAATTGGGTCATTGATACCAAATAAGATATTGAATACCTCTCCTTTTTTGATGAATTGAAACATCAGAATGGTCCAGATATTGACCAAAATATTATCGAGAACCAACACAGAAAGAAATAGGGATTCAGGGGTTTGTGCTAGTTCTTTTAAAATCAATTGGCTGGTACTTCCCCCAATCCATCCCCCGACAATAGGAACCAGACCTTTCCAAAAGCCCTGTCCTATAAACAGCTCTGAGGAATTTGGATCAACCCCCGAAAAAAGTAAAACGAGGATAATGGGGAGTGTCGCAATAAATAATGAACCCATAAAAAATAGAACCAGTGGACGTATCCCCACGATTGCCAATTGGCGAAAAGGGAGCGCACTCATTACGGCTAATAATGTGATGGGAATTATCCAGTTGCGACTTAAACTATGTAAGTAAACCTCAGAGAGATCCCAACCGAAAAGATGGGTAAAGCCTGCTGGAATCACATAAGCGAAAAGAATTGCCGGGAACCAGTCAAGAATTTTTTCGATGATCCGATTGTGTACCTTACTAATTCTAAGAACAAATACTACGGTGAGTAGAACAATACCAAATGCGATTAGATCTAGATTACCCATTTATTGAAATGGTTGGGTAAGGATACCTAGACACGTTTGAATGCCTTCCAAGTAATTTCCAATTCTGATATTCTCATTGGGAGCATGAATGCTATTGTCTGGGTTTGGAATCCGAACAGATACAGCTGGCACGCCTAAAATATTTATAAAGGGAGCCATGGGCTGAGAACCTCCGGTAGTTCTGGTATTGATGTACTGGTCACCAAATACGTAATTCATACCTGACTTCAGCCAATTGGCAAAAGGGGAATCCATTTCCGCTCTGAATGGATCAGAACCTAATCTATACTCAAAGGAAGCTAGTTTAGGATAGCTGTTTCTTTCCTCAATAGTAGGTTCATCTTCTACTAAATGAAACCCCTGATCGATCACAAATTGCTTTAGTAAATCAATTTGCCGTTGTCCAGGAGTTTCCTTGACTAATCGCATATCAATTTCTGCTACTGCTTCTGATGGGATCAAGGTTCTTACCTCATTCCCTACCCATCCTGCTCGTAGTCCCCTCACATTCAAGGAAGGGAATTGTAGTGCTTCCTGAAGGGAATTCCCTACTTTTTCTGCTTCTGCAAATCCTAGTTCACTTTCAATTTCTTCCAGGTCCTCAGGAACCTTATTCATGCTATTGATCTCTTCTTCAGAAAACTGAATTCCTGCATAAAAGTCAGGGATCAACACTCTTCCTTCTTCATCCTTCATGGCTGCCAATAACTTACTTAAAGAGAACACAGGGTTAGGAGCAAAATTTCCATATTGTCCTGAATGAAGGTCTTTAGAAGCCCCAAAGACACGAATTGTAGCAGTGGCGATTCCCCTGGCTCCAAAAGTCAAATTCGGTAAGTTGGAAATATGTCGAGTGCCATCCATGATTAATATTCCATCTGCCTCAAAGAGTTCTTTGTTTTGGGCAACTACATCAGCTAATTCCGGAGAACTCATTTCTTCTTGAAAATCTAGAATAAATTTTAGGTTGACTGAGGGTTGGTTTCCGGTTTTTTTAAGAATATCCAAAGCCGTAAAAAATGCCATAGAAGGGCCCTTTGAGTCGGATGCAGATCGCGCAAAGATTTTCCATTCTGGGTCAATAGGACCCTCAAGAAAGTTCCAGTTGATCTCTTCCCACTCCTCTCCTTCTTTCATTTTAAGAGCAGGTATATATGGACTCTCCTGATTCCAAGAAGATGAATCCACAGGTTGTCCGTCTATTTGCATATAGACCAAAATAGTTTTCTTCTTTGGGTCAATTGTGCCTTTCGCAAACAGGTGTGGAACGAATCCTGACATTAGCTCCTTGGTTTTGAACCCTCTGCTTTCCAACGCATCCTTACACCATTCTAGGTTTGCTTGAATGTCTTCATCCACTTTTCCATTATTGGGAATGGAAAGGTATTCTCGAAAAGTCTTTAAGGAAGTTCTTAACTCTTTCAATGATTCCTCTTTGATTTCATTGCTGGTCAACTGAGCAAAGACATTTTGAAACGTGAGAAGAATTAGGAATAACGGGAGAATGAATTGCTTTAATTTCATAGCCTTAGGTAAGAAAAAGAAAGATAGCATTTTTAGAAAAATGGCTGTACTAAAAGCATCTGTTTGACCCATACTTTTTAAGGTTTATTCAGTATGAAACCTTAAAAATGAATTCTAAGAGAAGGCAATTCTCCATTCAAGACTAATAGGACGCTACTTGAAGGGCCATATTTCAAATAAAATCTTACTGTTTTCAAATCTTTTTATCCAATCCTCAGTTAAATTTTGAAATAGAGGTCCAGGTAAGTTATCTTGAAACAATTACCCTATGATTAGCTAATTTATTTATGAAAGAACTTCAGGCCATAATTCAGGCGTATGACCATTACCAGACATTGGATAAGAAGATCGCTTTGGCTACGGTAGTCCATGTGGATGGATCTGCCTACCGTAGACCTGGAGCAAGAATGTTGGTTTCTGAAGATGGTGAATTAACTGGAGCGATCAGTGGTGGATGTTTAGAAGGTGATGCACTCAGAAAAGCACAATCCGTAATCTTCCAACAAAAATCCATGTTGGTCACCTATGATACCACAGATGAGGATGATCAAAAATTTGGAGTAGGCCTAGGTTGTAATGGTATTATTCATGTGTTGATCGAACCGATTGATTATCAGGATGCTTCCAACTCTGTCAACTTGTTGAAAACGGCACTTTCAGATAGGAATGTGGGTACTTTAATTACCTTATTCTCCATTAAAAATTCCAGGTCTGAACAGGTTGGGACAATCCTTCTTTTTAAAAATGGGCAGCAAATAGGAAAGCTAGACCAATTAGAACCCAATTTATTATATCAGATTAGTAGCCAAGCAAATGATAAAGCGCAGTTAAGTAGCTTGATAAAAAGTTATCCTGAACATGATTCAATTCAGGTCTTTTTTGAAAAAATTAAACCGGCCACACGTTTATTGCTTTTTGGTGCTGGGAATGATACCATTCCATTGGTACAGTTAGCAGATATTTTAGGGTTTGAAGTGATTTTGATTGATGGAAGAGCCAATCAAGCTACTCAAGGCCGGTTTCCAAAAGCCAAAGAAATTGTGGTGGCCCCTGCTAATGAAGCAGTTGAGAAATTAAGTATAGACTCCCAAACTGTTGCCTTGTTAATGACGCATAATTTTGAATATGAATGCGTAGTATTGCAACAGTTAGTGGATTTCGACATTCCTTATATCGGTATTTTAGGGCCGAAGAAAAAATCCGAGAAAATGATCCATAGGTTAGAAATCAATGGAGTTTCGGTAAGGAAAGATCATCTTTATTCTCCCATGGGATTGGACATAGGAGCGGAAGGATCAGAAGAAATTGCCTTAGCTGTATTGGCTGAAATCAAAGCGGTTTTGGCAGGAAAAACAGGGTCTTTTCTAAAAGAAAAAGAAGGACCTATTCATCAGGAACTTTTATAAAAAATGAAAACAGGGATTATCATATTGGCAGCAGGAGAATCTTCACGATTAGGTTATCCCAAACAAATAGCCCGGTACAAGGATAAAACCCTTCTTCAATATGCAATAGATGCCGCGAATGGATCAAAGGCTGATAAAAAGGTTTTGGTGCTTGGAGCTTTTAAGGATGAAATTAAAAAGACT
This sequence comes from Algoriphagus halophilus, assembly GCF_900129785.1. NCBI lineage: Bacteria > Pseudomonadati > Bacteroidota > Cytophagia > Cytophagales > Cyclobacteriaceae > Algoriphagus > Algoriphagus halophilus. Next base: position 1,713,507 of record NZ_FSRC01000001.1, read on the forward strand.
TTTCCTGGAGCCAGTATTCCTAATATTCCAAATCCAAATTGGAAAGAGGGAATGTCCAGCACACTGATTAAAGGGTTGGAATATCTTCAAAAGATCAATCCCGTGGATCAAGTAATTATTATGCTTTGCGATCAACCCTTTGTGGATGCGAAGCTTATTAATAAACTGATCGCCACGCAAGCAAAAACAGGGAAAGGAATTATTGCCAGTGGCTATTCCAAAACCTTTGGTGTTCCAATTCTTTTTGGTAAAGCATATTTTGAAGAATTGATGTCTTTAACGGGTGATGAAGGAGCCAAAAAAATAGCAGCAGCGCATGAGGATGATGTAGAAATTGTGCCCTTTCCAAAAGGAAAGACAGATGTTGACACGGAAGCGGATTTAAGGGATTTGAATTTGTAGGGCTGTATTGATTTAATCTCTAGTAGGTTTGTACCTAGTTCGTAAATGGTATAAATCTATTGCCCTCTTAAGTCCTTGATTGATTTCCTAACCCAGGCTATTGAATCCAAAATATCTTGTTCGGTGGTTTGTCTACCCAAACTAAATCGTAAAGAAGCCCTACCCAGATAGTCATCTAAGCCCATTGCTTTCAACACATGTGAAGGTTTTGGTGAAATACTGGTACAAGCCGAGCCAGAACTGACAGCTACTTTCATGCACACCTTCCGAAGTAAATCCTCCCCCTCTACTCCTTCAAAAGAAATGTTCGTCACATGGGGCAATCTATGTTCTTGACTTCCGTTCAAATGAGTTTTGGGGATTTGTAATAATCCTTCTTCCAATTGGTTACGAAGGAGTGAAAGTCTGGAAAATTCAGATTCCAACATTCCTTGCTTTACTTCTGCTGCTTTACCCATCCCTACAATACCAGGAACATTCAATGTTCCACTTCTAAATCCTTTTTCATGCCCCCCGCCAGAAATCTGGCCTATTGGTTTAGGAAGATTGTGATTATGCCTTATAAATAATGCTCCTACTCCCTTGGGTCCTTCAAATTTATGAGCAGAGATGGCCATTAAGTGAATGCCTTTTACAGAAACTTGAATTTTCCCTGCAGCTTGGACTGCATCGGTAAAAAAGATGATGCCTTTTTCCTCTGCGATTTGAGCGATCTCTGAAATAGGATGAATGAACCCAGTTTCATTATTAGCCCACATGAGGGCAATCATTTTAGTTTCTGGTCGAATGGATGATTGTAGTGTATCCAAATCAATGCTTCCATCTCTTTGAACAGGTAGATAAGTAATACTTGCTCCTTTGCCCTCCAGTTCCTCAAAACAGTCCAATATGGCTTTATGCTCCGTCTGGCAAGTGATATAATGTTGTTTTTCGCCCGCATATACCTCAAAAATCCCTTTGATAGCCAAGTTGATTGCCTCGGTAGCTCCAGAAGTAAATATGATTTCTTTGGACCTTGCTCCTATCAAATTAGCTATTTGTTCTCTGGCTTTTTCCACAGCTTCTTCTGCCACCCATCCATAAGGATGGTATTTGCTGGCGGCATTTCCAAAGTGCTGAGAAAACCAGGGCAACATCTCTTCTAAAACCTCCGGAGCACAAGGTGTAGTGGCATTGTAATCCAAATAGATTGGGTAATTCATAGATTCAAAATAGAAGTTTCGACTGAGCTTTAAAAGGTTTAATTGATGAGGAACTAAATTCGTTAACTATTCGCTTTATTGCTTATAGTTTTCAAATAATTTTGAAATGCAAGAAACATGGAGTTTGCAGCTTAAAGAGAAAGATGGAGAAGCTCTATCTTCTTCTATCCCCTCTGCATTGGTGGAAAATCAAAAGGAGCTAGGAATTTTTCTTTCCTATTACTTCAAACGTGAAGGAGCTGTGGTTGAGCAGGTTCTTTTGAAAGAGGAGCCAGAATTTTTCACCGAAAATTCAGGACAATTGATTCTGGAATTTGATTTGGTGCATTTTAATGACTGTTTGGCCATACATGAACAAAAGAGGGAAGAATTGAAAGTGGATTTTTTAATAGATCCATTAACCATGAAATTAATACTCAAAGGACCCTATTGGCCCGAAAGGGGAATGGATGATATTTAAGCTCATAAAGAATCATACAAAAAAAGGTGTCAAGTAATTTTGACACCTTTTTTGTTAATAAACCAATATTCAATTGAAGCACGTTAGGCACGTTTGATTTCCAGATTAAGATCAGAGAATTCCTCTTGCTCTATAAATGGTTGCCTTCTTAATCTTCTTTTTGTCGCTTTGTAAATGGCATTGGCAACCGCTCCTCCCGTAGGTGGTAATGCAGGTTCCCCTAAACCAGTCGGATCATATCCACTGTCCACGTAATGCACATCTATTTGTGGAACTTCTTTCATTCTGATCAATCGATACTTATCAAAGTTCTTTTGAGTAGGAAGACCGTTTTCAAAGGTCAAATTACCATACATTGCATGTCCCATTCCGTCCACAATTCCACCTCTTACTTGATGGTTGGCTCCGGTAGGGTTAATTACCATCCCACAATCCGTTGCTGCGGTGATTTTCTTGAGCACCGGAGATCCATTTTCCATTTCAATATCCGCTACCTGCGCAACATAGGTTCTATGGGAGAAGTAAACTGAAAAACCTTGACTGACATTTGGGTTTTTCCCCCAATTTGATTTCTCAGCGGCAGTTTTAATCACTCCTATCATTCGATCCGCATCGTACCCCAATTCTCCTCCAACCGGATTTGCTTTGGCCTTTTCTAAAAGAGAAAGCCTGAATTCCACAGGATCCCTGTTGGCTTCTAAAGCCACCTCATCAAGAAAAGATTGTTCCGCATAAGCCAAGAAGTTGGTAATTGGAGCTCTCCAAGGATTGGTAGTAATTGGCGAATTATGATCAATACTTTCAATCAACACATTGTCTACTGCCCCTGAAGGAAAATTATTCTGACGTGTGCTGTTCCCAGCATTGATTCCTGCTCCTTTTAATTTATAACCAATCATATTTCCATCGGCATCCAAGGCAGCCTCAAATCGATACCTTACGGCAGGCCTATAAGCTCCACCTGTAATATCATCTTCTCTGCTCCAAGTCACTTTAACCGGGGCATTGATGGCTTTAGAAACTTTGACTGCTTCTTCTACATAGTCTGCTCGTAGTCTTCTACCAAATCCCCCTCCCAAACGTGTGATTTCCACAGAAATATTCTCTTTAGGGATGCCAAGTATTTCTGCAGCAGCAGAAGCAGCTCTATCTGGTGTTTGCGTAGGTCCGATTAGTTCCGCAGAATTCTCCTTCACATGCGCAAAGAAGTTCATGGGTTCCATTGGAGAATGTGATAGGAATGGACATTGGTATTCAGCTGTAACCACCTTTGCGGCATTTTTAAAGGCCATTGCTACGTTACCATCCCTCCTTCTTTCTTCCGCTTTGTTAGAATCAAGCATCTCACGGAAAAGACGATCGTGATCACTGGAACTTTCTACAAGCCCATCTGCCTCATAATCTATTTTCAAAAGCTTTTTAGCTTTCATCAATGGCCAGGTAGAATCCCCAATTAGGACTACATTATTTTCCATGACCATGACATCAGAAATGCCTTTAACGTTTTTGGCTGCAGCATCTTCTACTGATTTGATTTTCATTCCAAAAGGAGGTCTTTGAATCATCGCATGCTTCATTCCTTCCCTGTAGAAATCTAATCCATATAATGGTTTTCCAGTAAAAATGGCTTGATTGTCTACATTTTTAACCGGTGTACCAATGATTTTGAAGTCTTTTGGATCTTTTAGGGTTACCTCTTCTGGTGCTTCTAAAACAGAGGCAGCAATAGCCATATCTCCATAGCTAGCTTCTTTGCCACTTCCTTTATGGTAGATCTTGCTAGCCTCAGTTGTTATTTCAGAAGCCGGAACGCCCCATTCTTTAGCTGCAGCAGCTACTAGTAAATATCTTGCAGTAGCACCTGCTTTTCTCAATCTTTCCCAGGAATGTGGCATCGCACCAGATCCACCAGTTAACTGCCGATCATACTTTTCCTGATCCAGATTTGCTTGCATGACCCGAACATTTTTCCAGTCTGCATCCAGTTCTTCAGCCACTACCATGGGAAAAGATGTTTTGATATTTTGTCCTAACTCTGGGTTAGGTGAGTAAATCACGATATCTCCACTTGGTGCAATTGATAGGTAGGCATTAAAGCCTTTGGCTTGAGAAAGAACCTGTTCATCGGTTAGGACTTCCATTTTTGGTGAATCGCAACCTAGCCAGTTAAAGCCTATAAATAAGCCACCAGCTGTCGTACCTGCTATCTTTAGAAAATCCCGTCTAGTTGTTTTTGTTAGTGTAGCCATGATTTTTAGATTTTAGCAGCTTTTGCAACAGCTTCTCTGATTTTATGATAGGTTCCGCATCTACAAATATTTCTATTCATTGCATTTTCTATCTCCTCCATACTTGGAGCAGGATTTTTATCTAAAAATGCCGCTGCGTTCATGATTTGCCCTGCTTGGCAATACCCACATTGGGCCACATCAATTTCATCCCATGCTTTTTGGACTGGATGATCTCCATCTTTGGATAGGCCTTCAATGGTGGTTATTTCATCTGAACCTACACTTGATACAGGCATGCTACATGAAAATATAGCCTCTCCGTTTAAATGAACAGTACAGGCCCCGCATTGGGCAATTCCACAAGAATATTTGGTACCCACTAAGCCAAGATGATCCCGAAGAACCCACAATAAAGGGGTGTCCTCTTCGACATCAACGGTATGGGTACTACCGTTAATTTTAAGATTTAATGTTGCCATGGATTTATGTCTTTTGAACCTTAAGTTAATGAAATTCAATTCGTAAATAAAGCCGTCTATGGAAATGTATGGACGACAATAATCTGTATAGTCAGTATGAGTTCATACTAGGTTGAAGATTTTTAAAGTATTTTTCAGGAATTGGAGATCTTTTTATAAGGATTTGAGTTTATCCTTGTGCGATATTTTTGAAAATACCCTAAAAATTACATGCTTAAATCTTCCATAAAGGCAATTCAAAGATTACTGATTGTGATTATCTCAATTTGCCTTCTACTCCTAATCATAGGATTCCTTTTCGTAAGTCTAAGTCCCCAGTTTGGAGGCAATCCCAGTTCTGAGCAGAAAGCTGAATTTGAAAAATTGGGGCATTATTCCAATGGAGAGTTTCAAAACTTGATCGAAACCAACATGGATATGGATTTTGGAGAAGCAATAAAAATGCTTCCGGAATTCTTTAAAAATGATCCATCCAGAGTTCCTGATTTTGATATTCCCATAGTGAAAATTGATTCCGTAGACCTCACTTTGCCAAACCAAACTACGAGGTTGATTTGGTTTGGACATTCCGCATTTCTCTTACAAATAGATGGTAAAAATATCCTGTTAGATCCCATGCTTGGGGAAGTACCTGCTCCCCACCCTCTGTTGGGAAAGAAACGATTCAGCAAAGAGCTTCCTATAGAAATTGAACAATTACCATCCATTGATATGATTTTGTTCTCACATGATCATTACGATCATCTGGATTATGGTTCTGTTCAAAAACTGATGGGTAAGACTCACGCATATTATGTCCCTTTGGGACTGGGATCCCACCTAAAAGCATGGGGGATTCATCCTGAGAAAATTCATGAGATGGACTGGTGGGATGAATTGGAGGTAGATGGTTTGAAGTTGGCATTTACTCCTTCCAGACATTTTTCGGGAAGAGGACTAACTAATCGATTTTCTACGTTATGGGGGTCTTGGGTGATCCATGGAGAGTCCGACCGAATCTATTTTAGTGGAGACGGTGGATATGGCCCTCATTTCAAAGATATCGGAGACCGCTTTGGTCCTTTTGATTTTGCCATGATGGAATGTGGTCAATACAATGAGCGATGGAAGGAGATTCATATGATACCAGAAGAAACCGCACAAGCAGGTTTGGATATTCAAGCCAAAGTTATCATGCCCATCCATTGGGGGGCTTTTTCTCTTGCCATGCATTCTTGGACTGATCCGGTACTAAAGGCAGCAGAGGAGCTTAAATTACCTGTATATGTTCCAAAAATCGGGTCATATATTAATATGGATCAAAATCTTGAAACAAGAGAAGAATGGTGGATTAAACCTTAAAAAAGGATAGATAGTGCTGATTTTCAGAGAATAGAGCGGAGTTTTTGAAAATTAACTTGTGAAATGGGCTAAATCGACATGCTTTTTTAAGAAAATGACATTTTATAAATGGCTAGTTTTTGAAGCATTTTTCCTAATTTGACATTTTAAATATCTATTTAATTCAACCTAAAAAAACCTATGTCCCAGACGATCAATGCTGCTATTGTAGGAACCGGCTTTATCGGTCCCGCACATTTAGAGGCACTTAGAAGAATTCCTAATATCCATGTTTCAGGCCTCGTTGAAGTAAACCAAGAGGTAGCTGAAGCCAAAGCCAAGGAGCTTGGTATTCCAAATGCATATACTTTTGAAAATATGTTGAAGGATGACAGCATTCAAGTGGTACATGTTTGTACCCCTAACTTCCTGCATTTCCCACAAACCAAAGCTTGTTTATTGGCAGGTAAACATGTGGTTTGTGAAAAACCTTTAGCGAATACCATCGCTGAAGCAGAAGAATTGGTTGCCATTGCAGAAGAGAAAGGATTGGTCAATGCAGTACATTTCAATCTTCGCTATTACCCTATGGTAAGACAAATGAAAGTGATGCGTGAAAGTGGAGAATTGGGAGAAGTGAATTCTGTGATGGGTTCATACTTGCAAGATTGGTTATTCCATCGCACAGACTATAACTGGAGATTGGAGCCTGAACAATCCGGCGGATCAAGAGCTGTTGCTGATATTGGATCCCATTTATTGGATATGACAGAATACGTTACCGGTTTGAGAATTACGGCGGTGATGGCTGATTTTTCTACCGTTTATAAAACCAGATTGAAACCTTTGAAAGCGATTGAGACTTTCTCTGGCAAAGCTTTGGACCCTTCTGATTATAAAGAGTATCCAGTAAATTCGGAAGATTATGCAACCGTATTATTACGTTTTGATAATGGAAGAACAGGATCTATAACTGTAAGTCAAATCAATGCGGGCCGTAAAAACAGATTGAATATTGAGATCTCCGGTTCTAAGGCAAACTTTGAATTTAATGCAGAAAAACCAAATGAACTTTGGATAGGTAAGCGCGATGAACCAAATTCTGTGATGATGAAAGACCCGGCTTTGGTAAGTGCAGGAGCACGTTCTTTGGTAAGTTTCCCAGGTGGACACCAAGAAGGCTTCCCAGACACCTCAAAACAACTATTTAAAGAGGTTTATGCTGCTGTTCGTGAGGGTAAAATGCCTGAATCTCCTACCTTCCCAACTTTTGCAGATGGTTTGAGAGAATTGATTATAGGTGAAGCAATTGTAGAAAGTAATGCCAAGGAAGCTTGGGTTAAGATTCCTTCATAATTCCTGCTTTCATAAACGGGGCAATAGAATACTAAATCTATATGCTCCAACAAACCTTTAAACAGGGGGTTGAATACTTTTCAACTCCCTGTTTCTTTTGAATGGAATTAAAAAATGCTTTAGCTAAACCTGTTTCATTAGCCTCCCGTTATTTTTCTTTAAAATGTCAGTTTTAAGACAATCTAATTTGAATAAATTCTGTATTTTCCAGTCTAAATACCATAAAATAACATGACAATGAATTTGAAAAAGAGCTTTTTTGCAATGATCCTAATGGCATTTGTAGGATTTGCTGCTACCGCACAAGAAAAACCAAGTCCTGCTAGGACAGCAGAAGGAACTGTAGGCGATGCCAAAATCACCATCAATTATAGTAGCCCTGCAGTAAAAGGTAGAGTGATTTGGGGAGATTTGGTTCCTTTGGGAGAGGTTTGGAGAGCTGGAGCGAATGAAGCAACCACCTTTACCACTACCAAGGATATCATGGTTGAAGGTAAAAAGTTACCTGCTGGAACGTATGGATTCTTTGTAATCCCTGGTGAAAACACATCTACATTCATTTTCAATGAAGTTGCCAAGCAGTGGGGAGCCTTTGATTATGATTCAAGCAAAGATGTGCTTAGAGTAAGTGTTCCTTCACAACAAACTTCTTCCATGGAAGAGCGATTGGTATATGAAGTGAAACCATCCAGCTTTGAAATTAGATGGGAATATGGAAAAGCATCTGCGAAATTAGGTTCTTAAGCCTATATCCTAAAAAAAGATGAAACCACGGGAATTTACCCGTGGTTTTTTTATGGATAAAAATTCAAGAATAGAAAGCTTATAACTGTCGGACAGGTTCGTAGGTATTTCTATCTTCTTTTTCTAGATAATTAACCAAGGGTCTTCCCATTCCCTCCCAAGCCACGGTCATTTGATCACCTGCTTTAAGTAGTATATTATTTCCAAAGCTAAAAGCATCTGCACCGTAAAAGTGGACATGTGTTTGTAAAGGAATTCGGTGAGAATCATACTTGAAATGGTGATACTCCAAGTTTTTCAAATTATGGCACATGTTCTTTTGACCTGAATTGATGTTGGAACTCCAGATCTGATCCCCATCTCTGGAAACAGTAACCTCCCCTGAAATCGATTCAAAATCCGCATCAATTACCAATTCCGGCCCAATCGCACAGGTTCTTATTTTAGAGGGAGCTAAATAGAGATAGTTTATTTTTTCCATCGCATGGTCAGAAAATTCATTTCCGATCGTCATCCCAATCCTGAATGGATTTCCTTCTCTATCAATGATATATACTCCTGCAATTTCCGGTTCTTCCCCTCCGTCATTCCCGAAATAGGGAATTAGAAGTTTGTCTCCATGTGCTCTCAATACCGCTCCATTTCCTTTAAAAAACCATTCCGGTTGAACTCCTATTTCGCCAGGAGCCGGATTTCCTCCTTTCACACCCATCTCGTACATTTTTAAACTATCCGTAACTTGCTGTTGTTGATCGCTGTGCATCATTTGACGATTTAACGCACTGTTATGATGGGTCAAGCCAGTGCCTGAAACCAGACATTGAAAAGAAGATTCTGGATGATCAAATGATGGAAGCAACTTCCATTCATTATTCATTGAATGGATAGAATCATAGTCTAGCTTTTCATCGGAAATACTGTTCTGGATCAGATTTATCAAACTTTGATTGGTATCAATAGCTTTTAAAGCAAGTTCATAAACCGAACCAAAGTCTTTTAAAAGTAGCAAATCAGGTTCTTGAACTTTTGCGATTCTTCGACCATTTTTTGGATGTGTCAATTGTACTAACCTTATGCTGTTTTTCATTTTTAAAAAGGGTTTAAGTTAATCTAGGAAACTAGATTCCGGACTATTTTTCAAAAGTTCCAAGAATAATTTCAGAAAAACTAAACTCCTTCCAAAAACATCTTTATACATGAAATTTGGATTCGTGTGTTTAGTCATCTTTGATGCTACTAGTATGTATCCTGTAGAAGGTTTGGATTTAACTTAAAGAATTGAAACCAGTTCCTGATTTTTGTTTTCTTCACCAGATTTGAGAGCTCAAAATGCATCCCCTACTTTTTAATCTTTTATTTTTGCATCCCATGCTTCAAAATTTCGATATTCATTCTTTTGACCTACCAGTAGCAGACATCATCCCTGAGGTAAGTCAACATCTTTCCGATTCTAATTCTCTGATCATTCAGGCTCCTCCAGGGGCGGGTAAAAGTACCTTGCTTCCTTTGTCCTTATTGGGGGAACCTTGGCTTAAAGGGAAGAAAATAATGATGTTGGAACCCAGACGTTTGGCTACTAAATCCATTGCCCAACGGATGGCAGCTATGACAAATACCAAGGTTGGGGATGTAATTGGCTATAGAATCCGTTTTGAATCTGTGGTATCCAAAAACACCCAACTAGAAGTGATCACCGAAGGAATTTTAACTCGGATGATGCACTCCGATAATAGCCTGGAAGATGTTGGTATGGTGATTTTTGATGAATTCCATGAGCGAAACCTTCATTCTGAAGTTGCTTTGGCACTTTGCAGAGAAATTCAGGAAGTATTAAGACCTGATTTGCGGATTTTATTGATGTCTGCAACCATCGACACCCCTACTCTTTCAGAGTTGCTGAATGCCGAAGTCATTCAAAGCAGTGGAAGACAATACCCTGTTGAAGTAGCCCATTTAGGGGAAATCGATGAATACAGTATTGGAGAGGATACTGCCCGCAAACTGATCCCACTCACGCATCAGCACCAAGGAGATTTTTTGGTGTTTTTACCTGGTCAAGGAGATATAAAAAAAGCGGAATCCATTTTAAGAAATGCCTTACCCGATGATATGGTTTTGCCTTTGTATGGTCAACTTTCTCCCAGCGCACAAAATAGAGCTATTCTTCCGGACCCTTCCGGAAAGAGGAAAATTGTCTTGTCGACAGATATCGCGGAAACCTCGCTTACCATAGAAGGCATCAAAGTGGTAGTAGATTCCGGGTATGCAAAGTCTTCCAAATTTGATCCTAGAACAGGTCTTTCTAGGCTTGTGTTACATAGGATCAGCAAGGACTCTGCTGATCAACGCTCAGGGCGTGCAGGAAGGTTAACAGCAGGGCATTCTTATAGACTTTGGACAAATGCCATTGAAAACCAGATGGCTGAATTTAGAACACCGGAATTATTGGAAGCAGACCTAGCTCCCATGGTGTTGGATATGAAGGCATGGGGACAGGAAGATATTCGAAACATGACTTGGCTCACCCCTCCTCCTTCCGGGACTTTATCATTGGCAGAAAAAACATTGGAGGCTATTGAGGCTTTGGAAGATGGGAATCTGACCGCTCATGGTAAAGAAATACACGGTGTTCCTACACATCCAAGGATCGCCCATATGTTATTGAATGCGAAGAACCATGATGAACTTGGATTGGGAACAGATATAGCCGCTTTATTGGATGAAAGAGATCCCTTAGGACCTGAAGCTGGTGTGGATCTAAACTTGAGAATTGAGGCCTTAAGAAAATATAGGGATCGTGGAGTGACCGTTTCCCGAATAAAAAAGATTGAAAAATTAGCATCTTCTTATAGATTCATGTTTAAGGTTGCTCCAGAAAACAAAGCAGTGGATCCTTGGATGACTGGTTTATTATTGGCTTATGCATATCCAGAAAGGATTGCAGCCGCTAGACCAGGTAACAATGCACAATTCCAACTGGCCAATGGAAAAATTGCCCAAATTGGTCACCGTGATGATTTAGCCCATGAATCTTGGCTGGCAGTAGCACATGTGGATGCAAGAGATGGGATGGGGAAAATCTGGATGGCCGCACCTATTAATCCAAAGGACTTGGCTCCCATGCTTAAAACAAAGGAAGTATTAAAATGGGATCGGAAGAAAGGTGGTTTACAGGCTCATTCTGAAATAAGGATTGGCTCTATTATACTTGGCACCAGACCTTTGGCGACCTATTCAGAAGGGAATGTCAAAGAAGCTATTTTAGAAGCAATCCGGGAAGAGGGAGAATATTTGTTGGATTTTAATGAGGCAGTAGAACAATTGATTTTAAGAGTTCAGTCCCTGAAAATATGGAATCCAGAACAGGAATGGCCGAATTGGTCTGTTGCTATGCTTTGCGAAACTCCCGAGAAATGGCTGGAGTTTTACTTACAGAACATCAAAAAGAATGAAGATTTAAAACAATTGAACCTGGTTCAGATTTTAAAAAATAGTCTTTCATTTGAATTACAGCAACTTTTGGATGAATTAGCTCCTACTTCGATAGATGTTCCATCTGGCAGCAAAATCAAATTGGAATACCGCTCAGAGGGAGAAATCCCTATTCTTTCGGTGAGACTTCAGGAACTATTTGGGTTGCTGGAAACACCTAAAATCAATGCAGGAAAAATCCCTGTATTAATAGAAATGCTATCGCCCGGCTTCAAGCCTGTACAATTAACCCAGGATTTGAAAAGCTTTTGGCAACATGGGTATTTTGAAGTGAAAAAAGAATTAAAGAGAAGATACCCCAAACATGAATGGCCAGAGGATCCAATTTCAGCTGAAGCAGTAAGAGGGGTGAAAAGGAGGACTTAATCTAAGTTGTCCAGGTAATCCAAAAATTTTAAAAATGAGGCAATGGTAAAAGGTGTCATTTGTTTTTCCTCAATATGTTCCAAAAACAACTGCCGTAAATAAGGATAGTCCTTGGGATTAAATAGTTTGCTTAAAGCAGTGGCCCGAAATGCATTGTAGACAAAATTATGTGTTTTGAAAAAGTTTGACTTTCTCTCGAAGAAAGCAATTTCCAAATTCAAAGGATCGATCATTTTATCTAACCAAGGAATACCATCAGAAAGTAAAAATTCTTCACCTCGATGGAGCATATCAGTTAAATCTTCCTCGCCATGAATGATAAATGATCGAGGAACATTCTTACTGATTTTATCTTGTGATTGAACTAAAGTGATGGACCGCTCAGAAAAACCGCTCAAAGTGGGAAGAAATTCATGGATTAACTCTTCAACCTGATGGATTCGGATACCAAAGTTGTATTCCAGACAGGTTCCCCTTGAATCTTCATGGTGATGAACAAAAATCACTTGGCTTCCAATGGGAAATCTTTTTTGAAACAACATATAATTCTGATTGATCTCGAAGCCATGATCGAGAAAAAACTGAATATGAAGTCCAAAAAAGTCTATGTTTTTCATGTTTATTTAAACATGAGAATAGTAATTTTGTTGCCGATTATTCAGAAAATAATTCCTTCATTTCTAGCAACATAGGTTCGACTTCAGCTTTTTTAATGGCTAGACTTCCTTCGTCTTCGGGGTTGTGTAAGTAATGGTTCCAATGCTTTTCGGCCTTGCGAATGGTTCTTGGGGTAATTTCGAATTCCACACTATCTAAATACTCTTTTGCCAGTGTCTCAGCTTTAAAGTTTCCGAATAGATACACCCTAAAAATATCGACGAAGCTTTCACTCAAATCAAATTCCTCCAAAACTTGTACAAATGCACCTTGGTTCTTTTGATTTTTCTTATCTCTAATTGCAGTAAAAATAGCTTCCAAAGCCTCGTTGTTGAAACTCGTTTTCGCCAATGCTTTACATGCTAAATAAGCAATCTCCCAATTATCTCCTTTGACGAGTTCAATCAGTTTGTCTTTGACTTCCTCCGTATTGATCTTTCCTAGCTTTTCGGCAAAATAGAAAGCTTCTTTTTCATTGGGATCACAAATTTTGTCAAAAAGTTTTTGAGTTTCCTCCTGCATAAATTTTCAGTTTATTTGCACAAAGATAATTGAATTGTCATCCAAATCATGTCTACAGGAAATTACCAAGAGATCAATTCCACCATTTTTTCAAATCTTCAGAATAAAGCCATTGATATGGGTTTGCAGCAAACTTATTTACCCGAATCACATCAATTGGAGTTTAGCGAGAATAATGAATGGTTACTGAAAGTTTCCTTGCCTTGGTCGATGGAGTTTAGTAGGACAAAGGGGTTACTCAAGAGAGAGGATTACCATTTGGCATTGGTGATGATCCGGGCCGGCATCGCATGTATGGGTTACTTTCATAATGGAGAAATGGTCAACCATAAAGTTTTCAGGGCATATATGGTGCGACAAAAGCAAGGAAAAAGTCAAATTAAATATTTGAAAACCAAAGGAAAATCTAGAGCAGGTTCAAGAATAAGATTAGGTGAATCTGAACAGTTTTTTGAAGACATAAATGAACGCCTACTAAATTATTCTGATCAGTATCCTATTACTCATTGGGGGATTTCCTGTAGTAAGACCTTATGGCCGTATTTTTTTGGAGCGAACCCTCCTCCTCCATTTGGAAAGAAACAGGAAAACTTAATGAGCATCCCTTTTCATGTACAGCATCCTGATTTTGAAACTCTACAGGAAATCCATAGGAAATTGAATTCTTTTCAATTACTGATTTCTGATTTGGGAAGGAGGAAATTTGATACAATCGAAGGTCAAACCCCGCCGAAAAAACAGGATCAAGACCTGGAAGATTGGTAGGAAGATATTCTTTCCGAAAGTTCCCTATAAATAAAAAGACCTGAATTTCTTCAGGTCTTTCCGTTAGTGGTTAAGGTGATTTTACTCTTTATGATCTGGTCCCATATCAAAGGAGGTAGATAACATGTTAATGGTTTCGTGAGCTACTTTTATGTTATACTCATAAGCCAGACTTTTATAATTGACTAAGTCAACGATCGTACCGATAAAGCAAAGACCTACGGTCAAAATATAGAGAATACCCAGTCCTATTTGTCCTAGGATAAATCGATGCAAACCAGCGAAGCCAAAGAAACCTAGCAAAGTAAGGATTAAGATCATTTGAGCATCTTTTCGTCTTGCTCTATAAACTTGTGCAAATAGAGATGCTTGGTCTTCGTCCATGTTTTTCATCAATCCCTGGATATATCCCAGTTCCATTCCTTCCAATTCAGGAAGATGTCTCAATACATTAGCCATAATTGTGTGTTGTTTTAAGGTTTTTAATTAGTTGCCAAATTCTAGAGAAAATCACTACGTAAGCAAGCATCGCCAAAGGATGCATGGACCATGAAGCTTGAAAATCGCCTCTTGCAAGGAGATTCATAGATCTTCCCAATCCACATCCTGGACACCAACTAAATCCAAGTTGATCCAAAGGGCAAAGACTCATATGAGGCTCAGCACCCGGTTCAAGCATCAGGATTGCTATCAAACTCCCTATCCAGAAGAATAGCTCTAGGGGGAATCGTTGTAGCCGTTGTGTTATTTCCTTCATGCCTATTATGATACGAAAAAGGTGCCATTACCTAAACATAGCCTAAATAGCCCAATTTCGAAGGTTACAAAAAATATATGAGTGGTAAACGTACAAATTTATGTACGATTATGAACGCTTTTGTTCAGGTAAATGAATCTGTACTGCCTCTCCGAATTGATTGGAATAGCTCAATTCGAATTCTTTCATGAATCTAGCATGAGATTGGTTACCGGCATAATTTTTCCAGCCTAATAATTTAAAAATTGACCCGACTACCTCTGGGATAAAAATAGGTTCAGAGTGAATCCCTAAGGCTTGAGAAGCTTCCTTTCCCACCAAAAATGAAACGAGCGCTTCTGATTTTCCCTTAAGGAAGGTTTCCTTTTGGTTTTGCTCAAAGTAGCTCAATAGGGATTGGATCAATTTCTCACCTGCCGCGGAATTTCTTAAATGTCTTTTTCTAATCAATTGCTCTAAAACAAATGCCTCTTTGCTTGTCTCTGGCCAAAACTCAGTCTGGATACCCAATAATTTCCCCAAATATTTCCAATAGGCTAAAAGATTCTCACTTTCCTCTTTGGTGACAGTAGCTCTCACTTTTCTCATTCCCCTGACCACCAGTAAACTAAAAGCGAGATTGGTGCCGATCAGATCCTCTTGATTAATGGGTTTACCAAATTCGGGCTTCCAATCATGGGCATAATGATGAATGAAAAATCTACTGTATGCATGGATTAAGCGAATTTTAGCGCATGTCAAAAAAGCCTGATATGAATCAATAAAAGCTCCGGGTTTAAATACATCCAAAAGAAATTTTGCTGTTTCTCCTAAGCGTTTACCCGAATCTTCTAGGATTCTCTTAGATCTAACAAGTACTTCTGCTCCATTGGCAAAAGCATAACAATAAGGCAAGGAATAAAATCCCAACATGGCTAAATAGGTATCTCCTCGCTTATTAAAAAACGCTTGCCCCTGAATCAAGGATTTTCTTTCTTGACTGGTAGCAGGATTATTATAATCTTCGAAAAATAAATGAAGTGATGCTGGGAAATGAGCAGGGATCTTAGAAGGGATTTCTTCCCATAGGTTGATTTCTGAACTTAACTCAGGAAAATTGATTAGATCCATCACAGCTCGGTCAGCCAGTGGATCTTCTTGTTTTCTCAGTTCATCGAACTGTTGAGGATGGTACAATTTTAGTTTACTCACAGCTTTCTAACATGCATTTTGTACTTTGGTTGATCAATTTTAGAAAAAAATGAAAATTCTATATACCCTATTACTAGTTAGTCTTTCCAGTTTTTCCGGAATTGTTCTAGCTCAAGGGGGATTTGACCTTTGGGTAGTTGAAACATCAGGGAAATCCGGTAACCTCAAAATACATCCTGAAACAGCTTATGCTTTGACTGATAGGCCTGAATATGATAATCAGCCCAGCTTTATCAACGAATACCAGATGGTTTTTTCGGCGGCAGATGAAAATGATAATTTTGATATCATTGTATACAACTTCAATTCCAAGAAGTTTACCAATATGAGCCGTACTTCCGATAGGAATGAAAACTCACCCACCATTACAGATTGTGGGATGTATATTTCTGCGGTAGTATCAGAACCGGATAAAAAACAACGGATATGGTTATATCCAATTAATTTTGAACCTGCCGAGCTTTTGTATGATGACATTGAACCGGTAGGTTATTACGACTGGTATGATAATAAAGCAGCGATGTTTGTTTTGGGAGATCCTAATACCTTGGTTTATGCCAGAGGGAGAAATGATTTGATAGAAATTGATTCAAATGTGGCTCGATCAATTAATAAACGTCCAAAAACCAGTGAAATAACTTATTTATCTACTGCTGATTTTCGTAATGTTGCGGATCAACAAGCCTACCTTTTAAAAAGTTATGATATTGAGACCGGGGAAAGAGCTGAATATGGTTTTGGATTGGAAGGCTCTCAGGATTTCATTTGGCTGGATAAAAAGTATTTATTGATGGCAAAAGGGAATGACATTTATAAAAGAAAATACACAGATAATAACTGGGAACTGATGGGAACCATCCAATCTGATACCCACCAAAACATATCAAGAATGGCTTACAGCGAAGATTTAGATCTTTTAGTAGTAGCCATGGAAAGAAAATAATAACTAAACTTTATGAATCCAATCAAACACACGCTCATTTTTGCCGCGCTTTTAGCCTCCAATACTTTATTGGCCCAAATTGAAGATAGAGGTGGTGTAGTAGCAAGAAATGCTGAATTAGTAAAAGTGAAGGATGGTTTTACCTTTACAGAAGGCCCTGCAGTAAACCGAATGGGAGATATCTTTTTCACTGATCAACCCAATAATAAGATTTATAAATGGTCTGCCGGCAGCAATGAAATCACCCTTTTTAAGGAAAACGCAGGTCGGTCAAATGGAATGTATTTCTTACTGAATAATACCTTGATTACCTGTGCTGATGAAAAAAATGAACTTTGGTCAATAGATCAGGATGGAAATGAAGAGGTAATTTTATCAGGGTTTAAAGGAAATAAATTAAATGGACCAAACGACCTTTGGGTTCGTCCAAAAGGTGGGTTGTTCTTTACTGACCCGCTTTATCCTAGAGAATATTGGGAAGGTAATCGAAGTCCAGAAATGGAACAAGATGGTCAGCATGTATATTTTGTTTCTGAAGACCGGTCGGAGTTTTTCCAAGTAACGGATGATTTGGTTAAACCCAATGGAATTGTAGGGACACCTGACGGCAAATACTTATTTGTATCCGATATCGGAGCCAACAAAACCTACAAATATGAAATCCGGGAAGATGGATATCTTACGAATAAAACCCTTTTCTGTGAAAAAGGCTCTGATGGGATGACCATTGATTTTAAAGGGAATTTGTACTTGACCGGAGATGGGGTAACCGTATTCAATAGGAATGGAGATCAAATTGCTCATATCCCTGTACCCGCTAAATGGACAGCCAATGTAGTTTTTGGAGCATTGGATAGAAAGACGCTATTTATTACTGCCATGGATGCGGTATATACACTTCAAATGAAAACCAGAGGAGTTTGGTAAAAAAAATGGGGATTAACAATCCCCATCTAGTTCACAAGAATTTTCATCTGAGCCCTGAACAAATTGTAGTTCAGGGTTTTCTTTTATAAAATCGGCCCAAGCTTTTTCTAACGTTTGGTCAAATACCTGATCTGCTTGTGCACCGGATATACCAAACTTCCTATCCAAAACAAAGAAAGGAACACCTTGAACCCCTATTAGTCTGGACTCATAGATATCCTTTTCAACTTCTTCATGAAACTTATCGGACTCAAGCATTGCTTTGATTTCTCCGGCATCCAATCCCACTTCCGTACCTAAATTCTGTAAGGTTTCGAAATCATCCACATTTTCTCCTTGTGTAAAATAAGCGTTCAATAACCGCTCCTTCATGTCAGCCCCTTTTCCAGCAACTTCCGCAAAGTGAATCAGTCGATGGGCATTTTTTGTATTGGCCACCACTGTTTGTTCCATGTTGAATTCCAATCCCTCTGATTTAGCCATTTCTACCACTTGTGAAGTAATCTGAAGGGTTTGTGGCATTGACCAACCTTTAGATTTGGAAAGATATTCTAAGGAATTTAAGGATGGATCTGTCACTTGATCTGGATTCAATTGGAAACTCTTCCATTCGATCTTCACCTGGTTTTTATGAGGAAATTTAGCTAGGGCTTTTTCCAGTTTTCTTTTTCCGATGTAGCAAAATGGACAAACTACATCAGACCAAATTTCAATTTTCATAAGATTTTAATTTACTTATGTTCAAATAGAATTTTAAACAAAAGAGTTCACTGAGCACATTGAAAACCAAAGAATGCCCTTCCTGCGCAATGGAAGTTGATGTAAATGCGAAAGTTTGTCCGATCTGTCAATTTGAATTTCCAAAAAAATCCCCTTGGATCATGTGGATGGCAATTTTCCTTTTAATCGTATGGATTGTATCTTACATTCTTTAAGAATCTCCTCCCCATGAATAAAAGATCCTTTATTAAATCACTAGCCCTATTAGGCTTTAGTTCAAGTTCCCTTTTTAACTCAAAAGCGAAAGCTAAAAGCATTTATGAGCTAGATTTTAATGCGCCTGATATTTGGGATCAGATTCGTGCGGCCTATAAGTTGAAGCCAGACTATGTCAATTTAGAAAATGGATATTATTGTTTCTTACCAGAGGAAACACTGGAAAAGTATATTCAGCATTTGAGGGATGTAAATTACCATGCCTCTAGCTATATGAGAACTGTTCAATGGGATAATAAAGCTAAGTCTGCCGCCAAAGTTGCGGAATTAATCGGGGCTGGTCCTGAAGAGGTGGTTTTGACTAGGAATACTACAGAATCAATTGATTTGATTATTTCTGGATATCCCTGGAAAAAAGGAGACGAAGCCATTGTTTCCAATCAGGATTATGGCAGTTTGCTGAATATGTTTGAACTGGCCGAAAGAAGATACGGAATCAAAGTAAAACGTATCGACATTCCCATGCATCCTGAGAATGATGAAGAAATAGTAGATGTTTACGAAAAAGCCATTACTCCGAAAACGAAATTAATGATGGTGCCTCATATCGTGAATATCACAGGACATATTCTTCCTGTTCGAAAAATTGCGGATATGGCCCATAGCCATGGAGTCGAAATTATGCTGGACGGGGCGCATGCGGTAGGTCATTTTGATTTCAATATTTCAGAATTGAATTGTGACTATTATGGCTCTAGCCTACATAAATGGCTAAGTGTACCCCTAGGTTGTGGGATGCTTTATGTTAAAAAAGGGAAAAGCCAGCAGATAAGACCTTTGCTTGCTCCTTACGAATTAGATCAAAAGACCCTCTTGAATTTAAATCATACAGGTACCCACGCAGTTTCTACTGATTTGGCGGTTCTTGATGCCATTGATTTTCACAATAAGATGGGCAGCAAGCGAAAAGAAGAGCGCTTAAGGTATATTCAAAAATATTGGTCAGATCAGGTCAGGGATTTGCCAGGGGTCAATGTCAATACTCCAAAGGAACCCCAAAGGTCTTGTGGGATCGGGAATGTGGGCATAGATGCAGTGGAACCTGCAGATATGGCCAAGATTTTAATGGATAAATATAAGATTTATACAGTGGGTATTAATGGTTCAGGTGTGCGTGGATGTAGAATATCCCCAAATGTGTACACTTCTGAAAATGACATGGATCAGTTTGTGAAAGCTATTAAAGAAATGTCAGGAAATGCATAACGGAATTTTATTTGGTTAAAACTCCCAAACAGGAATTATTGGTGGATATGAGTGTTATGGCAAAACTTTTGCAATGAACCTTAAAAAAAATAAAGAATTACTTGCAATTAGTTTTCAAAGAGTCCAAATTTGCTCCCCGAATCGAATGAACACCCTTTCACACATAGCGCCAGCTTTCATACATGCACTTCCTGTAGCAATAGTGAAGCCTGTTATGTTATTTTTCACTCCTTTGAGGAGGTATAGGTTCTTTTTTAGGGTTTAACCCTTTTTGTTACACTTCGTTTTCCTACGTGGAGAACATATTCGCCTAATTCTTCCTGTTCTACTAATTTCCCCGAATCTTTTCGGGATATCCTTCATGCATTCAAACATGGAAAATATATCATTTAAAATCATAATGGCTGAGCCATACCACAAAAAATACGCAACCATCATCACTGATGAGATGGAAAATTCTGCGAAAGCTCGTGGTACAGGTATCGCTAAAAGAAGCCCAGCATACATCGAAACAAAAATGGATGAGGGGAAGGCAGTCATTGCGTTAACCCAAGATGGAACCTGGGCTGGATTCTGCTATATAGAAGCTTGGGGGCATGGAAAATATGTTGCCAATTCAGGTCTAATTGTAGCTCCGGAATTTAGAAAATACGGACTTGCTAGAATGATCAAGCAAGAAATTTTCAAATTAAGTAGAAAGAAATATCCTGACTCCAAGATTTTCGGATTGACTACGGGTGCAGCAGTTATGAAAATCAACTCAGGTTTGGGCTATATTCCAGTTTCCTATGCCGATTTGACGGATGACAATGAATTTTGGAAAGGATGTCAAAGTTGTGTCAATTATGAGATTTTGATGAGTAAAAATCGTCAAAATTGCCTTTGTACCGCCATGTTGTATGATCCTGAAGCGAAAAAAAACCATGTAGAAGAACTCGCTTTAAGAAAGGATTTCAAGAAAGAGATCAAATTGTTTGACCGATGGGTTAGATTAAAAAAATATGTGATGTTGAAAATCAATAAGTCCAAAGCTTCTGTGTTCAGCATCTTTTAATAAAATTACCAGACCAATTGCCTAATTAAAAACTGATGAAAAAAATTGTTTTAGCCTACAGTGGTGGATTAGACACCACCTTTTGTGCCCTTCACCTATCCAAAGAGTTAGGGTATGAAGTTCATGCCGTATTAGTTAATACAGGCGGATTTTCAACTGAAGAATTGAAAACTATTGAAGAAAGGGCTGGAAGTCTGGGCATTGCTTCTTTTAAGGTGTTGGATGTGGTAGAAACGTATTACCAAGAAGTTATTAAGTATTTAATTTTTGGGAATGTCTTAAAAAATCAAACCTATCCCCTATCTGTATCGGCTGAAAGAATCCTTCAGGCTAAATCTTTAGCAGAATATGCCAAATCAATCGGTGCTAAATCTGTAGCACATGGATCCACTGGCGCCGGAAATGATCAGGTACGATTTGATATGATCTTTCAAACCATTGTTCCGGATATTGAAATCATTACTCCTATCCGTGACCTGAAATTAAGTAGACAGGAAGAGATTGATTATCTGAAAATGCATGGCGTTTCCATGAACTTTGAAAAAGCAGCATATTCCATCAATAAAGGTATTTGGGGAACTTCAGTGGGAGGTAAAGAAACCTTAACCTCCTCAGATTATTTACCTGAATCTGCTTGGCCAACACAAGTAACCGAAACAGAAGCCAAAGAAATTACTTTAACCTTTGAAAAAGGTGAATTAGTTGGTGTCAATAACAAGACTTACGAGCATGCAACAGATGCCATTCTTGAGGTTCAGACATTGGCGGCTCCCTACGGAATCGGTAGAGATATTCACGTAGGTGATACCATTATCGGAATTAAAGGAAGAGTAGGATTTGAAGCAGCTGCTCCTTTGGTCATTATCAAAGGACACCAATTGTTAGAAAAGCACACGCTTACCAAGTGGCAAATGTTCTGGAAAAACCAACAGGCGGAATTTTATGGAAATCACCTTCATGAAGGCCATTACCTGGATCCAGTGATGAGAAATTTGGAGGCATTCCTACAAAGCACGCAGGAATATGTTTCAGGCACAGTTAGAGTATTACTTCAACCTTATCGATTTACCCTATTGGGAATTATCTCTGACCATGATTTGATGTCCAATAAATTTGGAAGCTATGGGGAAATGAATAAAGGATATACTGCTGATGATGTAAAAGGATTTACCAGAATATTAGGGAATCAAACTGCCATCTTCCACAAGGTAAACGGAGAACATGAATAAGATAAAAACAGCCATCATAGGCGCTGCAGGATATACCGGAGGAGAATTGTTGCGTATCCTGGTAAATCATCCAGCCTGCGAATTGGTGTATGTGCACAGTAATAGCCAAAAAGGAAAAAAAGTCACGGAAGTTCATCCTGATTTAATCGGGGATTGTGAATTGGTATTTACGGATGAAGTGGATACCTATGGAATTCAAGCTGTATTTCTTGGTCTTCCCCATGGGCAGACCAAATCTTTCTTAGAGGAAAATCCTTTTCCTGAAGAAACGGTAATCATTGATTTATCTACTGATTTCAGAGATGAGTCCAATGGCTTTATTTACGGTCTTCCTGAAGTAAATTCAGCTAACATCAAAAAGGCTAAAAGAATCGCAAATCCAGGTTGTTTTGCCACAGGAATCCAATTGGCTTTGGCTCCTGCGATTGCTGCAGGCTGGGCTACTGATACGGTTCATATAACTGGTGTCACAGGTAGTACAGGTGCCGGAAAAAAATTGGCTGAGACTTCCCACTTCAGCTACAGATCTTCCAATATGTCGGTGTACAAATTATTTACTCACCAGCACTTGAAAGAAATAAGGCAGACTTTTAATCAACTGAATTCTGGTTTTGATGCAGATTTGCTTTTTGTTCCTTACCGTGGGAATTTTCCGAGAGGGATTTGGGTAACTACCTATTTACCTTTTAACGGATCGGAAGAAGAAGCTAGAAAAGTGTACCAGGATTTTTATAAAAATGCTGCGTTTACGCATGTTTCCGATCAGGATATAGATATGAAACAAGCTGTAAATACCAATAAGTGCATCATCTATGTTCAAAAAGAGGCGGGTCAATTAGTGATTTATTCTGCTATTGACAACTTGTTGAAGGGGGCTTCTGGTCAAGCAGTACAAAATTTCAACTTGGCTTTTGGATTAGATGAAAAAACAGGTTTAAACCTGAAAAGTATCGCTTTTTAAAAAATGGAATTTGTTCCTACTCATTTATTTCTTTACTACTGTTCAACATGAATTTATTTGATGTATACCCTTTGATCCCGGTCACTCCGGTCAAGGCTCTAGGCGCAAAGCTTTGGGATGATCAAGGTCAAGAATATTTAGACTTGTATGGAGGTCACGCTGTGATTTCCATCGGTCATACCCATCCACACTATGTAAAAAGGATAGAAGATCAATTGAATACAATTGCCTTTTATTCCAATTCTGTTCAAATCCCTATTCAAAAAGAGTACGCTGAAAAACTAGGAAACATTTCAGGATATCCTGAATACAGTTTATTCCTTTGTAATTCTGGTGCTGAGGCAAATGAAAATGCCATTAAATTGGCCTCTTTTGAAACAGGAAAATCAGGGTTTATCGCATTTTCAGGTGGTTTCCATGGAAGAACCTCTGCAGCAGTTGCATTAACAGACAATCCTAAAATCATTGCGCCTTGCAATGCCAGAGAGGATTTTCAGATTCTTCCTTGGGGAGATTTGCAAGCGGTGGAATTAAGAGTCAAAGAAGGCAATATCGCAGGGATAATCATTGAAGGGATTCAAGGTGTGGGAGGTATTCAAGTTCCTTCCCCAGAGTTTTTGACCGGATTAGCCCATATTGCGAAGGATTTTGGGGTCAAACTGATTTTGGATGAGGTGCAATCTGGTTTTGGTAGAACAGGGAAGTTCTTTGCCCATCAATGGGTAAAAGACATCAAGCCAGATATCATCAGTATGGCCAAAGGCATGGGAAATGGTTTTCCGATAGGTGGAATTCTAATTTCCCCTGAATTTAAGGCCAGTTATGGATTACTGGGAACAACCTTCGGTGGCAATCATTTGGCTTGTGCTGCCGGATTAGGAGTGGTCGAAGTGTTGGAGCAGGAAGACTTGATCCAGAAATCTGCTGACTTAGGTGCGCAGCTCAAAGAAGCCCTTCAGGAAATCCCTGGAATAGTTGAAGTTCGTGGTCATGGTCTGATGATCGGTATTGACTTAGATAGAGAAGCAGCCTCTGTTAGATCTGAATTAGTCAAAAAGTATCACATGTTCACTGGAAGTGCAGCCACAAAAAATACCATTAGATTACTTCCTCCTTTAAATATCGAATGGAATCAGCTAAATTCGTTTATAACAGCATTAAAGGAAGTTCTCGCACAATCCCCTATTCTTAAGTAAATGGACTCTAGTTCACCCCTCATTCAACAATTTAGAAAATTTGAATCAAAGGAAATTGGTCAGCAATTAATTGACCAAGCACTCCTATATAAAGCCGATCCAAGAATACATATCCATAAAGGAATGGGAAAAAGGATAGGTTGTATTTTCCTTAATCCTTCCCTTCGTACCAGAGTGTCTACCCAACTGGCTGCTTCTAATTTAGGAGTGGAACCCATTGTATTGAATATGGATAAAGAAGGATGGGCATTGGAAATGAAAGAAGGAGCAGTCATGAATAAAGGAACAGTAGAGCACATCAAGGATGCTGCAGGAGTACTGGGTACTTTCTTTGATATTTTGGCTATCAGAGCTTTCCCTTCCCTGACTAATAAAGAGGAAGATATGAGTGATTTCGTGTTTAGCCAATTTGTTAAATACTCAGGCGTTCCAGTGATCAGCTTGGAATCTGCCATTCGCCATCCATTACAAAGCCTAGCAGATCAGATTACCATTCAGGAGCATTCCAAAGAAATCAAGAAACCAAAAGTCGTACTTACCTGGGCTCCGCATATCAAAGCGATTCCCCATGCTGTGGCGAACAGTTTTGCTGAATGGACCTTGGGAATGGAGCATGATTTGACTATCACCCATCCACAAGGTTATGAGTTGGATGAGAAGTTTACAACTGGTGCCAAGATAGAATATAATCAAAGTAAAGCATTGGAAGATGCTGATTTTGTGTATGTTAAAAACTGGTCGGGCTTTAATGATTATGGCAAAATAATAACCACAGACCATTCTTGGATGTTAACGGAAAAGCATCTTAAGAATGCGCCAAACGCGAAAGTAATGCATTGTCTTCCAGTTAGAAGAAATGTTGAATTGTCAGATGAAATTTTGGATGGACCTAGATCCCTTGTCCAAAAACAAGCTGAAAATAGAATTTATGCTGCTCAATCAGTGATCAGCCATTTGATTTAAGCCTATTTGCCCTTTTATAAAAGCCTCGACCTATGAAAATCAGTATTATTAAAATCGGTGGTAATGTCATCGACTTTCCTGAAAAATTAGATGAATTTCTGGCCCTTTTTTCAAAATTCCCCGGGCATAAAATTTTGGTGCACGGAGGTGGCGTAATGGCATCCCGATTTGGAGAATCCCTTGGAGTGATGCCCGAGATGGTAGATGGTAGAAGAATCACCGATAAGGATACGTTAGACGTAGTTACGATGGTCTATGCAGGTTTGATTAATAAACAAATCGTAGCCAAGCTTCAGGCCGTGAAAGTCAATGCGATTGGAATGACAGGCGCGGATGGTAATTTGATTCGATCCATCAAAAGACCTGTCAAAGAAATTGATTATGGATTTGTGGGAGATATCAAAGAAGTGAACACCAAGCTCATTGATCATTTATTACAAGGAGGTCTTCTTCCTGTGGTTAACGCAATTACTCATGATCAAAAAGGTCAGCTTCTCAATACGAATGCAGATAGCATTGCCTCTGCCCTAGCTACCTCATTAGCAGCTGAGCATCAAGTGAATTTGTATTTCTGCTTCAATAAAAGCGGTGTTTTAATAGATGAGAAAAATGAAAATTCAATCATTCCTCTCATCAATGAGGACATCTACCAGGAACTGAAAAAAGAAAATGTAATCCATTCCGGAATGATTCCAAAATTGGATAATGCATTTGAAGCTTTAATGAAAGGGGTCAATCATGTTTGGATTGGAAAAGCCGAAAATCTGTTATTGGCTACAAAGGGGAAACTTTCTGGAACTACCATCGAACGCCATCGATACGATTTGTATTGATCGAATTACCACATCGTGAAAGAATTTAAATTACTGTTTGAAGATGCTGTTCAGTTATTAAAAGAACTGATCTCCACACCATCTTATTCAAAGGAGGAAAATGATACGGCAGCAATTCTAGGTCGTTTTTTTTCAAATAGGTCTATACCTTTTGAAAGATCAGGAAACAATCTTTGGGCATTTGCCAATGCATTTCATCCTGAACTTCCAACGATTTGGTTGAATAGCCATCATGATACGGTAAAACCCAACGCTGGATATACATTGGATCCCTTTGCTCCAGTTGAAAAAGATGGTAAACTGTTTGGCTTAGGAAGTAATGATGCTGGTGGTCCTTTAGTCAGCCTGATTGCTGCTTTTTGCTATTTTTATGGCAAGGATTTACCCTTTAATCTGATCATTATAGCTTCAGCTGAAGAGGAAATTTCTGGTCCCAATGGGATTGCATCAATCATCAATCAGTTGCCGGCTTGTGAGCTGGCTATTGTAGGTGAACCTACCCTATTGGATATGGCAGTCGCCGAAAAGGGATTGATGGTAATTGATGCAAGGTCCCATGGAAAGGCAGGCCATGCAGCACGGGAAGAAGGAGAGAACGCCCTGTATTTGGCTTTGGATGATTTGATTAAAATCCGGGATTTTCAATTCAAAAAAGTCTCTCCTTTCCTGGGCAAAACAAAAGTATCGGCTACGGTAATCCAGGCAGGAAAACAACATAATGTGGTACCGGATCTTTGTGAATTCACTTTGGATGTTCGGGTAACTGACGCATATACCCTGGAAGAAGCATTAGATGAATTGGCTTCCAATTTGAATTGTGATTTAAAACCTAGATCGTTGAGGCTTCAATCCTCTCATGTACCGGAAGGTCACCTGATATTGGACATCGCAAAGGATATGGGGATCAAAACCTATGGTAGTCCTACCCTTTCGGATCAAGCCTTGATTCCCTATCCATCTGTAAAAATTGGTCCCGGAGATTCTGCTAGATCACATACAGCAGATGAATTTATTTATTTGAACGAAATTCAAAATGGGATTTCCAAGTACATCGCTATCCTGGAATCCTACTCAAAATCAGTTAAGAGCGCCCTCTAATAATACACTATGAAACTTTGGCAGAAAGAAGCAGGAAATAAAAAAGAAGTAGAAAACTTTACCATTGGAAGAGATCCTGAATTTGACATTATTTTGGCTCCTTTTGATGTGTTGGGGTCTATGGCACATGCTCATATGTTAACTAAAGTGGGCCTATTGACTAAAGAGGATAATGAAATCCTTCAAAAAGGATTGAAAGAAATCTATTTTGAAATTGAGAAAGGTCAATTTACCATTGCTCCCGGAGTAGAGGATGTTCATTCTCAGGTAGAATTCCTGCTTACGGAGCGCTATGGTGAAGTAGGAAAGAAACTACACAGCGGAAGAAGCAGAAATGACCAAGTGTTGGTGGATTTGAAGTTATATTACCGAGCTGCAATTCGAAGTTTAGTGGAAGAAGCTACCACTCTTTTTGATTTATTGCTTCAGCTTTCTGAAAAACATAAAAAAGATTTAATGCCAGGGTATACGCATACGCAATTAGCCATGCCTTCTTCCTTTGGTTTATGGTTTGGATCCTTTGCTGAAAGCATTACCGAAGACATGGGATTACTTCAGGCTTCCTTTGATTTAGCGAATAAGAATCCTTTGGGTTCCGCTGCTGGTTACGGATCAAGCTTCCCTCTTGACCGAACTTATACCACTTCATTATTAGGTTTTGCCGATCTCCATCATAATGTAATCAATGCACAAAACAGCAGGGGAAAAACGGAAAGAACCATTGCTTTTGGTCTTGCAGGATTGGCAGGTACCTTGAATAAATTGGCAAGTGATATCTGTTTGTTTATGAACCAGCACTTTGGGTTTATTTCATTTCCGGATGAATTGACTACGGGAAGTAGCATCATGCCTCATAAGAAGAATCCAGATGTATTTGAGTTGATGCGGGCCAAAACCAATCAGGTTCAAGCTGTTCCAAATACAATCAATCTATTATTGACGAATACCACAACAGGGTATCATCGGGATTTGCAATTGTTGAAAGAAGAAATTTTTCCAGCAATTGAAACGATGAAAGATTGTTTGGAAATGTGCTCTTTTATGTTGAAATCCATTAAAATCAAAGAAGAAATTCTTCAAGATCCTTTTTATAAGCACGTGTTTTCTGTGGAAGTGGTGAACGAGTTGGTTTTGAATGGTATACCCTTTAGAGATGCATATAAGCAAGTAGGCTTGGATATTGAATCAGATAATTTTTCTCCAGACCAAAGTAAAATTTCACATACCCATGAAGGTAGTATTGGGAATCTATGTTTGACCGAAATTCAAGCAAAAATGGATCGTGCTGTTGAAGGGTTTAACTTTAGTAAAATAGATCAATCATTTGAGGATTTACTGAGTTAATCTTCTTTATTAATTCGAAAAAGCCGAATAATATTGTATAATATTGATACTTTAGACTGGGTTTTACGTATACCTAGAGTTGAATTTTAGACAATTGTTAATTTATCTTATGCTTTTTGGAGAAAATCTTAAATATGATCTAAAGTCTAGCCTAGTTGTATTTTTAGTTGCCCTGCCTCTTTGTCTGGGAATTGCCATTGCAAGTGGGGCCCCTCCTATGTCCGGTTTGATTGCTGGGATTGTGGGAGGAATAGTAGTGGGATCAATTTCAGGTTCTCATGTCAGTGTAAGTGGGCCTGCTGCTGGATTAACAGTGGTCGTATTAGACTCTATTTCCTCATTAGGAACTTTCCCCCTCTTTTTAGCTTGTTTGGTTTTTGCAGGTTTCATTCAACTAGGTTTAGGCTTAGCCAAAGCTGGGGTGTTGGGATATTATTTCCCACATTCTGTCATTAAAGGAATGCTGACAGCCATTGGATTAATATTGATTTTAAAACAGATTCCTCATGCTTTGGGCTATGATAAAGATACCATGGGTGATGAGGCTTTTTTACAAAGTGATAATCACAACACGTTTTCAGAAATATGGTACGCATTTGAATTCAATAGCCCAGGAGCAATTGTTATTGTGCTTGTAGCGTTGGGGATATTGATTGCATTTGAGCAACCTCAGATTAAGAACCATCGAATCCTTGGATTGGTACCAGGCGCCCTATGGGCTGTGGTTTCCGGAATTTTGATTAATGCGAGTTATTCTTTTTGGAAGCCAGAGTGGATTTTGGATGGAGAACATTTAGTGACCATTCCTACCGTATCAAATTTCGGTGAGTTAGGAAACCTTATCACTTTCCCTGATTTTTCTTTAATAATGGATAGTTCCTTTTGGGTAATCGCAGTCACCTTAGCAGTGATTGGTTCTATTGAGACCTTGTTGAGTGTGGATGCTGCAGATAAGATGGATCCACAAAAAAGAATTACACCTTCCTCCAGAGAACTGGTGGCTCAAGGAATAGGAAATTCTATATCTGGATTAATTGGTGGACTTCCTGTAACTGCTGTTATTGTCAGAAGTACCGCAAATATTTCCAGTGGCGCAAAAACAAAAATGTCTGCTGTTTTTCATGGGATCTTACTCATGGTTTTGATATTGGCAATCCCTGGAGTATTGAATCAAATCCCCTTAAGCTGCTTAGCTGCCATTCTATTTTTAGTGGGATATAAACTCGCCAAACCTGCCATTTTTGTTTCAGTATATGAAAAAGGATGGTCTCAATTTATCCCATTCGTAGTGACGGTATTAGCCATTTTATTTACAGATTTATTAATTGGAATTGGAATAGGAATGGCTTTTGGATTATTCTTTGTTATCAAGACCAACTTCCAAAAATCTATCAGATTCACAGAATTAAATGGCAACTATTTAGTGCAATTACAAAAAGATGTAAGCTTTTTGAATAAAGCTCCTCTGATGAAAGAGCTTTCCAAAATCCCTAATGGTTGTCAGGTTATTATCAATGCGGAGAAAGCCCGTTTCATAGATCATGACATTCAAGAGGTATTGAATGATTTTATTCTGACCTCCATGGATAAAAATATTGAAGTTACCACGGAAGGCTTCCGTTATAAATTAACCAAAACTGTATGAACCCTTACGAAAAACTATTACTTCAAAATAAGGCATGGTCAGAAGAAATGACTGAAACTGACGGCTCATTCTTTGAGCGATTGTCAAAGCAGCAAAAGCCAAAATTCTTATGGATTGGATGTTCAGATAGCCGTGTTCCTGCAAATGAGATCACAGGGACAGACCCGGGAGAGATTTTTGTACATAGGAATATTGCCAATATGGTGGTTCACACTGACTTGAATTTGTTAAGTGTATTACAATATGCAGTAGAAGTATTGGAAGTGGAATACATCATCGTTTGTGGACATTACGGCTGTGGTGGGGTAAGTGCTGCGCTAGGGCATAATCATCTTGGTTTAATCAATAAGTGGCTTCGCAATATCAAAGAGGTTTATAAAACCTATAGCCAAGAATTGGATGCTATAGAAGATGAGGAAAGTAGAGTGAATAAACTTGTAGAGTACAATGTCATTGAACAATGCCAGGATCTCATTAAAACATCCATTATCCAAAAAGCATGGAAGACAAGGAAGGCTCCTCACATTTTTGGTTGGGTGTACGGAATAGATAATGGGAAGGTATCTGAATTGATAAAAATTGAGCCTGATTTTGAAAATATTCATCCAATTTTTAGATACGACCCGAATCAGTTAGATAAGATCTTTTAGAAATATTTAGTCCCAAAAACAGATTTTGTTTTGAAAATCAAAATAAGGGCTATTTATTTGCATCATCCTTCACTTTTTAAGTGCTAGGATTTATAAAGAAGAGGCGAGAGACAGGCTCATTGACCCTCTGGCAACCTGGAAAGTCCAAGGTGCCAATTCCTGCCATTTGAGAAGGTCTCGAATGGAACTATAAATTCTTTGCGGCATGAACGTTGGATTTAATCTCTTCCCTTTATCGGTACTAGCAGTTTTTAATTTCCGTTTTTGGAATAAGAACATCCTTTGCTCTCAAGGGGCGGTTTTGTCGCATTCCCCATTTTGTATCAATCTTTTAATATTTAAGGGTACCCACTACCCTATCTTTTCATTAAATCCCTAATAACTATGTCAAACTTAAAATTTGAAACCCTTCAACTACATGCTGGTCACCAGCCTGATACAGCTACCAATGCCAGGGCAGTCCCAATTTATCAAACCACTTCCTATGTGTTTAATAGTGCGGAGCATGGCGCTAATCTATTTGGATTAAAAGAATTCGGAAACATCTATACCAGGATCATGAATCCTACTACAGAGGTGTTTGAAAACAGGATGGCGGCCCTTGAAGGAGGAGTGGCGGCCGTAGCGACTGCTTCAGGTCAAGCAGCGCAGTTTTTGGCTTTAAATAATATCATGAGTGCGGGGGACAATTTTGTTTCTACTTCATTTTTATATGGAGGTACTTACAATCAGTTTAAGGTCGCTTTTAAAAGAATAGGCATAGATGCAAGATTTGCCAAAGGAAATGATGCGGCTTCTTTTGAATCTCTTATTGATGAGAAAACGAAAGCCATTTACCTGGAAACCATTGGAAACCCAGAATTTAATATTCCTGATTTCGATTCCATTTCTGCTTTGGCAAAGAAGCATGACATTCCTTTGGTAGTAGATAATACATTTGGTGCAGGTGGTTATTTATTCCAACCTATTAAGCACGGAGCAAGTATCGTCACCTCCTCTGCCACCAAGTGGATTGGGGGGCATGGTACTTCGATCGGAGGGATTATCATTGATGCCGGAAATTACAATTGGGGGAATGGAAAATACCCACAGTTTTCCGAGCCTTCAGAAGGATACCATGGATTGAACTTCTGGGAAGTATTTGGAGAAAATAATCCACTGGGCCTTCCTAACATTGCCTTTGCAATACGCGCAAGAGTAGAGGGACTTCGAGATTTTGGGCCGGCTATTTCTCCTTTCAACTCCTTCTTACTGCTTCAGGGAATTGAAACACTTTCTTTAAGAGTTCAAAGAACTGTAGACAATGCCCTGGCCTTGGCTACCTGGCTTGAAGCTCATCCAAAAGTTCAAAAGGTGAACTACCCTGGTCTCCCTTCTTCTCCTTACCATGCTTTGGCTAAAAAATATTTAAGAAATGGATTTGGTGGAGTATTAAGCTTTGAAATAAAAGGGGAAAAAGAGGAAGCTTCCACTTTTATCAATAGTCTTGAACTGGTATCACACCTTGCCAATGTGGGGGATGCCAAAACCTTAATTATTCAACCTTCTGCTACTACTCACCAACAATTATCCGATGAGGAACAATTGGCAGCAGGTGTCACCCCTACCCAATTGCGAGTTTCTGTTGGTATCGAGCACATTGATGATATCAAGGCAGATTTGCAACAAGCATTTGAAAAATTATAAGTATTAATGAATTTAAAAAGTCAATTCGCAACGATTACCATGTCCCAGGAATTGTTCCATTCGAGTACCCCTTTAGAACTAGAATCAGGTGAAATCCTCACGGAGTTTGATTTGAGCTATACTACGTATGGGGAATTAAATGAAGATGGTTCAAATGTAATCTGGGTCATTCATGCCTTGACGGGAGATTCCAATGCCGCAGACTGGTGGAATGGGTTGATAGGTGAAGACAAATTCTTTGACCCATCCAGACATTTCATCATCTGCGCTAATTTATTAGGCTCTTGTTATGGTTCTACTAGTCCACTAAGTGTAAATCCAGCTACTGGAAACACTTTTTATTACGATTTCCCCGAATTGACTACACGTGATTTGGCTGCTAGTCTAGAGCGGTTGAGAGTGCATTTATCCATTGAAAAAATCCATACTCTTATCGGAGGGTCTTTAGGTGGACAAGTTGGATTGGAATGGGCCTATTTGTTGGGGAAAAGGCTTTCAAATGCCGTAATACTTGCATCCACTTCAAAAAGTAGCCCTTGGGTAATCGGTTTGAATGAGGCGCAAAGAATGGCAATAGAGGCAGACCAATCATGGGGGGATAAAAAGGAGGATGCGGGAATCAAAGGTTTGGAAGCTGCAAGAGCCGTGGCCATGTTGAGTTATAGACATCCGGATGATTTCCAGAATAAACAGCTGGATACGGAGGAAAAACTCGATGGGTTCAGAGCCTCTTCCTATGTGAGGTATCAAGGCAATAAGATCACCAAAAGATTTAACGCCTTATCCTACTGGATTTTGAGTAAAACCATGGATAGTCATGATCTTGGGAGGAAAAGAGGTGGTCATCAAAAAGCTCTCAGTGAAATTCAAGCAAGAATTTTGGCAATTGGAGTAAATTCAGACTTACTGTTTTTGCCTGAAGAATCCAGGTTGATTTCCCAACATGCGAAAAAAGGGACTTACAAGGAAATTAATTCTACCGCAGGACATGATGCCTTCTTGATTGAATTCGAACAACTCTCCTATTTCTTACAATCATTTTATCTGGAAAATAAATAAGGCGGTGATTTCACCGCCTTTATTTTTCTACTTTGGTCCATTCTACCGTTTTGCCTAGCCAGGAAAAACCCAGGTAGCCTTTCACTTCTAATTTTTCTTTTCCTTTGAGTTTTACCTCACAGGAATAGGTTTTTCCTGAATTTGGATCATAGATTCTTCCATTTTTCCATATTCCATCCTCATATTTTAAGCCCTCTAAGATCGTCAAGCCCATAATAGGACGACTTCTTAATTCTTTCTTTTCATTTGCATTATCTAAAACAGGAGCCCCATCTTTGTGAGGATTATCCAACCAAATGATTTTCCCAAGGTATTGGTCCCCCGTATTCATGATTTGAATCTGAGCTGTTTTTTCAGTGTTGTACCAAACACCAAGAATTGGGGATTCAGATTGCGCATTGCTATTAAATGAAGAAACGATCAACACCAAAAATAAAACTGAAGCTAGTTGACATTTTTTCATAAAATCGACCAGTTTGATAATCTAATATTAAATAGATTGGTTACTAATTACATGACTACTAAAGATATCCCCTGAAAATAGTGATTTCACAGATAAACTTCCAGAAAACTAAACTTATTTTATTAAAAGAAAAAGCAGTATGGGTGCCTATTTTGAACTCCGTTTTCATAGCTGACTTACATTTTGGGAAAGCGAGTCATTTTAGAAAATCAGGAATTCCTATCCCAGAACCTATACACTTGGAAGATCTCGCTAATCTTCAATCCATCATAGAAAGCTATCATCCACAACATGTGTATTTTTTGGGTGATTTATTTCATAGTGATTGGAATGGACAATGGGAAGTGTTAAATCAATTTTTGGGAAGGTTCTCTCAGGTTAGCTTTCATTTGGTATTAGGTAATCACGATATATTAGATTCGAGTTTCTATACCCAATCGGCTTTTACGGTTTATAAAAGTCCAATTGAGTTAGGAGACCTGATGCTTTCCCATGAACCCATGGATGTAATTCCAGAACAGAAAATAAATTTATGCGGTCATATTCATCCGGGCATAAGACTTGTGGGGAAAGCAAGACAGTCTATTCGACTATCTTGTTTTTATTATAAGCCAAATCAGTTAATTCTTCCTGCTTTTGGAAGGTTTACTGGTTTAGCATTGATAAAACCTAGATCCACAGATCAGGTTTTTGGTATTACAAATGAAAAAGTGATTCCAATCCTTTCCTGATTTTCGATTGGTTATAAGGGATAGGCTGATTATTTTTGACGAGAAAACTAAATCTATGGCAAACCAACCTAGGAAGAAAAAAATACTTGGACATTTCAAATTTGGAAGTGTCTTATTTAGTACTACCCTTTCACTTTTTATTGTTGGTCTGTTTGGAGTGATCCTGATACAGGCGAAGTCACTGACTAGCATGATTCGAGAGAATATTGAGGTCCAAGTGTTTTTAGATAAGAATTTAGAAGAGGAGGAAATTGCCTCGATTAAAGAGAATTTAGAAAATCGTCCCTTTTTACTCCAAAAGAGCGATACCACAGGATTACGGTTTATATCTGATGAGGAAGCAGCAGCTACTTTTATAGAAAGTACGGGAGAAGACTTTACTAAATTTCTAGAAGACAATCCTTTAAGAGATAGTTTTGTCATCACCATTGCGGAAGAATTCCAAACATCAGAACAACTAGATGCAATCGTTTCTGAACTCCAATCCATCGAAGGAATATTTGAGGTTTCCTATATGACGGATTTGGTGGATTCCATCAATAAGAATCTTTTGAAAGTCAGCCTAGTACTTGGAGGATTCATCCTCATTTTGATTATCACGGTGATTATGCTGATCAACAATACCATTCGTTTGGCATTGTTTTCCCAACGATTCCTGATCAGGTCCATGCAATTAGTAGGTGCTACCCGAGCATTTATCAGAAAACCATTTCTGGCAAGAGCATGGTTTTTTGGGATGTTGGCAGGAGCTATTGCATCGATGATTTTATTTGGCTTAGTGAAATATACTCAAGCGAATATTGAAGGTTTTGGACTATTACACAATGAACAAATGCTGTTTATGCTCTTTGCAGTATTAGTAGCTGTAGGAGGAGTTTTATCTGCATTGAGTACCTTAAGAGCAGTAAATAAGTATTTAAACATGTCGTTAGACGAATTATATTAACATGAGCAAATCACATTTTCCTTTCTCTAAAAAAAATTATCAGCTCATGGCCATAGGCTTTGCGTTGATTGTAGTGGGTTTTATCATTATTGGATTAGACAATGAACCCCATGGAAATGGCTTTCTTGGTTTGACTCTAGGTCCC
Organism: Algoriphagus halophilus; assembly: GCF_900129785.1. Taxonomy (NCBI): domain Bacteria; kingdom Pseudomonadati; phylum Bacteroidota; class Cytophagia; order Cytophagales; family Cyclobacteriaceae; genus Algoriphagus; species Algoriphagus halophilus. The sequence goes on from NZ_FSRC01000001.1 coordinate 1,749,526, forward strand.
ATCGTGACACTCTCAGGTTTTATTTTTGAATTCTACGCCATTTTCGCTAAAACCGAGAAAAATTAACAATGGAGATTATTGATGCGATCATCCTTGGAATCATTCAAGGATTGACGGAGTTTTTGCCGGTTTCATCTAGCGGACACTTGGAGCTAGGTAAAGCTATATTGGGTGAGAGTAAAATGCCCGCAGAAGGTTTGATGTTTACCATTGTAGTTCATTTTGCCACTGCACTCAGTACCATTATTGTATATAGAAGAGACATTGCAGAGATCCTGATTGGTTTGTTCAAATTCAAATGGAATGAAGAAACCCAATTTGTGGTCAAGATAATTCTATCCATGATCCCAGCAGCCGTGGTAGGCCTGGCTTTTGAAGAACAATTGGAAACCCTATTTGGTGGAAGTGTCGTCTTTGTAGGATTTATGCTTGTCTTGACTGCACTACTACTCTATTTAGCGGACAAAGCCAAAAACACCAATCAACCTGTTACTTATTTTAAAGCATTTCAGATAGGTATTGCACAAGCAATTGCTATTCTCCCTGGAATCTCAAGATCTGGAGCAACAATTTCAGCATCCGTTATTTTAGGTGTAGATAAATCTAAAGCTGCAAGATTCTCCTTTTTGATGGTGGTCCCTTTGATTTTGGGAAAGATCGCAAAGGATATTTTGGACGGAGGTTTATCCATGGAAACGGAAGGAATTGGATATTTGAGCGCTGGTTTTTTCGCTGCGTTTATTTCTGGAATCCTCGCATGTACTTGGATGGTTTCTTTGGTTAGAAAAAGCAAACTCAGCTATTTTGCAGTTTACTGTTTAATTGCAGGTATCATTGCAATTGTAAGTGGTTTATATTTGTAGCATGCAAGAGCAACCCTACGGAGAAGTTTTTTTGATTAATAAGCCATTGGAATGGACTTCCTTTGATGTAGTCAAGAAAGTCAGAAATGCACTCAAAATTAAAAAAGTGGGACATGCGGGAACCTTGGATCCCTTGGCTACAGGTCTTTTGATCGTTTGTGCTGGTAAAATGACCAAACAAATTGAAGGATTTATGGGGCAAGAAAAGGAGTACACGGGAACCTTTGTACTTGGCTCCACCACGGAATCCTTTGATCTAGAGAAACCTGTAATTCCTGTAGCAGATCCTGCACACATTACTTTGGAGGAGGTAAAATCTGCCGCGAAGCAATTGACAGGTGATATCCTTCAGGTCCCTCCTATGCATTCTGCCATCAAAGTAGATGGAAAAAGAGTTTATGAATCTGCCAGAAAAGGGATAGATGTCAAAATGGAACCTCGATCGGTGCAGGTTAGAGAATTTGAGATCACACGGTTTGAGGCTGGAGAAATTGATTTTCGGATCTCCTGTTCAAAAGGCACCTATATTAGAAGTTTGGCGCGGGATCTTGGAGAAATCTTAGAAGTGGGTGCTTATATGAGTGCTTTATGTAGGACTAGAATTGGGGATTTTAAACTGTCCGATGCAAAGGAACTTCCCCTTTTGATTGAAGAAATCAAGTCTCGGCAAATCGCTGAATAATTCAACAATAAAACGATGAAAATCTACGAAGGACTAAGTGATATACCTCATATTCCCAATCCGGTAGTAACGAGTGGGACCTTTGATGGAGTACATTTAGGACATCAAAAGATTTTAAAGCGCATCCGTGAAATCGCAAGGAATATACAAGGGGAAACTGTATTAATTACTTTTTGGCCTCATCCTAGGTTAGTCCTTTATCCCGATGAACATAATTTGAGGCTGTTAAGCACCTTTGAGGAGAAGACCAAATTATTGAGATACTTTGGAATCGACCACTTGATTACCATACCATTTACGAAGGAATTCTCTCAATTGAGCTCCCGGGAATTTATTGAGAAAGTATTGGTGGAGAAAATTCATACCAACAAGTTGGTTATTGGGTACGATCATCGATTTGGAAAAAACAGGGAAGGTAGCTTTGAGTATTTAAAAGAGCATCATCAGGAATTTGGCTTTGAATTAGAGGAAATTTCCCGTCAAGATGTAGATGAAATAGGTGTTTCCAGTACCAAAATCCGAACCGCCCTAGAAACTGGAAATGTAAAAAGAGCGACCAGTTCCCTTGGTCGTCCGTATGAATTAAATGGGATCGTTATTAAAGGACAACAAATAGGTAGGTCCATTGGCTTTCCTACTGCAAATATCCACATCCCGAACGACTACAAATTGATTCCCAAAGATGGGGTGTATGCAGTGGAAGCATTGGTGAATGGCTCTTTGTTCAAAGCCATGTTGAATATTGGGAATAGACCCACAGTGGGTGGAACCAAAAAAACCGTAGAAGCGCATTTATTTGATTTTATTGGGGATCTTTACGATAAACAGATCACGATATATTTGAAGGAGTTTTTACGAGAAGAGCGGAAATTTGACAATCTTGATGAATTGAAAAATCAATTGGCCATGGATCAGAAATTGGCCAAGTCTTTACTATAAACCCAAAGTTATGATCAATAAAACAGTAAAAGACGCAAAGGCGGCAGTGGCTGATATTCCTTCCGGTGCTATGCTGATGATGGGAGGTTTCGGACTTTCCGGAATTCCGGAAAATTGTATTTCGGCACTATTGGAGCTGGACATAAATAATTTGACCATTGTTTCCAATAATGCGGGAGTGGATGATTTTGGAATAGGACTCCTGCTCAAGAAGCATATGGTCAAAAAAATGATTTCCAGCTATGTAGGTGAAAACGCAGAATTTGAACGTCAATTACTGCAGGGTGAATTAGAAGTAGACCTTATTCCTCAAGGAACACTTGCAGAAAGAGTCCGTGCTGGAGGAGCAGGGATTCCAGCTTTTTATACCCCCGCGGGAGTCGGTACGGAAGTGGCTGAAGGAAAAGAAACCAGGGAATTTGATGGTAAGTTATACCTAATGGAACGTGCACTTAAAGCTGACTTCTCGATTATCAAAGCTTGGAAGGGGGATAATGCAGGAAACCTTATTTTTAAAGGAACAGCCAGAAATTTTAATCCTATCATGGCTCCAGCAGGGAAGATCTGCATTGCTGAAGTAGAAGAATTAGTAGAAATAGGTGAATTAGACCCCAATGAGATTCATTGCCCAGGGATTTATGTGCAGCGTATATTCCAAGGCAAGAATTATGAAAAGCGAATTGAAAAAAGAACTGTTTCCAATTAAACCCAAAATCCATGTTAAGTAAAGATCAAATCGCTCAACGGATTGCCAAGGAGGTAAAAAATGGGCAGTATATCAATTTAGGAATTGGGATTCCTACCCTAGTAGCCAATTATATTCCAGACGATATGGAGGTTGTACTCCAATCAGAAAATGGTCTCTTAGGGATAGGCCCCTTTCCAAAGGAAGAAGAGGTAGACCCGGATTTAATCAATGCAGGAAAGCAAACCATCAGTATGCTCAAAGGATCTGTACTCTTTGATTCAGCTGAATCCTTTGCGATGATTCGAGGAGGACATGTGCACTTGACCATTCTTGGAGCAATGGAGGTTTCTGAAAATGGAGACATCGCCAACTGGAAAATCCCCGGTAAAATGGTGAAAGGAATGGGAGGTGCTATGGATCTGGTGGCTTCTGCTGAAAATATCATAGTGGCGATGCAGCATTGCTCAAAAAGTGGGGAGTCTAAATTACTTCCTACCTGTACCCTTCCTATTACAGGAGTACGCTGTGTAAAGAAAATAGTCACAGATTTAGCGGTCTTGGAAGTAGATCCTAAAGGAGGATTTATTCTGAAAGAACGTGCTCCTGGAGTGAGTGTAGAAGAAATCGAGTCCAAAACCGCGGGAAAACTAATAATTAATGGAGAAGTGCCAGAAATGGTATTCTAAATAAATACATCAGCAATTGAACTCTCTGGAAGATCTTAGGGTTTACCAGAAAAATTTCCAAGAATGAAAAAGTCAGATATTAAATTTCAAATTGAACTAGACGAAAAAAGCCTCCCCAAAGCCATTACCTGGGATGCTTCAGATAAAGAAAATGAGGGGTTGGAATCTACTAAAAGCATCAGTTTGAATATTTGGGACAACCTTAATCAAAGTACACTAAGAATTGATCTTTGGACTGAAGATATGTCCGTGGTAGAAATGAAGAGATTTTATATTGATATTCTCGGAGGTATGGGGCAAACGATCTTGAACAGTACCGGTGATGAATACATGTCCGAAGAAATCAAAGATCTATGTGACCGATTGGTTAGACATGTCAACGAGGAAAACAAAAATGTAAAGTAAAATTTCTATTATTTAAACTAGAAAGCCCGCTTAAAAAACGGGCTTTTTTTGTTGATGTAGATCAATAAAAAAAATATTTTTTTTTGTTTTTTTTAACAAAATGAATTTCCCTAAATAGGATTGTTAATGAATATCCATATTTTTTTAAATTTTCTTTAAAAATAGCCTCAGTTCCCACTAAAGCCACTTTTCTTCAAGTAAACTATTTAATTAAATAAGATACTTATTCGATTTTTTATTTGCTATTTGAGCTAAATTTCAGGCGAAATTAACCCTTAATCCCCTTATCTATTTCATTATTAACATTTAAACCCAGATACTATATGATAAACTCTACTCCAAATACAAAGCGGGTAGTATTAATGCTGTTCCTTCTAGTTTCCATGGCCACGACTCAGGTTTTTGCCCAAACGATGGTTTCTGGTGTGGTGACAGATGCCGACACGAAAGAAACATTGATTGGTGTCAACATTCTTGTTAAAGGAAAAGTAATTGGTACTATATCTGATCTTTCTGGTAACTATTCCCTAAGCGTAGACCAAGAGCCTCCTTTTACTCTTGTATTTTCTATGGTAGGTTACAATACTCAGGAAGTCGAAGTAACAGGTGGTGTCAGTAATCTAGACATCCAAATGTCAGAAACATCCATTCTTGGTCAGGAAGTCGTGGTTTCTGCTTCCAGAATGGAAGAAAGTGTATTGCAATCTCCAGTATCTGTTGAGAAAATGGACATTATTGCAATTAGAGATGCACCGCAAGCTAGCTTTTACGATGCCATCAATAACATGAAGGGAGTAGAAATGAGTACTCAGTCTCTCCTATTCAAATCGTTCAATACCCGTGGTTTCAATGCCAACGGGAACGTAAGAACCGTACAATTGATCGATGGAATGGATAACCAAGCACCTGGTTTGAATTTCTCTGTGGGTAACATTGTAGGAATTTCCGAACTGGATCTGGAAAGCGTAGAATTACTTCCAGGTGCATCATCAGCACTTTATGGTCCTAATGCCATCAATGGAATATTGTTGATGAATTCTAAAAGCCCATTCTTATATCAGGGACTTTCTGCAAACCTGAAAACTGGTATTATGAATGAAAGCAACAGGTCCAATCCAACCACAGGTTTTTATAATTTCAGCGCACGTTATGCAAAAGCCATTAGTGATAAGTTTGCCTTCAAAGTGAACTTTGAATATTTGACTGCAGACGATTGGCAAGCCAATGACTTTAGAGATCAATCCTTATTGAATGGGTCTACCATTGAAACAGGGAACCCTGGAAATAATCCAGCCTATAATGGAGTCAATATTTATGGAGATGAAACCAATGTAAATATGCAGTCCATTGCTCAAGCAATGGTAGCAGCCGGTGTACTTCCAGATGCTGCGTTACCTTTAATTCCAAATACATTTGTGTCTAGGACAGGCTATTTAGAGCGTGATTTAGCTGATTATGGCACCAAATCCATCAAGATGAATGCTGCACTGCATTATCGAATCAATGATAATATTGAAGCCGTGTTACAGGGAAATCTTGGTTTCGGAACTACAGTTTATACTGGTGCAGACAGATATTCTCTGAAAGACTTTACTATTGGACAATACAAAGCTGAATTAAGAGCTTCTAACTGGTATTTGAGAGCTTATACTACCCAAGAACGCTCTGGTGATGCCTTTGCAGTTGGTACAGCCGCACAAGGAATCAATGAAGCTTGGAAAGCCAGTACCCAATGGTTTCCAGAATACGTTGGTGCTTATGCTCAAGCAGTAGGTGCTGGCCTCCCTGCCGATCAAGCTCATTTGGCTGCTAGAGCATTTGCTGATCAAGGGAGATATATTCCAGGTTCTTCAGAATTCCAAAATGCATTGAAACAAGTTTCCTCGAAGCCAATTCCTGGTGACCAAAATGGTGTTGGAGCAAGATTTGTAGACAGTAGTAATCTTTACCATTTTGAAGGTTCGTATAACTTCTCTGAACAAATCAAGTTTGCTGAATTCGTAGTAGGTGCCAACTATAGAATTTACAGCTTAAACTCCAATGGAACCATTTTCGCATTGGATGAAAACGGGGATGAATTCAACATCAATGAATATGGTGGATACATTCAAGGATCCAAAAGATTCTTCAATGACCATTTCAAATTGACGGCGTCTGCCAGATACGATAAAAACGAAAATTTCGCGGGGCAATGGTCTCCAAGAATTTCGGGAGTCTATACGGTAGGAAACCATAATTTCAGAGCTTCCTATCAAACAGGTTTCCGTATCCCAACGAACCAAGATCAGTATATAGATTTAAATACTCCTCAGGCAAGATTGATTGGAGGACTGCCTTTATTTGCGGACCGTTATAATCTCAATAACAATCCAGGGTATACCTTGGCGAACGTGACCAGATTTGGTGCTGCTGTACAACAATCTGCCCAAGATCCAGCAATTCAATCTCAGGCTATAGAGTATGTTCAAGGTCTTATAGAACAAGGAATCATTGATCCCGCTGATGCCCCTGCAGCAATAATTCAAGCAATAGGTTTATTTGCTTCTAATGCCAATATTAACCAACTCCAACCTTATGAGATCAAAGAATTCAAGCCTGAAAGGGTCAAGTCTTTTGAAGTGGGCTATAAAGGGATTTGGGGTAATAATTTGTTGGTGGATGCTTATGCATATTTCAATCGATTCGAAAACTTCAATGGCTTACAAGTGCTGGTCCAAGATAAAACAGATGCAGGCTTGGCAGGACCCAATGCTATGACTGGATTGAACCTGATCGGAGCGATTCCTAATTCGCGAAATGTTTATGGGCTTCCAGTAAATAGAACCGAGATTATTGAATCTTGGGGATGGGCAGCAAGTTTGGATTACAAACTTCCTAAAGGCTACACCATTGGAGGTAACGTGTCTTACAATACCCTATCCAATTTAGAGGAATTGGCAGAGACTGGCTTCCAACCAAGCTTTAACACTCCAGAGTATAGATATGTGCTTAATTTTGGAAACAGAGAGGTAGTTGACAATTTGGGATTTGCTATCTCTTATAGATGGCAAGGAGAGTTTGCTTGGCAATCTTCATTTGTAAATGCTCCTGTTTCAAGCCAACAACTATCTGTGGTGCCTGCCTATGGTGCTTTGGATGCTCAAATAAGCTATAAGCTGAAAAGCATCAAATCGATCCTAAAAGTAGGTGGTTCCAACTTGTTTAGTAATGGATATACGCAAGCTTGGGGAAATCCAACCATTGGAACCATGTATTTCGTAAGCTTGACATTTGATGAATTCTTGAATTAATAAAGACACAAATCAACTAAGGGAGTTGGTTCAAAATCAAAGTAGAAGAGCCTATTCGAGTAGTACGCCAAGTTTTGATTGTGAAGCCTTCCTCTTGCCATATCGAGCAAAGTTGAAATGTGAAACGTACTTTTTGATCGGGAATAAACACTGATAATTAAGCGACTAAATAGGAAAGGAGGCAGAATCTGCCTCCTTTTCTTTTACTCTAAATTCAATCGAGCGGATTACTCCCACTCTTTTGTCATCGTACTCACGAAGCTTACTAAATCCCTGATTTCTCTTTTGCTCAAAATGGCTTTCATATCCGGCATACTGGAAGGAGAATTCTTTCGCTCCGAAATTTCAGCATTAGGAATTAATCGCTCTGGTTTAGAGGCTTCTTTAATTACCAATCCTTCTTCTGTTTCTTCCATCAAAGTACCATTGACTGCACTACCATCCTTCAATGTAAGCTGAACAAATCCATAACCTGGAGCAAGTCGCTTGCTAGGTTCAATTAAAGCTTCAAGAATTTGTGTTCTGGAAAGTCTATTGGCAACTCCATTTAGATGAGGACCTGCAGTTCCCCCCATGTCATCGTATCCATGACATCGTATACATTGAGCAGTTTGATTTTGGAAGAAAATCCTACGACCTGCTCGTACGCTTCCACCTTCCAGGGCACCGCTATAAAGTGCAACAAGATCTCCCCCGGTTCTTTCCTGTTGAATTTGATCGTATTTGGACTTTAGCTCTTCTGAACCTGTCTCCGCGATGGCTTCTTCCAACTCAATCATCACCTCATTTGGAAGTTTATTGGCTTTCAAATCTTCTAATAAAGAATTCCAGATTTCAAGATTGGCCGAATTTGGAAGATTTCCCAAACTAAGTAATGCAGCTTGTCTTTCTTCAATGGTCCTATTTTGAATGACGTCTTTTAATAGGTTTTCCATTAAATCCTCAGAGATATCTGTTTTAGTTAATAAGTCCAATCCAACGACCCTTACTGCTTTGGATTTATCATTCATCGCTATTTCTATAGGACCAGATATATTGTCTGGGCTCACTTTGGCAAGTGCGAGGATGGCTTCAACACGAACAGGATCTACCGGATCATTTTTTAGAATTGTGATAAGATTAGGCTCCGCTTCCGAAATTTTCAATTTCCCAATGGACCTTACTGTCTCAACTCTGATCAAATCACTTCGGTCAGTAAGTAATTTTATTAATGAGTTACTTACAGAGGCTTGAATAGGTGCTAAATCTCTCTCAACCGCTCCACGGTTTCTTCCATCTACTCTATCCAAAACGGATGGCTTTGCCCAAGTACCAATGGTAGCAATAGCCTCAGCTTTCAATACCGGATTGATTCCAGGCTTAGCGATATACGTTTTTAAATTTTCAAGGGATTTCTCAGTTCCCACACGAAGGTTTGCCCCAATGGCTCTTCTGATCAATGGCTCATTTTGAAAGGAAGTAGTCACTAATAAATCGCCCAAGGCAGGAAGTGCTGGCTCAATAGAAAAATCATCATTGATGGCTCTGGCAACTTCTGTAACGATGTATTCATCGGAATCCGAAAGGAAAGCCGTGATGCCTGGTTCGGCCATTCTTCTCAATGCCAAAACTGCTCCCAAACGAACAGCGGGAGATGGATTGGAGGCCAAAGCGATCAATGGCTCTTTCTTATTGATTCTTGCCAAAGCCAAGCTCGCAGCATGCCTTAAAAAGGCATCCTCGTCATTATTTTCCTTTAATACATTGATCAATCCGTCAATTGCAGGTTCATAGGCTATTCTTCCCAAAGCTTCTGAAGCAAAGAACCGGACTCTGATTTCTGAATCACTCAACAAAGGCATCAAGGCATTTCCAGCCTCTTTATACTTAATATCTCCTATCCATTTTGCTGCCTGGGCTCTGATTTCAGGATCTGAATCCTGTAATAAAGCAACTAAAGACTCCGCATAATCCATTTTATCCATTCTAGCCAGCTGGCTGATGCCTACAATGGCATGGATTCTGGCAAGCTGATTGTTTTTTTGATTGATACCTGCTTCAAATATCTGGAAGCCTTTCTCCCCTCTTTTAGCTAATTCAAACTGGGCTTTTCTCCTTATTCTCATGTCCTCATCACCCAAATATTCTCCTAATGCTTCATCAGTGAGGGTTTTAAAATCAGTGTTGATTACCTGGGCAGTGATCTTTCTAGCTTCCCAATTTTTTCCGGATGGATCATCCAGTTTCCAAACTCTTCCATAATTCTTGGTATTCCAACCCTGTATCCAATCCGCAAAGTATAGGGATCCATCCGGACCAAAATCAAGTCCAGTGGCCAATACTCCCCCCATCACTTTTTCAGTCTGGGACATTTTAAAAGAGGCTCCATCTGGCTCCAGTTTAAAAGCATGTATTCCCGAAGCCGTCGGATTTCCAACAAAAGAAGCTACAAAAAATGTGTTCTTCCATTTATCTGCTAAAGCAGTACCTGGATTAAATACCATCCCGGTAGGTCCGTTGATATAATTTTGAATCGGTGGAGTGATATAAGCTGCCTGGCCTTCGTGTCTTGGTAAATACAACTTTTCATCCATCCATACCTTATAGGTATTGTTTTCCGGATCGCGGTATTTTCCAAATTGCCAGTTGGTTCTCCAACCGGTATCAGATCCATTTACCAAGTAAACCAAACGTTCGCTTTCTCCACCATGATCCCCGTCATTGTCCACGGAGATCAGGTTATTGTATTGATCAAATGTAAACTCATGGGTGTTTCTCACTCCCATGGCGAAGATTTCAAAATCACTTCCATCAGGATTGGCTCTAGCAATCACCCCCCTGTTGGGGTATTTCCACTCTTTCCCATCTGGACCTTTTCCATTGAATCCAATGTCACCGATTCCCCAATAAATTCTTCCATCAGGACCTAATTCAAGCCCTGACATCCCATGTCCTCCAAATCCGATGTGGATTCCGTATCCATGGGAAATAGACTCTTTCTCATCCATGATGCCATCGTTATTGGTATCGGAAAGTCTCCATAAGTCTGGTCCTACTCCAATAAATAAGTTGTCTTCCAATTTCAATAAAGCACCTGCAACATCTGTCGTTACATCGTTGAAATCTTGGACCATCATTTGGGAATAATCGGCGAAACCATCTCCATCCTTATCTTCTAACCTATATAGCTCCTCGCGCTCCACTGTCATGTCCCGCCAGTCATGGGATCCGTCCCCATTGACATCGGCAAGCCAGGTGTTTTTATCCGACATCTCTGGGGACAAGGTCTTTTGTAAAAAGGATCTTTTCTCCTCTATAGTTTGTAGACTGATCGATTCGATTTCCCAGTCTTGATGCCCCCTAATGTCAAATTCGGAGTTTTTCTGACGGTTGGTTCGAGTGTAGTACAAACTACCATCATCTGTAACTTGAATGGAAATAGGGTCATACACCAGTGAATCTACTGCCCATAGTTTGAGCTCCAGTCCTTCGGCAAGGGTGGGACTAATTTGTGTTTCAGCCGCTTGGGCCATGTCCGCTATTTCTTCTTTCGTGAGTGTTTTTTCGCGCAAGTCTATTTTTTCTCCTTGACATGCAAAAAAACCAGGAATAGCAGCCGCCAATAGGTATTTGGCATAGGTATTTTTCATCTTGGGTTGAGGCATTAAAATTTGAACAATGCCACAAAATAAGGAAAATCAATGAGCTAGCATCTCCGTTCAAAAAATGATCCTTATAAAAACAAAAATCCCGATCATAGACCGGGATTTTAATTCACTTTAACCACTAACAACCATAAAACAAAAATGGGATTAGACCATGCGGGGATTGAGCTTTTGGTCTTAGTAGTCCGTACGGGAATCGAACCCGTGTTTCATCCGTGAAAGGGATGCGTCCTAACCCCTAGACGAACGGACCATTCAGCAAGGTATTTCAAGAACAGCTGTTAACTTGTTGGTTTTCAACTGTTTGTAGTCCGTACGGGAATCGAACCCGTGTTTCATCCGTGAAAGGGATGCGTCCTAACCCCTAGACGAACGGACCATTTTTGACTGCTGAAATACCTGCTTTCCGAAATGGTTTTGCAAATATAGAAGGTTCATTTTATAATCCCAATTCCCCCTCCAAAATTTCTTTGGTTTTTTGCTAAAATCCTGAGTTAAAAGGAATAAAATTTTTCTTCGAGGGGATTACAGTCTTTTGACTAATTTTAGGTTTAATTTCAAATCAGATCCATGAACCCATCTTCTGGAAAAAAAATTGCCATCAATGGTTTTGGCAGAATAGGCAGATACACGGCCAAATTAATTTTAGAAAACAAATCCCTCCAACTAGTCGCTATTAATGATTTAGCAGATCCACAAGCGATTGCGCATTTGTTGAAATATGACTCAGTTCATGGGAAATTAAACGCTTCCATATCTTTAGAGCAAGACCATTTAATGGTAAATGGCAACCCTATCCAATTGTTTGGACAATGTGATCCAGCAAAACTGCCTTGGAAAGAATTGGGTATTGATTTGGTCCTGGAATGTACAGGTAGGTTCACAGATCGAGCTGGAGCGGAAAAACATTTAAACGCAGGAGCGGAAAAAGTAATTATCTCAGCCCCCTCTCAAGACCCAAGTATCAAAATGGTGGTATTGGGAGTGAATGACGAAATTCTTACCGGAGAAGAACGCATCATTTCCAATGCTTCTTGTACTACCAATTGCCTCGCTCCTATGGTGAAGGTTTTGGACGAGCAGTTTGGATTGGTGAAGGGTTTTGCTTCCACTGTCCACTCTTACACCAACGATCAAAATCTTCATGATGCTCCACACCGGGATTTAAGACGGGCCAGGGCGGCAGCATATTCCATTATTCCTACCACCACAAATGCGGGTAAGGCCCTGGATATTGTGCTACCCAAGCTTGCAGGAAAAGTAGAAGCTTCAGCGATGCGGGTTCCTGTTCCAGATGGCTCTTTGACTGATCTTATCGTGGAATTACAGCAGGAAGTAACGGAAGCTCAAGTCAACCTGGCATTCAAAACTGCTAGTAATTCTTATCTAAAAGGCTTCTTAGAAGTAGAGGATAGCCCGATTGTATCCATGGACATCATAGGTAATCCCCATTCCTGCATCATAGACTCTGAATTAACCTCAGCCAAAGGAACCATGGTCAAAGTAGTAGGTTGGTATGACAATGAAGCAGGATATGCAAATAGGCTACTCAACTTGACGATGAAAATCACAAAATCCTAATCAGGATTTGACTCTATTAAGGGAAAGCATTTTCACAATAAAATTAGGAAGTGTTTTCCCTTGCTTTCGCTTTTTAAGATCCAGGTACCATCCCCATTTTTCCATAATTGGGATTTTATGGGTTTCTACCATCTCTACCAATGTTCCATCAGGATCTTCTATGTAGGCAAAATGTCCTGCAGCTTTGCCCATATCAAAGCCATTATTACTATCTACCGTAAAAGGAAATCCTGAATCAGTAAGGTTGGCACGAAGGGTTTTCATTCCGTTGACATCAAAACAAACATGAATGAAGCCTAAATCTCCCCATAACCTTCCTTTATAGATCTTTTCCCGAGCTGAATTATTGACAGAAATCAGTTCTACAGTAGTTTGACAAAGTAATTTACCAAAGGCCCCTGTTCTATTTTCTGAGCTCCTTAAAATTACCCTGGAAAAAGACTCTTGTTCTTCTGTTAAGGGAGCAAAGTCTTCCCACTCTTTTGTTCCGTTAAACAATACCTCAGAATGCTGGTAAATACACTGGTATAGTGGAACAGACTTTTCTATGTCAGTTACTCCGATCACCACTCCGGACACGCCCCCGGTTAAATCTTTATTTTTGCTGAACCAAGATTGGTTTTCTTCTATCTCAAAAACATTGTCATAGGGATCTTTTAAATAAAAATGCCATACGCCTATGGGGTTTTTGCTTGGAGTACCAAGTAAGTGGACCCCTTCAGACTTCATAAAGTCATAGGTTTCTTGGATGTCTTTACATCTGATTTTTACAGCAAGAATCCCCAAATCACCCCAGGATATTTTCTTAGCCGGGCCAGTAGGAGTCCTGGATGTAAATTGCCAGATTTCAAAACCGCCTCCCCCTTGCATATTCATAGCAAGAATGGCATGCCTTTTTTCAACTTTCCCTGCCGTATAACGAGTCATCAAAGCTGCTTCGGCACTGTCTTGGAAAATCGGAACATCCATTTTAAAAATTTTTCGATACCACTTCCATGCTTCATTAGCATCCTTTACTCCAATTCCTACTTGCTGAATGCCATTAATGGTTGCTTTGTTCATTCCGATCTAATTACTAAGTATTCTGTTTTTTTAATAAAATACAATATAGACTTTTGATTGATTTTGGATTTGAATTCAATAAAAAAAGTGTGAATGCAAGCAAATTTGCAAATTGAACTCTTAGCCACCCATTATCCTCATATTTCCTCGCAGAAACGATTACTTCTTTTGGGATAATATGGAAACTGGAGATTTTTCTGATCCTCCTGATGAGCTCAAAATCCTCCATAATGGTATATTTTTCATTGAATCCTTCCAATTTCTCAAAAAGACTGCGTGTAATATAAAGGGTTTGATCTCCACCTCCAGCAAAAATTCCATTAAAACGCGTAAACCAAGCATTAATTTTTAGTAAAAATTGAGTCTTATCGAAACTATATCGGTAACAACCAGCAAGTTTACTGTTCAAAAAATTTTTATAAATATCCTGAGCAAATCCTTTGATCGGTCGAGTGTCAGCATGTACAAAATAAAAAATAGAACCAATGGCATGTCTTGCTCCTAAATTCATCTGATAAGCCCTAGATCGTCTTTCTGAGTGAAAAAATTTTACACCAAAATTCTCAGCCACTTGTTTTGTCTGATCTGAACTCTGAGCATCTACTACAATAATTTCTAAAATCTTTGGATCCTTTTCGGCTTTGATTAATGGAATGAGTTCTTTTAAGTTACCTGACTCATTGTATGTTGGGATAATGACCGAAATGCTTTCTTCCTCAATCATCAGATCTTCTGATCACGTAATTTTTGATGGAGTTCTCCAATACCACTTTTTGTAGTATTCCGTCTTCATAGTAGAAGGTATTAGTATTCCCATTTACTTCTAGGGAATAGACCCCTGGTTCATCCTCGACCACAGTAGTTATTAATCCAAAATTCTCTGACAGAAGAATATCACCATCATTAGGTTCCTCAAAATAAAGCCTTGCAGGACTGGAATAAATCGGCTGGTTGACCGGCTCTTTATTTTCATATTTATAGGTATTCGCATCTACCACATAATGGTCATTGTTCCAGCTAACGTTAGTTTGGAAATTACCGCGATTCGAATTGGAGACGGTCGATGCGTTATGAAGCTGACCATCTATGTAATCTGCTTTTTGTAGAAAATCTACATGAACTCTTCCAAAAAACCAGAAATCTACCAGGCTGTTGATCTCAAATTTTGTCTCATTTGGACTTTCAATCTTTTGGGCTGTCATACCTCCAATTCGGAAACCTGCGACCACAATATCATAGTTTTGACTGATAGTCGATTCCTGTCCCCATACGGAAGATGAAAGGAATAGGAATAATAGCAGTGATATATATGCTTTAGAAAATGTGAGATTGAACGGCATTCTTAAGAACAAAAGGGTTTAACTGGTTATTTTGACTGAGGGTGCAAAAGTCTTTCTTTTACTTTCATCCAATCTTCTAAATAATCTACGTCAGAAAGCGTTGGCAATAAATCAAAAGAAATATGATGAGTAGTTAGATAGTCGGATGTTTGCTTGAAAACTTCTGGACTGCTCCAGGGAATATCGTAAAATAGTCCTGAAATAAAACGCTTCATACCTAAAAGATAATAGCCCCCATCTTTGGCAGGGCCAATCACTACGTCTGAATTTTCCAGCTTTTCAAAGGCCTTCTCAATAATATCTTGGGTAATTTCAGCACAATCCGTTCCAATAATTAATAGACAATCAAAACCATTTTCAAATTGATCTTTGAAAGCATCCCCCATTTTTTGCCCTAAATCACCAGAAGACTGAATAAAAAGTTGGTAATCCTTACCAGTCTGGTGATTGTTCTCCTCATAATCTGAATAATACAACAACTTGTTGCATGCCAAATGTTCTACTTGTTGGTGCGTATAATCCACCAATACCCGGTAAATTTCCAATGCTTCTTGGTCCCCAACCATTTCAGCGATACGGGACTTTACTTTACCAGCTATTAAATTCTTTTGAAATATTATTATTCCTTTTTCCATCAAATCAAATTAAATCCTCCAGCCCATTCAAACTTATATACTAGATAACCAAGGACCCGAAAGATATGTTCTAATTATTAATTCTTAACAATTCCAAAGTTTTGGTTCCGGAATTGTTCTTATTCAACCCCCTTATTAACTACGTTTTGAATGGGGATATCGGATGCATAGAACCTATTTTCAAATAAAAATTCAATTAGGTGAACGTAACTATTTTGTGAGACGTTTTAAGATTAAATCAATTTTCAATAGCTTAAATTATTTTCAAAATGGCATTACGACTAGGAGATGTTGCACCAAATTTTACCGCGGAAACATCTGAAGGAACAATCGATTTTTATGAGTATCTGGGAGATGGTTGGGGGATTTTATTTTCTCACCCAGCTGATTATACTCCAGTATGTACGACGGAATTAGGCACAGTAGCAAAGCTTAAAAATGAGTTTGAAAAGAGAAATACTAAGGTGATGGCTTTAAGTGTCGATGGGTTAGAAAGCCATAAAGGATGGATCTCTGATATCAATGAGACGCAACATACGGAAGTCAATTTTCCGATCATCGCTGATGAAGACAAAAAGATTTCTACCCTTTACGATATGATTCATCCAAATTCCAATGAGAATTTCACGGTGAGATCTGTTTTTGTGATTGGGGACGATAAAAAAATCAAATTGATCATCACCTACCCCGCAAGTACTGGAAGGAATTTTGATGAACTCTTGCGCGTGATTGATTCCCTTCAATTAACGGCGAACTATTCCGTTGCCACACCAGCGAACTGGAAACAAGGAGAAGATGTAGTAATCGCACCGGCAATAAAAAATGAGGATATTCCAGCTAAATTTCCTAAAGGACACAAAGTGATTAAACCTTATTTGAGAACCACGCCTCAACCGGATTTATAAGCAAAAAAGGGGGATGTTAAATCCCCCTTTTTTTATGATCTAATGGTATCAATTAATCCTGTGGTAAACTGAATCATTTTTTTGATTTGATCAAAATCTCCTTTTTGAACCAAATCTTTTCTAAACAATTGAGACCCCATTCCTACACAGCAGACCCCAGCATCAAACCAGGACTTTAAGCTTTCGGCAGTAGGTTCCACTCCCCCTGTAGGTATTAATTCAATTTTTGGCAACACTGCATGAACTGCCTTCACAAAATCGGTCCCGAGTATATTTGCGGGATATATTTTCACCAGCTCTGCTCCTAGCTCCTGCGCAAAATACACTTCGGAAACTGTGCCACATCCCGGAATCCATGGGATATCCAAATTCTTACAAAACTCGCCCAGTTTAGGGTTCATTACCGGGGCGACAATAAATTCAGCTCCCATATCCAGAAATACTTCAGCTTGTTTTGGTTCGTAGATAGTTCCTACACCTAAACTTAGTCCAGGCATTTGATCAGCAGCTTTTCTAAGAGCAGGGAAAATTGATTTTGCCTCAGCTCCACGGTCCACCATTTCAATTACTCTGATTCCACCTTCATAGGCTACTTCCAGCATCTGAAGGCATTTTGTTTCATCAGGTGTGAAAAATATCGGCATGACACCTGCAGCATACATTCTTTTAATAAAAGGACTCGGGTTTCTCATATTATCGTTTAATTTTTCCAATGGACTCTCCAACTACTAATTCCTGAATTTCGGCTTCTGAACATAAAAGCACATCACCTGGCACACTGTGTTTCAATGCACCTGCAGCCATTCCAAATTCTATGGCTTGCATTGGATCATGGGTTAATAATCCATGGATTAACCCTCCTGCAAATGCATCACCAGTACCTACTCTGTCCACGATCTGAGGTAAATCATATTCCTTAGAAGAAAAGGTTTGATCATGCGAATAGATTTTAGCTGAAATTCTATTGTGTGAAGAACTCAAAGACTCTCTTTTGGTATTCGCAATATATTTCAGGTTTTTAAATTTTTTGAATAGATCAGATTTTGCTGCCTCAAATCCTCCATAATTTTCATCAAGACAATTATTGAAGTCACGGGTTCCTGCAATCATCACATTGGTAAACGCCATCAATTCCGGCATCATTTCATGAGGCTTTTTTCCATAATTCCAGAGATTGCTTCTATAGTTCAAATCTCCAAATACCGTGATGTTTCGCTTATTTGCCTCTTCTAAAGCTCGTAAAGTAAAATCCGCACATTCTTGAGACAAGGCTGGAGTAATTCCCGACCAATGCAACGCATCCGCATCTTTCAGGATACTATCCCAATTAAATTTGCTTGAATCGACTTTAGTAAAGACAGAGTCTGCTCGATCATAGATTATTTTAGAGCTTCGCTGCATGGCTCCCTGTTCTAAAAAGTAAACGCCTATCCTTCCTTCGGTAAATTGGATAAATGAAGTATCAATCCCACAACGTCTTAGATTAGCAGCTGCAGCTAAACCTATTTCATGATCTGGAAATGCAGTAAGATGAATGACGTGATGTCCCCAGAATGCTAAAGCAGCTCCAACATTTGCCTCTGAACCTCCAAATTCCAGGTCTAACTGGTGTGCCTGAAAAAACCGCTGACTAGAGGGCGGTGAAAGACGAAGCATTACCTCGCCTAGAGAAACAATTTTTTTCATTGAAGAATTAATTTTCTATAATTTCATTGTTGGAAACTAAGTTAATGAAATAAAAATATGATAAACAAAGCACTTTGTTTAGACCCTACGGATAATGTTGGAGTGGCATTAACCGACTTGAAAATAGGTGACACATTTGATCTAAACGGGTATAAGGGAAACATTATCAGCGAAGTAGCTGCAAAACATAAATTTGCTTTAAAGGAATTTGATTCGGGGGAAGAGGTATTCATGTATGGAACCATTGTGGGGGAAACAACAAAGCCCATACAAGTAGGAGAAGCGATTACCTTGGATAATATTAAACATAAAATTCGTGAATTCCAGGATGAAGGAGCCACTTATAATTGGAATAAGCCAAACATAGAAAATATTAAAGGGAAGACGTTTTTAGGGTATCAAAGATCTGATGGTCAAGTAGGTACAGCTAATTATTGGCTTGTTCTACCGATGGTGTTTTGTGAAAATACCAATGTGAAATTACTGCAGGATGCCTTTGAAAAAGCCTTGGGTTTTGCCGTGATCAACCCCTATGAAAACCAAGTAAGAAACCTGGTTGCAGCTTATCAAAATGAAAAATTTACGGAATCGCTTGCGGAACCAAAAATTGATACCAATTCTAAGGTTTTTGAAAACATCGATGGCATCCGCTTTTTAACTCATGACGGGGGCTGTGGTGGAACCAGAGGAGATTCTGACACACTTTGTGCCTTGCTGGCTGGATATCTCAACCACCCAAATGTAGCGGGTGCTACAATTTTGAGTTTAGGGTGCCAACATGCCCAAGTAGCTATCCTTCAGGATCGATTGAACAACATTCAAAAGGGGGCTCAGAAACCATTGGTGATTTGCGAGCAACAGACCGAAGGAACTACAGATCAATTGCTTCAGAAAGCAGTCAATGAAACATTTAAAGGCTTGATCGAAGCCAACAAAATCGAGAGAACTCCTGCCCCTATTTCAAAATTGGTCATTGGATTAGAATGTGGCGGTTCAGATGGCTTTTCTGGAATATCTGCCAACCCTACCTTAGGACGTGTTTCAGATTTGGTGGTGGCTTCAGGAGGTTCGGCAATTTTATCAGAATTTCCGGAGTTATGTGGGGCTGAACAACCTATCATCGATCGATGTGTAAATCCTACTGTTGCAGAAAAATTCATCAGGTTAATGGATGAGTATGCCAATGCTGCCGAACGCGTCGGTAGCGGATTTGATATGAATCCAAGTCCAGGAAACATCAAAGATGGTTTGCTGACTGATGCCATCAAATCTTGTGGAGCCGCTAAAAAAGGTGGAACAGCACCAGTTTCTGATGTATTGGATTATACAGAATATGTCAAAGTTCCTGGTTTGAATCTATTATGTACACCAGGCAATGATGTTGAAAGTACTACTGGCTTGGCTGGAAGTGGAGCCAACATTATCCTATTCTCAACGGGTTTGGGAACCCCAACAGGAAATCCAGTTTGTCCAGTAATCAAAGTGGCCACCAATGATAAACTGACCGCTAGAATGCCGGATATCATTGATTTTAATACTGGTGGAATAATTTCTGGAGCGGAATCCATTGAAAGCTGTGGGGAGAAGCTGTTGGATTTGATTATTGAAGTAGCTTCAGGTAGGATCAAAACCAAAGCAGAACAAAAGAAAAACTACGATTTTATCCCCTGGAAAAGAGGGGTTTCTTTATAAACAAAAAGGGCGGCCATGTGGCCGCCCTTTTAAACAAACTAAGGGTGATTAATATGCTATTCTACCTTGAATGGTACTTGAACCTGCACCAGTATTAGGGTTGAAATTTCCTACTACAGTACCTTCTCCAGTAGCACCTTCGAATTTACCTGTACCGCCAATAATCTCTACTTCAGCTATAAATTCACTTCTTTCTCCACTAATTGGAGTTACCACATTATTGATGTTTTTAAACCATACGGAGTTTCCTTTTCCATCAGTAGTGATGGAGCTCACTTCGTCATTGTCCACAAAAATCCCCATTGCTTCCAATTGTTCAGCATAAAACTGAGTAACTGGAGCTCCTACTGTTTGCAAACCAGCTGCACCAAAAGAGGCATATTGATTTAAAAACGTGTAGGCCTTACCCATATGGCTGGAGTTACCTACCCCAGTTCCTGGAAAATAGGCGGGAATAGCGGAAGTGAAATCTCCATTTTCATCTACAGAGATAAGTTGGTTAGTAAACCTTTCAAAGTAATTTCTTTCTGCTGTTTTTCTAGCATTTCCATCCGTTAGGGTTTCTTGGGATGTCAACACTTCCGTTTGGGAAGCTGGTTGAACTAAAGCTGGCTCATCTATAGAAGTACAAGCACTTACGAACATGGAGCCTGCAAGGCTCATTAGGCCTAATCTAGACCACATTGATTTTTTCATATTTTTAAGAATTGGTAGTGGGTAATAACATATTTAAGTATCAAAATTTATTAGCTAAAATTTGGGTGAAAATTGTATAAATTTTAGATAATGAATAATAATATGTATTTCACACCAATAAAAATGCCAAACATTACGTTTCTACAATAAAAAAGTTTGCTGAAGCAGCATTTTCTCTAATTTTTCTGGCTTTAGTGTACTTCTCAGAATAGTACCATTTTTCTGCAGTTTCCTTGTCTTTAAACTCCAACATCACAAAACGGTCATGGTTCCACTTACCTTCTAATACATGAATTGGATTACCTCTTATCACGAATTTCCCTCCAAACTCTTTGACTGATTCCGGGGTCAATTTTTTATACTCTTCATATTTTTCAGGATCGTGTATATCTACTTCCACTAAAACAAAAGCCGCCATATCATTTTAATTATCAACTAGTTATAATTCAAATCCCAAGCCAGCTGCGTATCTTGTTTTCGCATAGGCTATTTTTCTTTTACTGATCAATTCATTTAAGGTCAAAATAGAATTAAACACAGATACTTCTCTGGCATTCACTAAAAATAAACTACTCTCCCCTATTTCAAAACGTCTCATTTCTCCTTGAAGTAAGGTTTCCAAATTGATTACATTTTGCTGATAAGTCGCGATTTGCCGGTTCAAATTAGAAAAATTATTTATTTCACTTTCTAGTTTGGTTCTCAGCTGGATTTCTTTTAAATCCCTAGAGTTTTCCTTTGAATAAATCTTTGCCTTTGCCAAACCCACCGCTCCTCTAGACTTTCTCCAAAGTAAAGGCGTATAAACGGAAAGTCCCCATTTATAATTATTTTCAAAAAAGCCCGCTCCTTCAAAATCATTTAGATTTTCGGTAAGAAAATTATATTTCAATTTGACCACAGGAATAATCTGTTGAGCTTTTAACCTTTTTTCTACATCCAAACTGGCTAGTTCAAAGTCTACTAATTGCAGTTCAGGGTGATTGGCTACAAAGGTCCTGAGCTCTTCTACATTCAACACTCCTAGATTAGTTGTTTCCAAAGGTTCAGGTACAATCCCTTCATTTAAATTGATAGGATTGCCTTCCTCATCCCATAAATAGGTGTTTAACTCTTGGGTAACAGAAAACAACGTGTTTTCTGCTTCCTGCAATTTATATTGCCTATTCAGAACTTGAGAAAATGCTTCTACGGTATCAATTGCTGGCAGGTCACCATATTTAAAACTTGATTTTACTGCTTCATATCGAACTTCAGCAAGTTCGACGCCTTCCTTTAAAACTTCTAGGTTAGTTTGAGCCAAAGACCACCTCCAATACATGTCAGTCGCTTGAAGGTAAAGGTTATTGAGTAATTTTTGCTTTTGGGACTCTGTGGATTCCTGGTAAATCTGAGCTTGTCTTAACGTAGCCCTTCTTTGATCCAAAATTAAACCCTGACCCAGATTTATGGAAGCCCCTGCCGCAAATAACCCATCAGAAGGCACAGTATACTCAGGGTTTAAATATTTCCCATTGTTCCTTTCAAAAGAACCATTTAATTCAATTCCAGCCCAAGTGGGAATACTGATTCCAGCTTCTTGCTTATTGTAGTATAAAGTTTCACTGTATGACTTCTTATCTAAATTTCCATATACCAATGGATCAAATCCTCCTCTAGCTGACCTGACCTCCATATCACCCATGAGTAATTGAAGTTCAGCCTGAGTAGCTATTGGATGGTATTCAATTACCCAGGCTAAAAAGGACTCATAGTTTAAAGTATCCGTGGCTTGCGAATAAGCACGGAAAAAACAACTACTGAAAAGGAAGGTGAAAAGTATAACTCTCATCATTTCTTCTTTCCTTCTGAAGCTACTGCTTCTTTTTCGTCTCTTGTATAATAATCAGCAGGGAATCCATTTAATTGCCTCCAGAGTTCATACCAGACTGGCACATCATTGAGTAGAGCAATTCCATCGGCACCAGACCCTATTCTTAACATTTCTGGCCAAGGTTCTTCTTCAGGATCCTGAGCTACCAAAACTCTGTATTGATTATTTGTTCCGGCATATTGGTCCATTGCTACTACTACGCCTCCAAAAGTACCATTAGAGATTCTAGGCCAACCTGAAAATACAATAGCAGGCCAACCATCGAAAATAAATCGAACCTTATTTCCTACTTTAATCAATGGCAAGTCTACAGGCTGTACATACATTTCTACAGCTAATTCAGCATCAGAGGGAATAATGTTTAAAATTTGATCCCCTTCTTTTATTGTTTCACCTATTCCGACTTGAATTGCCTTCGCCAGGTAACCATTCTGAGGAGCTAGAATATATCGAAACCCAGTTCTTGCCTCATAATTAGAATATTGGTTCTCTAATTTTGTAGTAGTAGCCTCCGCATCATATTGTGAGGACATAGCCGTGTAAATCTCAGATCGTGTTTTTGCTATTTTATCTCTAAACTCATTATCAATGGTATTCAGCTCAATTTTAGCTGATATCATCTCATTTTGGCTAATTAAATAGTCATTTTCTACAGAAAGTAATTTGGCTTGCACGTCTTGAAATTTCAATCGTCTTGATTCCAAATCAGTTAAAGACCTCAAACCCTCTGCATACAATTGCTCTGCTCTATCCAACTGTTTCTTTCCAATATCAAAATTCACTTTCGCTTGCTGGAACTTGATACTGTCTGATTGAACTTTCAACTCCGCCATTTTGAGCTTATTCTCCGCTTGCTGAATTTTCAGCACATTATTTTCTTGCAATGCTTGCAATTGAGCTTGTAGAGCACCAACCTTTTCTTTATAAGCTTCTGCAGAAAGAGTCTTTGCATCTACTTGCATCTGAGTTCTCGGTAAAAGCAAGGAATCAAAATATTCGTCTTTTATCTCAGAAATTCTCAGAATGGTATCTCCCCTGCTTACAAATGCCCCTTCCGTCACATACCACTTTTCAATTCTACCTGCAATGATGGAATGGATGGTTTGTGCTCTCTGTTCTGGTCTTAAAGCGGTAACATATCCTTTGGATCGAATACTTTGAGTCCAGGGAAGAAATAGAGATATAAATACGACAGCAATCAACCACGCTAGTAAGCGTATTCTCTTTTGACTTTGCTTTTCTGGTAAAGTCATAATCAAACTTTTAGCACCGCTAAAAGGAATCCGATCTTTGATTTTACTGCTGGAAATATTCAGCATAATAGTTTAATTATTTCTCGTGTATTGTATATAATCTTCATAGGATCCCTGTTTTAAGATTTTCCCGGAATCCAAAATAATTATCTCATCCAATTTCTGTAAAATATAAGGATCCTCAGTCACCATTAATAAAGTCCAACTTCCTGACATTAAATAATCTACAATTCTTGGTTTGATTTCAGGATTAACATATCGAAGGGCATTTTCCATAATAATTGCCTTAGGACTCCCTACCAAACTTCTTGCGATCAAAATACTTTGGGCCACAGACCTTGATAGTCCTCTTCCCTCAGGTAGCAATTCGGTGTTCAGGTCATCTGGTAATTGATAGATGTATTCTTTGAGACCTACCAATTCGATGATTTCTTCAAATTGTGTGGGATCTACATCCCTTCCAACCAAGATATTTTCTTTGATAGTCCCATGAAACAATTCTCCAAATTGAAGGCAATCACCAATCATTGCCCTGAATTTATCCAATTGAATCATATCCATAGAAAGGTCATTAATCATTACCGTTCCTTGATATTCTTCGTACAAACCATTCAGCAAAGCTAATAGCGCACTTTTTCCACTTCCACTTCTACCAGTGATTGCGATTTTCTTCCCAGGGTTAATGGTCAAAGAAACATCATTAATAATGGGCTTTATGGCATCATAAGGTTGAAATACCACATGTTCCATCCCAAACTTCAAACCTTCTGGTTTGGATACTACCAGTTTATCCGATCCTTCACTACGTTCTAAATCCAAATCCATCACGACACCCAGCTTTTCTACAGCTACAAGGGTGTCATAAACTGTCTCAAGAGAAAGAATCACTTTTTCTACAGAATTGACAACTAAGATGATGATGACTTCAGCTGCAACAAATTGACCGATACTTATTTGTTCATTGATCAATAAAAGACTCCCAGCCACCAATAAACTGGCAATTATGAGCACTTTGAAGCCAATCATGATTTTGTATTGAAGTATCAACACCGAAAAATGCTTGGTTCTAAAATCCACATACTTTTGAATCAGCTTGTCTGCTCTCAAAATTGGGAGTCTTGTATTACCAGTTAATTTAAAGGTGTTGAGTGTTCTTCCTATTTCTTGAAGCCAGAAGGCAGTTTGATATTTATAGGAAGATTCCTTCAGTGCTGTAGCCATACCTTTGGGACTGGTGAAATAGAAAATCAATACAAGAATCCCTAATAAAATGACACCAAAAAGAATGAAGGTGGGATGATAAAAAGACAATAGTAAGAGTCCAAATATCATTTGCAATACCGCCGTCGTAAAGTCAACCAACAATTTTGAAATCCCCTTCTGTAGGTTTACTGTATCAAAAAAACGATTGACTATTTCAGGGCCATATTCTCCATGAAGCACTTCAGTCTTTACCCTTGGTAGCCTGTAGGCCAAAGAAAGTCCTGATTTGGAAAAAATTCGCTGTTGAAGTTTTTCCGTTATTTGTAGTTGAGAGATTTGTAAAAATCCGCCGAAAGCAACTCCAATGGCTACCACAATTACCAATAGTATCCATGAAGTGGTGATCCTTCCTCCTAATATGAAATTCAAAATAGCTTGAATTCCTAAAGGAAGTGATAAAGCCACTATACCATTCAAAATGGCGTAAAAGTAGATCCCGTAGACCTGATTCTTTTCTTCTTGAAGAAGACTAAAAAATCTCTTCAGGGGAGTCATAGATCCTGTGCTATTCATGAATAATGGTTTTTGCTACCAAATGATGAAAGAATTGAAATCTTCCCTCTTTATCTAAATTTGATTCTGTCATTCCTGGAAGATGTTTTGCATGGAAAGATTGAAGGAGGCTAGCTTCCATAACGATATTAACCAAAGTTATAGGAAATTTGTAGGCAGGATTGATTTCTCTAATAATTTGTGCGATTCGATCCCCTAGAGTATACAATTGAGCATAGATTCCATTTTCATGTTCTGAATCCACACTTTTAGTTAAATACCCTTTGAGAGATTCGTTTGTAACAATTTTTCGAATTTCAATAGGATTCAAAAATTCATTTTCTACGAACATAGGACCCTCTACCAACAATTTAATCGCAATTTCTAGGCGTTCTTTCGGATCCTTCAAGTTGGCTGTTACATAAACTAAATTATGTTCGGTCCATGCCCAATGCCAAGCGGTCAAATACAATAAAAAATTATGCTTGTTTTCAAAGTACCGATAGATCGCGGGTTCTGATACCCCGATTTCTGTAGCTAATTTTTTAAATGTAAAATCCTCCATACCCAGCTCTAGCATAAGTTTGGAACCTACTTGTAAAATGGCATTACCTAACTCCGAACTATAGGGGTCCTTCACGAATAAATTTTCGTTTACCTCTACTTTTAATTTTCGTAAAATGTTTTCCATTTTCCTTGTTTATAAAGTGGAATAACGGATGATCGCTAATGAATGTTTAGTAAAACATCTATTCTTGTTAGTAATATTCACAAAAAAATTTTATTTAGTTTTTTATTAAAATTATAAATCGCTTAATATCAATAGAATAATATATTTTATTTCAATTTTTAATTAAGACATAAAACAAGGGCTAAAAAAAATCTTCTTATACCTTAACCTTGATTATCCTCTCGTGTAAAAACATTTTTATTGAAAATCTACTACCTTAAGAGTCTATGAAGAAAGCGAACCATTTTTTTCAATTTAACATCCGTTTTTGGGTGTTTTGGCCTTCCTTCATATTACTGATCCTTGCAGTTTTATTCAGTATTCTTTTTCCTGATTTCTTCATTACCTCTATTGAACAGATTCAGAAAGTCTTATTGACTAATTTTAGTTTAGGATTTAGCTGGGTTTCCTTTGCTATGACGATTATCGTCCTAATTACCTTCTTTTCTCCCATTGGCAAAGTAAGAATTGGTGGAAAGCATGCACAGCCGAGATTACCTAGATTAAGTTGGTTTGCCATCGTTTTATGTACTACCATAGCTGTAGGGATTTTGTTTTGGGGAAGCGCTGAACCATTATCCCACTTTTTATTCCCTCCAGAATTTAAAAACCTGAACAGCAAGTCGGTTGAAGCAGCAGACTTTTCTCTTGGTGCATTATTCTTTCATTGGGGATTTACACCGTATGCCATATACATTGTCCCGGCCTTGACCTTTAGTGTATTCTTTTATCAGGATAGAAACAAACCCTCCATCAGTTTAGCTGCAAAGCCATTACTAGGGTCAAACCTAAACAAACGGATGGAAAATATCATTGATGGAATTAGCTTGTTTTCTTTGGTTACTGGAATGGCTGGAGCTTTAGGAGCAGGAATCTTAAGCTTATCCGGAGGGTTTCTCAAACTATTTCCTGATTGGAATATGGGGGTTTTGTCTGGGGTAATTACGCTGGTAATATTATTGACATTTGTAATCTCCTCTTCTACAGGGATTGAAAGAGGAATCAAAAACCTTTCCTTGATCAACCTGTTTTTCTTTATCTTAATTGCAATACTCTTTGTTTTACTCGGTGAAGGAGGAAAAATATTGAGTTCCATAAAAATCGGATTTATAGAATATGGCAAGAATTTTTTGGACTTGAGTCTTCAATGGAATGGAGCAGGATCTACTTGGACCTATGATTGGTCTGTTTTCAATTTTGCCATGTGGATGGCTTGGGCCCCAGTTACCGCTGTTTTTCTAGGTAAAATCGCGTATGGACGAACTATTAGAGAATTTTTACTCTTTAATTGGTTCCTTCCGGCTCTTTTTTGTTTGATATGGATGGGTGTTTTTGGAGGAACAACATTGGATTTGGCGATACTCCATCCTGAATTTTATCAAAACCTCTTTCAAACATCAGGTCCTGAATCTATTATATACCAGGTTTTTGAGGATCTGGGCTATTTTAAGCTGTTTTCCTACCTGTTTATTTTAGCTATTTTCATTTCTTACGTTACCGCAGCAGATTCCAGCACGGATGCTTTGGCCAGCTTAAGCATGAAAAAAATCAGTGAGGATCCATTCCAGTCTGACACCAACTTAAAAATCATTTGGGGCACATTGATCGCATTTCTTGCCTGGATCATGATTTTATTCTCAGGCATAGATGGTGTCAGGATCTTATCTGTTATCGCAGGTGTACCTGCACTTTTTTTCTTGTTGATCGTTACGGTAAGCCTTTTACTATTGGTGATAGATCCAAAAAAATACCTCCGGGATTAATCTCCTTTGTATTTTAATTTTCCCATACCATAGAGGTATAATACTTTGGAATAGCGCAGCATCGCTGGAAATAGTAACAGGTTCCCAATCACCACTGTCGTGAGATACATCCATAATTCTGGTTCCTCTACAAGTACATTGATAGCTGTAAGTGCGGTTATTACCAAGGCTACCGAAAATGCATAACTGATATACATTGCTCCGTAGTAGAAATCTGGTTCTGGATTGAGATTAGCTTGACAATGGGGGCAAGTATGATGGATGGCGGAAAGCTTCCTGAAACTAAATGGAGAAACTGGAAAAATATTCCCAGTTCTACATTGAGGACATTTTGCTCCAAGCATTGCCTGAAAACCACTTTTATTACTCATGTTATTAATTTTGATTAAAGGTACCCCTTCGTCTAAAAAATATCTGTGTTGAAAATCACATATTGAAACTGGAGGGAAGGATTACCGGAGCTCATCCAGGTCATAATCTTTTCCTTTTCCCCACTGGAGTAATTCAAATATGGTATAGTATTCCAAGGTATCCAGATCCTTTACTTTGAAGTTTTGATCACTCAATCGATCAATAATCTCGAGTTTTCTTACTTCTCCTAAATTGACCATTTTATATACCCTACCTACTCGTAGATTGTCTAATGCTATTGCCATCTTAGGCTTTATCTTTAATTTTTACCCCAACAGCCTCAAAGGAAATCTCCAATTTTGGCTCAGTTATTTTAGCTATTTCTTCTTCTGACTTGCCTGCATCTTTTGCGTAATGCTGTAAAGTCTTCACACTGGTTTCTGTAAGTGTTGCCACTCCCTCCAAGATCATGGGAAATCCCTGTGAATTTTTAGGAACAAAAAACTCATAATTCTTGAAGGTTACTCTCATACTGTTTCCATTTGGCAAATCCATTTTAAGCCAACAGCCCTTTTCACTACAGACTTCAGTTATTTCTCCTGCGATTTTCCCTTCAAATGTTCCTTCCTTTTCGACAATTTCAACCATATCAGCAGCACTGGTAATATTGTTTTCCAATACTTCTGCTCCATAGGTTCCTGCTACTGTATCCTCTGGAGTCAATTCAGATCGATCAGCTGATGGTGAGGAACAAGAAAATCCAACACATATGGCTAAAATGGCAATTATGGCAACAGGTATTTTCATAACATCAAGATTTTGAATTGATCAAAAATAAAGGATTCAGTGCTAGCGAAAAAGAATTAAATGATGATTTCAATGATTTTACCCCTCTCCAAATAGCCTTTTGTAATTAAAAATTATTGCCATACTATTTATAAGTGAAACTTATAGAAACAATTTTTCCAATAAAGCTTCTAAAATTTTAACAATACTGTAATTTTACTGCCTGATTCAAAAATCGACCCTGCTCATGCCTCAAACCAAAAAATTTATCATTGATTTTGACAGTACTTTCACGCAAGTGGAAGCGTTGGATATTCTAGGTGAGATAAGCCTGGAAAATGATCCAGAAAGAGATCGTAAACTTCAAGCCATTAAAGATATCACGGACAAAGGAATGGATGGTTCCTTGACCTTTCGTGATAGTCTGATTCAGCGACTTGAAATCTTAAATGCAACACAATCCCAGATAGATGATCTGATTGATGCTTTAAAGAAAAAAGTGTCCAAATCATTTGAAAGGAATAAAGAGTTTCTTCAAGAAAATGCGGAAGATATTTTTATTATCTCCAATGGATTCAAAGATTTTATCATCCCTATCGTAGGGGATTATGGCATTAAGAAGGAAAATGTATTTGCCAATGAATTTGTCTATGACGATTCTGGAAATATCATTGATTTCAATCGGGAAAATCCTCTTTCTTCTAATAAAGGAAAGGCAGAAACCATCAAAAGAATTAATTTAGAAGGTGATATCTACGTGATTGGCGATGGCTATACGGATTACGAAATCAAAGCTTCTGGACTGGCAAATAAGTTTTATGCCTTTACAGAAAATGTTTCCCGGCCAAAAGTAACCAGCCAGGCGGATCATATTGCACCAAGTTTAGATGA
This sequence comes from Algoriphagus halophilus, assembly GCF_900129785.1. Classification (NCBI taxonomy): domain Bacteria; kingdom Pseudomonadati; phylum Bacteroidota; class Cytophagia; order Cytophagales; family Cyclobacteriaceae; genus Algoriphagus; species Algoriphagus halophilus. The sequence continues at coordinate 1,779,722 of NZ_FSRC01000001.1, forward strand.
AATCCTTTATATCAATAAATTGAACACGAAGTTTTCATACCCAAAAAGTAGGATCAAAGTGCTCCTTCTGGAAAATGTTCACCCAATCGGTGTGGATCTTTTGAAAGAAGAAGGCTATGATGTAGAAGTTATCAGTTCTGCCTTGAGCGAAGATGAGCTCTGCGAAAAAATCAAGAATGTATCCATCATAGGCATTCGATCTAAAACCAACATCACTAAGAAGGTGTTAGAGAATGCCAATCGATTGATCGCTATTGGTGCTTTCTGTATTGGCACCAACCAAATTGATCTGGAAACCTGTCAGGAAAAAGGGATTGCTGTATTCAATGCCCCTTTTAGCAATACCAGATCCGTTGTAGAAATGGCCATTGCAGAAATCATCTTTTTGATGCGGAATTTTGCGGACAAAACCGCTGCTATGCATCAAGGAAAATGGGATAAATCTGCCAGTGGAAGTTTTGAAATAAGAGGAAAAAAATTGGGTATTATTGGCTATGGTAACATTGGTGCCCAACTTTCTGTCCTTGCTGAAAGCATGGGGATGAACGTGTTTTATTACGATGTAATTGAAAGATTAGCATTGGGTAACGCGACCAAATTAGACTCTTTAGATGAGCTATTGAGTACTTGTGATATGATTTCCCTGCATGTGGACGGACGCAAAAGCAATAAAAATATCATCAACAAGGAGAAAATCGCCAAAATGAAAAAAGGAGCGATCCTTGTAAACCTTAGTAGAGGTCATGTGGTAGAAATTGCAGCCTTGAAAGAAGCCATTCTTTCCGGTCATTTGGCAGGTTGTGCTGTAGACGTATTCCCTGAAGAACCTAAAAATAATTCAGAACCCTTCGTTTCTGAATTGATCGGCTTACCCAATACCATACTCACTCCACATATTGGAGGTAGTACTTTGGAGGCACAGGAAAATATTGCACGTTTTGTTCCCGGGAAAATTATGGAATACATCAACACGGGCAATACCTATAATTCGGTGAATTTCCCAAATATCCAACTTCCATTTTTACAGGATGCTCACAGGCTTATTCACATCCATATGAACGAACCTGGAGTATTGGCAAAAATCAACCAAGTGTTGGCTAATTATGAGATCAATATCGTAGGGCAATACTTAAAGACCAATGAGAAAATAGGATATGTGATTACAGATATCGACAAGGCCTATTCTCCAGATGCGATAGATGCCCTGAAAACAATTCCAGGAACGATTCGATTTAGAACCTTATATTAAAAATTATTACCACTACCAATCAAAAGCCCCGAATGTATGTTTGGGGTTTTTTTTTAGGGTTGCAAAATCCTTCTATGGTAATTTATCTGGCCCAAATGGTAATTGAAATGACCATACAGATGGATCAAAAAGTATTCGTTAGTCATGGGTCTACCAAAGACCTCAATAGGATAATTCTTATTAATCAAGGTTTCATCCATCCCTTCTAAACTACTCACCATGATTCGTTTCAATTTGGTGATTTCATGTAATAATTCTGACTTAGGGACATCCTTTCCTGCAAATTCAAACTCACGGTCCCTCTTGTAGTCGAAACCGCCCAATTCATGTCCTACAAAAGCCTGAAGGTTCCCTAACAAATGAAGGCAGAGGTTCCCTCCCGAATTACTTATTTGATTTTCGGTCTCCCATAAAACCTTCTCATCAGTATAAGCATCTATTTCCTTGTAAAGTCTATCTAAATCACGTTCAAAAAGTTTAATTAATTCATTCAATAACATTTAATTGGATTTTGGTTAAGAATATTTTTCGTAGGCAGCTGCCAATTTTATATCGTATTTATTTGCCGCAAACCCTGATCCATTATAGCATTTAGCAAAACCAGCCCAGTTCTTTTCTTTGAGAAATTGTAAGCAACCATAGGTCTTTATGTATTTTCCAAAGGCCTCTAAGTGATTCCGCTCATGTATTTGCATTTCATCTACAAATGCCTCTACACTTGGATATCCTAGCTTGGTGGCATGATAACCCATGATTTGGAAACTTCCCCAGGAAGCAGAAGAAAAAGCCGCAGACTTAATTCTTGGATCTACACCTAAGTTGATTGCTTTCTCTAAACGGTCATATTCCCGGGGGCCTGATAAATAGAATTTTTTTGTCCATTTTTTATACAAAATGTCCTGATTATCAATATTGGAAAGTTCTGAAGGGTCTATTCCTCTAGCTTCTAATTGTCTCCAAAAAACATGGCCTTCAAAAAGTATTTTAGCCATACCATTGATCAAAAAGCCTCTTCCACTACTTTCTACCTCATTAACCGCTTTGACACAGCCTAATTCTAAATCGTATTGATTTGCAAAATTTATTAAGTCCTGTTCACCAAGAAATTTATTCCCAAATGCATGATTTGGATTGGCTTTGGCTAGTAACAAAGTCCAAGTTTTGACGCCTACATTCCCATCCACTACCAAGTTGTTTTTAGATTGAAACTCTTTGACAGCTTGATCGGTCTGTAAACCAAAATATCCGGTTATTGGAAGTTGAAACCCAAGTTTTCCAAGAATCTCTTGTAAAAATAACACTGTAGTCCCCCTAGACTTGTATTTAACAGATTGCATGATCGTGCTTTTAAAAATAAAAAGTATATCAATTTACCTGAAGTACTTTAGAAATACAATCTGAATTCAAGAACTTAGGGATCAATGACATTTCTTCGATTACCAAATTTCCCCTTGTTCGTTTTTTCCTGAGGAGGCTTAGCTCCTGAATGTTCTTTGGTTTTTGCAGATTCCACTTTTTGCCCAGAAGGGGATTTATCTTGTGCAGATTCCTGGTTTGACTTTTGTCGGGGAGGGAATTTCTTTTTTTGACCGGATTTTTTCTTGAAAGTCGGTTTACTTGTTTTATCAAACTTCCTATTGGATTTAAAAGAGTCACCATTATATTCTGGGCCCTTTTCAAAGCCCTCCGGCAAAGGATTTTGAGTAATGGACATCCCAATTAACTTCTCGATTCTAGCAAATTTTTGCTGATCCTTAGGGTTAACAAAAGTGATGGCCTCTCCCTCTTTATCTGCTCTGGCAGTTCTTCCTACCCGGTGAACGTAATCCTCTGGATCACTTGGCGTATCAAAGTTGATGACTAACTCTATTCCAACTACGTCTATCCCCCGGGAAATAATATCTGTTCCGATCAAGATCTTTACTGCTTTATTTTTAAATGCGGACATGATCTTCTCCCGATCTACTTGTTCTAAGTCAGAATGAAATGCTTCCACATCAAAATGCTTTCGTAAGGCTTTATACAATCCTTTTACTTTTTCTTTAGTAGAAGCAAAAATGATTACTGCCTCAAAAGCTTTTTGAGAAAGTATATGTTTAACGAGTTCCTCTTTTTGTGTATCATAAACAGAATACATGGATTGAGAAACTCCCTCTGCTGTTTTTCCTAAAGCAATAGAAATTTCTTCAGGCTGCTTCAGTATTTTCATACTGAACTGACGGATTTTGGAAGGCATAGTAGCAGAGAAAAGAATAGTCTGCCGGTCCTTTGGGAGATAATTGACTATTTTAAGGATATCATCCGAAAAGCCCATATCCATCATGCGGTCTGCCTCATCCAAAATCAGATGTTGCAATGAACTTAAATCCATCTTACCACCTGCAAGAAGTGCAATTAACCTACCAGGCGTAGCTACAACAATCTCAGCACCTGTTTCCAGAGCTTTCTTTTGCTGCTCCCAAACAATCCCATCTCCCCCTCCATAAATAGGAATAGAGCTAATTCCAAGGAAATAGGAAAAGCCTTGAATTTGTTGGTCTATTTGAATTGCAAGTTCACGGGTGGGAGCTAATACAAGTGTATTAAGCTTTTCTGAACCTGATTTAGAAATTTTATTAAGCACAGGTAAAATAAAAGCTGCAGTTTTTCCTGTTCCCGTTTGCGCACAAGCAATCAGGTCTTTATTTTCTAAAATAACAGGTATTGCTTTTTCTTGTATCGGTGTCGGGTTTTCAAAACCCATGGCATCTAGACCCTCCTGCAAGGAAGGTTCAAAATTAAAAGAAGAGAAATCCAATGGTTGGTATGATTTTCAAAGTGTAAAAAACTGGTAAACAATCAGTTTAATTAATGTAAATATAAGCCAATATTACGTATAAAGGCAAAATAGGCTTTTTACTTTAGAATCTTCCAGAATTCGCAAAATATAAATTGTATCCAGTGAAAAACTGGAATCATTACATCATTTTGAGTTATATTTCTAATAAATCTCTAAAAAGATAAATCATGAATAGCTATCTATTTAAGCTGTTACCTAAGCTCTTGTTTGTACTCCTGTCCTTCTTCCAAATCATCCTTGTGACTGGTCAGACATTTCAGATTAAAGGAAGAATATTGGATGCTGATACCAAGGAGTTTTTAGATGGAGTAAGTGTGACACTTCGTGGAACAGCATTTGGAGAGATTTCAACTAAAGGCGGGAATTTTATGCTCAACCAGGTAGTGGGAGATAAATACACTTTAGCCTTGAATCTACCAGGCTATAACAAATTTGAGCAGAATCTTAACCTAAAAGAGGATCTGGATTTAGGAGATCTTTACATGGTCAAATTTGGAGCTGAAGGTTCAGGTGCTGCTCTGCAAAAAACGATTCGAGCCAACAATATCACGAACCTGTTTAATGACCGCCCCAATATGATTGGAGGGAATATGGTGTATGGAATTCCTCCTGAACCCAAAAAACTGGAAGGGAATAACTACTTGGACTTGAAATGGAATAGCGCTTCCCTCCTGCTCTACAGGGATCAACAGGTATTGGAAGGCTTTAGGGTACGCTATAATATCGTATCCAATATGTTTGAATTGATGGAGCCTGAGAATAATCTTGTATCCGTCATGCCTGGACTCCGGATCCAAAATTTTGTCTGGGTGGATTCTACGTATAAAGTTCCCCGATATTTTGTCAATGGAATGGATTTCAAAGATGAAGGTGCTCCAATTGCTGGCTTTTTTGAAGTTTTAGTGGATGGAGAATTACCGCTCATGAGAAGAACGATGGCAGTTTTCAAAGAATCTAATTATAATTCAGCTTTGATGGTTGGAAATAGAAATGACCAAATCATTAAAAGGAATGTGTACTATTACTTGAAAGGTCAAGATGTAATAGAAGTCCCAAAAGGACGTAAAAAAATATTTGCCTTGTTTGGAGATCAAGCAGAGGAGATGGCGAATTATACCAATGATAACAGTATTGACTTGAAAGAACCCAGTGGATTATTTCAATTGTTCACCTATTATAATTCTAAATTCCCCGGATTTAGGCCAATTATGACGCAATTGTTAGATGATACAGATACCAATTAATCAACCACCATATACCTTGTTTCATGAAAAAAATATACTTGATTGCCCTGATTTTCACCGCTTTGAACGTGAAGGGACAGGGACTTCCCGGTTTAGGAGCAGGCACTACACCCAATAACAAACCTATTCTACATGGGAAAAACTGGGTGGCCATCACGGGTAAACCATTAGGTGCAACCGCTGGAGCCAGCATTTTCCAACAAGGAGGAAATGCCGTGGATGCAGCATGTGCCATGATTGCGGCAACTTCCACCATGTGGGACGTCTTGTCTTGGGGCGGAGAAACCCAAGCGCTGATCTATCATCCTATTGAAAAGAAAGTGATTGCTATCAATGCACTTGGATATGCTCCTTCCGGAGCAACAGTGGATTTTTATAAATCCCAAGGGATGGATTATCCTCCTCAATTTGGTCCTTTGGCTGCTACGACACCAGGAACTCCCGGTGGAATTATGACCATGTTGGCAGAATATGGTACCATGAGTTTAGAACAAATCTTAAAACCATCCATGGAATTGGCAAAGGGGTATCCCATCGAGGCACAAACAGCAAATGCGATGGAGGCACAAAAGGCTAGAATCAAAGGATGGCCCTATTCTAAAAAGATTTTCTTACCTCATTTAGGAGAAGAAAGAGAAGCTCCTTCCCCAGGAGAGATTTTTGTGCAAGAAGATTTATACCAGACTCTTTCCAAATTGGTTGAAGCTGAAAAAGAAGCTTTAGCTGCAGGAAAATCAAGAAAAGAGGCTATTTATGCTGCCTATGACCGATTTTACAAGGGGGACATTGCCAAAGAAATTGTAAGAGGAACTCGGGAGCAAGGTGGACTTTTTACCGAGGAAGATTTGGCTAACTGGACTGTAAAGATTGAAGAACCTCTTCATGTCAATTACAAGGGAATTGATGTATATAAATTGCAGGAATGGACGCAAGGTCCGGCTTTGCTTCAATCGTTGAATATTCTGGAAAACTTTGACCTGAAGTCAATGGGTTATAATTCGGCTAATTACATCCATACGGTTTATCAAGCAATGAATTTGGCGTTTGCTGACAGGGATTTCTATTATGGTGACCCGGCATTTGTAGATTCTCCCATGGAAGGATTATTGTCAAAGGAGTATGCCAAAGAAAGAGCCAAGCTAATCGGAGATGTAAATGATCCAACCATCACTGCTGGAGATCCTTATCCTTTTCAGGGAGAAACCAACCCCTATTTAGATATTTTGAATAAAAACAAAGCTTCCATTGCCGCACTTGATCCTTCCCAATTCAATAGTACCTTGGATGAGCAATTTATAGCAGACTTTCAAAGTGGTACCACTTCTGTGGAAACTGCTGATGCAGAGGGCTGGGTAGTTTCTGTTACTCCAAGTGGTGGATGGGTTCCTGCGGTCGTGGCTGGAAATACAGGAGTTGGGCTATCCCAAAGAATGCAGAGTTTTGTTTTGGATGAAAACCTGAACCCATATAATCTACCTGAACCTGGAAAGAGACCAAGAGTAACCCTGACTCCTAGTTTAGCTATGAAAGATGGAAAGCCAATGTTGGCCTTCGCAGTACAAGGAGGCGACTCGCAGGATCAAAATCTATTGCAACTTTTCTTGAACATCGTAGAGTTTGATATGGATGTACAAGAAGCTACAGAAGCAGCAAATTTCAACTCGTATCAAATGCAAAGCTCTTTCGGAGATCATGAGGTAAGACCAGGAGCTATGGTGTTGAGAAAAGACACCCCAGACTGGATCAATAAAGAACTTTCAAGAAAAGGATATAAACTGGAATTATGGAATAAAACTTCAGGCCCATTAAATGCCATCTGGTTTGACTGGAAACATGGTAGTTTCTGGGGAGGATCCAGTGACTACGGGGATGATTATGGCATCGCTTGGTAAAAGTAACCCCATTATAGCCTTTCAATTCTTATCAACCAATCCATCTAAAAACAGTGAAAAAACACTATTTAAACCTTTTACTCCTACCAGCTCTGTTGGTAGGAGGTCCTGCCTTTGGGCAGAAAAAATCAAAGCCAAATCCCTTAAAACAAGAGGTAATCCAGTCTGTAGATGAGCGATATGTAGATCTTACAGATTTAAGTGATAAAATCTGGTCTTTTGAGGAAATCGCATTTAGAGAAACCCAGTCTGCAGGAGCACTTTCGGATTATGCCGAAAGTTTAGGATTCAAAGTCACTAGAGGAGTGGCAGAAATTCCTACCGCATTTGTAGCTGAATATGGCTCGGGGTCTCCTGTTATTGGAATCCTAGGAGAATTTGATGCCTTACCAGGACTTTCCCAAAACAAAGTCCCCTATAAGAGTCCATTGCATGAAGATGCTCCAGGACATGGGTGTGGGCATAACTTGTTTGGAGTTGCCTCACTTGGAGCTGCCGCTGCCATTAAAGATTTGATAGAGGAAGGTAAAATACAGGGTACCGTTAGATTCTATGGTACTCCAGCAGAAGAAAAATTCTTTGGCAAATTATGGATGATCAGAGCTGGGTTATTTGAAGATGTAGATGTGGTGATGGATTGGCATCCAGCTGCTGAAACCAAAACAGCTGTTCAAAAGGGCTTGGCATTAGTGGATTTCCAAGTTGAATTTACCGGCCAAGCAGCGCATGCGGCTGCCGATCCATGGAATGGAAGAAGTGCTTCTGATGCATTGGAATTATATACCACTGGAATAAATTATTACCGGGAACATATTAAGCCTACGGTACGGATTCATTACCATATCCAGGATGCAGGTCAGGTTGTCAATGTAGTTCCAGATTACAGCAGAATTTGGGTGAGGGTAAGGGACAGTAGTCGTGATGGATTGATGCCAGTATACGAGCAAGTCCAGAAAATGGCTGAAGGAGCCGCGATCATGGCAAATGTGGATTACAAGGTCAGTTTAATCTCTGGGATCCATGAGGTCTTGGTAAATAGAACAGGATCCGCTGCCCTCCAAAAGAATTTGGAGACTTTAGGGCCTATAACTTATACAGAAGAAGAGCAGGAATTTGCTAAGAAGATCCAAGAAGCTACAGGTAAACCCCAAATCGGATTGGTATCAACCATAGAACCCATGGAAGAAACTGCTGAACATAGCATGGGTGGAAGTACTGATGTTGGGGATGTAAGCTATGTAGTACCTACCATTCGATTGTCAGCTACCACAGCTCCAAATGGAACTCCTTGGCATTCTTGGGCTGTCGTTGCAGCGGGAGGAATGTCCATAGGGCATAAAGGAATGGCCTATGCTGCTAAAGCTTTATCGATGACTATGGTGGATTTATTCCAAAATCCAGAACTAGTTGAAGCAGTAAAAGCGGATTTTAAAGAGCATTTAGGAGATTATGTCTATGAAGGAATGATTCCAGCTGGACCTCCTCCTATTAATTCAAACTTACAATAAAATCTAAAAGAGGTTGTCTATTTAGTACCTTGGTTTTCCTATAGTTCGACGCTGTTCAATAGGACAATTCAAAGGGTATTAGACAACCTTTTTTTATGCTTCTACAAAACCTAAATCAATCATTTTTGAGCTGAATTGAGCAGGAACTTCTACATAAATACGAACTCCTGTGGTACAGGTACATGCCAAACAAACAGCTGTTGGAGCCTCAGATTTAAACTTGAGTACTCGGGCATTCCTAATTCCCTCAGTTTGCAAATAATTGACCAGGTCTTTGCTAATTTGATTTTCGGAACCACCCTCTGGATTAATTGCCAGCCATGGATCCGCACAGCCTGTTTGGTTCCAGTAAAACTCCTTTCTGTTTTCATTGCCTTCAAGACAACTTTGAAAAACAAAAACAAAAGTGAAAAGAAGTAGAAAGATTTTGAGTTTACCCATTGCTTATCCGATCAGTTTACGAGATACATCCAAGACGGAAATCGCAAAGGACTGTTAATTTTATGTTCGGAATTAGCCGAAAAGTTTTTCTAAAATCTTATAAGTAATCAAATAAGTTGGCCTTACCCCTTCCATTCCAAGAGCTCCGGAAGCTAAGGTGCTTCCTGTTTCCAAAGGATTGTCAGAAGCATAGTAGGCATACAGTACTTTTACATTCGATTTGATACTCCTCCTGATTTTAGAGGCAGATTGTATGGCTTTTTGATAATGGGCACCTTCCATTTCCAGTCCAACCGCACTCCAACTTGATTTCATGAAGTAGGTCAAAATATCTCTATTCTGAAGAGAGGTACCCAACACGGTTATCATAGATCCTTGGTAGACCCCTAGGCCATATCCTTCAAAATCAGACTTCTTCAATTCATTTTTAAAAGGGTAATTGTCTGCTGTCCCCTCAAAAATATGTGAATTGGGAATCATTAAATCACCTTTTCCTCCGTAAAGAATTCCAGCTTTCCCCATGATACTGGTAGACTCCACGTTCAAAGGAATCGCTTTTTCACCTTTGTTAAATGGTTTCAAAAGCTCGTCAAAACACTCATAAGCCTGCTCTCCAAAAGCATAATCCATGACCACAAATACAGGTTTTTTCTCCTCCTCTTTGGGTAATTTGACTCCAGGAATCAATTCATCCTTTTCCAATAATGCCGTATCTATAATTTGAACGCCAATGTTGGTTCCAGATTCATCTGGTAAATCAATGAAACCATGCTTTTTGGCATAGTCAAAAATGGCTTTTCCTTTATTGGATTTGGCATTCACACTGATATCCATCACCACTTTCTCTATTTCCTCATAGCTCTTTAAGCTTAATAGTTGGTGTCCATAAATGGTGTTCAGAACCGAATGAAGATTAGCTGAAATCACATGAATAGGCCTTTTAAGGAGCTCATGCTCATCCAGAGCAAGCTTTATCCTCCTAGCCCAAAGTTCACCATAGACATGATGTCCTACGCGTTCTCTTAAGGTGGCCGAAAAAGAAATCTCTCGGTCCAAATTTTTTGTCTGTTCCTCTAAAGCAAGCCTACCCATGTGGTAAACAATGCTAAATAGACTATTTGAATTGGAGGATTTTTCAAATTTATCCACAGCACTTTTGGTCTCCTCGAAGGTCCTTCCTATTAAATGGCTCAAATAGGCACTGGCTGCTTCTTTTTCGAAAGGCTCGCCAGCATCTTCTTTTTTGACCAATTCTTCCAACATGATCCAGTTTTGGGAGATTTTGCCTTTTGGATCCGTGCTGTTATTTAGAATTTTTTTCGACTCAATGTACAAGAAAGTCAGGTGGGTTAAAATATCATAGATATCTGACCTCCCCCTGGTCATTTCCACATACATCACATGATCATCCAATCGATAGCAATTTCTCTTTCTTTTGGGAGGCACAATTGGAGTCAAATGAGAAGTTTCATATCCCTCTCTACTGATTAGGCGAACGTAGCGACATTCTTCAATTCCCCTTGGAAGTCTTTCCATTACGTAAAGTAGCCCATCCAATTCTATTTTTTCAGTGTCTGTAATGGTTCCATAGATTTCAGGACTCAGTACCATCAATGCATTGACAAGACTCTCACCGGAAATACCCATAGGCTTGTAACTACCTCTCGTGAAAAGGTGCCTCATGGTGATATACATCTTTTCAATGGCGGATCTAGATTCCTGGGCTCTTGTTCGCTTCATTGTAAGCATATTTACACTTTAATATTATTTCAAACTTTCCTTAAAGAATTTCTCCAATTTGTTCACTTTGGGCTTGATCACAAATTGACAATAGGGCTGATGTCCATTTCGGTTATAAAAATCCTGATGATAGTTTTCAGCAGGATAAAAACTCAACAGAGGAGCTATTTCTGTCACAATAGGAGTATCAAAAACATTAGACTCATTCAATTGTGATTTGAGATCACTGGCAATGGCCTTTTGAGACTCATTGATAAAATAAATGGCAGAACGATATTGAGGGCCGGAATCAGCTCCTTGTCTATTTAATGTAGTTGGATCATGTGTGGCAAAAAACACTTCTAAAATCTTATGGAGACTGATGGTTTTAGGATCAAAGTAAACCTGCACGACCTCCGCATGCCCTGTGGTACCCGTACAGATTTGATCATAAGTAGGTTGAGCGATGAGGCCATTTGAATATCCAGACACCACCGTCTTTACTCCTTCTAATCGCTGAAAAACTGCTTCTGTACACCAAAAGCAACCTGCACCTAAGGTGATTAATTCCAAACCTTCTGGGATGGATACTTCTGTTTCCGGTAATTTCAAATCCTTATCCATGATTCATTTTTGTTTGAAATAGAACAGATGATTTAGGATTTAGGTTTACCCAAACATCTTATTTTAATTGTCCGGTTAACAATGTCCTGATATAAGTCCGATGATCGTGGACCTTCTAGTTCAATTGTACTTTTCTGAAGTAAAGATTCGATAAGCAAAACTAACTCTGGGTAGAAATGTCTCCAGTCTTCTGGGTACATTTCCTGAATGATCAAATCTGGGTAAAAGAAGGACCTTTTCTTTTTCCTGCACATTTCCAAAAGGGCTGTCTTCAGGATATCCATTTTTATTAATTACAAATCATCACAAATGCCGGAGGCAAATTCTTTAAAGTAAAACTTGACTTCACAGAACTGAAATGCTTTTTGAATAGACCTTTCAACAAATAAGAATAACATATCTGAATAAAATACCCGCTACTACTTAGTGCACTTCTGCTTTGTCTTAAAATTTCATCTCTAATTTCAGGTGAGATAAAACTAAAAGGCAAAGAAGAAAAAATATAATCCACCTTTTTCCCGTCTAAATACAGGTGAATATTCTCAGCAGAATCATTGATGATTTTCACATTTTCCTGAGGAAATTGCTTTTTCATGGCATCACAAAATGAAGTGCTGATTTCAAATACCAATAATTCAGCATCAGGTGCCAAACGGTCAACAATTCCTTGTGTAATGCTTCCATCCCCGCCTCCCATTTCAACAATGAGTTTTGCATCTGAAAGATCGGAATAAGAAAGCATTTTGTTTACTAGCGATTTTGAACTAAAAGTCAACGCACCAGTTGTGCTCAAATTGCTGTAAAGTTCAAATAGAAGATCTGTTTTACTCATATAATTGATTTGACAGGTTGAAGATACCCGATTTTGCCCTATCTTTTCAGTCTTCACTCAAAAAGTTATAGATCAATTATGGCCCAAAAAGCCGAAATCAGGTCCAATTTACCCCTGAAAATTCAAACCACCTTAAGATTCTTCTGGGGGATGGGAATTGTCTTTTTATTTCTAATGCTGATTATCAGGATTTTAGAATTAAAATTAGTATTTGATAACCATCTATTAAATTTCGCAATATCTGATGTTATCATAGGAAGCTTACTGGAGGATGTAGGTTGGTACTTCTATTTTATGGGCTTACTGTTGATGGTCCATCTAATAGTTAGTTTATTCTCACCTAAGCTTGGAAGAGGATTAACCCTATCGATTTTTGTGCTAACCATTATTATCCATGTTGCGCTGATCAGTTACTTTCTAAAAACTTTACTGCCTCTAGGAAGTGATGTTTATGCTTATAGTATGGATGACCTACTAGCTACTGTACAGGCCTCAGGACAATTAAACTTTCTTACTGTTTTCTTAGGCATAGTTGGAGCCATCCTACTAGGATTGATCCTGTCTTTGGGCTACCGATTCATCAAATTGTCACTTAAGTCATATTTGGTTGTCAGCGGACTTACGTATGTATTTATTTTCTTCTATGTATTCTTCCCGATCACAGATACCAGCTCCGCAAATGAGAATAAAAGCAATGTGCAGGTAAACAAAACTCATTTTTTAACTCAAGCATCATTCAATTACTTCATGTTTGATGATAATTATTACTTTGATTTTTACCTGAGGCCTTCTGGCAATGATCTGGTGGTCAAGAAAGATTATTTTGATGATATCTATCCCTTTGTGCATCGTGCAGAATATCCGGATGTATTAAGTCCTTATTTTGATAGCTTGGAGTCCAAGCCAGATATCGTGTTCATTTTATTTGAAAGTTTAGGAAGAGCCTATTCGGGTCGGGATGCCTATTTAGGAAGCTTCACTCCTTTCTTGGACTCTTTGGCCAAATCCAGTTTAGTATGGGAAAATGCCATTTCCTCTACCGGTAGAACATTTGGAATACTCCCTGGAACCATGGCTGGCTTGCCTTTTGGAAAAAATGGGTTTTTGGAGTTTTCTCCAAACTACCCTCATCATGAGACCATTCTTAGTATTTTAAAAGAGAATGGCTATGAATTGAATTTCTTTATTGGAGCAGATCAAAACTTCGATAATGAAGGGAGTTTCTTGAATTATCAAGAAGTGGATTTAATAGTGGATCAACAAAGCTATGGTCCTGAATATGAAAAAACACCTTCTGAATCTGGCTTTTCATGGGGATATCCTGATAAGGCCATGTTTTCTAATGGACTAAGCAAGTTACCTCCATCCGATGAATCTCCTCAATTGCGTATTTTTCAGACCCAGACCTCTCATGACCCCTATATCGTTCCCAATCCAGAAATCTATCAACCTAAACTGCGAAATTACCTATCGAATGAACTAGGTTTTAGCGATTCCAAAGTCAGTGACTATTTATCCTACGAGAATATTTACATGACTTTGCTTTATGCAGATGATGCGGTTCGGGATTTCTTCAATGAATATAGAAAAAGGCCAGAGTTTGAGAATACCATTTTCATCATCACAGGTGACCACCGGCTTCCTGAAATTCCAATGGCTACTCGGTTGGATCGCTTCAGAGTTCCATTAATTATCTATTCACCAAAACTTAAGGGGCCAGCATCATTTAAAGGTGTGGTTTCCCATTGGGAAATTACCCCTTCTATATTATCCTTCCTCGAAAAACAGGTGAATGTAAACCTGCCGGAAGAGATGATCTGGCAAGGTCAGGTTTTGGACACAGCTAGCACATTCCAGTCCAATATTGCCATGCCTTTGATGAGGAATAAAAACCAATTACTTGATTACATTCATGGAGAATATTTCTTGTCAGATGGTCAATTATTCATCGTATCAGATGGATTGAATATTGATCCAATTGTAGATACTCAAAATCTAAATAGGATGACGGGAGAATTTGAAGAGTTTAAAAACCGGAATAATTACCTCATCCAAACCAATAAGTTGTTACCCGAAGATCTACCTGAAAATTAATTTTTGGAAGTATGGGCATCCTCCAGAATTTTCGAAGTAAGAGGATAATAATAGTTCCAGAAGAAGCTCTCCCGGTCTGTATAGTCAGTGACCAAATGCAGTCCTTTCCAAAAAAATGGAAGACCTGTAAACTTCGAGGAACCTAACTCTACCCGTAAATCGGAATAATCACCTGCTAAATAATATAATTTTCCTTTGCCATTGTCTTTGACCACAGATGCGGGAAAAAACCGAGGCAATCCCATACTTCTCAATTTTTCCAACCCTTCGGACGTAGGATTGATATCGTAATAGGAAATAACTTTGTAATCCCGCTCGATCAAAACCACATCAAACCAATCCGGATAGGGTACTACTTCAGGTAGCAATTCACTTAATGGATTGATCCTTTGGGAACGTATAAGAGGTATTTTATTTTGATAATCTTCCTCAAAAGTAAGGCCCTCTATCCTACCATCTTCATGAATGAAAACCAATCCTGGCCCAGAAGGCAACCAATTCCCATCATGTTGTTTTTTGTATTGAAATTTAATCCAATTGGGAACATCGGTATTTAGTAATGTGTCCATTTCATCAAAATACCTACCAATCCAGCCTGTCCACTGAATGCCCATTATGTTTTCAAATTCGGTCCTATTCTCCTTGGAAGTAGGACTTGCCATGGTATTGAATTCTGCTACAATGGTTTTCTCTTTATTCTTTGCCTCACGGATCAATTCAATATCTTTCTCATCTAACCCTCCATAGATTTTCTTAGGAACTAATGTGGTAGAATTGTTCTCCTCTTGCTCAGTCGTTTCCATTACCCCATAGGTATCAGTTATGTAAACCAAATCCAGATTTGATACTTTATCCTGAATCATTTGAGATGAATAGTTGGAAAGATCTTTGACTTCTGGCTTGGGCTTCTCACCAGCAGGATAATAGCCCAAGTAATCCACTTTCCTATCGTAAAAAGTCTGATCCCTTTTCGTGTATTTTTGATGGTTTAAAACCCAAAACAAACTGCTATGTTCTACCAAGCCAGGTCCTAAAACAGTTTTATCAATGATTAATAAATTCAGGTTTCTTTTAGGATAGAATTCCCAAATCCCGTAACTAATCAAAGGAAACAACACAAAAATGCCAATAATAGGCAAGGCACGTTTGAGATAGATTTTTAATTCTTCTGAGATCATATGAGAGTTCCTTAAAATCTATATTCCAAACCTAAAGTAAAGTTAAGGTCATTCCGGAAGTTATCCGAACTGATTTCATCCTTGCTATATCCAGTATATGCAGAAATCAGAAATCGTGGACTGATCAATTGCTGGTACCCCAATCTAGCTCGATAGGAGTTCAATAATTGACTCTGATCTCTATTTTCCTCATCTGGCGATACCCCGGAACTTAACTGGATACTGAAAAAGTCTTCAGCAGTTTTGAAATAATACCTCGCTTGAAAATTAGCCGATGTACTCACCTTTCCGTCATAAGGAATGACGTTCGCACGTAAGTTCAACCACCAGTTTCCAACATATTTACCCAATGATCCTGTGATGATATGGGTGGCTTCTGTGAAGCCCAGGTAACGATAGCCTCCTTCTAGCTCCCAGGCTTTATTCAAATTGAAATAGATGGAAGTTCCAAATCGGAATTTAGGAAAGAAACTAGCACCTGAGCCTCCGATATTGATATAGGCATATGCTTTTTCGCCTAATGAAGGGTAAGCATCCAATTCAAATAAGGTGCCTTGGGAATCAAATCTTGAGGATTGAGTTACCCTTGCTATCAAGGATCCCGTCAGCTTGGTTCGTGTTCTTCCATAAAATGAAAAGGTATTCCATGGAGAAATGGCACCATTGAAATTATCGTAATCGTAAGTGACACCAACAGCATTGGTCCTTCTCAGTCGTTGCAGGTTATTCATATAACCCAGTAATCCCTCCTGATTATAATCCTTTTCAAAAAGCTCCTCTGCTATTTCATATGCTTCATCATAAGACTCCCTGAAATAATATAGGCGAGACTCTTTGTACTTCAAATTATCAGGTAATTCCTCATTGAAGTTGGATTTTGCTTTAGCAAGCACCTCATCAGCTTGATCATAGTCTCCTGCCCACATCAAATTATCCAAATACGCTGAATATCCGTCGGAATAAGTAGGGGATGCAATGATGGCTCGCTCTAAGTAAATAGAGGCAGAATCATTTTTCCCCTCCCAAGCATAACTTCTTCCCACGAGAATCAAAATATCTGCGTAGTCAGGATATTTTTCCAAAGCCCTAAAAGCAATTTTTCTTCCTTCCTGATATTTCTTGTCAAATATGAGTGTTCTCGCTTCTTTCAGTAGCTCATCAGGATCAAATGAATCCTGGGCCATCAGCGAACCGAAACTTAAAAATGCAATAAGAAGTAGGGATACATTTTTTTTCATGGATTAAACATTCGTTTCTGGTTCAAATTTCTTTCGATCTTCAGATTTCTTAAATCCAGTCCGGATCATCTGGCCCCATCCACCTTTACCTTTGATAAAGTCGATATGACCCTTCAAACCCCATAAGACTACCTTTGGATGAATGATAAATGGTTCAATTAATACGGTGAATATTAATTTATTGAGGTCTTTTTTATCCTTGTAATTGTGAAATGCAATTTGCTCATATAAAATGCTGAACGAGGAAACCAGTAAGGAAAGCAGATACAGCATGGAATACAATGCGATGAAATAGAAGGCACTGAAATCACCAATAACGATCAAAGTCAAGGTATAGAGCACACCCAAAAGCTCCACAATAGGTGCAAATTTTTCAAATGCACTCCAATAGGGATAAGAAAGTAACCCCAACACTCCATATCTTGGATTCAGTTTTACCACCTTATGAAGTTGTAAGGTTTCAATGGTTCCTCGAATCCATCGGTTTCTCTGACGGGATAAAACAGACTCATCTTCTGGTACTTCCGTCCAACATAATGGATCAGGAACAAAGCCCACTTTATAGGGGATTTTACGTTCTTCCATGTACCGACGCATCCTTACCACTAATTCCATGTCCTCTCCCACAGTTTTGGGAAAATACCCTCCTACTGCCAATACCAAGTCTCTTTTAAAAAATCCAAAAGCACCAGAAATAAGCATAAGACCATTAATTCTGGTCCATGCCATCCTTCCCATCAAAAATGCCCTGAAATATTCTATCACTTGAAATCTTCCTAGCAGGGTAGTTGGAATTCGATATTTGGTTACAGTACCATCTTGAACATCACAGTTATTTGCAATACCTATAGCCCCTCCCACAGCAATTACTTTTCTGTTGGTCTCCTCCATAAATGGTCTGACCATTCTGGTAAGTGACTCATGAGAAAGGATACAATCCACATCGATACAGGAGATGATTTCCATGGATGCCAAATTGATTCCTGAATTTAATGCATCTGCCTTTCCCCCATTTTCCTTATCGATGACCAACAGTTTGCTAAAGGATTCATTTTTAGATTTATAAACACCTTTTACAGGTTTACATTCAATTTGGTAATTGTATGCATAATTGGTTTTAACCAACTCGAAAGCATCAATCAACTTTTGAAGGGTATCGTCCTTTGAACCATCGTTGATGATGATCACTTCAAATTTCCCATAATGCAAGGACATCAAACTCTTTGCATTCTGTACGATATTTTGGCCTTCATTAAAAGCCGGTGCTACAATGGAAACTCCCGGAGCTATAGGGGAAGTAATAATATCTTGGTAATCAGCAAAGCGATTTCTACGTAAATGATCCCTTAACTCCAAGGCACTCAAAAACATGGTAGTCAGGTAAATAATGATTACCGAAAAACTCACTACTAGGAAAAAAACTCCAAGTACTTCCAACAGAAAATAAAATAGGAAACTATACATGCTGTAAGAGAGGGTCTACAAGGTGAGCATGTATTTGGCTCAATTCCAAGTCATTGGATTTGGAGATATATTCCTGATACATGGATTGATCCAGCTTCAATAGATTTTCTAAGAATAGCATCTTCAATTGAAAATTGGGTTGTTCATTTAAAAGCTCAATTAATATATGGGCAGACACTTGATCCCCAATCACCCCTGAAGCTTTTGCTGCAGCTACAACGAGATCTGGATTGTCAGACCTCAGACATTGATTGACAAATGTTGCCTCGGTATGAATCCCAATGATTTGATAAGTTTTTAAAATCTCTATTTTTTCCACATCATCTACCTTTGGGGCAAGCTCTGCTAATTGACCTACCAATTCTACCCGACCAAGCATTCTTACCAGCTTATATCCAAATAGCCTAATGGTTTGATTTTCTCCATAAAAGAGGGTGTCTATTTTCAGGGACTTTTGGATATGTAGGTATTTAATTATCCGCAAATAATTCATCTGCTGCCATCTTGATAATGGGTAGGATTGTTTTTTAATGGTGGATAAATCAACCTTTTCAGACAAATTTAAAAGCGTTGCGATGGATTGAGAACGGATGTAGAAGTTGGAGGCATTGGTCAATTCCCTCACCTGAGGCAAGGCTTCCACCAGGTCCATTTCATTGATTTCTACCAAACCTCTTGTCACTACATCCCATCTTTTACTTTTAAGATTTTGAAAGGAAATAACATCCAATTTAAATTTCTTATAAAGTGATTTTAGCTTATCCTTAAAATCCCCTTTCATCTTTTTATTCAAAGAGATGATTTTCTCTATCAAAACTTCTTTGAACAGTTTTTTCTTAAAATCCTTTTCTGGAAAAATGGCGTAGATATCAGCATCTCTCATTAATTCGATCTCCTCTTCCGACTTTTCAAAGAGGACTGCGGACAAAGGACCGATGATTTGAGCTTCATATTTTTCTTTTAATGCTTCGATTTTGGAATGTCTGGTTTTGATCACCAACATAAATAGAATCATTCCAATGGCCATGATTAAAAAGAATACGATTAAACTGACTACAATTACCAATTTGAAGTCAGAGAAAAAATGAAACCTATATTTTACCATAGGTTCATAGGGAACCAAATTGGCGAGCATCACTAACTCATCACCAACTTCAGGGCTTGATTCAGGAATAAAAATATCCTGATTTCTCCAAAGGTTACTTACATAATCTTGGGTAGCTTGGTAATCCGAGATTTCTTCATAAACCAAAAACTCTGGTTGAAGTAAAGGGGAATCAACTGCAAGGTATTCTGCACCTGCCGCATACCAAGAAGAAAAATTAGGATAGGTTTTTGAAACCCAGGTAGAATTATCAAGTTGACTGAATTGAAAGGTAGAATCTGATAATAAGGCTTCATAACCTTCTTTCAATTCCAATTTATAGCGGTATTCCAAAGAAGGAATTTCTTCTTGTTGTTCTAAAAACTTAAAAAAGGTAGTGGAATCCCTATAAGGTAAACTGTCTTGGGCAAAAGACACTCCAAGACTGATTGTATGTAATAGAACAATACTAAAACCTAGCGTAAAGAGTTTTCCCATATATTACCTGATAATACGTTTTACCCGAATTGCTAATTCATTGGGATTAAAAGGCTTCGGAATAAAATCAGCCACGCCAAGATTAAATGCTTCCAATACAATTTTTTCCTCTTCACCTAATGAACTCAATACAATGATGGGAGTGTCTGGTTTATTTTTTCTTGCATAGTGAATGATTTCAATGCCACTCTTAAAGGGCATCATCACATCTGTAATGATTAAATCAGGATCAAAACTTTCAATAGCTTTGGTCCCTTCATTACCGTCTTGAACAAGATGCGTGATATACCCATCTTTTTTCAACCGAAACTCCACTAAGCTAGAAATCAATAAATCATCCTCAATAATCAGGATTTTTTTCATAATAATCAGGGTGAACTGGTGCCTAAAGATAACATACTGAAACTAATTACAATAAGGATTTACCATTCAAATACTTTTTTCAAACAGTGAATGTATTTAGAGTTTAAGAATTAGTATTTCAAACACCTTGAATAGCCATTGATCAAAAAAATAGCTATAAAAAATAATTAACAAAGGATTCTGTGAAGCCTTTTGTTAGCTTGCTAGATATGTTTAACCATCAATCAATATGAAAAAAACACTACTTAAAGCAGGTGTTCTAGGTTTATTGGTCGCTGGATGGTTTTCTACCAACTCTCTTTATGCACAAAGTGATCCTACAGGTAAAAAACCCGTCACCAGCACCTATGCAATTACAAACGCAACAGTAATTACAGCACCTGGCGCATCTGGAACGAAAGCTACGGTTCTGATTAAGGACGGGGTCATTCAAGGAGTAGGCTCCAACTTGAACATACCATCAGAAGCCCAAGTTATCGCAGGAGATTCACTATTCATTTACCCTGGATTTATCGATGGAGGAAGTGATGCAGGAATTACTGCACCTAAAGATCCAGAAAGACCTAAAGATTTTGTTTCGGCAAACCCACCGGATGAAATTGCAGGAATAACTCCATGGAGATCTGCTGTGGATCAGTATGCTGCAGATGATAAAAGTGTAGAGGATTTCAGAAAAGCTGGCTTTACAGTCGCTCAGATTTTACCGGATGGTGGAATGATAGCCGGAAAAGCTGCAGTGGTGGTTTTCGGTTCTGAATACTCTACCAACGTCTTGAAAACAAATACTGCGTTGGTCTCTAGTTTTAGAGGCGCAAGAGGAATGTACCCTGGCACTGCTGTAGGTGTCATGGCCAAATTCAGAGATATCTATCAAAACACGAAATTATCACAAGGAAGAAGCAATCAATACCAGACAGCTTCTGGAGTAGTGAGACCTGAATTCAATCCTACCTACCAAGCGATGATGGAAGTAATCAATGGTCAAACACCAGTGATGTATACTGCTCCGTCTGAACTGGAAGTTAGAAGAGCATTAAGCTTACAGAAAGAATTGGGCTTCAAATTGATCCTAACTGGCTTAAATGATTACGCCAATGTGATCGATGTGATTAAAGCTGCAAATGTACCGGTATTAATCAGTTTGGAAATTCCAGATGATAAAGCGATCAAAGCTCAAAAAGAAGAGGTAGATGAAGCTACCAAAGCGCAATACTCCAGAGTTCAGGAAGCGTATGATAACGCAATCAAGCAAGCAGGCTTATTGGAAGAAGCAGGAGTTCCATTTGCATTCACTACCAAAGGCACTAAATCTGGAGATGTCATGAAAGCGCTTAGCTCAATGATTGAGCATGGACTTAGCGAAGAAGGTGCTTTAGCGGCTTTGACCACCAATGCAGCAAATGTGTTGGGAATGAGCAGAGTGGCTGGTACCATCGAAAAAGGTAAAATGGCCAATTTGGTAATTACCACTGATCAACTATTTGCAGAAGACAGCCAAATAAAGCATGTGGTGGTTGACGGGTACATTTTTGATTTTGATACCAAACCAAAGAAAAAAGCCAGCAACGGTGATGCTGAAGGTGCCGCCAAAGTTGCAGGAAACTGGGATTACGAGACTGAATCACCTGCTGGAAGTTCTGGAGGTACCTTTGAAATTATTCAAGATGGATCCAGTTATACTGGTACCATTACCTTGGACAACCCTGCTGGAGCGGGTAAAATAAATACTGATTTAGAAGATATCAATGTCAATGGAAAGAACTTGACATTCTCCTTCAATATTGATGCGGGAGGAGACGAAATTACCATCAATGTTTCTGGAGAAGTAGAAGGAGAAAGTTACGATGGCACCATGTCGGTTGCTCAATTCGGTTCATTCCCCTTTACAGCAACACTTAACCCAACCTTAATCGCAATCAAGTAAAGACATGAAAAAATTCAATTATTTTCTTGCTGCTTTGTTGGGACTGAGTATTACTTATGCTTCAGCTCAAACCAAAAAAGGTAGCGTACTGATAAAAAATGCAACCGTATTGACCGTAACTGAAGGAACTCTTGAAAATTCCGATGTTTTGGTTCAAGACGGTATCATCCAACAAGTGGGTCAAAACCTTTCTGCTCCTTCCGGAGTGGAGACGGTGGATGCCACAGGCAAATACCTGATGCCAGGTATCATCGATGCACACTCCCATGTGGCATTAGATGTAGTCAATGAAGCCACTGCTCCTATTGTAGCAGAGGTAAGAATGAGAGATGTAGTGAACCCATTCGAAGTAGGAATCTACAGGGCTTTGGCTGGTGGTGTAACCATCTCCCATGCCATGCACGGTTCTGCCAATGTAGTGGGTGGGCAAAACGTGACGTTAAAACATCGTTGGGGTTCTGAAGATCCTGCTGATATCATCATGCAAGATGCCCCAAGAACGATCAAATTTGCATTGGGAGAAAACCCAACCAGAGTGCATGGTAGAGGAAGAGGAATCCAACCAAGAACTAGAATGGGTGTGGAAGCTATCCTAAGAAATGGGTTCAATGAAGCACTACAGTACAAAAAAGCTTGGGAAGACTACAATCAAGCATCCTCTCAAAAAGGAAATACGCAAGTTGCTCCAGAGTACGATGAGCGTCTTCAGACTTTGGTTGATATCCTGGATGGAAAGATCATCATTCACTGTCACTCCTACCGGGCTGATGAAATCTACATGTTGATCAATGTGGCAAGAGACTTTGGTATTACCAAACTGGTATTCCAACACACCAACGAAGGCTTTAAAGTAGCCCCTGAAATTGCAGAATACACCATGGGTGCTTCTGTATTTGCAGACTGGTGGGCTTACAAGTTTGAGGTGTACTACTCTACTGCTTTCAATGCGGCAATTCTTACCGAGAACGGTGCGATTACTTCTATCAACTCTGATTCCGCTGAATTGATCCGTCACTTATACCATGAAGCTGCAAAAACCCAGCGCTATGGGGGAATGACGGATGAACAGGCACTTTCTATGATTACGATCAATCCAGCGAGACAATTGGGAATTGCTGACAAAGTAGGTTCTATTGAAGTAGGTAAGCAGGCTGATTTGGTCTTATTTGAAGGTCATCCTTTATCCGTATATGCAAAACCTCAGCAAACCTATGTTGACGGAGTAAAATACTTTGATATCGAAACAGACGAAGATGATCAGCGATTAAGAGTAAGTCCTACTGAAATGGTTGAACCGATTTATATGATTGAAGAAGATCATCAATGTATGCAGGGAACAGAGTTGTATTTCTCTGACATTTCCAAAACTTTATTTAACATCAATTATTAATTCTCCAAAATCAATAGAAGACATGAAAAGAATGACTAAAGCCTTTTTCGCCTTCCTGATAGCCTTTTTGCCACTAATGGCAATGGCTCAGATTGATGGGGAATTTGTAAAACCTCGAACAGGAAAGTTCTTGTTGCAAAATGCAACCGTGGTGACCATCACCAAAGGCACATTGTCCAATACTTCGGTATTGGTAGAAGATGGAAAAATTGCCCAAGTGGGAACAAATATCTCCGCAGATGGAGCAGAAGTGATCGATTGTACTGGAATGTTTATCTATCCAGGTATGATTGACAGTGGCACCAGACTAGGTTTGGTGGAAGTAAGCTCTGTAGCAGAAACCAATGATTATTCTGAAGTAGGGAATGTATCTCCTAATATGCAGGCCTTGACCGCGGTCAACCCTAATTCTGAAGCCATCCCGGTTACCCGAGTTTCTGGGGTTACTACCACCCTGACCATCCCTTCCGGGGGGCTGTTTCCAGGTACTGCTGCATTGATCAATTTAGTAGGATATACTCCGGATCAAATGTATGCTGGTTTCAAAGCTGTGGTAATGAACTTCCCTTCTTCAGCTAGAAGAGGGAGATTTGATAGAAGATCTGATGATGACATCAAAAAGGATAATGAAAAAGCACTAAAAGAAGCCAATGAGGTTTGGGAGAAAGCCAAGACCTATCATCAGCTTAAAAGTTCAGGTGCTACTTTAGAATACTATCCAGAAATGGATCAGATGGCAAAAGTTATTTCTGGTGAATTACCTATGATGATCGAAGTAAATGCAGCAGGCGACATCCAAAATGCATTGAAGTGGATTGAAGGTAAAGATGCAAAATTCATCTTCTCTGGTGTAGCAGAAGGATGGAGAGTAGCGGATGAAATTGCCGAAGCAGGAATTCCAGTTTTGGCGGGGCCAGTACAAGAACTTCCTACCCGTCAGTCAGATCGCTATGATGCTGCCTATTCTAATCCAGGTAAAATGGCGAAGGCTGGTGTGAAAGTCGCGATTAGAACCAACGAAGAAGAAAACGTAAGAAACCTTCCTTTCCATGCTGCATTTGCTGCTGCTTACGGAATGGGTAAAGAGGAAGCTTGGAAAGCAGTAACCATCAATCCAGCTGAAATCTTCGGTTTATCAGATAGGTATGGTTCCGTGGAAGCGGGCAAAGTGGCCAACTTGATCGTTTCTACCGATGATCCATTTGAGACAAAAGCTCAAATTATGCATGTATTCATCAATGGATATAGAATTCCATTGTCCAATAGACATATTAGATTGTACCAAGAGTTTTTGGAGCGTTCTCCAGGACTAAAGGCTAATTAAGGTCTATTGTTTCCAATAAAACTATAGTAAGCCCCAACTGTCAGGTTGGGGTTTCTTGTAGTTTTTTTTTGCTTTATATTCCCACATGAAGAAAAGCTATTCTTTACTGATCCCCCTACTCTCTCTTGCTTTTGCATGTCAACAAAACCATGACAAAGAAGTACAAGATTTAATTGAAACTTATCGCTCAGAATTGGCTCCAGACAAACGGGTGGCGCTCTGGAACATTCAATTCGAAAATGATTCTTTGAAAGGTGAAACAGATCAAATAGCAGGTTTGGGAAACTTTCTTGCCGAATTGAATCAGCAGGAAATCAAGTATGTAAATGCAGTCAATCAATTGCCTGATGAATCTCTAGGTGATAATACCAAAGCATTGGTGACCATCTCAGTAGCCAATATTAGAAGTAACCCAAAGCATTCAGCAGAATTGGCTACTCAAGCATTGATGGGAACTCCATTAAATGTATTGAAAGAGTCAGATGGATGGTTTTTGGTGCAAACTCCAGATGGCTACTTATCATGGGTAGATCGTGCGGGGATTCAATTGATGAGTCCTGAAGAATTAGAAGAATGGCATGTTCGACCGAAAGTAGTTTATACCAAATTAACTGGCCATGTTTGGACCAATCCTGCCCAAGAGGAAATGGTTTCTGATGTAGTAGCCGGAGATATTTTGACTTTCGAAGGGGAAAATCATAATTACCTGGAAGTTAGCTTACCGGATGGCAGAAAAGGCTATATTCCGTCCAGTGAAAGTATGCTGATGGAGAATTGGCTGGCTACTAGAAGTACCAATCCAGATCAATTGATTTCAACTGCCAAGCAAATGCTGGGTGTGCCTTATTTGTGGGGAGGAACTTCCATCAAAGGAGTGGATTGTAGTGGTTTCACCAAAACCATTTATTACCTCAATGGACAGGTGATTCCAAGAGATGCATCTCAACAAGTGCACGAAGGAGAAGAAGTAGATACCGATAAAAACTGGGAAAATTTGGAAGTAGGTGACCTCCTATTCTTTGGAGAGAAAGCCACCGAGGATAAAAAAGAGCGAGTGGTCCATGTAGGAATGTGGATCGGAAACAATGAATTCATCCATTCCAGAGGCAGAGTAAGAATCTCAAGTTTTGACCCAAATAGCCCCAATTTCGATGAGTACGAACTCAATCGATATTTAAGAACCAAACGAATTATCAACCAAAAATCTGACGGGGTTATTTCCGTCTCCGAACTTTTGAACAATGAGTAAATTTAAATTCAAACCCAAGAAATCCTTGGTTTTAGGAACCTTGGCTTTAGCACTTTCTGCTCAAGCTCAAGATGGTTTTTTTCAAAGTCATTTGGATAAGCAGAAAGCCATTGAAAAAGAGTACCTGGATGCAGTGGATTTTAGCAGTTTCAAAGTACACTTGAAAGAAATTACTAAAAACCCACACATTGCGGGAACTCCAGAAAATGAACTGGTTCAGCAATACATGGCTAAGGTAATGACGGATGCTGGCATGGATACAAAATTGTATCCTTATGATGTATACCTCCCCAATCATCCTGGAGAATCTCATTTGGAAATTGTATCTCCAGTGAAAATGACGCTTTCCCAACAAGAAGCGATTTTGGATGAGGATCCTTTTTCTGCAGATAAGAGATTGTACTTAGGGTTCAATGCGTTCTCTGGTTCAGGAGATGTGACCGCAGAAGTGGTGTATGTCAATTATGGAACAAGAGAGGACTTTGCGAAGCTCAAAGAAATGGGGGTTGACTTGACAGGAAAAGTGGTGATCGCTCGATACGGGGGTAACTTCCGAGGGTATAAAGCCAAGTATGCGGAAGAAGCTGGAGCCATTGGGTTAGTGGTTTACACAGATCCGAAAGATAATGGGTATGTCAGAGGAGATGTTTATCCAGATGGTCCTTATTACAATGAAACCACGATCCAACGAGGATCTATGTTGACCTTGGACTGGACTGGAGATCCATTGACTCCCAATGAGCCTGCTTTACCTCTAGATGGAGATAAAAAAGTAAAAAGATTAGATCCCAAAGAGGTGGATTTTCATACTATCCCAGTAACACCAATTGGATATGGTGCTGCCAAAGAAATCTTGTCGAGAATGAAGGGGCAGGCTGTTCCTGAAGCTTGGCAGGGAGGTTTACCTTTTGATTATAAAATCGAAGGTGGCTCTGACTTGAAAGTTCGAGTTATGGTAGATCAACCAGTTGATTTTATCCGTGCGAATAATGTGGTGGGTACCTTCAAAGGTTCTAAATATCCTGACGAATGGATCATCTTGGGTGCCCATTTTGATGCATGGAGCTTTGGAGCTACAGATCCTAATTCAGGTACTGCGATGCTACTTACCTTAGCGGAGGCCATAGGCAAATTGGTGAAAGAAGGAAAAGCTCCAGAAAGATCTATTATGATCGGTCATTGGGATGCAGAAGAGCAAGGAGTGATCGGTTCTACAGAATGGGTAGAACATATGAGAGATGAGCTAAAGGCAAATGCGGTAGCCTATATGAACTTTGATGGTGGGGTGAATGGAAGAAACTTTGGAGCATCTGCTGCTCCTACGTTGAAGAAAATCATCATGGATGCGGCCAAAGATGTGGCTTATCCAGATTCTTCCAAAACTGTTTATGAAGTTTGGGCGGGAAAAAACAAGGAACCAAGAATGGGTAACTTGGGTGGTGGTTCAGACCATATTGCCTTTTATATGCATGTGGGTGTACCGAGTCTAGGTGGTGGTACTGGAGGAATGACTCCATACCATTCCAACTATGATAATTTCCACTACTACAGCAAATTCGTGGACCCTAGCTTTAAAATGGGAGGAACTGTTGCTCAGGTATTTGGTTTGGTAGCTTTGAGACTGGCCAATGGAGATGTGATTCCTTATGACGTGCCTCGCTATGCGCAGGATTTGAAAGGTCATTTCGAAAATGCGGTAAAAAATGTGCAGACCATTGCTCCAGATTTCCAAGAGTTTGATCAGGCAAATGCTGCATTGGCTCAATTGGAAGCAAGTTCTACATCTTATCAAACCGCTTTGGAAGCAGCATTGGCCAAGGGGTCAATTTCTGAAAAAAAATTAAAGAAAATCAACGAGGAATTGATCGGTTTGGAAAAAAGCTGGATAGACCCGAAAGGGATGTATTATGGTGAATGGTACAAATCCTTATATGTATGTAACGATCCATTCTCTGGATATGCTTCTTGGATCTTACCGGGAATCCAGTATGAGGTAGCGATCAACCGCACCGAAAAATTGGAGGAATGGGATAGCCGTTATGCAAAAGCAATATCGAATTTGCGAAAGAAAATAGATAAGATTACGAAATCACTGTAAAACTTAGACATTAAAAATAGCCCTGATTCAACTTAATGAATCAGGGCTATTAATTTTTTAAACAGATTTTTTGAATACTGTTTCACTGAAAAAAGCCTCAAGCGAGCAGATGGATTTACGGTATCAGTCCGTGCGGAGAGTCGAGGATTTGCGAAATAATAGATTTCCACTCCCCTTAATCTTACATAGGATGTACTTTATTTTCCTTTAATAGACTCCTAAAGCTGCTCCAGCATTTAAATTTCCCCATCCATATTGTGAACTTCTAGAAGGATATAAATCTGAAGTTACTGTCAATTGGTTCAGGATTTGGTCCCTGTTCCAATTAGGGTTCTTAGCCCATAACAAGGCTGCAATCCCAGAAGCAGTGGCAGTGGCAACCGAGGAACCCCCTACTGTAGAAGGAATATTGCCTGACATGGCCAGAGACAAGGGTTTGTTTTCCGAGGTGGAGCGTTCCATGATCACCGTAAAATCTACCTTTGAACCTGAGTGACAGGTGTTGCATCGTTGGTAGCCAGTTCCCTCTTTAATGCCCGTTACTGCCACGGTTTCTGCCATGGTTGCGGGAAAAATCACTCCATACCAGTTGGTAAAGGAAGTAGATGTACCAGCAGCTGCAAAAATCAATTTTCCACGGTTATAAGCATAACGAACCGCATCAGCCACCTTGGAATTAGAGAAAATATCACCAATGGACATACTGATAATTTTTACATCTGCTCTTTTCCCTAACAGCACCAAGGCTTCAGCTACTCCATCTTTTTCATTTCCAGAGTTTACGATCACATCGCTGGTTCCCCTGACAGAAATCAAATTGGCATTATAGGCTACTCCAACCGTAGTCCCTACCCCATTTCTAGGAGATGCAATCACACCGGCCATGGATGTCCCATGCCCGCATTGGTCATTTGGACCATCGTATTTCTTCCACCACCAATACCCTGTTTTATAGGTTCCATATTTTTCAATGTTTCTACTTACAGAAGCCCCGCTTTGAAAGGCTGATCCCAGTAATGGTTGGTTTGGAGAAACCCCTGTATCGATCAAACCAATGGTAATATTATCTCCAGTACTTTGAGACCAGGCATGAGAAACTCCCATTTGAGGGTAATTCCAAGATGCTTTGGCATTTGGTGAAATCGAAGTGAAATCACCGGAAGGTAAGTTGGTCTCCGGGTCATTCGAACAACCAGAATCTGAAAAATACCTTGCGTCTTGACCCTGATTCAATAGGTTGTAATTGAATTCATAACTCAAAGGCTCAAAGTATCTTACCTCTCCCAATTGCCTTAAATTCTGAAGCACTTCCAAACTGGCTACTTTTACTTCCAGATAAGGTAAGTCCTCATGAATGACGGCAATCTCATTTCCTAATCTGAGCTGGGGTGCTCCCTTTTGTTCAATGGTTTCTGAAATCACTTGTAGAATCTTTTGGGCGGACACTTGCCAAGCTGGACTTTGAACGGATTCGATACCGATTTTGGCATTGGGAGACTTGATAGATACCGGACTATACCCAATAGTTAAAACCGAATCACTTTGTACCAAGGCACTCCAAATCAACTGATCACTTTGATTCATCCAGAGAAAGTCGCCTGTCTCTCGTAAAGATTGAAGGATGAGTTGATCGATTTCTGGACTAGTGATGAGTTTTTGTTGCTCCTCCTCACCCAATTGCTGAGTTAAGTCTGGTGTCGAATTTTCCTGTACACAGGAATAAGTTAAAAGGGCTAAAAAAAGTAGCCCTAAACTGAGTTTTGGCTTATTAATCATCTTTAAAAAGTTTAATTGTTAACTGATAATCAATAAGTTAAAAAATAAAATTAGTTTATTCCAACTACAGACTCCTTAATTATAGAACTTTATAAATTCATTAATAGGTAACTCGCTCCAACTGCTCCTGCAAATAAGCCTTCAACTCCTCTCCTTCTTCCACTTTAATTTCACCGGGTAATCCCAATATAAACCGTGCTAAACCGGGTAACTGCGGTACTTCACCTTCAAAGTAATATTGATTTCTATTCTTTACATCCATAAATGGGCGTGCATTTGGATGTTCCTCCATCATTAACTGGTAGGCCTTTTTGGAGAGTTTCAATTTGACCTTAAACCTGCTTTTTCCAGAAAAACCAAATAGTTGTGCGCCCGGTACCTGATGTTTATTCTCGAATTTCCAGGGCATGGTAGATATCACCACTTCTCCTATTCGTTCGATTTTAAACACTTTCATGGTTTTACTTTCAGGCTCAAAGGCATGGATGCTTTCGTAAGTTGAGGAAAAAGCAACTGGTTCCACCAAACGATCACTGGTGGTATCGCTGCTCAAGGAATAGTAGTCTTTGAGCCATACCTGCGTTTTACTTTGTATCCCTTTACCCAACTCATCCACAAAGCGTCCCAAATTCGCTTTAAAAAGCTGTTCTGATCCTTTTTTTACCTCTGACCGCACTTGAAGTTTTTGTAGGATTGAATCGTGCAACAAGTTTCCTTTCCCTTGACTTTCAATCATGGATTTCAACCATTGGCTCTCCTCTTGGGAGAAGGTGCCATAGTTTAGAGTTTGATCAATGCCTGGTCTTTGTTGGATTTTATATTTACTAAACTCTTTGACAACCTCAAAGCCCAAGGCTTCTAACAACTTAAAATACCGGTAGATGGTGCGTTCATCTGTCTCCAGTAACTCGGCTAGTCTGTGAACTGGTTTTCCAATATTCCCTTGAAGGAGGTTAATCAGCTTAAATACCCGTAAGATCTTTTGTTGTTCTATTTTTCCCGCTTGAGCCATTGTTTCAAAATTATATTTAAAACTAAAGAAAGGACGCTAAGCGAAAAAGTTTTTGACGGTTATTGTCGAAAGAAAACAATCCCCTTGTTCCTTCGCTAAAGGAGAGTCGTTCCTGCCCAAAGATTGAAAAGATTTATAGCCTTTTATTTTTTAATACCCAACTCAAAGTTTTTATAAAAAGGGTAAATTCTAATACTTCAATATCTGGGAGCTTTGGTATACAAAATTCCCTATTTTTAGCCCTACATGAGAACAGACACCTTACTAGATAACAGACAACAAGACCTACCGCTAATGATAGGGTTGTTGTTCTTGGTTGGGTTCTGGTGGATAGGATTTGATGGGATTACCTTTAGTGATGATGTATACTACATCTTGGCGGGAAAGAGCTTTTGGGAAGGAACCATGGAGGTCAATTCTTATCATTTTTCCAGTCGATGGGGAGCATATATCCCCGCCGGTTTGTTGGGATACTTCTTTGGATTGGATCCCCATATCATCTCTGGATTTTCTCTCCTTTGCTACCTGATCACTTTATTGGTTTTGTATAAGGTTTTACCTGATAAAAAATGGACTTGGATCCTCACGATATGGTTTTGCACGCACGTTTATTTCTTGCACTTTATCACCAAAGTTTATCCTGACGCATCTCTGGTACTTTGGGTCACAATTATTCCAGTCGCTGCTATCTATAGAAACCAACATCCAGTTCTAGCAGGAATAAGTCTTGTCCTATCTCTATTTATAGGTTTTCTGACAAAAGAAACCATTATTTTCTTGGTTCCTTTTGTGGTACTATTATTTCTCTTCGACCTGAAAAACAAATCCATTCAGTCAACTTTTTATAGTAGCGTGGTTGCCTCTGGACTGCTTCTGGCTAGCCTTTACCTCACCTACTTTTGGATTCAATTTGGAGATCCCTTCTATAGAATTACTTCTATCAATGCAGGACATTATATTTCTGAATACACCTATGCCGATAAAGGTGTAGGGGCTATTATAGAGCGCTTAACCATTACCCCAGTTACAACTTTTGTAGCGCGTGCTTATTGGCCTTGGTTGGTATTTGCGATTCCAGGAATCTATCAAGGAATGAAATTTAGGAAATCCTTCGATTTTGAGTTTGCGCTTGCTTTTCTTTGCCTTCTTTTGGGATTCTGGCTGATGAGCTCAACACTGGAATTTTATAACCCTATTTATCTCAATCCAAGGCATTTGATCATACTTATTCCGATCCTTGCCTTTCTCATTACTTTGGGCTGGAAATATTGGCAAAACTCCAAGAAATGGAAAATGGCATTGCTCAGCTTGATGGTTTTGGGAATTATTATTTCGGCCATTCAGGGAGATGCTAAACAAGCCCTGTTTTTATGCGCATTGATCCCTGTGATTTGGATTAAAAAAAGAACGGTCCAGCTTTCGATTTTGGGAATAGTCTTGGTCTTACCTGCTATATTTTCTATTTATTATCAAAAGCAATTAAAACACTATCAAAATTTAACTGATACTCTAACTGAATCAACGCAAAGTTCTGAGGAGGAGCAATATATACTTACAAATAACTTCATTTATTTTTCCCGTGAAATTTTATTGACTGGAAGTAAGTTAAGTCAAGAGAAGCTATTTCCAATAGAGTCTTTACAGGAACTGAATAGGGATCTTCCCAAAGAAATTGAGGTTGTAATTTATGAGTACTACAAACATGCGTATCCCAAAGAGCAGGCTGATGTGGATCTTCTGGAAAGTTGGCTGAAAATGAAAAACTACCAGTTAGAATCTGAAGAGAAAATCGCAAACCTTTGGATCAGGAAATTTCAATTATCTACCCAATAGTCTACTTGGTTATCGTCAATATATTCCCGGAAACTGCCGTATCATACACTTTTAAAGGTTGAGTTGCTGGACCTGAAACTACATTCCCTTGCGTATCAAACTTGGATCCGTGACAAGCACAATTGTAGGTAGCGTTGGAAAAACTCCAATTGGTGTCGCAGCCTGAATGTGTACAAACCGAGGTAAGAGCGATAAATTCACTTCCCACCTTAGAAACCAACGTTTTCCCATTAGTAATCAAAAGCCATCCTCCATCGGCATTCAGATCTTTTTGGATACTTAAATCTATCGTAATCTTATTTCCAGATACCGAAATACCTGTTCCGCTTCCAGTTCCCGGATTCATTGGAGTACCGGTGCTGCCGGTGGGCTCCATATCATCAGAATTTGAGCAGGAAGTAAAAAATCCGATTCCAAACATCGTAAGTGCTGCTGTCAAGCCTGATTTCTCAATAAATTCCCTTCTCGATTTGGTAAGTTTTCCCGATTGGTTGGTTGATAATGGATCCATAGCATTCTGATTTTGTTTAGATGTAAACACTTACGATAGCTAGATGTTTTTTGGATCACAGGAATTTAAAAAAAATATAAATACTTGATTCACAAACTTATAATCAAACTGATGGATCTAACTCTTATTAGAATCCCATCCCTTTGATTGGTAAAATCTTAAAAATGCTTCCTATTTAAAATCTCTGAAAGGACTACAGCATCCTTGACAGACTGAGGATCTTTCATTAATTGAGCATAACGATTTACTTTCTTTTCAGGTTTTTTATAAGCCTGCTTTCCAATTTCTGAAAACTCCAATTGGGAAATTGGAACTGCCTTTTCAGCTGCTGTTTTTGCTTTTTCATAAGCACCATCGTAATAAGAAATCTCCTCATCAGCCTCTTCATACCATTTCTTTTTAACAGGTTCTGGCTTGATTTCCTCGACTTCCACTTGTTGGGCTTTGGGTTTAGGCGCAGGTTTTGGGCGGTTTGGGTTTTGAGCTTCCCGGATTTCACGCATCAAATCCTCAAAAGTCGTTGGAGCTTTGGGACTTTCTTTAGGAGTTCCCTGCTCCTCCGTTGGCTCTCCGGATTTTTTGTTTTTGCTGATCTGATAAATAAAATAAACGATGACCGCAACGAGATAGATGATGTTTCCTAAATCCATAAGGGAAGATACTATATTTTTTGGAGTTCCCAGTTTTTAGTAGGAAGTGATCATGGAAATCAGAAGGCCAAAGTCAAGAAGCTGAAAATGGTTTCTAAGCTCCGACAATTTTACATAGCTGCCATACCCTGCTATTCCAACTTCAAATACCTAACATCAGCTATCTACCTTCCTATTTCTTATATCCTTTTAGCTCCAGAATTTTAATGGCTCAAGAATCACCAAATCCTTGGACAATCTGCCAAATGATCTTATTTTGTTCCTTATTTCAGATTAACAAAAAAGGATGCTGCTCAGTAAGCTGGAGATCAAGGGATTTAAGAGTTTTGGGGATAAAATGGTGATTCATTTTGATAAGGGAATCACGGGCGTAGTAGGACCAAATGGCTGCGGAAAGTCAAATGTGGTCGATGCCATCCGTTGGGTGTTGGGGGAACAAAAAACCCGAATGCTCCGCTCTGACAAGATGGAAAATGTCATTTTCAATGGCACGAAAAACCGAAAGCCGTCTAACTTGGCCGAAGTTTCCCTCACCTTTGAAAATACCAAAAACCTTCTTCCTACCGAATATACCCATGTGACGATCACCCGTCGGTATTACCGCTCCGGGGAAAGTGAATACCAAATCAACGGAGTCACCTGTCGTCTGAAGGATATCACCAACCTGTTTATGGACACGGGGATCAATTCCAACTCCTACGCCATCATCGAACTCAAGATGATCGATGAGTTGCTGAATGATAAAAACAACTCCAGAAGAGATCTATTCGAAGAAGCAGCAGGAATTTCAAAATTCAAAAACCGTAAAAAGGAAACCCTTCGAAAACTGGACGATACCGATGGAGATCTGGATCGCGTAGAAGATCTTTTATATGAAATTGAAAAGAACTTAAAGAGCTTGGAAAAGCAGGCAAAACAAGCCGCCAAGTACTTTGAGATCAAAAAAGACTATAAAGCAGCCAGTATCAATCTGGCCAAAAAAAGTATTGAAAAATACACCAATTCCCTCCTTTCCACCACCAAGGACATCGAGCAGGAAAGTGACAAAAAGCTTCAGCTACAAACTCAAATTGCAGATCAAGAGGCACTGTTGAATCAGTTAAAATCGGATTTGATCAACAAGGAAAAATTACTGGCTTCCCGTCAGAAAACCTTGAATGATCATGTCAACAAAATCCGAACTTTTGAGTCAGAGAAAAAGATCAAAAATGAGCGTCTACGCTTTTTGGAGGACCGATCCCAGAAACTCCGGGAACAGATCGAAGTAGATCGAAAATCCAATGATCGGGCAGGTTTTTCCATTCGTTCCCTGAAACACGAACAGGAGTCCGCAGCTAAAATGCTGGCAGAAAAGGAACTGATTGTGGGGGAACTTCGAGAAGCTTATGAGAACCAGAAGCGAGTCCATACGGAGCATCAAACAAAACAAAAAACCTTAAACGCCACTTTTGAACGTCTAAAGGAGCGAGTATACCAACTCACCAAAGAACTGGAAATAAAGCAGATTCAACTATCCACCTTAAAGCAGGAACTTGAACGAACTTCCTCTGATGATTCCTCCCAGGAAGCTAATTTGGTGGATTTCGAGGAAAAATTGATTTCCCTAAAAGGTGAACTGGATGCTGCAACCCAAGAATACGAAAGCAAGAAAGCCAAGCAGGAAGACCTGGATCAAAAGATAGAAGATACCAATAAGGTCATTGAAATGATCCGGGAGGAATTGACCACTTCTTCCAGAAAGCTGGATTCCAAACAAAACGAATACAACCTCACCAAATCTTTGGTGGAGAATCTGGAAGGTTTTCCGGAGGCGATCAAATTCTTGAAGAAAAACAACTCTTGGGGCAAGGACACACCACTCCTCTCCGATCTACTGACCACGGATGAGAAATACCGGGTGACCATCGAGAATTACCTGGAGGGCTATATGAACTACTATGTGGTGGAAACCGAAGCCCAGGCCATCGCTGCCATACATTTGCTAAGCGATGCAGCGAGGGGAAAAGCCAATTTCTTTGTGTTGGAGCATTTTGAACGTTTTAAGCCTAGTCAAACCAAGCTCTTCTCCAATGCCATTGCTGCAACGGAGATCATTGAATTTGATGTCAAATACAGCCGGTTGATCAACTTCATTTTGGACAATGTCTATATTGTGGAAGGGGATCATAAGGATTTTCCTCAGGATAATGATTCAGTCTTTATCTCTGAAAATGGAAAGTTCACCAAACGTAAGTTCAGCCTTTCTGGAGGATCCGTTGGTTTATTTGAAGGAAAGAGAATCGGTAGAGCCAAGAACCTTGAAAAACTGGACAAAGAAATCAAGGATCTAAACAAAAAGGTTTCTGCTACCCGTAACAACCTAGATCAAAAGCTTTCGGACCTGATGAAGCTGAAAGAAGTCAGCTACAAAAAGGTTTTGGAAGAAAGCCAGCAACAGATCAATGAGATCAACCAGAATTACGTTTCCGTTCGCACTAAAAAGGAACAGCTTGCTGAGCTCCTTAGCTCCAATGCGAATAAGCGGGAGGATATTTTAGACCGTATTGCCAGCTTGGAAGAAAGTTTGACCGAGATTCAACCTCAATTATTTGAGGAGAAAGCTGAATATGAATCCGCTCATGAAGACTTGGAAATCCTAAATGAAAACCTGGAAGAGGAGTCTGCTCGATTGACTGAGAAATCCCAGGCTTTCAATCAGGAGAACATTCTCTATCACCAGCAACTCAATCGTGTCAATTCCTTGGATCAGGAAATTGAATTCAAGCAGAATGCCTATGAAAGCAGCAAGGAACGAATTGAAAAGTCACAGGCGGAATTAAGTTCCCTTGATTCTGAAATCAAAGGTTTGCTTCAAAACAACGAAGTCAAAGACGATGAGTTGATTGAATTGTATTCCG
The DNA here is from genome assembly GCF_900129785.1 of Algoriphagus halophilus. Classification (NCBI taxonomy): domain Bacteria; kingdom Pseudomonadati; phylum Bacteroidota; class Cytophagia; order Cytophagales; family Cyclobacteriaceae; genus Algoriphagus; species Algoriphagus halophilus. Next base: position 1,816,653 of record NZ_FSRC01000001.1, read on the forward strand.
AAAAAGAAGGGATAGAACAAGGCGTTCAGGAAGCCGAAAAAGACTATTATGCCCACCGAGGGCTGATCGATGAGACCGATCAAAAAATCCGAAGTCTGCAAAAGAGCAAGGAGATGCATGATGAACTGCTGCATGAACTCCAAAATTCGATCAATGAAACCAAGCTCAAAATGAGTGGAATGAAGGAACGTCTTTCTGTGGAGTTTGATTTGGACTTGGATCAGCTGATGGAGAAAAATCCGAAACTAGATGAAGAGTTTCTGGATTTCAAAGAGGATGATTTACGGGAGTTGGTACGCAAGCAAAAAGAGAAGTTGGAGAAAATCGGACCAATCAACCCGATGGCCATGGAGGCTTATGATGAAATCAAGGTCCGTCATGACTTTATCACCACTCAGAAGGAAGACCTGATCAAAGCCAAGGAATCACTTTTGAATACCATCAAAGAAATCGATCAGGTAGCCAAGGATACTTTCTTGGATGCCTTTGGCAAGATCAAGGAGAACTTTATCAAGGTGTTCCGTTCCCTTTTTACCGAGCAGGATGATTGTGATCTGACATTAGTCGACCCAGATAATCCTTTGGAATCTGCCATCGAGATCATGGCCAAGCCGAAGGGCAAACGCCCATTGACAATCAATCAGCTTTCAGGAGGAGAAAAGACGCTCACTGCCACTTCCCTACTCTTTTCCATCTACCTATTGAAACCAGCCCCATTCTGTATTTTTGATGAGGTGGATGCGCCATTGGATGATGCCAATATTGATAAGTTCAACCAGATTATCCAGCGATTTAGTGGAGAGTCCCAGTTCATTATAGTCACCCATAACAAGCGAACCATGGCCAGTACAGATATTATCTATGGTATTACCATGATCGAAGCGGGAGTTTCTAGAGTGGTTCCGGTAGATTTAAGGGAGTTGGCTTAAAAAAAACCTTCAGAAATAGCCAAGGATAGGCATTGAAAATATCAACTTTGATAGCAAGTTCAATTGAGTCATTCTTTTTTTCTTAATAATAAGACTGGCAACAACTTTTCTTACATAAGAAGTACCTGCCAGTCTTTGATTTTAATAGGGGGTTAATCTATCGGAATTTTTGAAGCATTTGAAGAAAGCCATTCGTCGAAGTTTTGCAATTCCGGATTCAGCTGCTTAGACAATTCTTCGCTACGTACCGCATTAAAATCCTCATTAAAATCTCTTTTAAACTGGAACATATTTCCTAAGTCATCAGCCCCAGGGAAGCCAAAACTACGATAGGTATCTGGGCTAACATTATTATAAATCACATTGATATTTAAAGCTTTTGAAAGTTTTTCAGCCATTTCATCACCACTTAACTTCTCTCCTACAATACCGATAATTTCTCCAACAGCTCCATTGCCATTTTTGAATATGCCATAGGCACATTTACCAATATCTTCAGCACCCATACCACATAGCTTCTTGTCATCCAATGGGAAGGCGATGTAGTACTTTCCATCTTCACCTTTTTGAGGGCCCATCCCGAAATGGATAAAATTATCCCAGAAGAAAGAAGTTCTTAATAAAGTAACCGGTAAGCCAGCATCTACCAAGAGTTGATCCGCAGCACCTTTACCATCAAAATGAGGCACTTTGTATTTGCCTTGTAGGGTAGGCATTCTGTCGTCATCCAGAGGAATCCAGTTTCTGGTATCTTCCAGCGTAGACCAAATGACATGTTTCAAATTTGCTTCCTTGGCCGCAATGGCAAAATCAGCTACTTCTTGATATTCTTTTTCGGCCGAAAAATGTTCCCAGAAAAAAGTAACAAAGAAGGCTCCATATGCGCCCTCAACCGCCTTTTTAATACTTGTAGCATCATCAATATCTGCTTCTACGATTTCGGCACCTAATTCCGCCAAGGCTTTTGCTTTTTCAGAATTAGCATTTCTGGTAACTGCCCTCACTTTAAATTCTGAGTTGGGATCAGATAAAATAGCTCTTGCAAGCCCTCCTCCCTGTGCTCCGGTGGCACCAAATACTGTAATTATTTTAGATTCTGTCATGGTTAAAGTTTAGTTGTTTTTACTCTTAAAAATTAAAGTATTGCCCGTTTTCTTTGAGTGGTAGTTGCACACCACGGATTATTGTTTGGGAATGGCTTCAGTATTTTACTCTGGCACAATATCAGGAATCAGCGCTGTTGGATTAAAAAAGGCTGGTGTTCCAATGCAATATGCTTGTAAAAAAAAACAAGAGATTTTCCTACCTAACAAGTGTATTTAAACCACTCATTTCCTTAACCTTACCTGCTAACCATTCTAGAAGGTTTAAGGTACAAATTTCTATTGACATAAAGACGTGAGTTTTCTCCGTGGGATTAGTGGGTTCAAGGGAGTGGATATAAAAATTTGACATAACATGTATAAAACATCGAAAAACACCCAATTCAGAATATTTTATGGCTTGAATCTGGCTTCCCGGGAAGTTTCCATATAGGAGTTTTTTTCCTCACTCCTGCTTACGATAAAGCTTTCTTTCGAAGCTTCTTAGGTTTAGTGTTCTTAACCCTAATTTTAAACATGCTATTACTTATTCATTTTCATTTCTTTTTTTTAGCTTTTCTCTCTTTTCTTGCTTGATTTTTTTTATTCTCTTTCTAAAAACCAAATAAACAATAAGGATGATAGCAGGTATCGCTCCAAAAATAATTACGTTGCTTGTTTTTGAAAAGTCAATCGGGCCGGTTGGTTTTGGAATTCCTTTCGGAATTTGGGAATAGGATTGGTACGTGAATAACAGGGATACGAAAAGGATTCCCATTGCAGTCGAAATAATTCTTATAAACTTGTTCATCGTATTTGTGTGTTTTTTATACTTTTTTTGAAAGGTGTGTTAGGGAAGCATCATGGATCCAACTGATGATAGAAAATACTGATTTAAAATCTTCACATTCCCTTTGGCAATGAGGGATTAAATCAAGCTGATCCATTTCTGCTGATTACAATATTTTACTTAAACTGGCTCGAATACACCTATTTTTCAACCAGGTACAGAATCCTGATTAGTTACAGGATTTTGAATTAGATAGGATAATAGGTACAAAATTCAATCCAATACTGGAGTTTACCAGATGGCACTTGAAATCTGATTTGTATGATATTTCCCTAAACCGGCAGACCTGCTCCAAAGGGGGTGCAAAATACCTTAAGTTCCTTTTTTGTAATTAGTTATCCTTAGCGGGATGAATTTTCAAAGCCAGATTTAGGTTTCCATATGAAAGAAAATTCCTAAAGTGGGGAGATGCTTCCATCCCCCAATAATCAGATGATAAGTGGTAGGTTACTGAATCATTCCAAAAGAGTTCCGGTATCTTTTACTGTTTTTAGACTTTTCAGAAATTATCCATTGGTTTAATAAAATGCTTATAAATAGCCGATTTACCACTATACCAACGGGCTTAAACATTAATCTGTAAACTTTTTTTAGGACGAGTCAGTATACTCAGTTATTCTTTTAGAATAAGGGTGTATTCTTTTTGTTGACCGATTTATACTCAGAGAGTACCGAGTTAATCTAATGGAATACTCGTTTAGGTGATTTGATGGCAGGACTATCCTTTTAAAATACAGCTGGTTTCTTTTTTAGGGGGTACGTGTATAAATAGGCGAATGATTTACTTTCAGTAGGTACGAACATACAAATTGCTTTTCTCTGCGCACCTGACATAAAAAAGCCAGTTCTTATGAAGTATTAATTGACGGTGGTGTTATTGCAAAAGGAACTTATCATGTGAAGGGTTCATCAGCTGGCGGAACGGTGGATTTTAGAGGAAATTATATCACTTGACCAAGGTGAACGGGGACCAGGAAGTCACTAAAAATATGTTGAAAAAAGACCTGGATTTTTTTTTAAAGACTCAACATTGATATAACCCCATGAAAATAAATCCTTTAATAAACAAAAGACCCGAATGATTCACCCGGGCCATTTGGAAATACGGGTTGTTATTGAGGTATTAATACTGCATCAATTTTATGAATCACTCCATTGCTGGCTTGAATATTGGTTTCTATCAAATTAGAGCTTCCGCCGTTCTCATCTATAACGAATGTATTGGAACTGGATGTATTTACTATCAGTGTACCTCCCTCACTCATGATGATCGGCCCATCGACCAAATCCTCAGAAAACAATCGACCTCCCCCGAATACATGATATCTCAAAATTTCCCTCAAAATGGCAGGATCTATACCACTTATATTTAAGGAATTGAGACCTATTTTCGCAAAGGCCGCATTTGTAGGCGCAAACACTGTAATGTTTTCGCGGGTAGCGAATTCTTCTTTTAGTCCAGGAACAATATAAATTGCTGTTCTAAGCGTGGTAAAATCAGCACCGGTCGTAGCATCATCCAATAGGTCCATCACATTTGAAACTGGAGGCATTAAAACTGCATCTATACCATGTATTACCCCATTCCTAGCCATTTTATCCGTCAAAATGATGGAGGACTCATTGACCATAGGGCCATTTGTTAGGCTGATTTCCACCGCGGCACCATTTAACGTGGGTACAAGACCTTCTGTTAAATCTGCTGCTAGAACAGATCCAGACACCACATGGTAAAGCAATATCTCTGTCAACCCTTCTAACTCACCAATATTGCCTGGATTTAATCCCAGTTCTGCAAAGGCTGCATCGTTTGGAGCAAAAACAGTTAACTCATTTCGGGCAAAAACAGATGCCAAACCCGATTTTCCCAAAGCAGCATTAAAGGTTGCATAGGTGTTTCCAAGACTTTTTCTGGCATTTTCATTCCCTGCAATCTCCCCCTTACCCAAGGATTTCAGTACTTCAGGAATTGACTTGATGTTACTCTCCAGGTTGGGAGAAATAGACTCTTCCATGTCTGAACAAGACATTATCACAAAAGAAAAAGATATCACCCAGAGTACTCTCCAGGGTAATTTAGTTTTGATGGACATAAAATTTTGATTTTGGTTATTGATAATTGAATAAAAATCTAACCTATTGATAGTAAAAAGGTTTACATACAATTAAGTTATTTTAAACAACATTAAAAAGTATATAGGACGGCTACTTTTCTCATTGCTTTTTGAAACATTAAGCCCTAATTCTTTTAAAAATATTTCCATTCAGGGGCACCAAGATTAAACCTCCCGAATAATTCGGGACAGGCACTACAGGGTTTCGCCGCAATATTCTTATGGATTAGGGAAGGGTTAAACTATAATCCAGCCCTGTTAGGGTAAATGCTTAATAGCCGTAGGGCCCTTGGTTAATTGGCCTAACCTCTCCCCCAGCACTGGCCCGGAAAATTGTCCATCTTTTGGCGTAGAACATCCATTTCTCCGAAGCTACATTCCGCGCAATTTTGCACAGTAATGTTATTTAACCAAAAGCAAAAGAAATGGAAACTCTTAAAAACACAGCATTTAGCGTTCCAGCTAGAAACGAAGTATCAGCTACCAATCAGGCAATTTTTGATCAATTGAACAAAGCATTGGGTTTTGTCCCAAATCTCTACGCCACCATTGGATATTCTGACAATGGATTGGAAAGGTATCTAAACTTTCAAAATGCCAAAACTTCCTTCTCCAATAAAGAGAAGGAGGCCATCAACCTAGTCGTCAGCGAAGTAAATGGTTGTATTTATTGCCTTAGCGCACATACGGTAATTGGTAAAATGAACGGTTTTTCTGATGAACAATTGTTGGATATCAGAAAAGAAAAAAGCGACAATCCAAAATTGAGAGCACTGGTTGTTTTGGCAGCAGATATTACCCGAAACAAAGGAAATGTGAATGAGGAAAACTTAGAGAACTTCTTTGAGCAAGGCTATACCAAAGAGCATTTGGTCGATTTAATTCTTCAGGTGAGTGATAAAACCGCCATGAATTATTTGCATAACCTTACCAAGGTTCCGGTAGACTTCCCATTGGCACAAAGCATCTAAAAAGGAACGGAAGTAAATGGTTGTTTACTTCCCTCCTTCCTTTTTTTTATTCCTATACTGAAAAAATCCCATGTGCAAAGTTGCAACCAATCGAAACGTAGCAAGAAGAAATAACATCGTAATCGATGATGTAGATGCCCAGTTATCTCAAATTTCTAAAAGAAATTACGAAGGGATTTTTATCACAGAGGTAGACTCTGCCATCAAAATTTCAGGAGATATCTCTTTAGAGCTAAAGACCATGTTGCTCAAAGAAGCGGACAATTGCTATGTCACAAGATTAATGAAAGATGAATGGGTTTTCAATCCATCCTCCAGTTTAACCTAGGGTTTACCAAACAGACAAACACCATGAAAAAATACCCATTACCTCCCTTTAATGAAGAAACTGCAAAGCAGAAAGTTCAAATGGCTGAAGATGCTTGGAACAGCAGAAATCCAGAAATTGTAGCCAAAGCCTATACAATGGATTCCGAATGGCGGAACAGGACCCAATTTATCAATGGAAGAAAGGAAATTGAAGGCTTTTTAGCTGATAAATGGAACAAAGAAAAAGAATATAAGCTTAAAAAAGAGTTATGGGGTTTCCGTGAAAACAGAATTGCAGTCCGTTTCGAATACGAATATCATAATGAATCTGGACAATGGTTCAGAGCTTATGGAAATGAGTTGTGGGAATTCGATGAAAATGGTCTCATGAGAAAACGCTATGCAAGTATCAACGACCTAGAAATCGAAGAGAAGGAAAGAACCTTGTTTTAAGAGCAGGGTTCGACCTGGCTTGGTCACTTTGGGGTCTGCCAAAGCTGTGAGTATTAGCAACCGACCAGCCAAGGGCTTCTTTCGAAAAAGGATCGTCAATTTCAAAGGAACTTCTCACTATTAAACATTGTCAAACAACTCGAATATGGATCTATAATTCCTCTGATTAATTAAAATATCTATTTTCAATAAATCTGAATTAGCTGAGTAGTAACCATTACCAAAATATTTATGTTAAGCAACCCTGGTCATACCTTGATTGATCCGAAGACTAAAAAACTAGCCTTAAAAATATATTCACTGGAAAATGACAACCCCTTTAATGAAATCCAACGCTTAAACCATTATTCCCTGATTTGGGTGAAAAATGGATCTGGAACAGCCAAGGTAGATTTTAACCAATTCGAATTCAGCGAAAACACACTCTTTGCGTTTTCACCCTATCAGCCCTTCTTGATAGACACGAAGGGTTGGGAGGCAGAGGTAATTTATTTTCACCCGGACTTCTTTTGCATTCATAAACATCAGAAAGAAGTAGCCTGTGACGGGATTCTATTCAATAATGTATATAGCGAGCCATTAGTGAAAATTAATTCGGAAAGCTTCGATAAGCTCACCGGTCTGGTCGAGCAAATGAAGAATGAAATCCAATTGGATGAACTAGCTCAATATGAATTATTGGTCTCCTATTTAAAGATTCTACTTATAACCACATCCCGATTAAAACAGGAACAACAGCAACATACCGAAAAGCAAGCATTATCACAGGAAGAACCCTTTGTTTTGGAACGTTTAAAAGATTTTATAAACAAACATTATAAAACCTATCGCACGGCAAGTGATTATGCAGATCTATTAGCCATAAGTCCAAAGGCTCTTGCAAAGCTCACCAAAGCACATTTCAATAAAACCTTGACGGAACTGATTTCAGAGCGTATCATCATTGAGGCGAAAAGAGAGTTGTATTTGACCAATAAGTCCATCAAGGAAATTGCTTATGACTTGGGTTATGAGGATGAATATTATTTCAGTAGATTTTTTAAGAAGAATGCAGAAGTATCTCCTCAACTCTATCGAAAAAATGTGGGTTTTGATAGAGCATCGATGGCTTGATTGAGGATTGAAACTACGAAAAAAAACCTTCTTTATTGGAAAGCTTGCAAACGTTTAATACCAATAAAAGCCCATTATTTCAGGGCTTTTAATATGGGGTACTCACTTATTTCCTAATCGCTAGAATCAAGATTGAGTCATTTAAAATTAACCGTCGCCACTACCGGCAAGTGATCCGAAGGATAGCGTTGATTTAAGGCATCGGTCAAGACCGCATATTTGGATACCTCAAAATCATCACTAACAAAGACATAATCGATTCGGTTTTTCATAGGGGCGGTAAACACAAATTGATTGGTCGTTCCCACAGGTCCATAAGGTGGTAGTTTGGATACATGATAAGAATCCTGCAGCAAGGCTGAAAGGGAAATAATTTGCTCCGTGTCTGGAGTGGAATTAAAATCTCCTGTACAGATCACGGGCTTTCCTTGGGCAATTTCCTCAATTTTTTTCACCATCAACTTTCCCGATTCTTTTCTGGCAATGACTCCCTGATGATCAAAATGGGCATTGAATACATAAAACTCTTTTCCACTTTCCAAGTCTTTGAACAAGCCCCAGGAAGCAATTCGATTGCAACAGGTAGCATCCCAACCCAATCCGGGTTCCTCTGGATTTTCCCTCAACCAAAAATCACCCGATTCCAACACTTCAAATCGGTCAGTCTTATATAAAATAGCAGAATGCTCCCCTGCTTGCTTCCCATCATCTCGACCCGCACCGATAAAGGCAAAGCCTGGCATTTCCAATAGGTCATTTAATTGATGTACAAATCCCTCCTGAGTTCCTATGATGTCAAAGTCATGGTATTGGATCAAGGCTTTGACCATTTCTTTTCGGTTCGGCCAAGCATTGACCCCATCATTAGGTGTGTCCATTCTTAAATTAAAGCTAGACACCTTGATGTCTTTGACTTCTTGTCCAAAAGTGCAGGTGCACAAGAAAAAAGCGAATAAAGCAATGAGCTGTTTTTTCATTCTAATTTTTTTAAAAGTTCTCTTGAAGTGCCAATTAAACAAATCTGAAGTAAACCATTGGTAAATTAGTTTAGAAATCCTATCTCAATTGTCTTTCTCCATTATCCTAACTAGCTTTAAGTAAACCAGAAAACCCAATGAGCCTAAAAATTATTATCCCCACAGATCCGGTCGTACGTGTTGAAATCCCTAGCGACTACCCCATTCCTCCCATAGGAGAAGAATTTTATATACGTTTCGAAACCTTTGTAACTGATCCCAAAGAATGGGAACGTGTCAAACGTATTCTTGAAAAGGATGCCTTAACCGTAGAAAAAGTAGAGGACAACAAAGTTTATTTATACATAGGTCAGAAAGCAGATCTACAAGGGACCATTGAAAGCGATGAATACATGCCTTCCATTGTACAGTATTGGGAAAAACATCCGGAAACGAAGCCTGATCCTTTATAACAGTTTCAACCATCATTCCATCCAATTATCAGGATAGCTTCTGAAATTAAAATTCATATGATCCACAGGTCCATTTTATAAAAGGCGACCTAAGAAAAAAAAAGAGTAATCCACCCACGTGAAATTACTCCCTTATCAGAATGAATTTTATTTTTTATAATCTTTCTTCTTGTAGTGCTTTCAAATTATTCGAGGTATAAAACTGATCTCGATATTCCTGAAATTTTTCTTCCAGTTCAGTTACCAGACCTAGATTGGTATCTACCGCGAAAAATATATCTGGTAATTTTTCTTCCAAAACCTTCACTCCCAGATTAATATTATCCGCTTCTATTTTGGATATTTTCTTTAGGACAGAAGTTTGACTGTTTCTCAAATCCTCAAATTCCCTCAGGATTTTATCCATCATATCCAGTTTCTCTAATTTATCCATGGTTCGTTTATTTTGGGTTTAGTTAATTCGCTTTTTCTTTAAAATACGAATTTTTGACGGGGCTGACAAAAATATAGCCTCCAGCTACAGCAGAAGGCTATTCATAGTTTCAATGATACGATATCAACTCAAACCATTTAAATCGGAATCAGGCTTTCTTCAATCCCTATCAAAAACTGCCTTTCTTTGACCAAGCTTTGGCCAAATTTCCCAGTCCTTTTATACCTCATAATTAGGTTCCGATTCAATAACCAGCTTTTCATGAATCCTGATTTTTAGTAATTTCTGCAAAAACACAACCAACACTTTTTCGACTTCGTAATGATATTATATGTATCTTAAGTATCTATTTTAGAGACATTTGCTGTATTGGATTTTTAAAAATCTACCAATTACTACACATTCTTTTTTATTTTTTTTCAACCTAAAATTCTATTTATGATGACCTCTATAGAGCCAAACCAGCTTTCTCAAGCTAGTAACATTATCACTATTACGGTTCAAGTTGCCGAATTATTTACTTCCCCTTATCCCCCAAAAAATAACAATGCCATAAACGACTATACTAAGATGACCAGTGGAGGTAATACCCTTGGATACGGAGAGCCAAAAGACTCATTTATTACCGACGTCATAAAAAATGGGGCTTTACTATGGAATATCAAATTTGAAGACAATACCCAACGACGAGATTATAGTTTGGACCTAGTTTGTATCGCAGAAAAGAAATCCAGCGATTACGATTTTTTTGACTTTGATCCACTTTTACCGCTAGGCAATATCATCTTGGCCACTCCTACAAAAGGAAACATCGATAACATCTATAAATACAATATCATATTTAGTATCACTGATATTTATGGAGATTTACAAACATATGTAATTGATCCTCAGTTAAGAATGACCTAATAGCCATGTCCAGAGTTTGGTACTACTTTTTCATTTCTTTTTTATTCCTTTTCCAAAAAGGCATAACAGCCTGTGCTCAAGATCAAGCAATGGCAGACAGTTTGGTAAAGGTTTATGAAAGTGGAGAATATGAAGATGAATTTTCTTTGTTATATGAGATTGCCATTTCACAAGCCAAACCGGAGGATGTACTTTATTATGCTGACATATTGATTGAAAAAGCTTCCAGCAGGGACACTGTAGAAATCTACTTAGTGAATGGGTATTTACAAAAAGGGAATGGATATAAGCTTCAGGGGAAATACTCCGAAGCCTTGGAGGCTTATTTTCATGCGGTTGAATTGGCCCAACGATTTAAATTGGAAGAACGAGTTGGGGTATTATTTATTAGTATAGGAGATACTTTTACAGCAAATAAAAAATTCGAAAATGCTGAGAAATATTACGAGCAAGGAATCCAAGCTATTCGAGATTCGAATGATTCATTACATCTAGCCTCAGCTTTATTAAATGACGGGGAACGATATTTTTATAAAAAAGAATTCTCCAAAGCAATGCTCCGTTTAGAAGAAGCTAAACCTATTTTTAGCAAACTAAACCATGAAAGGGGGTTAGCTTATGCCCTTGGCAATCTTGGAATGGTTTATTCTGAACTACAGAAAAATGAGTTAGCAAAGGAAAACTTAAATAATGCAATTGAGATTCTAAACACAAAAGAAGATAACTATGCCAATTCAGTTTATTACTTGTATTTAGCCAAAATAGACCTGAAGGAAAATGATTTTGAACACGCATTAAATAATGCTCAAAAGAGCCTCAATCTTGCCGAGAATTACAGTCTAATGAAGGAAACTGCAGATGCGAGCCAGATGCTTTTTGAACTTCATAATCAAGTTGGAGATCGGGATTCTGCTCTATTTTATCATTTAAAATACATCGCTGCCAGAGATAGTGTCAGAAACCTTCAAGTTGTTGAAGAAATCGCAGAAAAAGCCAAAGATTTTGAAGTCAATCAAAAACAGATGCAAATAGATCTTGCGAATCAAAAAAATCGAAATCAGAAGATCATGATTTTCACAACTGCGATTGCACTTATTTTTATTGGAATCTTAGCAGCCGTACTTTATAGAAACAATTCTTTTATCCGTAAAACCAATCAAATTATTGAAAATGAGCGAAGTAAATCGGATCATTTACTTAAAAATATTCTGCCTGAGGAAACTGTCAATGAATTGAAAGAATTCGGGAGAGTAAATGCAAAGCGCTTTGATGCGGTTTCGGTGATGTTTACAGATTTTAAAAACTTTACCAGTAATGCGGAACATTTAGCTCCAGAGGATTTGGTGAAGAGTCTGGATTATTATTTTTCGTATTTCGACCAGATTGTAGATAAGTATAAGCTAGAGAAAATCAAAACCTTAGGTGACTCCTATATGTGTGCTTCAGGACTTCCCTTTCCTCAAGAAGACCATGCAGAACGAATTGTTTTAGCGGCCATGGAAATGTTCAGGTTTGTTGAAAAAGCAAAGCAAATTGAGGATGAAAAGCGGATCCACTTTGATATGAGAATTGGAATCAGCTCTGGCCCAGTGGTGGCGGGGATAGTGGGAAGCAAGAAATTTGCATATGATATTTGGGGGGATACCGTGAATTGTGCCTCAAGAATGGAATATTACTCTGGAATAGGAAAGATTAATATCACAGAATATACACATGAATTGATCAAGGATAAATTTCTCTTCTCAGATCGAGGAGAGATTTATGTCAAGAATAAAGGCAAAATGAAAATGTATTTTGTTGAAGGAATAGTAGATAGTGAGCAATCAGAAGTCGAATTAAGCAGCCGGGAGTCTGATTGAGCAGGTTTTAGTAGAAAGTGGACAGTGGTCAGTGGTCAGTGTTCAGTAATCAGTGGTCGATGGTCAGTCGCGGTAAGAAGTTTTAATGTAAAATTTAAAATGATTAGTTATCTGTAACCATAATTCAATATCGAAACAACTCCCCCTTGGAGTAGATTTTTTAGTTGAATAGAACATATTCATAAAAGGGGGTTAGGGGGATTTGGTGTAGTTTTTTAACAGATGGTATTCAGTGTTCAGTAATCAGTGGTCAGTGGACAGTAAGCAGAAGGAAAGAAATTCTAAAGTCTCAAATCTGAAAGCTGAAATAGGTTTAGTGTTCAGTAATCAGTGGTCGGTGGTCAGTGGTCAGTATTTAGAGAGAATTATTTCATACTGCAAAACCCAAATACTTATAGGTTTTAGGGCTTATTTTCAATAACTTATACTAAGCCAAACTTCAAAGCACTATGAAAAAAATACAGTTTCACGCTCAGTTTAATATTCATCCTGGAAAAGAAGATGAGTTTAAGGATTTAATCCCGCAATGTATTGAACAAGTCAAAGCCAATGAGACCGGTGCCGAGCAATATGAATGGTATTTTAATTCTACAGGTACAGTTTGTCATGTACTAGAGACTTATACCAATTCAAAGGCACTTTTAGCCCATGTTGCAAATATGAATAAGCTACTTGAAAAGGCATTTTCGATCGCTGATTTTGAAGGGAATATTTATGGAAACTTGTCTTCCGAGCTTCAGGAAATGATCAGCAAATTGCCCATCACCAATTATTGTTTATATCAATCTCTTTAAAAGAATTGCACCGATTTTATCATTTTTCGGACACTCCTTTCGGTTTTATTAGACTTGCTGAAAATAAAGACTCAATTAAACTTTTTCTTAATCCAAACTCATATTCAATTAAAAAAGAAAAGCTTCGGATGTAAACTATCCGAAGCTTTTCTTAAGAAGGATCCTAATTCAAATTTCCATCTTCATCTGTTTTTATTAGAAAAATATCTTTTTTACCAAAAGTAAGTCCTTCAAATATCAAATCATTTGACTCTGTAGTTCCACCTAAAATCAACCCTCCATTTGGTGCAATTGATAAACTGATGGAAGGAATAACCTGCTTCAAACTTCCTAAAGAATTGATGAGTCCGATTTCATTATTTGAACCACCATAGGTTTTAAGGATTTTTTTATTGAGGTTATTATCTGTTTTGACCAACACCAAATCTGCTCCACCAATATTCTTTTTGTCTAAATCATAATCTAGAGAATTTGAAACCCCCAACACTATTAAATCATTGGAATTAGGAGATTTAATCAATGAAAATCCACGATCATCTTCACTTCCTCCAAAAATTCTTATCCCACCTAAACCACTACCAAACTGGCTTAATTTCATCATGAACATGTTATAGTTGCCAAATCCATAATTACTAAAGTCACCATCGCGAGAGGTAGTAGAACCTAACACCACCAACTGGCTACCAAGCTCCACTACATCATATCCAACGTCAACTCCTGATCCACTATACACAGAACTAGATAATTGACTTCCATTTGGATCAGTAGCCACTACATACAGATCTTCTTGATTTAAAGCTCCATTTGGCTGCTGAGTACCTAAAAATATAATCGTGCCATTGGAAGTTTCATATACCTTAATAGCTTCCTCATCTTTGTAAGTACCATAATTCCTTGTCCATAGTAAATTTCCAGAAGGGGAAATCCACATGGTCATCATATCCTTTCCCCCTGAATTACCTCCTTGAATATTGTTACAGCAAGTCCCATCAGAAGTTGCTAATAAAATATATGCCCCTTGCTTGGATTGGATCATTGACTTTGAAAAAACCTCAGTGTTGCTAGAACCAAAACTATTCATCCAAATTACGTCTCCAGACTGACTTAATTTAATATGAAATACATCAGTAGTACCATTTAGTTTATTTGCAAAATCGCCATCGGACGAAGAAAAAGAACCACTAACTGAATAGGTTCCATCATTGTTTTCGATAATTGAACTGGCATATTCATCTTTACTTCCTCCAAATACCTTGACCCATTCTACTGACAATTCAGAAGTAAGTTGGATCACAAAGGCATCACTCCCTCCTTTTGTTAAACCTTCAAAAATTCCATCAGAAGAATTAGTTGTACCTGCAATCAGGTATCTACCACCAGAGACTTTAATCACTTTTGCAAGTACATCATCGTTTGAGCCCCCTAGAACTAAAGTTGAAATTTTTGGAACAAATGTAGCAGTGATTTGTAGTTCTTTATCTACGGAAAATTGCAGGGGAACTAAAGTTCCACTAGCATCACCTGACCATTCACTAAATACCCAACCTTCTTTAGGAACGGGTACAAGTGAAACAAGGGTTCCATGTGGATATTCTCTCCCTGATGGATTCTGAATGATTGATTCCACAACAGTTCCTTCACCTTGAATCGTGATAGAAAGAGGATAATCCCTCTTCACAAATACTCCGGTAATCGTTTTATCTGAATCCATTAAAACATTTAATGGATTCGAAGTTCCAGTAACATCTTGCTCCCATTGTTTAAATACCCAATTAGGATGAGGAACAGGTATCAATTCTACCACCTCTCCTTCTTGAATTGGATTGGTAGGGTAAGTGATCGTTCCTGAATATTCAGGAGAAACTGAAACCGATAATAAATAAGTTTTGACGGGATCTTCAGATTCACAGGATCCAAAAAATAATAGGTTGATTAAAACTAGAATTGAAAATGATTTTTTCCTGGCCATTATAAAGAAATTAGTCGACTTAATTAGAACGGCAAACTAAATCCTTTTTTTTGAATTAAAATACTAAAATTATTCTTTAGAGAAAGAAAAAATTAAAAGTGGAATTGACCTTACATGCATCAACAATTAGGTCAATGAAATTCCATCAATTTTGTCTAATCATTTCAACATGTTCTATTCCATCCTCATCATAGACCTCTCCATCAGACACAAAGCCCAGGGAAGAATAAAAGCCAAGTGCATACGTTTGGGCACCGATACGGATAGGGCCATCCCCTAAAAATTGGTGACAATATTGGATGGACAAATCCATTAATATCCTTCCATAACCTTTCCCTCTACCTTCGGGTGAAGTGACCACTCTTCCTATTGACATTTCTGAATAAGACAATCCGGGAGGAACTAATCTACTATAGCCCACCAAATGATTTCCCTCATACAACATCAAATGATGGCATTTCTGATCTTTATCATCTTGATCCAGAAACACACAGTTTTGCTCCACCACGAATACCTCACTCCTTAATTTTAAGAGATCATAGAGTTCGTAGATGGTCAATTCATCAAATGCTTTGACGGTATGGCTAAGGTTCATGAAGCTAACTTTTGAATAGGTTAAATATCTTGCAAGTTTATTAATCTTGACCAACTATCCCTAAGAAATCTAAAACTAGAATATGTTAAAGAATTGAAGGAACATTAATTTTAAGAATTTTGACTGATTCAAATTGTTTGGTTGGAATCTGCAGTTAACTTTAATCCATGACTTCCGCACCTGAATTTTGGCTAAGAGGGCCCATTGATGGTTTCCCTGATTTGTTTCAACCAATCGTGCATGCACTACTGCAAGCTCAGGATGAAATTCATGCTCTTATGAAGGAATTTCCCTCTGAACTGCTATGGAAAAGGCCTGCAGGTATGGCGAGCCCTGCTTTTCATTTAAAACACATCGCTGGGGTCATTGACAGGATGGGCACCTATTCAAAAGCTGGACCTTTAAGTCAAAGCCAGTTTGACTACCTAAAAAAAGAAGGAATAGAAAATAACAAACTCACGTCTCAAGAGCTTTTGGTTCAATTGGACTTACAAATCGCTAAATTTTTAAAGCTATTATCCACCACAGATCCAAAATCCTTTTCAGAATTTAGACCTGTTGGAAGAGCCCAATTACCCTCGACAGTAGGTGGATTATTATTTCACGCAGCTGAACATACCCAACGGCATTTTGGTCAGCTACTCGTCACAGTAAAGGTGATTCTAGCTGAATAACGGCAAGCTTTGATTGGGGTATTTTCTTTTTACGCGTGGTCCAATTCAGAATCTCATTTATCAATAATTCAAATATTGAGGATTTAGGTTCTGCACCATATTGATCACCTTTTCTTCATTGTTTTTGGTATAGGTAATCTTCAGGGAAGGTTCAATTTCCGCAGCTCTTCCGACAATTCTTCCAAAATGAAAT
The DNA here is from genome assembly GCF_900129785.1 of Algoriphagus halophilus. Classification (NCBI taxonomy): domain Bacteria; kingdom Pseudomonadati; phylum Bacteroidota; class Cytophagia; order Cytophagales; family Cyclobacteriaceae; genus Algoriphagus; species Algoriphagus halophilus. The sequence continues at coordinate 1,833,329 of NZ_FSRC01000001.1, forward strand.
AACAAAAAGCCCAAGACTTTTACCCGGTAGATGTTGTTATGAAATTTATTGAACCCCTTAATAATCTTTTTCACAGAATCTTCGGAGAAACTTTCCCCTCCCCTGTTGATGATAATGTCTATGGCATTGTTTAATTGCCCTATTTGTGATTGATTGATATAACCTGCATAAGCCCTTAAACTGTCATCCAATCGATAGGATGGTATAGTTAGATAGGCTAGGAAATTTTTACCATGTTTCTCTATCCGATCTCGAATTGGCTCATTTTTATTAAAAATACAGGCAGCTAAAGCATAAGAAAGGTTTGAATAATAATTATTCAAATTTGCTTTTTTCACTTCATAAATGGCCCGAATTATTTCCTTAAATGTATCTTCCGGAATCTCTATATTCAGGGATACTGTAATATTTTTAGCATTTTTTGACTTCAATTCAGAACTCAAATTCTGGTAGGCTTCTTCTCGATCATAGCCATTGATCAATCCCCAAAGAACAGCAGTATCTATGATTTTATAGATTTCTTTTTTCTCTAATCTCTTGTTTTCACTCCATTCAAAACCAAGGTGTTGTTTAATACCCAAGTCACTGATTTTTGGATCTTTAACAAAATCTTTTGTGGCTATTTCCAGACCCGCTAACCATTTAAACTTATCCCCAAATAATTCTCCCTCATAAGATTTTGCAGATTTGGTACTTACGTATAGGTATCCGGGTTTTTCATTTTTCCGGGTTATAATTTCTATGCTGGAATCAAAATCCATCCCAATACCTTTTTGATTCACCTTTAAATCAAAACCAAATCCCGATTTTCTTTGGTAGCTTTTGTCTTCCAAATACTTTTTGATTTTCACCTCATCGGTTTGATCTTCCAAAATGCCATCCAGTCTAAGCCGAATTAGGTCAGAATGGTATTGCACCAATGCATCTAATGAAAGCTCTCCAAGTAAAAAACAATCCTCGGTTTTTATTTGACTGTATTCAAAGTTTACTCCTGCTTCTATTTTTGCGGTGGCCACTTTGGTAATGGTATCCCGAATTTTACCTAAAAACGATTCCCACGCAGCTTTCATTTCCGCAATTTTATCCAAAGGCCCAGTATAGCCGATGGTATTCATGATCATGGTAATGGTCGCTTGTTCTTCCTGAATTAAATCAGCTACTTTTGATTTACTTAGAATACCATCAATTTCTCCCTTCCCTTTATTAAGAATATTTTCTAATAAACCTTGTAGGATGGTTTCTAATGCAGCTTGGCTGTTCTCTGAAAAAGAAGCGTTGATGCCAATTTTAGCTCCGGCTCCAAGAGATTGGGTTTTATTCTTCTTTACTCCAACCTCATAAGTCTTCCCTGTTACTTTTTTGATGACCAAAACAAAGTCATCTTGGATTCCAAAATCAAACTGAACACTGGCTCCAGCATCCACCTCAATAGTCAGAGGAGCGGGAACGTTCAACAATTTAGAAATACCCAATAAGCTTCCAGAATATAAATCACTCCATTTAACCTCTAAAGAGGATTTTAATACACCTGCAAACTGCAAGGTGCAAGCCTCATTATTCTTCAAATTTTTGAGTTCTTCGATACTAAAAATCCAGGGAAAATTCTTCAAATCCTGAGAAGCAGCCTTTAGTAAAGAATAGGTCCTAGGATGTTGTTTATAGGTATTTACCCTCACATTGGCACTTCCTGAAAACAAAAATCCCAATTTCTCATTCGAAGAACTTGCTTTGATGGAAACCCCTAATCCATATTGAATAATCGCATTATCATCATAATTCGGAACAATCAGGACTTCGTCTTGAGAACTTTGACTTTTTACTAGTTCATGCTCATCTTCTTCCAACTCCCGATTATTATCGTCGGGATCATTGAATACAAAAAGTCTAGGTCCAAAATTCAAACTACCAATAAACTGTATTGGAGCAGCAGCTATCGGCAAAGTTTCATTGATATCCACTACATCCAATTTATAGTCCTCATTGGGTATGTCAGATAATTGCTTTTGAAATGGAGGTAATAACTCTAATTTTTTAAGGTATTTATCCAGGTCCTTAATATTGGGCATAATGGGTAAAAATTTGGTTATTTATATACTTAAAACAATAATCTTAAAACACTATTTATCAATTACTTAAAATTAACTGTTAGGCTATTTAAAATATCAAATGAGGACGTAACAGTAGCTTTAGACTAAAAGAAATCATCCACCAAAAGTAAAATGATAAACTCTCTTTTAATATAAAATTATATTTTACTAAAGTTATCAATTACAAAAGGAATCAACTACAACTTGGGTAAAATATTGATCTTTAAGAAATATTAGTGATTTAGGCATTTTTGGGCCCTATAAATTCAATTAGGAAGGATTAGAATTAATGATTTGATCTTTATCTTTCGTCCTTAATTTTAATTATAGACATGCTTTTTACCATAGAATCTGATCAGCTTATCGTTCAGATAAATTCTAAAGGAATGGAAATGAGCTCCATTCGTTCCAAAATATCCAACCTTGAATACCTTTGGCAAGGAGACCCACAATATTGGACAGGCCAAGCTCCTATCTTATTTCCCATAATAGGTGCATTAAAAGATGGGAAAACGATGTTTCAAGGAAAGGAATATGCACTTCCAAAACATGGCTTTATCCGAAATTCAGAATTAGGGAAATTGGTAAAACAAGAAAAAGACAGATTAGTATTTCGAGTTACGTCTTCTACAGAAACCTTGGCATATTACCCTTTCCACTTTGCCTTAGAGGTTACTTTTCAACTCACTGGAAATTGTTTGGAAGTAAAGCACCTTGTAAAAAATACAGGAGAACAGGACATGTATTATTCTTTGGGAGGTCATCCTGCCTTTGCCTGTCCTATCCATACCGGAGCGAAATACGATGAGTATGCGATTGAATTTCCAGAGGTTGAACAAGACCATACGTGGCTCATCCAATCAAATGGTTTAATAGGAAGTGAAGGAGATCAAATCCTGAATAATACCAATTTAATTCCTCTGCATGAACATATTTTTGACGCAGACGCCTTGATTTTTAAGCAATTAAAATCAAAAAAAGCCAGTTTGGTCCATCAAAAGCATGGACCTGTTTTAGAGGTTGAATTTGAAGATTTTGATTACCTGGGAATCTGGGCAAAACCCGGTGCACCATTTGTATGCATAGAACCATGGTTGGGAATTGCTGACTCAGTGAATGCATCTGGAAATATGGAAGATAAGGAGGGAATTCGAAGACTAAGCCCCCAAAATTCAGAAATTAAATCCTACCAGATTCGAATCTTGGGCGAATTGTATTAAAAAAAGAGACTGCCTAAAATCTAAAAGCAGTCTCTTTTTAAACCCTATTTAAAGGGAAATAGTTAGCATAATAAAGGAGTCTATTCCATTTTTTTAAAGACAGTTTCTCCTTCCTTAATTGTCTCCATCACCCTAATATCTTTAATATCGGCTACTTCCACTTTTAACGGATTTTTGTCTAAAATCACCAAATCAGCCAACTTTCCTTTTTCCAGTGTTCCCTTGGTGTTTTCTTCAAAATGTTGATAAGCACTCCAAGACGTAATAGCCTGTAATGCCTCATAAGGACTAAGTCTTTCCTCCTCTCCAATTATATCTCCTGATCTGGAAACCCTACTGACTGCCGTCCAAACTACCCTCATCAAATTAGGCAAGGCTACTGGGGCATCCGTGTGGATGGTAATATTCAAACCTTTGTTAAGGGCAGTTCTCGTGGGACTTATTCTATTTCCCAATGAGTCTCCTATAAGTTGCTTATGCCAATCTCCCCAATAAAATGTATGTAATGGAAATAAAGAGGCAATGATCTTCATTTTAGCCAATTCATCTAATTGATCAAATCGTACATATTGGCCATGAATCATCACAAACCTCCGATCTTCATTTCCATATTCTTCAAATAAGGGATTTAGTGTACGGATCATTTGATCAACTGCTGCATCCCCATTCGTATGAGTAATTGTTTGCCAGTTATTTTCAAGAGCTTTTCTGTAATACTCACTTAGCACAGAGTCACTAGGAATTGCAGGATAGCCAGCGTAATCTTTATCAGCTCCGTCTGGAGGAATTAGATAAGGTTCAGTTCTCCAAGCTGTTCTTCCTTGAGGTGACCCATCCAAGGTCACTTTCATTCCCCCGATTCTATAATGGTTCAAATAGGATTTACTATTCCATTTAGATCCCATGTACCGATCTACATATAAGTAATCTATGTAACTGACCACATCCAATTTCAATTTGTTTTCCTCAGCCATTTTTGCGAGCATTTCATGGTTTTCCATGGCTCTTCCCTCCTGGGCAGTAGTATACCCAAAGGAAAGGGCCATGTCCTGGCCTGCATCAAAAAACTTCTGACTGGCTTCCGGGGTTTTTGGGGACATCGCCTTTAACATATGTGGAATGGCGGCCAATTCTTCCAGGACTCCATTTGGTTCTTGGGAGTTAGGTTCTCTTCTAATAATTCCACCTTCTGGATCCTTACTGTCTGCATTGATTCCCAACAATTCCAAACCTTTGGAATTTACCACAGCAAAATGTCCAGAGATATGCATGATCATAATGGGAAATTCTGTAGTTACCCGATCCAAATCATGTTTGGTAGGAAAGCGTTTTTCTTCCAACACAGAATCATCAAACCCTGTCCCAAAAATCCATCCTGTCAAAGCTCTGTTTTCAGGAGTATTCCAGGCTTTTAATTTCTCAATCAAGGTTGGAATATTGTCTACATCAGCATCTGGAGAGGGTAACAATAAAGCTCCTATCGCTTGAACAGAAAAATTGGCAAAATGGGCATGCCCATCAATAAAGCCAGGAATTAATGTTTTTCCTTCCAAATTAACCATTTGATGCCCAGTACCTGCTGCTTTCATCGCATCATCCGAATTTCCGGCAAACGTGATGATACCATCTTTTACTACCAAAGCCTCAACATAAGAAGGATCATCTCCTACCATGGTCAAAATATCTCCACCATAATAAACAATGGCAGGAATTCCTGTATCCTTTTGAGAATTGCTACAACCCCACATAACAGCGAGTGTCATTATTATCAGAAAAGTCCTTTTCATAAGAAGCAGATTGGTTTCCCTTTAATTTCGAGGTTTTTTACCATAAAACTTAGCTTTCATATTTATTACTTATTCAAAAAGGATTTTTAAAGCATATAAATTCATCAAAATGCCTCCTTCTTCTTTTCCAAATACAAAAAGTGAAGAATTCGATTTAGTAGATACTATTAGAACTATCCGTATTTTCTGAAATGATGGTTCAAAAGAAGATTTCTGATTGAACAAATCAAATTTTATATGTAACTTAAAGTAGATTTTTAAAGTAAGGATTACTTTTAAATACTAATTTTTTAGAACAAAGGCCTATTTCAATAATTGATAATTCTATTTGAAAAGGCCGGGATTTTTAATTGAGTGAATCCAGGGAAGCCGAAAACTGTGAAGAGTAGGCAAACGCAATAAACCTATTTATTATGAAAAACTTAACTGTCTTGAGTTTGGTGTTTTTGTTTACATGCACAATCCTAAGTCTACCTCTCCAAGCACAAAACCTAGAGAAGGAAGCGAAAGCACTCACTAAAAAGTATGTAAAGGCATACAACAAAAAAGATGTAGCCACCTTGGCATCCATGTACACAAATGATGCAGTAAGAACTTTTAGCGATGGAAGAAAATACAGTGGAATAGCAGAAATCACTGCAGCTATGGAAGAAGAATTTGCCGTCAATGACTTAACAGTATCCATTGAACATGGCTCCTCAGAAATGAATGCAGATGGAACAGCTACTATCAAAGGTACTTACCAGCTTGTTGGAACTGCCAATGGACAGCCTGTCACTTTATCTGGAAGTTATAATAACACATTGACCATGGTGGGTAAAAAATGGTTAATGACCAATTCCTCTATAATGGTTGATAACTAACTGGAAATGAACCAACAAACAAAAGCACCTTATATCTAAAAATTAGGTGCTTTTGTTTATTTTCTATTTTCTATAAGCTTACAATATTTCGCTCTTGCAATTTGGATAAGTAGCTTTCCTACTAGAATCATTTCTTCCAGGATTTCAAATCTAATTGATACAAGCTTCCTACTCTAAACCAAAAACTTTGAAGTAAGTCCTGAAGGAATTGGTGAGCGTTATGAACACCGGATGGGAGAATGAGCATTAACAAAAAAATACCCTTGAAGAGAAAATCTTCAAGGGTATTAAACTGGTAGGGTTCTTTCTTTCTTAAAAAAGATTGAATCAGCTGATCATAAAAAAATACTGGTTCTTATGCTTTTCCTAATTGCCTAAGCATTTTCACATGATCTACCAATGCCTTTAGAAAACTACTTTTAACCAAATAAGGAACCTGAAACTCTTTTGCGGTATCCGAGACGATTTTTGAAATTTTCCTGTAATGCACATGGCAGATATTTGGAAATAAATGATGTTCCACTTGATAATTCAAGCCACCTATCAACCAGGAAAAAATCCTGCTTTTGGGGGCATAATTGCTAGTAGTTGCGAATTGATGCGAAATCCATTGGCTTTCTATCAATCCCTTCTCATTGGGTTTGGGAAAGGAGGTCTCAGAAACAATATGGGCAGTTTGAAAGACCAAACTGATACAGATTCCCGTCACAAAATGCATGCTTAGGAAAGCCAAAATAACGATCCAAGCTGGAAGAGGAACCATGATCAATGGTAACACCAAAGCATAGCTGTAATACAGCACTTTCCAGCTGATGATTTTCAACAATACCTTATTGAATTCTCCTTTCTTTTTAAAAAAGCCTAATTTTTTATAGCGAAACGCCCGGACAAAATCTTTTGTAGTAATCCAGGAAATGGTAGAAAGACCGTAAAAAAACCAAATGTAGATGTGCTGGAATCGATGAATCCAATAGTGTTTGGCATTGGGAGTAAATCTAAGAAAGAATGGAGCATTGATGTCATCATCTCCATGGTCAATGTTAGTATAAGTATGATGAAGCACATTGTGCTGAATACGCCACACACTCGCATTTGCCCCTATCAAATTCATACTATATCCCAGGTATTTATTGATTAGAGAATTTTTGGAATACGATCCATGGATCGCATCGTGCATGACCCCCATTCCTACTCCTGCCATCCCTAAACCACTTAACACATATAAAGCAAACAAGAGCAAGGTATTGGAAACTAATCCGGAACCAATAGCTGCCAGGGGAAGAAAGAAAACAGAAAGCATGAAAATACTTTTTAACACCATTCTACGGTCTCCATAGGTGTTCTTCTGCCTTTCTTTGAAATAGCTATTCACTCGACTGTGCAAGGTTTTAGAAAATTCCCCTGTGCCGGTTTTATCAAATCTTATATTTTTCATATACGCGTTGGTTTAGGCTCCTCTACTCCTATCCTCTTTGAGCATAGCTGTATTCAAAGCGTTTTAAATTATTTAATAGGTCTGGAGTTCCTCAAATAGAAAATCCAATTCCTCTCTGTCTTTCTTAAGTATTTGAGATAGTCTTTCCATCATTTTTTCTCTTTGTCCTTCAGCATATTCAAAATCAAAATCCATCAATACCGAAAACCTTTGTTTCAACATAATTTTCTGTTCTCTCCAACTCCTCAAGATTTTCATGTTAGTGGTTGAATAAGGAGAAAGGAATACCTGTAGAGGGTTTTAAATAGGCCTCTTTTCTTGAGTCATTTGGCAAAAGTGCTTTTTCTAGAAACATGGTTGCTTTTTCAGTTTTAAGATTCATTTCCAACACTTCAAGAACAGTCTCATCTATTTGCATGTCAAATTTCCTTGCAAAAAGATTGTCCCCTTCTTGTAGAAATAGTAAATCATTAATAGTTAAAGTCTTTGGACGTAAATCCATACCTCCATCGGGAATCCAAATTATCGCACGTTTGTCATCATTGGTGATTTCTTCTGAAAACGATGTGTTCATTAGTACCGTCTGAAAGAAAGACTCTTCTGAAATCAAGGTATTTTGATAGAAATCTTCGTATTTCTTAACCTCAGGGCTAGTACAAATAAAATCACAACAAGAACGAGTCAAAATCATCCACCGCCCGCCTATATAGGATGTTACATTCTTCAGAAATGCACGCTTGGCCTCTGTACCTGAAAAGCCTGCATTCTTGTCTGAAAAGAAATGGTCAATGCGATTCATGGTATTTGGTCTTTCTTGGGATTGGTTGGCAATTTTTAGAAAATTTCGCCCTAGGTTTTGTCCCAAAAAATCAAAGATGGACTCCTGTGATTTTAAGGGAAAATCCTGCCCACTGAGATTGATAAAGAAATCCCATTTCAAAGAATGGCTCAGCAGGTAAACCATGGCTTTTAACTCTGATTGTACCATGCTGTAGCCACCCCAGGATACTCGTTTGCTGGTTAGTGTATAAGCATTAGAATAATTCAACAAAAATTTATTGACTTCCTGATTAACGCCTGAAACTGATTTTTGGTCAACATGAATCAAATAGTGATTTTCAGGATGGTAAATCGCTTTAAATAACCGTTTAAACTGTTCTGGATATCTATGAACCAAAATAAAATAGGCAATTCTAGGTTCTTGGTTTTTTCTACTATTTAGTGGATGCGAACTTTCCTCTTTTATTTCTTGTATCATTTGATTTTCATCTTTTGGGTTAATTTTTAGAAATCAAGACTACTTATACTTGGATTTCTCTCTCAAAGAGGGCCAGTTCTTTTTTCTTAAGATCTTCCGCAAACTGGCAATAGTAGATTTGTTGATAATACCTCCTTATGATCAATTTGACAGTAGGGTCTACTTTGGCAAAGACGGTTTGACCTGCTTTGAATTTGGTTTCTTCTTGCTCTTTCATTGTATTTTGGTTTAGTCTTAGATGCTGATGTCTTCATAACCACTTTTTATATGAGTGGAAATCATTTTGAAGCGTTTGTCAGCTTTGATCCAATGTTTTACATGAGCAGGTATTATGATGGCTTGACCTGTTTCTACCGTATTTAATTGATCATCAATCGTAATAGAAGCCTCCCCTTCAATAATTTCAATTAAATGGTCAAAGGGTGAATATTTAGCAGCTTGTATCTCTCCTAAATCAAAAGAAGAAAGTGAAACCGAACCGGTATTTTGACTCAGAATGGAGCGAGTGACCACTGATCCTGAAACATACTCGACTGAGTCTACCAATACATGAGGTAGAGACTTTTCAAAATCTGGGTGATCCATGATGATTTAGGTTATAGATTGCAATAGATTAGACAATTAGTCCATTTCTCTTTTTTGCTTTTTTTTAATGGACTTAGCTTCCCGTTTTTCTTTAAGGGTTTTCAAAGGAGCTTTTGATCCTGATTTATCCTTTCCATTTTTATCTTTGGACATGGTCGTTTGTTTTGGTAAGGCCCACTTAACGAATACATGTTAGTAAAGCTCTATTACAAATTTCGCTCTAATCCCTTTAGGAAGTGTTACATCAAACTGTAGGATAGTTACATAAAACCCACATTGGAGGGGTTCAGTCGGCTCAAACCAGCAGAATAGCTTAAACCAACTAAATATTCTCTAAATTTTTCTTTCGCTTATTTTTCAGGTTTTTATAAAAAGTAGGAGTCAATCCTGTGACTTTTTTAAATTGATTGGAAAGATGGGCGACACTACTGTAATGCATTTTATAGGAAATTTCAGTCAGATTTAACTCATCATAGATCAGCAACTCCTTTACCTTTTCAATTTTATGAAGGATAATGAATTGTTGGATAGTAATCCCTTTTACCTCGGAAAAAATATTTGCCAAATAGGTATAATCATATCCTAAATGTTCGCTGATGTAATCTGAATAGTTAACCTTTGGAAGCTCGTCGGAATAATGGATCATCTCAACGATGATGTTTTTAATCTTTTCTATGATGATACTTTTTTTATCATCCAGTAACTCCAATCCAGACTTTTTCAAGTTAGTTTTTAATCTCAAGAGCTGCATCTCGCTTAGATCTTCCGCCAACTCGACCATCCCCAAATCCACAGTCATTGGATGAATCCCCAGTTTATGAAGCTCTTCTTTAACCATCATTTTGCAGCGCAAACTGACCATGTATTTTATAAATAGCTTCATAAGATTGTATCAAATGCTTAAAATCAAGCGGGTTTGCTTCAATAACAATTTATTTAAGGTAAGAATTCAATATTCAAGGCTTCGTTTTTATTTCATAGAGTAAGGTTCTAAACAATCATCAGGATCAGAGGGTTGACAAACATTCCATTTGAATAAAAAAAGCGTTCCTTTGATCAGGAACGCTCGTCATTTTTTCTTTCAAATTTTTACTTCCTATATGCGGACTGTCTCTCTACCATCCATCCTGGATATTGCTTTGGAAGTGGGCTTACTTTATCAATATTATCCAAATCAGCTTCCGTCAACTGAACTTCTGTGGAAGCTATATTTGCATGTAACTGATCTAAAGTTTTAGCTCCAATGATAGTACTGGTAATCCCAGGTTGTTGTCTCACCCATGCCAAAGCAACCTGAGCAATGCTCGCATCATGTACCTGTGCGATTCCTCCCATTACGTCTACCAAATCATAAGCCTTCTCTTTATCAATAGGCGGAAAATCAAAATTCGCCCTTCTAGCTCCTGAATCGGCCCCTTCCCTGGTAAACTTACCTGTTAAGAATCCTCCTGCGAGTGGGCTCCAAGGAAAAATCGCCAAATTATGGTCTAGAGCCATTGGAACCAATTCATGCTCAATATCCCTACTTATCGCTGCATAATAATATTGAAGACCGATGAATTTATGATAGCCATTATACTGAGCAATTGCCTGAGCTTTTGCTACCATCCATGCTGGCCAATTACATATTGAGATGTACCTAACTTTCCCTGATTCTACAATATCATTCAGTGCACGAACCGTTTCCTCCAATGAAGTTGCTGGATCTACCCCATGCACATATAATATATCCACATAATCCAACTGCAAACGTTTTAAACTTGCCTCTACAGAATTAAAAATATGATAGCGAGATAATCCGGTACTATTCGGTTTGTCATTCATTCTTGCTAATACCTTGGTAGCAATCACTATTTCATCTCTTGGAACTTTCAGATCAATTAAACCCTGACCTAATAGTTGTTCGGATTGTCCATAGGAATACACATTCGCTGTGTCAATAAAATTAATGCCCGAGTCCACTACCGCCGAAAGCATATCGTTTACTTCCTTTTGCTGAAGTTTTCCAATTTGATCCCACATCCCTGCATCCTGTCCTCCAAAAGTCATGGTTCCAAAACATAATTCAGATACCAGTAAACCCGTATTACCAATTAAATTGTATTTCATAAGTATTGGTGTTTTTTATTAAAAATAGATAGAATAGATAGATAAATAAAGAACAGGCTACCTCTTAAAACAGTTTCTTGTTCTTGGAGGAAATTCTAATTTCTTTATCCCATTTTCTTGCTTAATTTATTAGGATTAACAAGTCATTTAATATAAAGCCCATTTCAATTTTTTGCGAAACTTATTTCCAGTCATTTATTTCAATAAAAAACACCATCTAGCCCAATTTTATCCGATGTCAAAAGCTGACGTAACCAAAAGCCTACAGTCTCCCAATCATTCTTTGCAAGGAAGAAGAGGGTTCTTGAAAAAAAGTATCCTCGCTTCTATAGCAGCCACCTTAGGAGCAGAAATCGTGCATGCTTCGAAGATACCTGAAGGGTATATTCCCCTTGGAGTATCCATGCAATCCAACCCCATGGAAGGTAAAAATGAGGAAATGGTTATTCGGAATGAACTTCCTTGGAATGTAGAAGCGAAACCGCATTTATTGGACGATTCCATTACTCCATTTGATAAAATTTTTATTCGAAACAATGGAATCATGCCTGAGGAAGTGGATGCAGCCAATTGGACCTTGACTATTGGTGGAGAATCGGCTGAACAAGAAAAAACGTATACGATTGCAGATCTTAAAAAGAACTTCAAATCTTATACCTACCAACTGGTTCTGGAATGTGGTGGAAATGGTCGGGCAGGGTTCTATCCTCCTGCTTCTGGCAACCAATGGGAAGAGGGAGCAGTGTATTGTTCAGAATGGACGGGGGTTCGTCTTAAGGATGTCTTGCAAGACGTGGGCATCAAATCAGACGCGATTTATATTGGGTATTATGGTGCGGACAAACATTTAAATGGAAAACCTGATGAGGTGGTAATTTCTAGAGGTGTTCCTCTTGCTAAAGCATTACAAGATGAGACATTGATTGCATGGTCATTGAATGGGAAAGATATTCCATTACCTCATGGCTCTCCGCTTAGGCTGGTATGTGGAGGTTGGCCTGCTTCTGCTTCGGGTAAATGGCTTCATAAATTGGTGGTCAGAAATCAAGTTCATGATGGACCAAAGATGATGGGAGATGCTTATAGAGTACCCGCGTATCCTGTTGCACCTGGTCAAAAAGTTCCGGATGAGGATATGAGAATCATTGAATCCATGCCAGTCAAATCCTTAATCACCTATCCAAAATCAGGGGCCATGTTTGGCTTGGAAAAAAAATTACAGGTAAGAGGTAAAGCTTGGGCAGGTGAACTGCAAGTATCTTCGATGGAAGTATCTACTGATTTTGGGGCTACTTGGAAAAAATGTGCCTTGAAAGCCCCTGCCAATCGACTGGCATGGCAGGAATGGTCTGTGGAACTATCCTTTCCCAAAAAGGGCTATTATGAAATTTGGGCAAAGGCTACGGATAGCGAGGGAACTGCACAACCGATGGTAATCCCCGGATGGAACCCCAAAGGATACCTAAATAATGCTTGCCATAGAATTGCTGTAAAAGTTAGCTAAGAGAGATGAAAGATCATTCCACCAAACCATCGCAAGATCAAAGACATTTGTTTAAGGGCATTATCAGAGGAGTCATCGCACTAATTTTCTTGATCCTAATCATAACAGGAGGGATTTTATACTTGACATTGTCCAATGGCCCCACTCCTACTTTACAAACTATAGATACCAATAATGAATCTCCTATTCTTGCTTCTGGTATTGGCCAATTTGTCGAGGGTAAGGATGTAGAAACCGGTTTAGTGGAAGGTGATGGTTTTGAACTTGTCAAAGCCAACTGTACTTCCTGCCATTCCAGTTCTTTGATCCTTCAAAATCGGTTTACTCGGGAAGGATGGAAAGTCAAAATTGAGTGGATGCAAGCAACGCAAGGATTATGGGATCTAGGAAATAATGAGTCACTGATCTTAGACTATTTAGCGGCAAACTATGCTCCAGAAGCTTATGTGGGGCGAAGAGCACCTTTAAAGGATATAGAGTGGTATGAATTAAAGGAGTAAGCAATTACTTGATGAAAATTTTTGATGACTTTTGAGTCAAAGATTTAGTTTTAATATAACTTTTTTAATATTAGCAAAATACAATTTTTTATAATTAGATTAGAGGTAATACATTTTATATTGTACCACCTACTTTATACTAGTTATGAAAAACATTCAACCAAAAATTCTCTCATTCCTTTTTCTAATTTTTATTTGTTTTAGTGCCTGTGAAGGACCCGAGGGTCCTCAGGGTATAAAAGGAGACACTGGTGAAACTGGAGCCATAGGTCCACAAGGAGCGACAGGGGCCGCCGGTCAGCAAGGTCCTCAAGGTGAACAAGGACCTCAGGGCGAGCAGGGTCCTCAGGGTGAGCAAGGTCCTCAAGGAGAACCGGGTACACCTGCACAAGTAATTTATTCAGACTGGATTACTGTCAAGAAAACTGATTGGACCTTCATTCCAGCAGGTACTTATCCGTTTTTGACTCCAGCAAAACCAGGAAGGTATGTAGATATTCTATCCTCAAATTTTACTTCTAGCGTGGTAAATAATGGGATCGTACTTGTTTACGCAAAGTTTTGTCAAAACTCCTGGATGCCAGATGAAATAACGGCATTACCATTTGATATGTATTACGATGCTGGTACTTGGGATTACTTATTCCATACCATGGATACTGGCTTATTAAGACTGTATATCCTACATAAGGGAACTAGACCTGCTCCTGATAACCAAATAATTTCACTTTGTGACAATCAATTCCGATATGTCATCATCCCAGGCGTGATTCCAGGTGGAAGGCTAAACCCTGAAGTGGATTATAGCAATTATGAGGAAACCATGAAGTATTTCAATATCCCTTTGTAATCTCCTTTGCCTTTTTCCTAAAAAAACAAACCTCCCAACCTGTATAAAACCGGATTGGGAGGTTGTTCAATTAGCAAATTTGATATTGATTTTATCCTATCAAATTACCAGCTTCATCCCATTGAGCCACTACTCCACGCTCTTCAGGTTTGAGGTATATGGGAATGTATTTTTCATCTAGTTTTAAGCCATGCTTGTCCATCACCTCTTGTGGTACCCCATCCCAGACATTGGGTTGATTTCCTTTATATCCGATATAATCCCAACCAGCTTGTGTAGAAAAATAGCCAGAACAGGTCAGATTTCTCAATAGATTGAACCACCTAACTCCTCCTTGATATTCCTCTGAAGCCCTATCCGGCCAAGCCACCAGGTCCACGATTTCCAATACTTGACTTTCGGTAAGTTCATTGAATGGTTTGCCAAATTTTTCGTCAGACTCAAAATCCAACCACATCAATCCTCCTCGCATTCTGGTTTGATTACCCGGTTGGTCCTTCATCATAAACTCCATAAAGTCCACTACCCCTACTTCTGTTGCCGAAGGAGATTCGGAATCTTTGGGCAAAATGATATCCACTAAGGTGCTTAATTTCCTGCGTTCATCCTGGGTGAAAAAAGTCTCCGATAACAATTCCTGATCCCGCTGTATTTCTTCTTCAGTTCTCCCTCCAATGGTTCCTCCCTCCAGTAAATGCACCTGAGGCATTGCCTGCTCTTCTGGTGAGCATCCAGTCAAGATCAAACCAGTACCAAGTGAACCGGTAAAAAGTAGCTTTAAGTTTTCTCTTCTGTTCATGGCCTAGATATTTTTCTTTTTTAACTGATCAATAATATAATCGGAAGTTCTCCAGCTCAAGGCCAGAATCGTCCACGTCGGGTTTTTATCTGCCTGGGAAACAAATGGCCCTGCATCTACTACAAATAGGTTATCACAGTCGTGGGACTGGCAGTTGGAATTGAGCACAGATGTTTTAGGATCATTCCCCATTCTTACCGTTCCTACTTCATGAATAATTCTTCCAGGAGCTGCCAAGCCATATTGTGTTTCAGGGCCCTGTTTCTTACCCAATAGGATGGCCCCTGCATTGGTCAAAATCTCTTCAAATGTATCTTGCATATGTTTGGCCTGCTTGATTTCCTGATCTGTCCAATTGTAATGAAAGCGAAGTACAGGGATACCATATTTGTCTACAGTATCTGGGTCAATCTCACAGTAATTGTCATACCGAGGAACGCTCTCTCCTCTTCCTGCCATCCCAATTCTTGCTCCATAGAGAGTCCGCACGTCCTTTTTCAAACCTTCACCATAGCCTCCTCCTTCTTTGGGGTTCCCGAATTCATCCTTCAGGTATTTACGCATGGAATCCATCCCTGATCCTTCCCCATACCCAGGTTGACTCATTCCTCCTCCATATTCGATATGGTACCCCCTTGCAAAGTCCAGCTTCTGATTATCCAACCACCAAGGAGTATACATATGCATTCCTCCAACTCCATCTTCATTGTAGCGATCTCTACCAAATAGGGCAGGTAGAATCCCGGACCTACTGGCACCGGTAGAATCATGCAGGTATCTTCCCAAAACCCCCGAGTCACCTCCAATCCCGTTGGGATAAGTCTTTGATTTGGAATTCATCATGATTCTGGCAGATTCGCAAGCAGATGCACCCAAGACCACTACTCTGGATCTCAATTTGTATTCTTTCATATCCTGTTTGCTCACAAAAGAAACCCCAGTGGCTTTTCCTTCCTCATTGGTAGTAACTTTCCGAACCATGGAATGGGTATACAAATCCACCTTTCCTTTTTTCATAGCTGGATGGACCAGACAAGTACCAGCCGAGAAATCTGCATAGACCTGACAGGCACGGTTACATTGACGACAGAAAAAACAAACTCCTCGCTCATTATTGATCGGACGGGTCAGCATGGAAAGTCGCCCTGGAATCATCGGGATATTGGCCTTGTCAGCTCCCTTTTTAATGAACAGTTCGTGTAACCTGGGTTTGGGAGGAGGAAGAAAAAAACCATCAGGTTCATTATAAATACCCTCTTTTGAACCAAATACACCTATCAATTGGTCTACTTTATCGTAATAGGGCTTCAAGTCATCATAACCGATCGGCCAATCATCCCCCAGTCCATCAATACTCGCTCTTTTAAAATCGTTAGGACCGAATCGAAGCGAAATCCTCCCCCAGTGATTGGTTCTTCCTCCCACCATTCTAGACCGGAACCAGTCAAATTGAGTTCCGTTTTTTCTTGTATAAGGTTCCCCTTCCATTTCCCATCCACCGATGGCAGCATCAAAATCACCAAAAGGCCTAATCTGTGTCCCTGCCCCTCTTCTCGGGGATTCCCAAGGTGGTCGCAATTGGGTTCTATCTTCTTCCTTGGCAGGATCAAAATCTCCACCGGCCTCAACCACCGCTACCGTAAGCCCTGCTTCTGATAAAATTTTGGAGGCCATTCCACCTCCCGCTCCAGATCCCACAATGATCACATCATAGGCTTCTGTAGTTGATTTGATTTGTAAACTCATACTATTTTAGTCTTATCGTTGGGTGTATGTTAAAAAACTGATACAAAACCCTTTCTTATTCCTTTTCAAAGCATTAGAAAAGATTCCTTCTAGTAATATGACTATAATTTAGCTGAGTTTTGAATTTTTTGCCTGTTTGGTTTTATTATTAGCTAAACGGTTAGGTGTGCATTTATGAGTGCCATACGCTTAACTATTAAAATTGAAATTGAAAAATTGAGTGGGAGATTTACCGATTTAAATACTGTTCAATTTCCTCCCAGTCACCAGCCAAAGCCTTCTTAATTCTTTTTTCCCATTCCGCCTGTTTAATTTTATCCAAGCCATGCCGGGTTTGCCCATCGTAAAGCTCTTGAAGCTTTGAAAGTTCCCTCATTGCGTCCAGGTATTCTGTATTCAATGTAGCCTGAAAGAATTCAGGATCCAGTTCAAGGTTTTGTAAACGATGTATCAAGCGATCAACAGCGATCCGGACTACATCAAAATGAAGCTGCTCATGCATTATTCCATAATCACTTGCATGCTTGACCCAAGATTGTTTGGGAAGCATATAAACTTTAAAATCGAGTTCCTGTACGATGGTACCATTATCCATCAAGGATGTTCCCGCCATAGAAAAACTCGAAAAAATGGTGGCATTGAATTTACTGGTGGGCTGAGGTGAATCCCTAAAATCACCCCAATTTAAAGGTCGATCAGGATGATAAAACACCGTGTCCTTGGAACTCTCTCGAAGTTGATCTGTGATGTTAAGTCTTACTTTTTTTGCCAAACTGGGGTTACCAAGATTTTGTGCCTTTTCCCAAGAATCAAAGAATTCAAGAGATTTATGGAATATACTATTCACAACATACCTTACCTGATCTCCTCGATTGGCAGTTCTTCTATAATTCAAACTTCCTGAATAATCCACTAAAGGAATTGGGTCCGCTTTTCCAACCAGGAAGTAACTCAGCTTCATTTGGACGCTTCCCTCATAAAGTTTGGTAGCTGTATTGAGTTGCTCCTTCAGTTCCAATTCCATGACATGAACCTGAATTCTATGAAAGGTACTGGAATTAGTTTTTACTTTTCCCTGAAATAAATCCAAGGCTTCCTTTTCCAAGGACCCTTTTAATTTGACGGCATGCTTCTTACCATTTGAATCAAACATCACCCCGATGCCTGACTTGTTTTTTCTTTTGTCTATTACCTCAATGTATTGGTATTCACTATTAGAAAAATATTCTCCATTTGACCGGAGTTCAAAAACCACATCCTGACCAAATGAAATACTACCAAACAGTATTATCATAGGAAAAAGAAATATCAGGACTTTCATAAAGTTAATACAATGGTTTTGATGAAAAGGTTTGGAATCTTAAATCAATCTCTTTTAACCCAAAATCTAAGTTTCCCTCGATTACTGGATTTAACCAAACTATAACTATCTGGGATTTCCCGACAATCTCCGCAGTAAGTCACAATTTTCGTTCCTTTTGGTGCATCATCAAACTTCTGATTAATCCAGTCAATCATGGATTGATAATATTCAGGATCCATCATTAATTCTTTATCCAGTTGATCATCCAGATTCACATGTTCTTCAAATGCATTAAAAAAGTAAAAGTGATCAAATTGGGAAAAGTCAAGGTCCTTGATATCTCCATGGATAAAATTCACATTTTTAAGGCCGAATTCATCCATAAGTTTTTGGGATAATTTGACCAAGCTTTTGTTCTTCTCTATTCCTATCACTTTGGAATTGCCAAGGGAACCCGCAATTAAACAGAATTTACCTGCACCTGATCCAATATCTAAAATGGATTGCTCATCATCTACCCCTAAATAAGCTATTGCTTTCTTTACCACCGAAATTGGTGTCCATTGGGTCCCTGAGACCTTTTGAACTCTAAGAGGGTAATGAGAATCAAATTCTTCATCTGAAATATGCCCTAATTCCATTTATCAAAGATTTCCAGCATGGGACTGCCCATTACAAAAGGGGATAAACTCCAACATATTTTCTATTTTCCTCCGGTTTTTTTTGCCTGGATAGCACTATTACTTCAAACTGAAATTCTCCAAATTCATTCTTTTTAAAATGATCTGAAAGCCACTCACTAAGGCGGGACTTAATATCCAAAACCAATTTATTCAAGGCTTCTTCAATAGATTCTTTCTGAGCGCTAAACTTAAAATTCGGGACCAATAAAACTGGAGTTTCTACAGGTTCTAGATTAGGAGCAAGAGTAAAATTATAAGTACAGGTAATTCTTAATTCTATCTCCTGCCCTGTTAAAAATTCAGGAATTTGATGAATAAATTCTTTCAAGAATTCCTGTATTCCTGTTGCCCGAATGGGACTCTTTAAACCTTCTTTATGGGACATCATCTAGCTCATTTAAACTTCTCCTAATCAATAAATTTTGGCGGATGTTTTTCTTCAAAATCAGTTGCATCCTGAAACGCCTTGGCCAATGCCAGAATACTACCTTCATCATATAAATTTCCTATTAACGTAAAACTAGTTGGCCGTTCTTTTTTGTCAAATCCATTGGGAACTGAAATTACTGGATGCCCGGTAAGATTGGTAATAAGTAATTGTCTCCCACCAAAGCTTGGAGCAATGATCACATCGTATTCCTGGAACAACTGATTGACCTCTTCAATCAATTGCCTTCGCTGACGATTAGCCTGTAAATATTCCACCGCAGGGATAAAACGGGACTGTCTCAAAGAATTTGCCCTGGAGCCCCCATGCTGTTCTACCATCAAATCCACTTCTCCCGATCGAACCAACTCGTCAAAGAAAGCTCCCGCCTCCGCTCTGAGGATAATGTCAAAACCTGAATAAGGAAAATTTTCCGGCAAGGCGATGGAGTCAGGTTCTACCCCCATTGCTTTAAAAACTTCCAAAGATGCCCGGAGATTATTCCCCATTGCAGTGGTATCCTTGTCCAAATCTTTCTTCAGATAGGCTACTTTTAACTCTTTTGGGCTTTTAGAAACATGGTTGAATGGAATCTCATTGGTACTTGGGTCTTTTTCATCTTTTCCATAAATCGCACTGAAAATGATTTCGCAATCCTCAGCGGTCCTCGCTAAAGGCCCAATTTTATCCATTGACCAACTCAAGCTCATCACTCCAGCCCTACTGACTCTTCCATAGGTTGGGCGTAAACCCGTAACTCCATTTCTGGTAGCCGGAGCGGTAATTGAGCCTAACGTTTCTGTTCCTAAAGCAAAGGGGACCAATCCTGCTGAAGTCGCAGAACCTGATCCTGCCGATGAGCCACTAGCTCCCTGGGTAGTATCCCAAGGATTCTTGGTTTTCCCTCCAAACCATACATCACCTCTTGCAAGGGAACCGGAAACTAATTTGGCTACTAAGACTGCTCCTTGGTCTTCCAATTTTTTAACCACTGTAGCGGTATAATCAATCATTTGATCTTTGTAAGGTGCTGCTCCCCAAGTGGTGGGATATCCTTCTACTGCCATCAGGTCTTTTACGCCATAAGGGATACCATGTAGAATCCCTCTGTAGTTACCGGCAGCTAGTTCTTTGTCTGCTTGTTTGGCCTGTTTCATTGCCAAATCCTCAGTAAGCGTAATTACAGATTCCAACTGATCATCATAGCGTTTGATTCTATCAATAAAAAGACGGGTAAGCTCCTCTGAGGTCACTTTCTTGTTCTTGATCAATGAGGCAAGCTGGGGTATGGTGTAAAAGGCAAGCTCTTCAAAGTTTTCCGGTACTTCTACCTGTTCAGGAATAATGAATTCAGGATTTTCAACTTTCTCAGGAAAAACAAAACCCAAGGGATGTGGATCAAAAGTTATTGCAGGAAAGGTTTCATTGGAAATTTCATAGCTTCTCAAGCTATCATACCCTGACTTATTCCTCCCTAAATACCCGCTCATGGTTTCTATTGCAGGCTTTTCAAAATTCAGACCTATCAGCTTTTGACTACCTTTTATGTCCTTGTCTGTAAACCCATATTCGTTGGATTTACAACTTAAAATCACTCCTAGACAAAGCAGGGTGTAAATAGCAGGATAATATTTCTTCATAAAAATAATAATAGGTGGTGGTTTGCATTGGGATCAGAGTAATGATCTCTTCTATCCCAAGCACTTAATTTATACTAATACTTCCAAAGCAGAAAGGCAATCCCCACTGGAAGGGTTTCTTTCTGTCATTTTTTGATGAATGGAAATTAAAATTGAAAAAGAGGAAGTGTCAAAATAAAGTAGAAGATTTTAAGCTAGATGCTCCACATTTATTGTACTTTTCATAGAAGTATAACACCATTGAAGAGAATAGTTTTACCACCCAAAACCTATCCAAATGAAATTTCACTACTTTATGATTCTATTCTATCTATGCTTTTTCGATGCTACTATAGAAGCGACGGCTCAAACAGAAGAGCCTCAACCAGAATTCTACAAAAATTCGCTTCAAGGGAGTTTGGGGTTTGCAGGTTTATTTGCTGCAGCCACGTCTAATTACGAACGGATCATTTCCTTACCTCAAGGGAAATGGATTACGGCTACTTATCTAAGGTTTGGAATTGGTGCTTATGGGGTATGGGGAGGAAAAGGTAATTTCACGTACCTCCAATACGGCGTATTTACAGGTAAAAAGGCCAACCATTTTGAAATCAGTGCAGGTCCAAACATCGGATTTAAAGAAGTGGATTCGGAGATTCCAGTCATCTCCTTTTCCACAGGTTATCGACTTCAAAAACCAGGAAAACACTTTATGCTAAGAACAGGAGTAGGATTGCCTGAGTCCATTTATTTTGGTTTGGGTTGGAGTTTTTAGGGGCTATAAACTACTTTTTTCAAACTGGATTCAATTTTTCATTTAAGAACTTCCCTATAAAACCATCCATTTTGCTGCCTTTGATGATATATTTGGCATCCAAACCACCCATCAGATGAAATTTAATTGCTTTTTATTCCTACTTCTCGTATTCCAAGCTACGTTTGCCTGCACTTTAAACGAAGAGGGTTCTTCTATTTCATATGAACATTATATCCAAATACCATTAGGAGGAAATACCTACCAAACAGCAGGGCAATTCAAAGAAAAGATTGGGGAAAATGGAATAGAAACATGGGTCGATGACCAATCAGAATTTAGCATTTATGTAAAGTCAGAACGGAACCAAACAATTTTTCTAGCCCTAGATCTGCTTCTTCAAGAATCAGATTCAGAATTATCTATTTCATTAGATCAAAGCCACCAAGTAAGACTAGAAGCAGGACAATCTGGTTCTATGGAGGTAGGAAAGTTTCAACTCAAAGAAGGATATAATCAGTTTCGATTAAATGGATTGACAAAATCCGGTAAACAATTTGCCAACATCAAGAATTTAATCCTTGCTTCCAAAGAGGATCTCATGTTGGAATTCGTCAAAGACAATGAAAACAACCGCTTTTATTGGGGCCGCCGTGGACCTTCTGTTCACCTAACTTATTCCCTGCCCGAAAACCAGGATTTTAAATGGTTTTATAATGAAGTGATTGTTCCTGAGGGGCAAGACCCTATTGGTTCCTATTTTATGGCCAATGGGTTTGGAGAAGGGTATTTTGGAATTCAAGTGAACGGCCCTGATGAAAGGAGGATTTTATTTTCAGTCTGGAGCCCTTTCCAAACAGATGATCCAACTACTATCCCTGAAGAGGAAAAAATCTTACTCCTGAAAAAAGGAGATGGGGTATACACGGGTGAATTCGGTAACGAAGGTTCTGGAGGTCAAAGCTATTTAGTTTACCCTTGGACAGCCGGCGACACCTACAAATTTCTGAATTCAGTTGAACCAGATGGGAAAGGCAATACGATTTATACAGCTTATTTCATGGACCCGAAAGTTGGTAAATGGATATTAATCGCCAGCTTTTTAAGACCCAAAACGGATACCTGGTACCAAAGACCTCATTCCTTTTTGGAGAACTTTATTCCTGAATCCGGAAATATTCAACGTTCTGCTCACTATTCAAATCAATGGGCAAGAAACACCAATGGGGATTGGATAGAGCTTACTGAAGCAAAATTCACCGGGGATGATATTGCAAAAAGAGGCTATAGAAAAGATTTTGCGGGTGGTGAAATCAATGACAATTTCTACTTACAAAATGGAGGTTTTTTTGATCAGAGTACCGAGTTAAATAGTATGCACCAAAGAGCTAAAAAGAACGATACCCCGCAAATCAATTGGGAAGACCTACCCTAACCAGAACCTGTTCCTTAATAATTCGATCCATAAGCACGTATGCAGCCCAATTAAATCAATAATTCTTCCTCCAAATTCGTTACATCCACACTCACTTTCATTTCTTGCTCACTACCACTGTAGACGATCCCTTTAAGAGGAGTGACATCTGCAAAATCCCGGCCTACCGCTACCCTGATATGTTTGTCATTGACCAACAAATTATTGGTTGCATCAAATTCTACCCATCCATGTTCAGGTATATAAATCGCGATCCAGGCATGGGATGCATCTGATCCTATCAGCTTGGGTTTTCCCGGAGGAGGCAAGGTTTCTATGTACCCACTGACATACCTGGCCGAAAGCCCCAGAGATCGCAGACAGGCCAAGGAAAAATGGGCAAAATCCTGACAAACGCCCTTTTTGTGATCAAACACTTTTTGAAGTGGTGTACTGATATCCGTAAAACCCGGAGTAAAGGCAAAATCCTTGAAAATTCGAGTGTTTAAATCCAGCATAGCTTCCATGATCGGCCGCTTCGGAGTAAAGGACTTTAATGCATATTCCTTGATACCTTCTATAAATTCCACATGGTTTGACTCCAAATAATATTGCCTGATATCATTGGAAGCCTCTGTCGTATGTAACCATTCCACCACCTCTTCCCAAGGTTTGGTAGACTTAGGATCCACATAAATCCAACTCGGTGTACTCAATTCCAGCAAACTCTGCGAAGTAACGGTAAGCTTCTTATGAGATCGCTCCACGGAGAAATACAGATATTTATTCCCAAAAAAATCCACTCTTTCTACTTCGGAGCTTGGCTTAGGACTGATTTCACAGACATATTTATTTACCTTTTGAAATTCCAAGTCCTGCGGAATTTGAAACATCAAATTATGGCAAAGGGTGGCAGGAAATTCATAGATATAATCCGTGATATGTATTACTTGGTATTTCATATCTCAGGAATGACAGAAGTTTGAATCATGCTATATCCAGATCCGGTATGGCTGAAATATTTCTCATAAATCCTATCAGAAGTGTCGTGAAGTAATTCAACAACCTGATCTAATAAGGTGGTCAGGTTTTCAAAGCTTCCTGTTTCCGGATTAGGAGTTGAAATTAAATCTATATCGCATAACCTTATTTTGGTAATTGCCTCCAACAACTTTTTTCGATCCACCCCAAACATTTCATGATCATCCTGATTCGGCAATGATTTTAAATGCTGGTCAATTTCCAACAATTGATAGATCAAGGATCTTGGGTTATCCTCATGTAAGATTAAAAGACTCAATACCCCATGCATTTCCAGGTTGGATCTATAGCGATACCGGTAAGTCACCAAGCTCTCATTACAGCGAAGGGTATCTTCCATCAGTTCCTTGTTGGACTCTGTGTCAAAAGACTGACACAACATCCCTCTTAGGATGGTGCAGTTGTTAGCAGCAGACTCAATAAAACGGCCAATGTTCAACAAGTGCCAAGTTGGTTCCCGGGTCATGTTGTCAATATTCAACCCATAGAAAGCCATCAATTTGACTACCATATTATCCAAACTATGGTAGGCTTGCATCAAGGAAGTATTGCTTTGCCGCATTTTATTCAACTCTTCTGAGATACTATCCAGAATTCTCCAGGTGTCCAAACTTAGTCTATCCCGAACCGCATAGGCATTGGTTAGGAAAGATTGAATTGAATACGCTAAACTTCCGGGCTTATCAATTTTATGGACCAAATCCAATAACTCTTCCTCAGGATTCATTAAGGTAGCCTTCTCCATAAATCCGGGACTAGTTCCTGTTAAAATGGTTAAGGTTCTTAACAAAGTACTCAAAACGGGAGTTTCGTGAATATGGATATCTTCGTCTGCCTCATTATAGGACAACAAAGTCATTCGCATTAATCGAACCGCATAAGAAGATCTTTCTAAATAACGACCTAGCCAAAATAACCTTTCTCCTGTACGACTTGGCAGGACATTTCTTACCAAAGGTTGAACTTTGATCGTTTTAGAAACAACGGATATGGGCTCTTTTGATTTACCTAACACCCAGGTATCCTTACTGATTCCACCTGTTTGATTGGAAACCAAAAAAGCACCTTTTTCCGGAGAACTTCGCGAAAGCCCTCCAGGCATTACCTTGTAATTATTGTTTTCCGAATCGGCAATCACATAACTACGAAATACCGCATTCCTCGCTTCCAGCTTGTTATTGATCCAGGAAGGAGATGTGGAGAAGTCCACCATTTCCTGCCCTACATACATGTAGGGATTTTTTTCAATCTGTTTCTTTAAACGTTGTATTTGTTCTTTGCTGAGATCACCTCCAAAAATTGATTTATGGTTCGTTCCTCTATAAATATTTCTGATTACCAGCGTTTCAATATGATCAAATACAAATTTTTTCTCTTTAGGCTGACCACACCACCAGGTGGCTACTGATGGCAATACTAAGTCCTGACCCAATAAATGTTTGGATATTTTTGGAAGAAAAGCCATTAGACCTGGATTCTCCATCACACGACAACCCAAAGGATTAATGACTAATACTTTTTTCTGGCGTACGGCCTCCATCAACCCAACTACCCCTAAATGCGAATCGTTTTTATATTCCAATGGATCACAAAAAACATCATCTACCCTACGGATAATCACATCCACTTTCTCGAGCCCCTTGATGGTTTTAAGCCAGACATACCCACCACTGACCGTTAAATCCTCTCCAAATGCCAAGGTAAATCCCATAAATGAGGAAATATAGGCATGCTCAAAAAAGGTTTCATTGGTAGGACCAGGAGAAAGCAACACCACTCTTGGGTTTTCCTTATTGTTGGTAAGGTGTCCTAAGGTATTCTTGAATGTTTGATAATAAGAGGTGATTTTACGAACATGGTTTTCACGGATCAATTCAGGAAATACCCTTGTCATTGCGGCCCTGTTCTCAAATGTATATCCAGCACCTGAAGGAGCATCTGTACGGTCATGAAGTACCCACATCATGCCATTGGGGCCACGAGCCAAATCCGAAGAATATTGAATCAGTTGTTGTTCACCTTCTAATTTGATATCATGTGCTTGCCTTAAAAATCCCCGGTGGTTATAGATCAATTCAAAAGGGATAAGGCCTTCTTTAATCAGTTGTTGTTCACCATATAAATCACTGAGAATCAGATTTAATAACTGAGTCCTTTGAACCAATCCTTTTTCTATCCCTTCCCATTCTTCGGAATTAAAAACCATGGGAACAGGATCTAAAATCCAAGGACGGTTCATCCCATCCGGATCCCCATACACATTATAGGTTACCCCATTTTCCCGAAGCTGCCGGCTAACTTCCTCTTGAAATTGCCGCATTTTCTCCGAGCCAATTTGTTCGTAATATTTGGCTATCCGCTCCCAGTGGGAATGTATTTTACCTTGGTCGGTGGCCATTTCATCCAGAAACGGCGCATTATTGAACATCTTTTCAATAAGATATGACTCAATCATTCCTCTGACTTGAACTAATTGCACATTCTATCGTTTACCCTCATCTTTTTTTATAGCGACGAAGGTCCATTGTATACGGAAATTCGGGGTTTACGATTTCCGATGTATTCTCATAGACAGGAGGTCCATCCAACTTGGTGATGTATCTTCCGGTGTTATGATCGTCTTTCGCCGTGAAATTAATAGGATTCTCCTTGGTAATTGTATGTCCAAAGTCGAAAAACCTAGAAATTCTTCGAGCCTCTGCTTCGTTGCTGTTAATCGGGAAGTTATCATAGCTTCTACCACCCGGATGTACTACATGGTATTGGCAGGCAGCCACAGATTTTTTGGTCCAGGTATCATATAGATCAATAACCAAAGGGGTATCAATTCCTATCGTAGGATGCAATGCCGAATAAGGTTGCCATGCACGATATCGGATCCCCGCCACATATTCTCCATGTACTCCAGTGTTTTTCAAAGGGATCTTAAACCCATTGCAAAGCAATTCATATCTAGAATCTGTCAATCCAGTAATTTTCACCTGTAACCGTTCCAAGGAAGAATCCACATATCTGGCTGTACCAGAACTTGAAATCTCCTCACCCAATACATGCCAAGGTTCGATTGCCATTTTCAAATCAATATGGATTTCATCTGCCTGCAGCTCCCCTATAAACGGAAATCTAAAACTGAAGAAAGGATCAAACCAAGAGATATCAAAATCGTATCCCGCTCTTTTTAGATCATTCACTACTTCCAACATATCTTTTTGGCAGTAATGCGGAAGTAAAAATTTATCGTGGAGAGAAGTCCCCCATCTCACTAGTTTATGCTTGTAAGGTTCTTTCCAAAACCAACTCATCAAGGCTCTGATCAATAACAATTGAACCATGCTCATCCTGTAATGAGGAGGCATATCAAAGCCTCTAAATTCAAGGATTCCCAATCGACCGCTACTCGAATCAGGCGAATACAGCTTATCAATGCAGAACTCAGCCCGGTGGGTATTTCCTGTTATATCAACCAATAAGTTTCTGAAAATCCGATCTACCATCCAGAATGGGATTTCATTTTCTTTACCGTCTGGTACTTGCTGAAATGCCAACTCCAGCTCATACAGCATATCATCTCTTCCTTCATCCACTCTTGGAGCCTGACTAGTCGGACCAATAAATTGAGTAGAAAACAAATAGGATAATGCAGGATGGTGTTGCCAATAGGTGATAAAACTTCTCAATACATCAGGCCTTCTAAGCAGGGGACTATTTTCCGGGGAAGTCCCTCCAAGAGTAATATGGTTTCCTCCTCCTGTCCCAGTATGCTTTCCATCCACATTAAATTTCTCGCTGATCAACCTCGACTCCCGTGCTTTTTCATACAGGATCCGGTAATTATGCAGCACCTCTTTCCAGGATTTGGCAGGCTGAATATTTACTTCAATTACTCCCGGATCAGGAGTGATCATCATTTTTTCTATCCTCTTGTCCGAAGGAGGGTCATATCCCTCTATCAACACAGGCAATTTCATTTTTTTGGCTGTCCGTTCCACCGCACTGACAAGGTCCAAGTAATGCTCTATATGGGTGGTTGGAGGGAAAAACACAAAAAGCTTCCCTTCCCTGACTTCCACCACCAAAGTGGTTTTAAAAATCCTTTTAGAATTAATGGGAGGGAGTTTTGGGCTTGATTTCTTGGAAGACTTGGGGAGCTTTTTTACCGGGGCAAACAAGTCCTGAACAGGTGCAATGGGTTCATCCTTTTCAGCAGTATGCTCTATGGAATCCAATGGAAGCCTTAAACCCGCTGGAGAATTTCCAGGCACTAAATACAAATCATCCCTCCTAAATCTCCATTTACAACTCTGCCACCTTTGTTCATGTAGCTCCCATTCCAATGGAACAGCAAAACCAACTGGTTTACCCAAGCCTTTATTTAATAACTCAGCAAGTTTTTGTCTTTCTAGAGATGACTTTAAGTTGAATTTTTTGGGGTCAATATTCACAGGAACTCTCCCCTCCTGCCAAATAAAATAAAAGGGGTCCTCGTATAATGGAGAAATGTTGTTTTTATCCACATGTAGCTGCTTCACCAAATGATTCATGAAGCTTTTGGCATGACGGCTATGAAGTTTATAATCCTTGGAAATATCTGCCATTAAAGAATCATCATGCCAGATTGGATAACCATCTTTTCTCCAAAAACAAGCCAATTTCCACCTAGGAAGCGGTTCTCCAGGATACCATTTCCCTTGACCATACTGCATCAAGGCACCTTGCCCAAACTCCACTTTTAATTTGTGGAAAAGTATATTGGATAAACTCCTTTTATGCTCACCATCGGCATCGGTATTCCATTCAGGGGCATCTTGATTATCGACTGAAACAAAAGTTGGCTCCCCTCCCATGGTTAAACGCACATCATTCGCAACTAAATCTTCATCCACCCGATCACCCACCTGAATGATTTTTTCCCAAACCTCTTCAGAATAAGGCTTCGTTACTCTGGGAGTTTCTTCAATTCTGGTTACCTGATTTTCAAAATGGAAAGTAGTCTCGGCTGGTTCAGCCATCCCGGAAATCGGTGCTGCATCCTGTGGGCTCGGAGTACATGCCAAAGGAATATGCCCTTCACCGGCAAATAAACCAGAGGTTGAATCCAATCCAATCCATCCTGCACCCGGCACAAATACTTCTGTCCAAGCATGTAAATCCGTAAAATCTTCTTCTGGTCCGGAAGGTCCATCCAAGGATTTTTCATCAGATTTCAATTGGACTAAATATCCTGATGCAAATCTTGATGCCAAGCCTAAATGCCTAAGCACCATCACCATCAACCAAGCAAAATCACGACAAGAACCGGATTTTATAAACATGGATTCTTCACAAGTTTGGACCCCTGGCTCCATCCTCACATTGTACTTCAATTCATTACTGATTAATTGGTTGATAGCCACCAAATAATCCACTGTAATCATATCTTTTTGGAGTAAGCTTTTGGCTTTGGCAACCAGCTCCATCAATAAAGGTCCTGATTCCTTTTTCTCTAAATAAGGTCCTAGTTGGGCACTTAACCCTTCTTCGTAGGTAAATGGAAATGTGTGAGCATAGTCTTCTACAAAAAAATCAAAAGGGTTGATGACCACCATATCGGCTATCACTTCCACATCTATTTCAAAAAACTTGACTTTTTCAGGAAATACAATTCTTGCCAGGTAATTTCCAAAAGGATCCTGTTGCCAATTAATAAAATGGTTCTCAGGCTTTACATTTAGAGAATATCCTTTGATAAATGTTCGGGAATGTGGGGCAGGTCTTAACCGAATGACCTGGGGGCCCAATGAAATATGACGATCGTAATCGTATCTGGTAAAATGCCTAATAGCAACCTTAATGGACATGGACAGATTTTAAAATGGATTAAAAATGAAAGTCTTACCCTCTTGAATAATTAGACTTGGGTTACTTGGGCGAATCTTCCTAAAGTAAATTAAAATAAGGACAACACGGATTAAAATTTATAAAAGATATTAAACATTAAAAAGTTATTTCTTCTGTACTTCCTTTAAAAAATCAACATAAAGATTGGTTCGTATTGGAATTGCAGGCATTCTAAATCAATAAAAAAGCACCAATCCAACTTACCAGTGGTAATTAGATTGATGCTTTCAATAATCAATTGACCTTAGGTCGAAAAGAATTACTTGTCTTTGAACTTTCCGTTTTTCATTTCAAGGGCACTTTCAATGTTTGAAACGATTTCATCATACGCTTGGCCATTGCCATCCACGTTGTCTGGACCAACCTCAATTAATCCATCTCCATTTCCATCAGATACTAATGCCGGGTTAACACCTTCCAAGAATTTATCCATATACATGGTCAACAACATATCCTGAGCACCTGCCACTTCGATGCCTTGGTTGAACTGTACGAGCATCTCATCTTCGATATCTATAGAAACCTCAGCAGGGACACCGAACCAGGTTACTTTAGCAAAGATGGATAATCCATGCATTTCGTCATCTTCAGGAACATCTGCATGAACAAAATCCAAGTTTAACTTACCATAAACTCCATCTGCCGCCATAACTGAACCGATTTGCACAATCTGAACCTCTCCATCTTCCACTAAATTTAAAATCTGTGGCTCATTATTTCTGATTTGTACAATGCTTGGTTTCTTTTTGTCCTCACTTGTAGCTCTTAAAATTAGCTTGACGTTATCGATGGAAACCTTTACAGACTCAATCGAGAAATTCCCATAATCTAAATCTGTAGTTCTGGCACTGGCATCCTCCAAGCTACTAATTCCTAGGGTGGCAGAAATAGTTACTTCACTTTCTGTGATTGCTGGAGTTTCATCTGTTTCCTCCGTACAAGATGTGATAAATGCGGTAGCTGCTACGGCAATCATCAAATTTCTAAATCTTGTTGTTTTGATCATAATCTAGCTTTTTTAGATTGGTTATAGTTTGTTTTTGGTGGTTTTTTACTTTAAAAAACTTATTTGAAACTTATTAATTAATTTAAATCCATTCCCATTTAATATTATCGAAAGTCCCATTTTCAACTTCAACCAGAGTTCCATTCTCCTCATCTAAGGCAGAAAAACTGAATCTTCCTGATATCAATTTCTTGTGTACATCAATATCTGTTATCAGTAACTCCATTTCTCCAGTATGGTTGGAACTAGCCTGGAAGAGATGGTCTTTAGATTTGACAGAGTTTCTCATTTCAACTGCTCCCATGGCACCTTCAAAATTCACTTCAGAATTTTCAATCAAATTCCATTCGTTGAATTCAGTTCCACTGGATAGCTCCTCCAGGTTCTTTCCACCTATCTTAAATCCAAGAGCCAATGCTTTTCCTCCATCTTTGACACGAATTCCATAAACCGTTAGTAGAAATGAATCAGCACGGTTTTCCATCTCTGCAATTACATGTTCAGACGCTAAAATCCCTTTCCCACTTTCGACTTCAAATTGGTCTCCGTTTAATATAGCAGAAATAACACCATCATCTTTCCTATTTGGAAATATATTTACTCCATTTATATCAATACAAGAAACCAAACTAAAAAGTACTAATAGGATAAAAGTACGTTTTAGAATAGATAAAATCATATGTACGAATAATTTAAGAAGTTTAAATAGAAACTAAAAAACATTGATTGAATATTATTCACACAAATTGAGGATAAAATTCACACACGTACCCATATAATCTATTGATTATTAAGGTTTTTTAGTTTATCAAACACCCTTATGGTGAGTTTTCCTATATTATTTCATACATGATGCCAGAATATAATATTGGTGCTAATTATATCATTTATGACAAGTATATTGAATAAATATGCTATTGATACATAAAAAAAAGCACTATAAACAAATAGTGCTTTTGTATTGAATTATATATATACTGGTTAATTTGTCTTCCAACTGTTAAAATATTCAACAATTTGACCTTCTTCTATACTCTTTCCCGAAACTACATCCACTTTAAATTTAAAGGTCATCGATTCTCCATCTTTTAATTGATAATTTAATTCCTCTTTTCCCTCACTCATCGCTTTTTGGCCAAGAGGGTTTGCTGCAAATAGACCATAGCCTCTGGCATGCCAATAGGTTGGGTATCCTACATTCTCTGGATGGTCATATAAAATTACCGATATAGGCTCCCCCTCTATTGATCCTGCCAACTCTACCCAATCTCCTCTTGTCCCCCACACATCATCTCCTTTTTTTCCATTGCTACTGGTATACATTCCTGTAATTCCTTCATTATTCATCGTTGGTACATCCGTAATTTTTCCAGATGCATCGGTGAAAAGTTCAGGTTTTGTGGAAGGATGTTCTAATTGCCTAGCAACTCTAATTGCAATCATTCCTTCTTTATTATCGGTAAATGAAACAGGTCCATTTATCGCAGTCAACGTAGCAATTCGCTCAATCGTTCTGGTATCATCCGTAGCCTCAAAAATAAAAGTAGTTTTTTCTTCTAATAAGGTTAGTCCAGCTTCATTTTTCCATTCTTGAATCACTTCCAATTTCCCAGTATTTCCTGAGGAAGAAATGGAATTTATTTTTTCCAATGTGATGTGCCCATAATCAGATTTCTTTTCTTCTGGAATCGCATAAGAATTATTCCAAAAATCCAGACCATTTACATCTCCATAATTAAACCATAAGCCTATATGATGAGGATGATCAAACCGCTCTCCTGGTCTTGGGGCTAATGGCCATCCGCGGGTAATGGTAGTTCCTTTCGATGTATTGATAGGAAACAATACAGGTTTGTCCAAGGTATCTGGGTAAATAAATGAAGTAAAAAGTGCTCCATCTACCAATACATCTACTTTTTGGGCAGCTTCATCTTGAACCAATTGGACTGTATTGGATGACTTTTCCATTTCATTGGTTGTTTCTTGATTTTGGGAATTTCCAGAGTTGCAGGCATTCAGTATCAAAAAACCAGATACCAGTCCTGCGAATTGAATTGACTTTTTTAATTGCATGGATTGTTTGGGGTTATAATTCAACGCTTAGACTATTCCTAAAGCATTTGATTTTAATGTATTGAATAAGTTTAATTGTTCCTTGAGGGCAGCTATCCGATCATTCGGTTCTGTTCTGGCTTCCATCAAAATCCAACCTTGATAGTCCATTTTAGCGAACAGATTAAACAGTTCTTGGTAGGGATAATCTCCTTCATTGAACTCACGAACATGGACAGTGTCTCCAAACCATTGTTTAACAGAATTGAAATTCGCTTCCAGACCGGGACTCAATAAATCTTCAGGATTACAATTCCAGCAAATTTTCACATTGGGGTCACTTACCTGATCAAATATTGCCTTCATAGTTGGTAATTCCTGAGTCAAATGCCCATGTACCTCTACCCGTACCATTTGCCCATAATCACCTGCAAAAGCACCGATTTTATTAAATGAATCTGCGATTTGAGCAATGGTTTTTTCCTTAGGAACATCTGCCGGGAGGGTATTAGGCTTGACTTTTATCCCACTGGCGCCAATATCTTTACAAAGTTTGATGTACTCTTTGGTTTGTTCGATATTATCTTGAACTACCATGGGATCGGGGCTATGATATTCAAAATTACTTCCATACCCAAGGCAGGTCACTGGACTATCTTCAAATCTCTTTTTCACTTCTAGCCTCTGCGAAGAACTTAAAGATGTTTCCACTCCATGCGCATGTTGGGTTCGCAGCTCCACCCCAAGCACCCCTGTTTTTTCACAATTAGAAATCAAGGTTTCAAGATCCCAATCTCTTCCCCATTGATAGGTCACTAACCCAAATTGCATTCCTTTTCTTGCATTTTCTGCAAGAAGTGAAAACGGCAAATTTCCTGCAGCCAAGCCTAGCCCAGCTGCAATCCCTGTTTTCAAAAAACTTCTTCTTGAATTTAATTCAAACATAATTAGTCTTTAACAATTAAACTTGATTAGGGACCACAAAGCCTTTTCGATAATCTCTGGTCAAGAGTTTATCCGCCTCTTTATCTTTGATGAATTTTTCTGTTTTTCCATCAAAATGCAATTGTCGTCCTGTTAAATAACTGACATTGGCAATCAATGGTAAAGTAGAGGAAATAAAGCCCTCTTCAATATCGCAATGCAATGTTTCATTATTGCCTGATCGAATTGCATCCAAAAAATTAGCATAATGCTCTGCCCCTCCAGGAGCAGCCAAAACCTGATTACTTGGACCAGCTTCTTGGGACTTCTTACTCATAGCAAATGGTTCTTTCTCGTCTTGTTTGAAAGCTTTCCAAGAACTTCCATTTACTTCTAGGTATCCATCCGTGCCATAAAATACGTTGCCGATTTTAATGCCTAAACTGGCTTCCCCATTGGTATACCTTCCTCTTGTTTCAAACTCCAAAGTTTTTCCATCGGCATATTTAAAAATAGAAGTTTGAGTATTCGGTGTTTCTTGAGAACATTCCTCTTTCGTCACTCCATAAATATCACCAGAAGAATAAACTGATACGGGATGTTCATTTGCATTTAATCCCCAACGTGCCACATCAAATTGATGGGGACCTTGATTACCAGTATCTCCGTTGCCCGTAGCCCAATGCCAATGCCAATTATAGTGGACTTTTTTCTCATTGTAGGGTTGATAAGGTGCAGGACCTAACCATTGATCATAATGTAAAGATGCTGGCGGGTTGCTATCAGCGACCCTGCCAAATGAATTTCTTGGCTTGTAGCAAAGACCTCTGGCCATGTAAACTTCACCAATTCCTCCGGCATGCAGAAACTCCATGGCTTCCATTACATTGGCAATGGATCGATTTTGAAAACCAACTTGGACCCTTCGATCATACTTTCTTGCTGCTTCCACCATTTTTCTTCCTTCAAAGACATTATGACTTGCTGGCTTTTCGACGTACACATGTTTACCGGCTTGACAAGCCCATATGGTTCCTAAGGCATGCCAGTGATTAGGCACAGCAAAGGAAACCCCATCAATTTCCGGATCATCAAAAACAGCACGCATATCCCATTCGGTTAATGGTGTCACACCCGTTTTTTCTATTACTATTTTCGATTTTTCAGAAAAATATTGTTCATCCACATCACAAAGCGTTTTCAGACGAACATTTCGATTATCTTTCAAAGCACACCATTGATTGATATGGTTGCTTCCCTGTCCCCTAATACCAATTACGGCCATGTTGATTCGATCATTGGCTCCTAAGATCGAAGCATAGGATTTTGCAGACATACTCATACCTACCATGGCAATGCCGGCAGTACCTAACACACTTTTTTTAATAAACTCTCTTCGCTGGGTCATGGGTATCACTATTTTGGGTTATTTATCATCAATTCTGGTAAGACCAAGAACTTGTCCGCTTAGCCACTACCATAAATTTCTTTAATCTAACCATTTCGTCTCTTTGGGTCAATGCCTATTCTATGAGTGAACTAGATACCTACGCAATCGATTGCACTATTTTTTTTCGAAAAGGCAAAAAATAGGTCTAAACTGGATACATGCGTGTTTTCATCCCCAAATTGCTTATTATTGGAATTCTCTTTTACAATAAATTAAGAGTGAAGACACCCATCCTTATGAATTAAGGCTTCATGCAAGCATATAACGAGTTAGATTCCATACAATTAAACTTTAGCCCCCAAGACCTACTTTTCCTCAACCTTGCCTTGGCGCTGATCATGTATGGAGTGGCTTTAGATTTAAGGTTCGAAGATTTTAAGTATTTGGTGAAAAATCCCAAAAGTTTTTTTCTGGGCGTTTTTTCACAATTCCTTTTATTGCCTTTCTTAACCTGGATCTTGGTTCATTTAATTAATCCACCTCCAAGTGTTGCATTGGGGATGTTTTTGGTGGCAGCTTGTCCAGGAGGAAACATTTCCAATTTCCTGTCCAATTTGGCAAAGGGAAATACTGCATTGTCCATCAGTTTAACAGGGTTTTCAAGTTTCCTTTCCATCATTAGTACTCCAGTCAATTTTGCGATCTGGGCAAGTCTATACGGACCTACCTCCAACCTGCTCCAAGAAATAAGCCTAGATTTCAAAGATGCCTTTTTTACCGTTGCTTTAATATTAGGGATACCCCTGTTATTGGGTATTTTAACTCATCAGAATGCGCCAAAATTGGCAGAGAAAGCATCTAGAATCCTAAAACCCCTAAGTCTTCTTATTTTCGCTGCATTCATTGTAATTGCCTTTATGGGAAACTTGAACCTTTTTTTAAGCTACATTTCATTGATTTTTTTATGGGTTTTAGCACACAATTTTATTGCTTTGGGGGCTGGTTTTTTGACCGGAAAAGCATTCAAACTTCCCTTAGCTGATGTCAAAACATTAACTATTGAAACAGGAATTCAAAACTCAGGATTGGGGTTGGTTCTTATCTTTACCTATTTTAATGGACTTGGAGGAATGGCCTTTATCACTGCCTTTTGGGGCATTTGGCATTTGATTTCAGGAATTACGATAGCCACCTTATGGAAATATAAAGAATGAAAGATTTTGTAAATTATTGGTTGAGGCTTATGGTCAAGGCCTGCCTTCATCTCTATTTCAAAAACATCAAAGTGGATGGGAAAGAAAATATTCCCAAAAAGAGGCCGGTAATTCTGGTTGCTAATCACCAAAATGCACTTATTGACCCTCTCCTTTTAGCTACTCATACTAAATTAAATCCCTTCTTTTTAACTAGGGCTTCTGTGTTTAAAAGTCCATTGGCAGCTAAGTTATTGGATTTTATCCGCATGCTGCCAGTATACCGTGTTCGCGATGGATTTTCAACCATTCAACAGAATCAGCAAATATTTGATAAAACCTATGAGATTCTAAAAAAGAACGGAACGGTGATCATTTTTGCTGAAGGCAGTCATAGCCTAATCCGAAATCTACGGCCATTGAGTAAAGGATTTACTAGAATGGCATTTGGGTTAAAAGAAAAATACCCTCAAACTGACCCCGTTATTTTACCTGTAGGAATCAACTACTCCGCGCATAGAAAATCAGGAAGCAGGGTTCATATGATTTTTGGTGAACCCATAGAGGTAGACATGCCTAACTCCCAATCCGGAAAATTGACCAAGTCTGTGGAAAAGGCGCTTCATGAATTAGTGGTAGAAATTCCCAATGAAAATTACGAGGCCAATTTAAACAGACTCATTGAAGCAGGTGTAGATCTCAATGACCAGGAGGCAGTTCTAGAGTTTCTGGAAACTGGTGTGGTAAAAGCTCCCATCCTTCCCTTTTCAGGGTTGAAAAACAAGCTCATGAAGATCTTTCATTTCCCATTATATTGGGTTTGGCTTTGGAGAAGTCCTAAAATCAAGGACAAAGTATTTGACTCCACCATGAAATTTCTGATAGGATTTACAATGGGGCCCATTTACTACCTAGCTTTGATGCTCTTGTCTTTTGAACCCGGAATAGGACCCTGGGCATTGACCTTCTTGATCATGGCAGGAATTACTTTGTGGGCTAATAAAAACCCTCAAGAATAATTGCTATTCACAAAATTTTCTTTGGTTAATTTTATAACTTTGGGATAGATATAAAACCCAAAAAATAACTTAATCATGACTGAAGATTTTCTCCCTATCAATGGGACCGATTACATAGAGCTTTATGTAGGCAATGCCAAACAATCTTCCCTGTTCTATCAATATGCTTTTGGATTTGAATTGATTGCTTATGCAGGACCTGAAACTGGGATTAAAGATCGGGCTTCCTATGTGTTAAAACAGGATAAAATCCGATTGGTATTGACTTCACCTTTACAATCTGAATCTCCAATTTCCCAACATATCAATCGTCACGGAGATGGTGTCAAGGTACTTGCCCTGTGGGTAGATGATGTGGAAAAATCCTGGTATGAAACCACATCAAGGGGAGCTGAATCTGTAGAAGAGCCTGCTACCTTCAAAGATGAACATGGAGAAGTCAAAACCGCTTCCATAAAAACGTACGGAGATACCATCCATACCTTCGTAGAACGTAAAAATTACAAGGGTGTATTTCTTCCGGGATTTATCCCAAGAAAAAGCACTTATCATGCTACTCCAATAGGGTTGAAATACATCGACCATTGTGTAGGAAATGTTGAGCTGGGTGAAATGAACCGCTGGGTTTCATTCTATGAAGATGTGATGGGATTTAAATTGTTGATCACATTTGATGACAAAGATATTTCTACGGAATATTCAGCCCTAATGTCAAAAGTAGTTTCCAATGGAAATGGCTATATCAAATTCCCAATCAACGAACCGGCAGAAGGAAAGAAAAAATCTCAGATAGAAGAGTATTTGGATTTCTATAACGGGCCCGGGGTGCAGCATATGGCGATTGCCACCGACGATATCATCCATACAGTATCCGAACTTAGAAAAAGAGGAATCGAATTTTTGGAAGTCCCTCAATCTTATTATGATGATCTCTTGGATCGAGTAGGAAAAATAGATGAAGACCTTCAACCCCTCAAGGAGTTAAACATCCTGGTTGATCGGGATGAGGAAGGGTATCTACTCCAGATTTTCACAAAACCTGTTCAGGATAGACCTACTTTATTCTTCGAAATTATCCAGAGAAAAGGAGCTAAATCCTTTGGAAAAGGCAATTTTAAGGCCTTGTTTGAGGCAATTGAACGAGAGCAGGAATTAAGAGGAAACTTATAAAATAATGCCGGTCTTGCACCGGCATTTTTTTTCCATAAGAAAATGTTCTAATTTTTTTTAAAATCGGAAT
Source organism: Algoriphagus halophilus (assembly GCF_900129785.1). Lineage (NCBI taxonomy): Bacteria > Pseudomonadati > Bacteroidota > Cytophagia > Cytophagales > Cyclobacteriaceae > Algoriphagus > Algoriphagus halophilus. The sequence goes on from NZ_FSRC01000001.1 coordinate 1,872,014, forward strand.
CCATGAAAAAATTAATCGGTCTATTTAATGAACTTCTGAAAGGAGGAATATTTTTTTTATTTCCTATCGTCCTGGCAATTATCTTTTTAGAAAAAGCTATCAGTTTGCTGAGACCTTTAGCTACCTCTATTACTGAAAACTTTGGTGACAAATATTTTATTACAAGTAGCCCTTACCTACTTAGCATCATCATTCTGGTTTTAATTTGTCTGGTAGCCGGATATATAGCTAGTAAAGGTGTGGGACTAAAAATGGTCAATTGGATAGAAAACAATATTTTGACACTTTTCCCAGGTTATCACCTGATGAAGAACACTCTTCAAGACCAGGCAGGATTAATTGCGGAGACCAACTTCCCTGTAGTCCTAGCCCCCATCGATGGATGGATGTTGGGATTCGAAGTGGATAAATTAGACAATGGAGACTTAGTGATTTTTGTGCCGGGTGCCCCAAATATTTGGGAAGGCAATGTGATTATCTTTGAAGAAAAGAGAATAAAAAGGACAAACCTTCATCAAAAAGATGTTCAAAAAATCATGAGACAATTAGGAGTCAATTCCCAAACTATCCTGAATCAATTGGAAAAAAACCAAAAGTAGCTAAGGAATTAATTCCCCAAATCGGGCAAAATCAAAATTTTTAATTCTGGTAAAACACCTCTTATTAGTCTATTTTTCTTTTTAGAAAGGAAATCATACAAGTTCCTTTTCCTTCAAAAACCTGATTATCAGCCCCAAAGCACACTGTCTAGGATATTATTTAATTCCCCTATCCCCGCTTATCTCCCCTTATTCAATTCATGCTAAACATGGCATGAAGATTTCATTTTAAAGATGGAATCAAAAAAAAGGACATGAGATTAGCAGAAATATTTGGATACGATGCGCAAAAAGTTTTTGAAAAAATAACCGAAAAGTTGCAAGGATGGGGAGAAGCAGCTATTAGCAGCTTACCTAATTTGGCATTGGCCATCCTCATCATGACTATTGCAATTTTCATGGCGAGAAAACTAAAGTTGTACTCAAATAAATACCTTACTAAAATTCATATTAATCCGACCATAAGTAGGTTTTTAAGTCAGATCATATTTATGGGGATTTTGGTTCTAGGAATCATGCTTTCCCTCTCTGCTATGGAATTAAGCAAAACCGTTTCATCCATATTAGCGGGATTAGGTATCATGGGTTTGGCCTTGGGTTTTGCTTTCCAGGATACAGCTGCCAATTTCATGTCAGGTGTTTTTATCACGTTCAACCAACCCTATAAAATCGGTGATGTCATTCAGACCAAGGACGGACATGAAGGTAAAGTGATTGATGTAAACCTCCGAGTGACTAAAATTCGAACCTACAATGGCCCTATTGTACATGTTCCAAACCGAATGTTGTTCCAGGAATTTTTCATCAATTATACAGAGGAAGGCAAAAGAAGGGTACAGATAGAATGTGGGATCAGCTATGGGGAAGATTTAGAAACAGTACAAAAAATTGCCTTAGAAGCTATGAAAGATTTGCCCAGTAGATTGTCAACTGAAGAGCCAAGTATTTTTTGGACAGGATTTGGAGACAGTTCCATCAATTTCATTTTGAATATTTGGGTCAAATTCTCCACCGAAGAAATTAATTTCATCCCTGCAAGAAACGAAGCCATCATTGCTTTAAAGAAAGCTTTTGATCAAGAAGGAATTACTATCCCATTCCCTATCAGAACATTGGACTTTGGAATCAAAGGTGGGGTTCCTATGAAGGAAGAATTAGGAGCACTAACCTTACTAAAGACTAAAGAAAACTCTAATTAAGCATGGATTCGAGTCCCAAAGAAGATTTGATGACCCCAAGTAGGTTTCATATTCGTGATTTACCAAAACTAATTGTCATGGCCTATCACCGATGGATGGCCTCCGACCCAGCAAGGCTAAGTGCCGTAGTTGCCTATTATGCGGTTTTATCTCTGCCAGCATTATTGGTGATTGTAGTCAATTCTGTGGGAGCTATTTGGGGCCCCGATATCGTAGCAGGTAATCTATCCACTCAGTTTCAGGATATTTTAGGTCCAGATAACGCCAAAATCATTCAGGAAATGATTTTAAGTACCGAGTTAAGTGATAAAAATATCTTGGCTACTGTGGTAGGTGTAGGGACATTATTATTCGGAGCGACGGGCGTTTTTTATCATTTAAAAGTCTCACTCAACCAAATCTGGGAATTGAAACTTACAGATGAAATCACTTGGTATAAATTGGCCAAGGACCGTTTAGTAAGTTTTGGTTTCGTCTTAGTACTTGGGTTTCTTCTTTTGGTCAGTTTTATTCTCACAGCATTGATTTCCATTTTAAGTGAGTTCTTATCAAGTAAATTACCCGAATTTGTGATTTACTTGGCGTTTACATTAGACTGGGTCCTTTCCATTTCCGTCATCACATTTTTATTTGCCTTGATATTCAAATATTTACCTGATGCCAAAATCAGATGGAAAACAGTTTGGGTGGGAGCATTTTTAACGGCTATTTTATTTGTAGTAGGTAAATTTCTACTTGCCTTATATTTTGGGGCTACCAACCCCGGATCCACTTACGGAGCAGCAGGTTCTTTGATCTTAATCCTGCTTTGGGTCTCCTATTCTTGTTTAATTTTCTTCTTTGGAGCAGAGTTTACCAAGGTGTTTTCCATCAAATATGGATATGGAATTATTCCCTATGAGCATTTTTCAAGAGTTAAAAAAAAAGAAGTAATTATAGATAAAGAGTCCCAGTCAGCGAAAATTAAACCATAATATCAGGGGTTGTATCCTTCTTTCCGGAGATTCATTTTGAACAGGCCCCATTTCAGCCCCTAAATGAAATTTGGTACCCATAGCTGGAATATCATAAAGAAAGCTGAGATCGGATTCTGTTTGGGTGGGCATTACTCCGAAAGTAGATTCAGCTGGATACTTAGGCTTGAACAAGCTTAAAAATATCCCCGGTGTCTCGGTCTTTATCTCGATCTCTCCTTCGTGTGTTATCAATTTGGCAGCATGGAAATTTGAGTAATATCCTTTAAACTCAGGATATTGTAGATCTTCTAAACTATAGCCAGTCTGGGTATCGTTATATTTTTTTCCCCAAAGCCCAAAACCAACTCCTTCCCTCCTGTTTTTCCATACTCGATATGGACCATCTGTGATCAAATCCGCCTTTACAATCAAAGAGTCAGGGAAGTGAAAACCTACACCAAGCAATTCCTTGCTTGGTGTAGGTATTTGTGAAATAGATGCTTCCATTTTCAATTGGGCATTTGGTAATACTGTCCAAATAATGTCCCCCAATTGATCCTGAAAAGAGGAATGAATCTCGATGGAACCATCCTTTATCTTTTTCCAAGAGACTTTAGTAGGCTCCAGCTTCACTCCCTCCAGTTTTGGGTTTTGGGATAAATAGAAAAATCTTCTCCCCACTTTTACCAACTCTAAATTGCCAGACTTCTTTCCGAAAAAGAAGAGTTTCCCATCAACTTCTACTTGGACATCAGCAGTGGATTCCCGGACTTTGATGGGATATATCTCAATTTCATTGGAATTAAAATACCTTCTGATTCCCTCTTTGGGTTCACGCAAAGGTTTTGCCCAAGTAGTAAGTTTCTCCCCATGGATACCAACAGCTGTTATTTTTAAAACATCTCCTTCTTTCCATTGATCAGGCAATTGTAAATCAACCAATGCCGATTGTCCAGGTCGAAGTGCTGGAAGAGAAATTGAATTACTGCTCAAAACAGAGGTTCCTTGCCAACCTTTTATTTTCAATACTTCTATCCGTAACTGACAGGTATTAAGATCAGAAAATAAGTAATGATTAGTAACGTTTACCTTTCCTCCAACAGAAATTCCCTCTTCTAAAAAGTCTAGCTGGATAGGAGAAAAAACAGATTGAATACTATAAAAACTTCCTTCTTTTTCTCTAAAAGGACCTAGGATTCCATCAGGAGCATGGTTTCCATCAGAATCTAAGCTATCCGATCGGTCTGCTCTTTTTACTGCTTCATCAGAAAATGCCCATAAAAAACCTCCTGCAAACAAAGGGTTTCCAGAGTACTTTGTCCAAAAATCACCCAGACCTGCACCAGCCCCACCGACATACAAACCATGTAAAAGTTCTGTAGGCATAAACACATCCACTCCCCGATCCAATCTTCCTTCCTTAGAATTATAAGTGGGGTAATGAAACGTATCGATGTGATTTCGCAATAGCCATGGATAAATAACAGGTCTTTTTTGAATATCAACTTGATGAAAAGCGGGCTCATTTTCAAAATTCCAACCTCCTTCATTTCCATGATTCCAAAGGATCACCGACGGATGGTTCGCATCTCTTAACACCGTTTCTTGAATTAACTTTGGCCCTATCAATTCATCATAAGCATCCTGCAAGCCAGTTACCTCATCTAATACAAATAACCCTAATGAATCCGCTAATTCTAAGAATTTCTCATCCGGGGGATAATGAGACATTCTCACCGCATTCATATTCATTTCCTTCATCAAAAGAATATCCTCTACATGGTTTGAGTCGCTCAAAGCCCTCCCTGAAGTTGGATAAAAAGAATGTCTATTCACTCCTTTGAGGATAACTTTCACCCCATTGATATATAATCCGTCTTTCTCTTTCAATGCCACAGACCTAAATCCTATTGTTTCACTTTTCTCAAAGAGGACTCCTTCCTCATCCATCCATCTGAAAATGGCATTATAAAGTGTGGGAGATTCTGGATTCCAAGCTCTGATAGTTGAAAATTGATGAGAAAAACTTACCGAATCAGAGTCAATAGATTGCTGGAATTCCCCTACAGTCTGGCCACTATTCGGATCAATTAGTTCAATATCCAACCAACTGGACTTTGGAACTTTGTTCAATAGTACCAATCCACTAAAATTCCCATCATGCCTGGGATCAACTGCAATTCTAGTAAAATGAAAACTTGGTAAAACTTCTAAAAATACTGGTCTGAATATTCCTCCAAAAATCCAAAAATCAGCCTCACGTTCTGCTTTATTAACAGATTCATTATCAGATACTTTTCTCACAGTCACTTCAAGTAAATTAGTATCCCCGTAGGATAACAATTTGCTGATATCAAATTGAAATCTGTAAAACCCTCCTTGGTGAATAGGTCCAGCACTTTTACCGTTCACCCAAACTTCAGTATCCGTCATGGAACCATCAAATACCAAATTGACAGTTTGTCCTTTCCACCCCTTTTCAGCAAAGAATTCTAAACGATATTCTCCAAATTCTTTTCCAAGTAATTTGTTTGTATCACGATGATCATGACCATAGTTAAGTGTTCCAAAACCATGCATTTCCCAATTGGATGGAACCGGTAGTTGGGTCCAAATCCCAGCATTTTTCCCATCAGATATTTTGAAATCCCAGAGAACAGCACTGGCAGCGTCTTTTCCGCTTAGGTATATTCTTTGATCATGTTGCAAATCTTGGGCATTGCCCATACTGATCATAAAAACAAAAAAGAAAAGCTGAGGTATACCTAGTCGAAAAGGGAATTCCATTAATTTGAGCGGGTGATAGAACTCCTTAAAAATAGTTTTATTCTACGCTTAAAAAAATCCCTTCCCAGGTCAAAAAACAATAAACTTCTCATAGTAAGGTGGTTTAAAAATAATTCAATTAAAAAAGACAAGGATTTGTGGTGATAAAATGGCTTTATTTCACATTTTCTATAAATTAGATTTCAAAGAAATTTTTAACATATGAGCGCACTAGACCCTGCCATACTCGAAAAAGCCCAAAGTTGGCTGAATGGAAACATCGATGAAGATACTAAAACCCAGATCAAGAAGCTGATTAATGATAATCCAACAGAGTTGGTTGATTCATTTTATCAAGATCTTGAGTTCGGAACGGGAGGATTGAGAGGTTTAATGGGTGTTGGAACCAACCGAATGAATATTTATACCATCGGAATGGCTACCCAAGGACTGGCCAACTATTTATTGAAGTGCTTTGAAGGTGAAGATATCAAAGTAGCGATTACACATGACAGTAGAATCAATAATACCTTGTTTGCCACCACCACAGCAAATGTCTTAACCGCTAACGGAATTAAGGTATTATACTTCAAAGACATGAGACCTACGCCCATGCTTTCATTTGCTGTGAGGCATTATGGATGTAAAAGTGGGGTCATGATCACTGCATCCCATAACCCAAAGGAATACAATGGATATAAAGCTTATTGGGATGATGGAGCGCAAGTAGTTGCTCCCCATGATACCAACATCATTAAAGAAGTTCAGAAAATCACTTCTTTTGATCAGGTAAATTGGAATAAACAAGATGAGCTATTCAGTTATATAGAGGAGGATTTTGATGCCATTTACTTGGAGAAGGTAAAAGGTCTCAGCTTATCCCCTGAGGAAATCAAACAACAAAAAGACTTACCAATTGTCTTCTCTCCTATTCATGGAGCTTCAGGCAAAATGGTTCCTGCAGCCATCAAAGCATTTGGCTTTGAAAATGTACATATTGTGAAAGAGCAAGCCGAACCTGATGGAACCTTTCCAACAGTAGTGTACCCCAATCCTGAGGAAGCAGAAGCTTTAACGCTGTCTGTTAAACTGGGAAAAGAAGTGGGGGCTGAATTAATATTGGCCTGTGATCCCGACGGAGACCGATATGCAGCAGCCGTTCCGAATGAATCAGGAGAATATGAACTGCTCAATGGAAATCAAACAGGGTCTTTGTTGACCTATTACTTATTGAGTAAGTGGAAAGAAGCAGGAAAACTCGATGGAAATCAGTTTATGGTCAACACCATTGTGACCACAGAATTGATTGACAAAATCTGCGCAGGTTTTGGAGTGGAATGCTTCTCCGTATTGACAGGCTTTAAAAATATTGCAGCAATCATCAGAGAGTTAGAAGGCATCAAGAAATTTATTGGAGGTGGAGAAGAGTCCTATGGCTATTTAGTGGGGGATTTTGTAAGAGACAAAGATGGTGTCAGTGCCTGTGCTATGGTGGCTGAAGTTGTTGCTTACTATAAATCAAAAGGAAAAACTGTATTTGATGTACTTGCAGAAATTTATGAGCAATTTGGTTTCTATAAGGAAAATCTGATTTCTGTGACCAAAAAAGGGAAAGATGGTGCAGAACAAATTCAGGCTTTAATGAATGGGTTTAGACAAAATCCACCAAAAGAAATGAATTCACAGAAAGTAGATCGAATAGTGGATGTGAAGGCCAGTACCGTTACTTATGTAGACTCAGGTAAGGTAATTCCTCTTGAATTGGACAAGTCCAATGTCATGCAGTTTTATCTGGCAGATGGTAGCAAAATTTCAGCAAGACCATCAGGAACTGAACCTAAGATTAAATATTATTTTTCAGTCAACACTGAGTTATCAAACAGGTCTGCCTATCGAAGCACAGAAAAGGAATTGATCGAACGATTAGAAGGATTAAAGCAGTACTTCAGTTAATATCTATTATTAATCACAAAAAAGGCATCCAATTTATCTGGATGCCTTTTTTGATTTAGATTCTTTGCCACAGGATATTCGCAAAGTAATGCTCCTTATCCGTAAAACTCTGTACAGTTCGGAATCCTCCTTTTACCGCCAAATCATCAATCTCGGTCAAACTGTACTTCTTACTTATCTCGGTAAAAATGGGCTCAAATGCCTCCAAATGAAAAGATTGATCCAGCGCTTTTAAATTAATCGTTTGTTCAACCATGGAGACCAAATAACTTCTACACTCTCCAGATACAGGTTCATAGGTTGGCCAATGAATGAAATTCTCTGTATTGATATCCCCTTGAAGCTCTCTATTAACCCGATCCAAAAGATTTAAATTAAAAGATCTCGTCACCCCTTTAGAATCATGATAGGCATCCAAAATGGTTTGAGGATTCTTTTTTAAATCCAACCCTAACAAAACGAAGTCTTGGTGATTGGCTCCAATTCGTAAATGATTTAATATATCATATGCTTCCTCCAAACTAAAATTTCCGAGATTAGAACCTAAAAATAAGATCAAATTTGGCTTTCCATTTTCCCAATCCCGCTTGATCAAAGAACCTCTATAAGTATCTTTAATAGTGGAAACAGTTAATCCAGGAAATTCAGTTTTCAGGGTTCCTTTTAATTCCTCTAGGACAGTAGCCGAAAAATCAATTGGAAAATACTCAAAGTCAGCTTTTTCTTTGATTAAATATTGAAGAAAGATCTTTGTTTTAAGCCCATCTCCTGCCCCCAATTCTACCAGGTTAAAAGATTGACCCAAGTTCAAAATTGGCTTCAGGATTTCTTCATGCTGATTTTCAAAAATCTCCAACTCTTTTCTTGTCAGATAATATTCAGGAAGCTCCATGATCTCCTGAAACAACTTATCCCCTTTCTCATCATAAAAATATTTGGAGGGAAGGGTTTTTGGATGGGAACTCAAACCCAACATGACATCTTGGGCAAAGGACCCGAAATCTAAATTTTTTGAACTCATATTATATTGATTCGGCTAGTCTGATCCCCATAAATTGCCAACGGAAATGAGGATGAAAAAAGTTTCTATAGGTGGGTCTTGAATGATGCTCAGGAGTAGCTACAGAGGCCCCTCTAAGCACCATTTGATTGACCATAAATTTACCATTGTATTCTCCTAAAGCTCCTGGAGCGATCTTAAATCCAGGATAGGGTAAATAGGCCGAATTGGTCCATTCCCATCTGGAACCCCAGTGAAAATCCTGTTGAGCTACTTCCCATTCAAATTCAGTCGGCAACCTTTTCCCTTTCCAATTTGCAAATGCAGAAGCCTCATAGAAACTCACGTGAGCCACAGGAGCCTTTAAATCAATTGACTTTTTGCCATTCAGAGTATAGTATTTCCACGTACCCTCTGAATACTCCCAATACAATGGCTTTTTTACTTTCTGTTGCTGGACCCAAGCCCAACCTTCATCGTGCCAGTAAATAGGATTTTCATATCCACCCGCATTGATAAACTCCAAGTATTCTTCATTGCTGACCAAATTTCCCGAAATTCTAAATGCATTTAGGTATACTTTATGCGCATTCAATTCATTATCAAAACAGAACCCATTTCCCTTATAGCCCACTTCATATATCCCTTCTTCTTTTTCTACCCAGGGACTGGAATTTGGAATGATATATTCACCTATATCCATCACCGAGATAGTTAAAGGGTTAAACCAAAGACTGAACTTTAAATCCGTAACCAAAAGCTCTTGGTGTTGCTGCTCGTGATTGAGCCCCAAGGTCACCAAGGAAAGCACTTCCTCATTCCCTTGAGCAATTAATTCCAGCATCGCTTGATCTACATATTCCCTGTAATCAAACACTTCAGAAACAGCGGGCCGGGTCATCAACCCTCTTTGATTTCTCGCGGTTCTCTCTCCCAATGAATTATAGTACGAATTGAATAAAAAGTTAAACTGGGGGTGCTTCACATGATATGCTTCCGCAAAAGGTATCAAAATGAATTGTTCAAAAAACCAAGTAGTATGTGCTAAGTGCCATTTAGGAGGACTTACTTCTTCCGATGCCTGAAGGCTAAAGTCTTCAGTAATCAAATCCCTACAGAGGAATAATGAATGATTTCTAATGTGTTTGAATTGTTCATCAACACGCATAAAAATAAGGGGTTATCAGTTTAACGTTTCAAATTATTCTTTTCCTACATGAATTAAGGCATCCCCTACATTGATTACTGGCATATTGTTAATTCCAATGACAAAGCCATTTGAAGGTGCTTTTACAGGAATTTTTACTTGCCCATAAGGGTCAGATATTTTTGCTAATACCTGTCCTTTCTTCACTGCCTCTCCTAACTGGATATTCGAATTAAAAATTCCCGAGGCCTTGGCTCTAATCCAATCACTTCCGTTTAGGAAAATGGTATCAGGAGGGTCAGATAAGTTATCAATCATTTCCAAACTAGCAAGAAGTCTCTTCGTTCCCTGTACCCCTTCATCAATGGCAAACTCATCCAAACGCATGGACTCTCCTCCCTCATACACTAAAATACGTTTATTGGATTTATAGGCTGATTTTCGAAAGGATTTTTCGATATATTTTGAGTTGACTACAAAGCGGGAACCAAAGGATTTCGCTAAATCCAAAGCTTCTTGGTCGCTATAATCTACCCTGATTTGGGGGTAATTGGTCAACATTCTACCTCCAGTATGAAAATCCACTCCATAATCAATTAATGGAATGATTTCATTGCTTAAAATATATGCGATCTGGGAAGCCAACGATCCTTTCTTACTTCCAGGGAAACTCCGGTTTAAATCCCTACCATCAGGAAAAGTTCGACTGTTTGATAAGAATCCATAGATATTCACCAACGGTATGATAATCAAAGTTCCCTTTCTCAAATCTAAATTTTCATCTACTTCCTCGAGAATCTTTTTGGCAGTGGCTATCCCATTGATTTCGTCTCCATGAATCCCTCCTGATATTAATACAACAGGACCGGGTTTCTTGGCCGATCGAATGAAAATCGGTAAATCAATCAGCGTATGAGTGGGAAGTTTTGCGATTGGCAACTCCAAATTTAAGTTTTGCCCAGGCCTAATTCTGACCCCATTTAGTATTAATTCTTTCATGAAATATGTGAAAGGAATGAAAATTTCATTTCTTATCTGGCTAAATCTTGTTTATTTCGCAATACAAGATTTCCTTCATGAATATACAAGAAAACATTTCCCTTAAGCCCTTTAATACGTTTGGCTTAGATAAAAAAGCCAGATTTTTTACCAGTGTCAATTCAAGAGAACAATTAATCGAGTCTTTAATATGGTCCAGAAACAGGGGACTTGAGGTTTTTATTTTAGGAGGAGGAAGCAATATTCTTTTAACCCAGGATGTCAACTCCTTGGTTATTAAAATAGAGATAGCTGGTGTTGAGGTAGTGGATGAAAATGAGGATCATGTGTGGGTTAAAGTCGGTGCCGGAGAAAACTGGCATTCATTTGTAACCCATGCTATTGCTCAAGGATGGGCTGGAATAGAGAACCTATCTCTTATTCCTGGTACAGTTGGAGCCTCTCCCATGCAGAACATTGGAGCTTATGGCGTAGAAATTAAAGATGTTTTTCATAGTCTTAGAGCGTTAAACCGAGCTAACCTGGAACAAAAAGAGTTTACCAAAGAGGAATGTAAATTCGGGTATAGGGAGAGTGTTTTTAAAAATGAATTACTAGGGCAATACATCATCACTTCCGTCACCTTTCAATTGAATAAAAAGCCTGAATTCAATATTGAGTATGGCACGATTCAAGAAACACTCAAAGAAAGCGGAAATGAAGAATTGTCCATTCAAGCAATCAGTGATGCGGTGATTAAAATAAGGCAATCCAAACTTCCTGACCCCAAAGAAATTGGAAATGCAGGTTCATTCTTCAAAAACCCTACAATTTCCATAGCAGATTGGAAGGCACTGAAAGAATCATACCCCAATATCCCTGGGTACGACGTGCCAGAAGGGAAAAAAGTCCCTGCTGCCTGGTTAATTGAGCAAAGTGGTTGGAAAGGTAAGCGCTTTGGTGAAACAGGTGTGCATACCAAGCAACCCTTGGTTTTGGTTAATTATGGTCAAAGTAAAGGAAGTGATATCAAAGAGCTAGCTGAAAATATCCAGGCCTCAGTGTTAGAAAAGTTCGGGATCCCGCTTAAAGCCGAGGTAAACTTTATTTAAATAAGATCATCCTGAACCAACAATTCCTCAGGGTATTTTTCTACTTGAACCCCAAATTTCCTCAAGAAATCAACCCCTTCATCAGAGCCTATCCCTTTGTATTCTGCATAGGAATAAAGGAATACCACTTTCGAAATTCCCATAGAAAAAATGATTCTTGCGCAGGCCAAGCATGGCGAAAGTGTTACATATAACGTAGAACCTTCTACTGAAGTATTGTTTTTTACTGCATAAAGAATTGCATTTTGCTCCGCATGCAGTGCAAGAGAGCAACTTCCTTTACTATCTCTGGCACATCCATGATCTGGAAATTCCACATCACAATTATGGGTACCCGCCGGTGGACCATTATATCCTATTGAAATAATCCTTGTCTCCTTTGTCAAAACGGCACCGACATGTTTTTTAATACAATGGGACCTTTTGGCTAAGTTCACAGCCAATTCCATAAAAATATCGTCAAATTCCGGTTTTTGCATGGTTGAAAATTTTGTCAAAAATAACAATGATTCCTAGGCAAGAACAAGTTTGTGGAATAATCCTTTCATTATATTCGTTTATATACTGCTGACTAACTTTGCTTAGGGCATTACGTATCAAGTAAGACAAAATATTACCCAACATGTTTTCGAATAAACCCATTTACTTAGTAGGACTTCTGGCATTCATCCTTTCATCCTGTAGTTCCATAGATATATTCAAAGAAAATACAGAAATACCAGTCAGAAAACCCTATTCCTCTTTTGTGATCATTAATCAGGAAGTAGGAATGAAAGAATTTAAGTCTGAATTTATAGACCATCAAGTTCAGATTCATTTACAAGAAGCCTTAGAAGCCCAAGGTCTTGTATATGATAGAGAGAAACCAGACTTAGTGATCCGATATACCTCCAATGAGGATCCGAGAAAAAGAACAACCAGTAACTACTCTACACCCTATCCTTATTGGGGATATAGAGTTTGGGATCCTTGGGCAGCTTCTAGGTATATGAATCCTAATTATGGCACAAAAACTACAAGCTATGAGCTTTTGCAGGTGATCGTTGATTTTATAGATCCTACAGAAGATAAATTTTTAATGACATTGACAGGAGTTACTGAAGTATCTAGTCCAAAAGGAAAGGATAAAAAAGTTCTAAAAACTGTAGACAAAATAATTGAAAGCTTTTTAGCGGATTTACCACAAAACCCAAATTCAGAAGAGAACTCCTAATATCACGAAGGCACAGCTATTGCATATATCATGTAAAAAGTAACACTGCCAAACCTCCGATTCAGCAGATTCTTATAGGTAGAGTCTAACCATAGATACGTTGGATTGTCAGAAAATTAGTGCTTGGCAAAATAAAAGATATTTTGGTTAAAGATAATTTGGCAAAATATTTGTGATTTTCAAGCATCATGTTACTTTTGTAATATATTAATTGTTGTTCAGTTGCACATTTTTGCATTTTGATGTTAACCATAGTTCTCATAGACGATGATCCTATCAGTACATTTGTTACTGAAAAATTGATATCCAAGAATGTAAATGAGCCTTGTCAATTTTATAAATATCAAAGCGCAAAAGCCGCTTTGAATGAAATTTATAATATCAAGCCCAATTACCTTTTCTTAGATTTGAATATGCCAGAGATGACTGGATGGGATTTCTTAGACACATTTGATACTGCTCAAAATGAGGCACAGGTATACATCCTGAGTAGTTCTGTGGATGAAAGGGACATCAATAAGGCGAGTAAGTACCAAATCGTAAAGGATTATTTATCTAAACCTCTGATAAAAAAATACATTAAAAGTATATTCAATTAACCTCCTCATTCCGGAGGTTTTTTTTTAAAATGTTTGAAAGCAATTTCAATTTTTTTAACTTCTGTGAGCATTGGAAAAAGTTTGGTCAAATAAATTGAACTAATTTTTATTTATTAGTACTCAGCGCTTTAATTAAATACGTGACTATTTCTTACGCTTACCATCATTTGTAAAAGGTCTTTTCAAAAATTTCATTTCAAATCCGGATTGGATTAACCTGAAAAAAAATAGTTGGGAACGCATTGTCTAAAATGAAATTTTATTTTAATTCGCAGCATTAATTCATTCACACAACCATTTAATTAACTGATATGGAGGACATTGATGACGATTTCGACGATTTCGATGATTTTGATGACACTGATGAATTCGGAGCAGATTTCGAAGACGAATACGATCTAGACGAAGAAAACGAATTCCTCGATGACAACATTGTTGATTTCGATGATGATGAGGATTTTGAAGATGACTTCGACGATTTAGAAGACGACCTAGATTAAAGATTAATTGCTTTATACTAGTTCAGCTTTGGTAATTTCAATGTTTGAAATTATCTTCGGGCATTGTTAAGTTCAATGAAAAAGAAATTATGATACTACTTGATGTTTTCAGTTCACCAATTGCATTTGGAGCACAAACTTTTCTATTGATAGTTTGCGTATTAATCGGTCTAGGCGCAGGAATTTCTGCAATTGACGTGAAAAGTACTTTTTCAAAAAAGAAGTAATCTAAACATAGCATATATTAGAAAGGAGGTTTTTGACCTCCTTTTTTTATGCCATTACTTTTTTAAATCAATTCTATACTTCCTGAGACTTTCTCTAAATGTTTTTTAGCTGTTTCCCTAAAATCACTTTTTCGAAAATCTAAATCTGGAAGTTGATAAACGCTGGTAAAGCCTGCATTCATGGCTTCCTCGCCAGATGTAATCAGAAAAATGGGTTTGTTATATTTTTGAGCTAATTTCATTAATTCAAAACAGGCCTTTCCCGATTTTGACTGTTCGTCATATCTTCCCTCACCAGTGATCACGAAATCAGCTTTTTCCAGCTTTTTTTCCAAACCAATTTGATGAAAGAAATAGGTGGCTCCAGTTTCAATCTTGGTTTCAAAAAAGCCAGAAAGTCCAGCTGCAATTCCTCCTGCTGCACCAAACCCAGGCTTGTCCTGAAATGAAAGATTTGATTTGCTGTACATCATTCCCAACAATACAGCACATTGATTTTCAAAGTGGGATATATCCTCTCTTTTGAGGCCTTTTTGAGGTCCAAATACAGGAATAGCCCCATCAGCCCCCCCAAATCTATTCTTAACATCACAGAGACATGTAAATCCCACTTTCGGGGTTTTGGGGCTTTTTTGTATATGCTTAATTCTAAATAAAAAGTCCTTAGAAAATGGAACAAGGCTCCTTCCATTGGCATCCAAAAACTGAATACCCAAGGCTTGTAATATCCCAATTCCTAAATCAATGGTTGCGCTCCCACCTAAACCTAAAATGATCTCTTTGGCCCCATTGGAAATTGCATGTTGGATCACTTGCCCCGTCCCATATGTTGAACTCACTTTTATATCCAATTCATTTGCTGGAAGTTGTCCTAAACCAGAATAGGTAGAAACATCTATATAAGCTTTGATTCCCTCTTGGTAATAGGTTCCAAGTACAGGCTTTCCAACTGCATTAAGACAAAAATAGGAAACTGGGGTTAAGCCTAGAGAAAAACCCAATAACTGGCAGGTTCCATCTCCCCCATCTCCAATAGGAATCATCTGAACTGAAGCATTGGGATGACGAGAACGAATTGAAGATGCAATTATTTCTCCTGCTTCAATCGCAGAAAGGGTACCTTTGAAAGCGTTTGGAGCAATGAGAACATTCACCTTTTATACATTTTTCATTCTCTTAAAATAATCCTTGGATGCCTCTTTCACTTTTGGAGCCAAGTAAATGGTTGAAATCATAGTTGGTATCGCCATGATCGCATACATGCCATCCACCAGACTGATCACCACATCCAAAGAAGCTACTGCCCCCATGACAATGGTTGCCAAATAAAAATAATTGTAATAATCAGCCTTGTCAGCTCCAAATAAATAATTGAAACATTTATGCCCGTAATAGGAATAAGTAAACATTGTCGATAAAGCAAAAATCAATACTGCAACCATTAGCAAATATTTTCCTAATCCAGGCAAGGCCATTTCGAATGCGTTTAAGGTCAACCTTACACCATCATGTTCTGTTGTTTCCCATACTCCTGTCAGCATAATCACCAATGCAGTTAACGTACAAACCACTATCGTATCAATAAATGGCCCCAACATGGCGATCAATCCCTCTCGAATCGGTTCATTGTTTTTGGAGGCCCCATGAACCATCGGAGCTGTCCCAATTCCTGCTTCATTGGAAAAAGCTGCTCTTCTGGCACCAGTGATGATCACTGCACCCACTGCTCCACCCGCAATTGCATTTCCTGTAAAAGCGTCTTCGATGATTTTCCAAAGCATTGAAGGGACTTCCTCTATATAGTTGAATACTATCAACAAAACTGTCACAAAATACAAGGCAACCATAAAGGGAACCATACGAGAGGCAACGGCGGCAATTCTTTTGATACCTCCTAAAATTACAATAGCTACCAAAAGCATCATGGTAACTCCTAATATCCAACGTGTACTTTGCCCAAGATCTATCCCACCTAATATAAATCTAGAAGTTTCTCCCCCATCCAAACCAGCAGGCATAAATATTACAGCCCTCAATACTGCAGTCAGCTGATTGGCTTGAAAAATGGCTAATAAGCCCAATACACCGGCAGTACAGAAGATAACAGAAAGAAATTTCCACTTCTTACCCATCCCCTCTTCAATCACATACATAGGGCCACCCTGGACTTCCCCAGAAGAATCCTTCCCTCTAAACATAATGGCTAAGCTACAGGTGTAATATTTGGTGGCCATTCCTACAAATGCCGAAACCCACATCCAAAAGATCGCGCCTGGCCCCCCCATATTGATCGCAATAGCGACGCCACTGATATTCCCTAATCCCACCGTAGCTGCAATGGCAGAAGACAATGCCTGAAAAGAGGTAATCTGACCAGGAGCTAATTCATTGTCATACTTTCCACTGAGTAAGCGAATTGCATGGCCGATCTTTCTAAAAGGAATAAACCCAGAATGAAAAAAAAGGATCATTCCTCCTCCAAGCAACATGATTAACATTGGAGTGCCCCAAATCCAATTGCTGAAGGATATAATTAGATCGCCCATAGCGTGTGTTTTTTTTTGTGGTTTAGTAGGATTCGAATATCAAATTAATCCCGATAATAGCCCCAATTTGAGCAATATCAAAGGTATTTGATTAAGAATGGTAATAAAAAACCCGAGTGTATTTAAACTACACCCGGGTTTTGAAGATCGAGAAATCTTACCAATTGACTTTTGGTGATTTGTAAAATTCAATGCCTTTAATATCCCATCTTTTTCCCATCACAGCAATCCTGCGTTGGAAATCAGGCCAATCTCTTTTTGGAGTCGGAGTCCATGCTACCTCTGCTATGGCGGCCAATCTTGGGAATACCATGTATTCAATATCTGCTCTACTAGTAATCGTCTCCGTCCATAAAGGTGCTTCCACCCCAATCACATCAGATTTATTGATTCCATCGGCATAAGTAGCTGGGTCCCACAGGTAGGCAGAATCCAATTCTATATACGCAGCCCAATGCAATCCCAATCTACTGGTAGAATCGTATTGCATATCCAGGTAGGCCTTCTTGGCAGGAGACATCAAAACCTGGTTTCCTTGATCTTTGGCCAATTTGGCATTTTCTGCCAAAGCCCAGAATTGAGCGATGTTCCCTTCCTTTAATTGGGTGGTGGCAATTTCATCCCATCCAATACTGGTCTTTCCATATTTCGCGGTAAGCTCCTGTACTTTCTCAACAAAATAGATATAATCGTCTTTTTCGGTAACATGGGATTCATCCCCACCAATATGAAAATACGGTCCAGGGGTAATTTCAGAGATTTCTCTAATTACATCCTCAATAAATTGATAGGTGATTTCTTTGTTAGTGGCCAGTGTACTAAAGCCTACCTCAATACCCGTATATAATTCTGCTGGTTGCGGGTTTTTATCCAAAATATCAAAATCGATTTTCCCCTCACTCATGGTACTGAAATCCCCATCTGGCAAATTCACGCCTGGGTTTAACTCACCATAAGAAGCTAAAGCGGCATTGGTATGTCCTGGCATGTCTATTTCAGGAACGACGGTAATAAAGTTTTGAGCTGCATAGGCAACAATTTCTTTGTAATCTTCTTGGGTAAAGAATCCTCCTTCTCCTCCTCCGACTTCGGTTTTTCCTCCTATTGCAGTTAAGTTTGGCCAGGATTTAATCTCAATTCTCCATCCTTGATCATCAGTTAAATGCAAGTGCAGGTAATTTAACTTTAAGGTAGCCATCTGATCGATGTAATGCTTCACATCTTCCACTCCAAAAAAATGTCTGGCAACATCCAGCATAGAACCTCTATAGGCATAGTCCGGCTCATCCTCAATTTTTCCTGTTGGAATTCTCCAGGACTCTTCTACCACGGAAGAATTCTCAATGGAAACAGGGAACAACTGAATGAACGTTTGAATACCATAGAAAATCCCAGCTTCTGAGCTAGCGGAAATTTTTACAGAGGAGCCATCGATGTCAAGGGTATAGTTCTCTGAATCGTCACTACCAGTAAGCACCAATTGAATATCTCCACCTTCAGTTCCTACTGGAATTTCATATCCGGTAGCAGGCTTTAATTTAGAAGACAGAAATGATCCCAAATAGGAAAGATTAGATGAATTTCCTACCAGCTGAATAGAGGAAGAAGAGGTTAATTCAAATGCACCCGAAGAAGTTTGAATGGTGCTGGGTAAAGGAATAATGGCGGACTCGTCTAAGCTGTGAATAGGCTCTTGGCAACTGAAAACAACAGCTGACATGAGTGATAACAAGCCGAAGATAGATTTTTTCATGGGTTATTAATTTGCTTAAACTTACTCTAAATTTTTAAATATCTTAAAGCCATAAATCAAATTTATTCGAATAAGAGTTTTGATAATAGCGCCTCGAAGATTAACATTGGCACCCCGTTTAAAGAAAAATATACCTACTAGCAAAAACAACTATTAAATGAGATAAGCATTTTATATTTTAATTGCTTGATATCAATAACCTAAAATTCCATGAAAAAGAAGGATCAGATCTCTGCCAACTCCCGCCGAGATTTTATGAAAACTACCACCGCAGCCTTAGCGGGATTCTATATTGTACCTAGACATGTGTTGGGTGGCCCTGGATTTATAGCTCCTAGCGATAAATTAAGAGTTGCCAGCGTAGGGGTTGGTGGAATGGGAGGCGGAGACGTGAGAGGTATTTTTTCTACCGGTAAAGTAGACATGATTGCGCTTTGTGATGTGGATGATTCCAGAGCAAAAGGAAGTAGAGAAGCACATCCAAAGGCAGCCTACTACAAGGACTACCGTGAAATGTTGGAAAAAGAAGGCAATAATATTGACGCGGTTTCAGTATCCACTCCGGACCATATGCATGCGGTGATCGCCATGATGGCCATGAAAATGGGAAAACATGTTTATGTACAGAAACCTTTATCCCATGATATTTATGAAGCTAGAATGCTCACTGAGGCTGCTGAAAAATACAAAGTAGTTACTCAAATGGGTAATCAGGGATCTTCAGGTGATGGTGTCAGAAAAATGGTGGAGTGGTATAATGCTGGATTAATAGGAGAAGCAACTAAAGTGTACTCCTGGACAAACCGTCCTGTATGGCCCCAGGGAATTCAATGGCCGGACAAACCAATTGCTCCTCCTTCTGATTTGGATTGGGATTTATGGCTGGGTACTGCTCCTTATAAGGATTATGTCGGCAACTTGGTGCCATTCAACTGGAGAGGTTGGTGGGATTATGGTACAGGTGCCTTAGGGGACATGGCTTGCCATATCATGGAACCTCCTTTCAGGGTATTAGGCCTTGGCTATCCAAAATCAGCTGAAGCATCCGTAGGTTCAGTTTATGTAGGAGAGTTCCAGCGGGGTTATTTCCCAGAAAGTTGCCCTCCTTCCTCTCATATTACACTTCGATTTGATAGACCAGGCAAGGAAGATCTTGAATTCCACTGGATGGATGGAGGTATTCAACCTACCAGACCAGAGGAATTGGAAGCCAATGAGCAAATGGGAGATGGAGGAAATGGAGTAATAATAGAGGGTACTGAAGGTAAAATGATGTGTTCAACCTATGGTATAAACCCACAATTACTTCCAACCTCAAGAACCAAAGACATACAGGTACCAGAAACTCTGTATCGGGTGCCAAACGGAGACCGAGGACATTATGCCAACTGGGTAGATGCTTGTATCGCAGGTCATGGTTCTAAAGAATTTGATCAATTAAGCTCTCCTTTCTCTATTGCAGGTCCATTGACTGAATCTGTGTTGATGGGTAATCTTGCAATCAGAAGTTATGATTATCGAGTGGCAAGAGAAGGAGAAGAAAATCAATATGATTATCCAGGTAGAGGGATCAAATTACTTTGGGATGGTGAGAATATGAAGATTACAAATTTTGAACCGGCCAATCAATTTGTTAGGCGAAACTATCGAGGAGATTATTCCCTATAGTACATAGGATGATTAAAAATGGCTTTGAGTGAATCCCTCAAAGCCATTTTTTTATTGAATTACTTCTAATTCAACTCTTCGATTTTTTGATCGTCCAGCTTCTGTCGCATTGGAAGCAATCGGTCTTGTTCCTCCCCAACCTGAAATCCTTAGATTTTCAAATCCCACTCCTTTTTCTACTAAAAAATCTCTCACGCTGCCAGCTCGCTCTAGCGATAACCCCTTATTTAAACCAGGATCACCCACACTATCAGTATGCCCATTAATCCTGATTTTTACAGATGGATTTTCTACAAGAAAGTGGGCCAACTCTGTAAGGGAAGCAACCGTTTCTGCCCCTTCCAATTCAGAGGTACCTCTTTTAAAGTTTACATTATCTAAGAGCAACACACTTCCAGGCTCTACTTTTGTCATTAATACAACTGTCTTATCATTAGATTTTATATCACTTATTTTCAGGTACTTAGGAAAGAACCCTTCAGACATCACTTTAACTTCATCCACTCCCTTAGATTGGAGATTTGAAAGGTACATGGAATCTATTTTATTGACAGGCTTTTCTATTTCTCCTTCTTTCAAAAGAATGGTAAAATCCAGTCGCTTGTTATTCTTAGCATCAATTACCAACCAAGCTATTGGGGGTTCTTTTTCCTCAACGGTAGGCTTCGTGTTATCCAATTGACTCAGTTGTATTTCAGCTTTTCCGATAGCTGTTCTAGGGAAAATAGGACTGATGGAATCCGAGGTATTGGCAACAGGCATCGCTTCGGAAACTGACTGTTTAGGAGGTAAGATGGCAGGTGGTGCAGGAGAAAATTCTTGAGGGGTTTCCAAGGGAACAATGGTCTCAAAAGTCATCAAATCAGCAAAACCATCACTATTGGTGGTACTGGACCAAACCACTTCTGTATCAGAAATAAAGGTTACGGATACTTCCGAGCCTCTAGAACTGATTTGTTCCCACTTGATCGGTTTACTCCAGTCTTTCCATTCATCTCCAGTCTTTTTGGCAATAAAAATATCTTTCCCTTCCGCTCCTTCATGCATATTTGAAGAAAAATACAACAATTGCTTTTCCGGGTTATAATAAGGACTCATCTCCTGCCCTTTGGTATTGATGGCAGATCCTAAGTTGACTGGAATAGACCAATCTATTACCCCAGTTTTTTCACTCACGAAAATATCCTCGTTTCCATAGCTGTCAGTTCTTTTTCCCGACAAAAAAATTAATTTTCCTCCTTGTGCAACCCTTCCCAGCAGCTGTCCCTGAAGGTCTTCTAGTCCCGGAAAATTTACCTGTCGTAAAAAATTCCAATCCGTTCCAAACTTGGAATATTGGTACATTCCATTCCTTCCTGACCCTTTATGATAGACCAATAAGGTCAAGGCATCTTCCAAGCCCAATGCAAAATCGTAGCCATCTGTGCTTAAATCGGCCCGGTGAATGGCTTCTTCCCACTCCCCTTTTTCATTCTTTTTGGTCATCCAAATATCTCCTGGATCAGTCACCCCTCCGAGATTATTTGGATGAAAAGCTCTACTAAACAATAGCACATTATCTCCAATCCACACCGGATTTTGGTCATCCTGTGGACTATTGGCACCCGAAAGAGATTTCAACTCCTGAGCTAAACCAGTAGCTATAGTAAAACAAAAAGCAAGTAGCATCATGCCACTTGCTTTTAGGTATGTCTCTATTTTTCTATTCATTACTATTGACCCAAAACGATGGCAAATACCAGCGGGGCCACAATGGTTGCATCAGACTCAATAATGTACTTTGGTGTCTCCATCCCCAATTTGCCCCAAGTGATTTTTTCATTTGGAACAGCTCCAGAATAAGAACCATAAGAAGTGGTAGAATCAGAAATCTGACAGAAATATCCCCAAAGAGGGACATTCTCTCTTTGCAAATCCTGATGCAACATCGGAACCACGCAAATAGGGAAATCTCCTGCAATTCCCCCGCCAATTTGGAAAAATCCAATGGTACTTTCATCAGTTGCGGTATTGGTATACCAATCAGCAAGGTAAATCATATACTGAATTCCGGTTTTAACGGTATGGACATTTTTAATGTCTCCGGAAATCACATGGCCAGCAAACATGTTACCTAAAGTAGAATCTTCCCATCCCGGAACAATAATCGGCAAGTTTTTCTTAGCTGCTTCCAACAACCAACTATCCTTTGGATCAATTTGATAATATTGTTCCAATTTTCCAGAAAGTAAAATTTTATAGAAAAACTCATGTGGAAAATAAGCTTCACCTGCCTGGTCTGCCTTCTCCCATTCTTCCAAAATCACGTTTTCAATTCTCCGCATGGCTTCCATTTCTGGAATACAAGTGTCAGTAACACGGTTCATATGACGCTCTACCAAATCCTGTTCTTGAGCTGGTGTCAATTCCCGATAATTTGGAATCCTCTCGTAATAATCATGCGCAACCAGGTTAAAAACATCTTCTTCCAAGTTGGCTCCTGTACAGGTGATAATTTGGACTTTATCCTGACGGATCATCTCTGCTAGGGAAATACCCAATTCAGCAGTAGACATCGCACCGGCAAGCGTAATCATCATTTTACCACCGTTATCAAGATGGGATTTGTATCCTTCCGCAGCATCAATTAAGGCCGCAGCATTAAAATGACGGTAATTGTGTTTTAAAAATTCCGTGATTTTCATTCGTTCATAGTTTCATTAGAGCCCTAAAATTACCTAAAATTTCAGCACAAAAAAACCCGGGCTTTGCCGGGTTTTAAAATATCAAAATGTGCCTGTTATTACTTTGCTGAATCAGTAGAAGTACTGTTGTACTTTTTATTCAAACCATCAATCACAGCCTTAGTAACGTCCATTGCATCACTTGCGTACCATACAGCACCACCTCTGGTGTAGGATAAGATCACATCCAAAGAATTTTCCTTCGCGTAATTATCTAAATATTCCTGAACCTGAGTATAAACTTCATTGTAAAGGTTTGCCTCATCTACAGAAAGCTCCTGCATCAAGTTATCTCTGTATGTCATTAAATTTTGCTGCTTCTTTCCAAGTTCATCTTGCTTTGCCAATGCTTGGTTCTGTGTCATACTATTTGCAGACTGCTGAAAGTTAGCCACTTCTCGCTCAAATCCTTGAGCTCTGCTTTGAAGCTCCCCTTCAAATTTTTTGCCCTTCTCTGTGATCTCTTCAGACTTCTTTACAAAGTATTCATATTTGTTAATCACAGAATCCGTATAGACAAATGCTACTTTCAAATCACCGCTAGCTGTAGTCGTCTCTGGAGTAGAACCCTCAGATGATGTAGCAGCAGGTTGGTTACATCCGTAGAATAGTACTGTGGCTAATCCTAGGATACCGAACAGTTTTAATCCTTTTTTCACTTTTTATTCGTTATAGTTGACAAGGGCGCAAATATAAAGAAAGTATTGATTTTGCAAGGGGCTCAAGTGGAAGGTCGCGTTAAAATCAGTTAAAGATTCAAAAAAATATTTCCTGAGCTAGTCGATAGACTTGTGCATGGGCATCTATAATATCCTTGATCTGAGGAGAATAACCTCCGCCCATGCAACACATGATTGGAATTCCGTTTTGGTGGGCTAGCTTTAAAACAATTTGATCCCTGGCCTTTACCCCATCTAAGGATAATGCAAGTTTTCCTAATTTATCTGTTTTTAGAACATCTACCCCGGATTGATAAAGTATGAAGTCTGCCTCAAACCTTTCTAAAATTTGATTTAGGTGGGTATTAAGAAGGTAGAGATATTCCTCGTCCTCGATTTTATCTGGTAAGCCCACATCCAAATCTGATTTTTCTTTATGCATAGGGTAATTGGACTGTCCATGCATACTGAAGGTAAATACTTCTTCGACATTTTGAAAAATCTCAGCTGTCCCATTCCCTTGGTGTACATCGAGATCAATGATCAATACCCTCGAAGCATGATGATGTCGGATCAAATAATTGGCGGTAACAGCCAAATCATTCAATAAGCAAAAACCCTCTCCCCGATCAGAGTAAGCATGATGTGTTCCACCGGCAATATTCATCGCTATGCCATGTTCTCTGGCGAAAAGAGCGGATTGGATAGAACCAGAAAGAATCTTCACTTCTCTATCCACCAATTCCTTACTCAAAGGAAAACCAGTTCTCCGGATCTCGGATTTAGTCAATTCCAACTTCTTCAGCTTTTCCCAATATGCAGGTTGATGTGTGGATAAAATCACCTCCTCTCCAAACACTGTTGGATCAAAGAAATTTTCCTCAGTAGCTGTTCCTTCATACATCAATTGTTGTGGTAGGAGCGCATATTTCTCCATGGGAAATCGATGTCCAGCAGGAAGCGGATGGGCATATATGGTTGAATAGGCAATTTTTAGCATAAAAAAAACGCTTGTATTTAAACAAGCGTAAATAGAAAGTGTTTTTTCCAAATTTGATTAATCCCCTTCAATATCCTCTTCTTCCGATTGAAAAGCATACATGGTCTCGTCAAGGGTTATGGTATCGTCATTAAATTCTTTAATGAACTTTTTGATGACTTTATCATCTATGAATTCCACATTCAAAGCTGCGTCTAGACCGATTCCAAAATCATGGTGGGTATCAATGTCAACAAATTCCTGAACTTTCACGGCCTCTTCTTCTTCCATCTCCATAATCATTTCTGTGATAAACCAACCCACTTCTTCTTGCTCACTCGTCAATGGCAGCATATTTCCATTTTCATCTTCTTCATAAGATATCCCATTGAAGTTCGGGAATTTTTTTGCTGCCTCATGCTCCGCGATTTCATAAACTTCACTTGCATGGTGTAATCTTAACGTATACAAAGCGGCATCATAAATCACCTCTTTCCCTTCATACATTCCTATGAAATAAAAATTTACAAATTCATCAGAATTTTCTTCATCGGGGATAATCTTGTAGGGTCTATTTGCCTTCTTTAACTCAGACTTGAGCTTTTCAATATTTTCTGGATCAAATCCTGCATTTATTATGGACATCGTATAAAAATTTTATCGACTAATAAGTTTATTCAAATTTTGACTCAATAGTACTAAATAGATGTTTAATATACGTTCAAAATCTAAACGAATAAAATGAAATCTACATTCTTTAGCGAAGAATTTGTAAAAAATCTAATCAATTCTACAGAAAATAAAACTTTGGATTTCAAGCTAAAAGTTACATCAACTTCTAAAATTGCTAGAAGTCTAGCTGCCATGGCCAACACTGAAGGAGGAATTTTGGTTATTGGCATTAATGATCAAAAGAAGGTAATCGGAATTGATTTGAATGAAGAAAGATATATGATCGATCAGGCAAATGAAAAATATTGTACTCCCAAAGTATCTATCTCCATGCATGACTTTCAATGGAAAGATGAGGAAAGCAAGAAGACCAATTCTGAAAAGTGGATCTTATTAGTAGAAGTGAAAAAATCTGAAGGCCCCACCATTTATTGTGAAGACAAATCTGGAATCAAGAGAAAATACATCAGAGTAGAAGACCAAAATAGATTAGTTTCTTGAATCCAAAGTATTTCCGAAAAGGGAATTGATGATACTGAGCACGATTGCAAAAAACAATGCCCACCAGAAGCCATCTACCGAAAATCCCGGAATAATCTCAGCAGCTAAAAGCAGCATGGCTGCATTAATTACCAGTAAAAAAATCCCCAAAGTCAATATTGTAATAGGCAAAGTAAGAATGATCAATATGGGTTTAATAGTCAAATTAATCAAAATGATGACGGCCGCCAGTATAAATCCTGTCATTACCGAGTCCACATGAATTCCTGGCAATAAGAATTCTGCGATTAAAACTGAGATTCCACCTATTATAATTTTTACTAAAAAATTCCCTGCTTTTGATGAGTTTTCCATAAGCTAATTTTACATATTTTATTTCAAAAAAATCAAAAACTGATTTTTATCATATGCTCAATTCCAACTCTACTGAGAAAAAATAACTTTTTTACGCACGAGAGGTTTATATTTGCAAGTCAATTAATTAAACCTACAGCTAGTGATTATTATTATCTTCTTTCTGTTACACTGGTATTTCTCTTTATTCTGCCAGAGTTTCTTTCTTCATAGATACGCCGCTCACCAAATGTTTGTAATGAATAAGTATTGGGAGCGATTCTTCTATTTATTCACTTGGATTTGGCAAGGAAGTTCCTACCTATCCCCTCGGGCCTATGCAATTCTTCATAGAATGCATCACGCTTATTCCGATACCCCTAAAGACCCTCATAGTCCACATCATACCGAAAACCTATTCACCATGATGTGGAAAACTAAAAATATTTATAATGATTATTTCAGCTTTAAGCTGACTCCTGAGGAGCGATTTTCAAAGGATATCCCTGATTGGAATAAATTTGACAAGTTTGCAGACACGATGTATATCCGTGTAGCGTGGGGATTATTGTACGTGCTTATCTATGTGCTTTGTATTTCTGTTTTTGAACTTCCAGGTACCCATTGGTGGATGTATTTCTTATTACCTATTCATTTCTTGATGGGGCCTGTACATGGTGCTATTGTCAACTGGAGCGGGCATAAGTACGGATATGCCAACTTTGACAACAATGACAAATCCAAAAACAGCTTATTATTAGATGTTTTAATGTTAGGTGAACTATTCCAAAACAATCACCATAAATTACCTAATAGACCAAATTTTGCCGTCAAATGGTATGAATTTGACCCCACATACCCCATCGTAAAACTGCTACATGCAACCAAGATCATAAAATTAAGAACCTCCTAATAAAAGAGCCTCCAAATGGAGGCTCTTTTATTTGTTGGACTTTTTAAAGCGTTTTTTTTGTACTAAAAAGCTTTAATTTGTAGTAAAAATAGAATTTAACTAAAAATTTGTTTGCTTTTACGAAACTAAACGAATAATTTTCTCTACGATTTAAAACTTAACGCCTAAAATTTTATGAAACCATTAACTAGAGCAGAAGAGGAGATTATGCAGATCCTCTGGGACATTGAAAGGGGGTTTGTTAAAGACATCCTAGCAGCAATGACAGAGCCAAAACCAGCATACAATACGGTATCCACCATTGTAAGGATTTTGGAAAGAAAAGGTTTTGTAAGTCACAAGTCCTACGGAAAAAGTCACGAATATTTTCCAATTGTTTCAAAAGACGAATACAGAACATTTATCATCAAAAAAATGCTCGAAGGATATTTCGAAAACTCCTTCGGTAAACTAACAGACTTCTTTAAAAATGACGAAACATTGAATACCAAAGAATATCAATAATTCTAAATAAGGAAGAATCAAAAAAAACCTGGCATTTGCCAGGTTTTTTTATGTTCAAGTACTATTATCTACTCTACTTCTTTTAATAATTCTTCGATCGCCTTTTCTAATTGTTGGTCAATTCCCTGATCAATTTTTCCAGGCATATTTTTCACTTCAAATTGAGGCCGGGTTTCATTGTTTTCTAACCACTCACCCGCTTTGTTCTTAGCAGAAATTGGCACCGCTCCCCATCTGCCTCCATCAGGCAAACTCTCCCATCCTGCAAACGAACAAGTACCCGGTGTAGGCATTCCTACTGTTTTTCCAATTCCTAAATCGGTATATCCACAAGCAAAGCAATGGCCATCTGAGTAGTTTGCCTCATTAAACATTGCCAAGGTTGGTTTTGTCCATCTTGCAGTAGGCTCATATCCTACATCTCGGTCTTCTGTAGCATAAGTAAGAAACTTTTCACCTGTGAAAAACATCGCCAAATCAGCTACTAAATCTCCTCCGCCATTAAACCTCGTATCCACAATCACTGCTTCAGTATCATGGTATTTCCCCATCATTTCTTCATACACATTTCTATAAGGCCCATCACTCATTCCTGGAATATGTACATATCCAAGTTTCCCATTACTCGCCTCAGTGACCTCCTCTTGATTCTTCTTCACCCACCGCTTGTATAACAACTGATTCTCTTCTCGTAGCGAAATAGGCTTAATGGTAATTTGTTGACTGCTTCCAGTTGAAGGATCAACAATTTCCAAAAGCGTGAATTTATCTACCTTTCTATTTAAGAATTTAGCATAATCCTGATCTGCAGATATTGTTACCCCATCGATTTTTTGAATTACCATCCCAGGCTTAATGCTCAAATCCGCTTTATCTAAGGGACCACCTGTTAGTACTTCTTCAATTTTCACTCCATCCCCATCAAATTCGTAATCCCAAAATATTCCTAATGAAGCTGTTTCGTCTGCCATTGGAATACTTCTGGAATATCTTGCACCTGCATGAGAAACATTCAATTCCCCGATCATCTCTGAAATCATTTCAGCAAATTCATAACTGTTCCCAATGCTAGGCAAATATTTCTCATAAGCTACCTTTGCTGCATCCCAATCAACTCCATGCATATCTGGAGTATAAAAAATCCCTTTTGTTCTAAGCCAAATATGCTCAAACATATATTCTCGTTCGGCATTGGAATCATAAGTCATTTCCCCTGCAATCTTCACATTTTCCTTTTTCATTGATTCAGGGTTTATCTTAGAAATGCTTCCATTGGATAACAAAAACAAATTCTTCTGGTCCTTATCCCACATCAAGCTTCCATAATTTGCATCCAAGGTGATCTCTTGTTTGGTTTCTTTGGTACGAAGATTAGTGCTCCATAGATTCATTCCTTTCTCAAAACTGGTCAAATAAAACAGCTTCTCTCCATCTTTGGACAACACGGCATCCCCAAGATTGGATGAATGAATGGTCAACCTTGCTTTCCTCTCTTCCAAACCTTCCCAGTCAAATGTGATGTCTTCCACTTTTTTATCCTCGTTCTTATCAGATTTGGATTTATCTCCTTCCTCCTCTTTTTTAGTTGACTTTTCGATCTCTTTCATCAAATCAAAGTCTTCTTTGGACATTGTGAATTTATCCCAGGCCTCTTGATCAAAAAACATGGAATAAACATCATCTTGGCTTCTACCACTTGTGGCATAACTTCTCATTCCATCTCTATTTGAAAACCAGAGCATCTGTTTTCCTCCATTGACCCAAGTGGCAGAATTATCCCCATACCCACTCTTGGTTAGATTCTTCATTTTCTGGGCTCCGGTTGCATCCAACAGCACAACCTCCGAATTGGCCATGGTAGGTCTATAGGTAGCCAATAACCACTTGCTATCTGGAGACCAAGTATAATATTGATCCCCGTCCCTCATATGGAAGAGTTCTTCCGGAGTCATTAAAGTCACTGTTTCTTTAGAAGCAAGATCCATTACTTTCAGGGTTCTTCTTCCCTCTACATAAGCAATTTTCTTTCCATCAGGCGAGAATTTACCCTCATAGGCATCTTGGTCAAGACTGATTAAAGGTTCTTCAGTTAAGAGTGTGGATGCATAGAAAAAAGGTTCTTCGTCTCTTACCTTTTTACTTTGGTAGATGCTCCATTTTCCATTTCGCTCACTTGAATAAATGACGGATTTTCCATCCGGAGAAAATTCCAAGAAGCTTTCTTGTTCTGGAGTATTCGTAATTCTTTTGGTCAGAGCACCATCTACTGAAGTGACAAACACTTCACCTCTGGCAATAAATGCAATTTCTTTCCCACTGGGAGAAATGACCATCTCCCTTACTCCTCCATTGATGGCAATAAAATTATCGGGATTACTAATGGCCTGGGTCTGGATACTCACTTCCAATTTTTTAGGACTTCCCCCCTTGGTCATGGTATAGAGCTCTCCGTCGTAACCGAAACTCATCAGCCCCGAATGGGATATGGTTAAGAAACGAACTGGGAAGCCCTCAAAATTGGTAAGAGCAGTGGATTTTGATGGATCCGAAATAGGCATAGAAAAAACATTGAAACTTCCATTGGCCTCACTTAAATAATAGATTTCTGATTCATCTGGGGAGAAAACAGGATTCCTATCCTCACCATAAAATGAAGTCAGCATGGTATGGGAATTGGAAGCACGATCATACATCCAAATATCCCGGGCAATGCCAGATTGATGATGTTTCCTCCATTCATTCTCCCCTCCTTTTTTATCATGATAAATCATCATGCTGCCATCTCTATTGGTCTGGACATATTCCGCAGGAATCGTCCAGATTTGATCAACTCTACCTGATTTTCTTGGAACTTGGTACAATTCAGGCTGTGAACCTGTAGGATATTGGCGATGTGCAGCAATATCCATTCTGGTAGCCCCAAAAATTACATACTGGTCATCGGCACTGAAGTCATAGGGTTGTTCATCATTGGAATGGTATGTCAAGCGGGTTGCTGGACCTCCTGCGGCATCCATAAGAAAAACATCAAAATTGCCGTATCGATCAGATGCAAAAGCAATTTGTTTTCCATCCTTACTCCAAACAGGTTTGTAATCATGAGCTTCATGAAAGGTGATTTGTTGCGCTTTACCGCCAGCACTGGATACTAAGTACAGATCTCCTTTAAAGGTAAATGCAATCTGGGTACCGTCTGGAGAAATGGCTGGATAGCGCATCCATTGAGGGGTAGATTGAGCGTAAGAAAGATTTCCAATCAGAATGAATAATAAGGAAACAAAAGAACTAACTAGCGATCTCATAAATAAAGTATTGTTTGCCTGAAAGTAAGGAAAAATAAGGTCTAATTTCAGAAGGATATTCTGATTGGAAGAAGATTTATATAAAATTCAACAAATTCAATTTTTCCAAAATTGGGTAAACAATGGATCTTTGCTTCCATGCTTCCATTTGGAAAGCTATATTTGCGACTCGAAAAAATCACAAGACATCGATGAATTCATTTATAGAAGAATTGCGTTGGAGAGGAATGCTTCAGGATATGACTCCCGAAATAGAAGAACACCTATCAAAAGGGATGGCTTCTGCCTATCTTGGCTTCGACCCAACTGCAGATTCATTACATATTGGTCACTTGGTTGGAGTGATGACTCTACTGCATTTCCAAAGAGCTGGTCACAAACCATTTGCATTGGTAGGTGGTGCGACAGGAATGATCGGTGACCCTTCCTTTAAATCTGCAGAACGAAACCTCTTAAATAAGGATACTTTAGACCATAATGTATCTTGCATTAAGGCCCAACTTTCAAAGTTTTTGGATTTTTCCGGGGCAACAGAAAACAAAGCTGAATTGGTTAACAACTACGACTGGATGTCCCAATTTAGCTTTTTGGAGTTTATCAGGGATGTAGGAAAACACATCACGGTAAATTACATGATGTCTAAAGACTCTGTAAAAAGAAGATTGGAAGACGGGAATGGGCTTTCCTTTACTGAATTCAGCTACCAATTAATCCAAGGTTACGACTTCTACCATCTTTGGAAAAACAGAAATTGCTCCATTCAATTAGGTGGTTCTGATCAGTGGGGAAATATTGTAACTGGTACAGAACTGATCAGAAGAATGGGAGGAGGAAGTGCTTATGCATTGACTGTCCCATTGATCACCAAAGCAGATGGAACCAAATTCGGTAAAACTGAAGGAGGGTCTGTTTGGTTAGATCCAGAGAAAACCTCTCCTTATGCTTTCTACCAATTCTGGCTGAATGTCTCGGACGAAGACGCCTCTAAATACATTCGAATCTTCACCACTTTGGACCAAGCAAGTATTGAAGGCTTGGAAAAAGAGCATCAAGAAGCTCCTCATTTGAGAATTCTTCAGAAGGAAATCGCCAAGAATGTTACCATCATGGTACATAGTGAAGAGGATTTTGAAATGGCGGTGAAAGCATCGGCTATCCTTTTCGGAAAATCTTCCACAGAAGATTTGGCCTCTTTAGATGAACGAACCTTCCTTCAAGTCTTTGATGGAGTGCCTCAGGTGCAGATTAGCAAAAGTGACTATGAAGGGCTTGAATCAGTTTTAGATCTTTTTGGAGAACCAAGCCAAGGAGTAATCTTCAGCTCTAAAGGAGAAGCAAGAAAAATGATTCAAGGAGGGGGAGTAAGTATCAATAAAGAGAAAATCGCAGATCCCAATGGAGGAATTTCTTTCGAATTATTGCAAGGAAAATACTTGCTAGTTCAAAAAGGAAAGAAAAATTATTACATCGTGGAAATCAGGTAATTGAACCTCAGTCAGAGATTAAAAAGGCCCTAAAATTAATTTTAAGGCCTTTTTTTATGAGTTCATCCTAAAATATAATTCAATCAAACAGGAGTTTTTGACCGGAGTTTAATACCTTTGATTACTTGTAAAGAACTCTAAAAATTTACCCATGGCCGGAGAAAAAACCAATAAGGAAAAACTAATCTTAGACGCTGCTGTATCCCTTTTTACTACCAAGGGCTTTCAAGCTACTCGAATGGAAGATGTGGCAAAGACTGCAGGGATCAGCAAAGGATTGACCTATTTTTATTACAAAAACAAAGAGGACCTTTTTATGGCCTTGACCAAAAAGGCCTTTGATCAATTTAAAGATGAATTCCGGGAAGTATATCGAACCAAAGGTAAAAATGGCTTAGAGATGCTCAGCGAATTGGTGGTGAGGATTCCTGCTTTTGCCAAAGCCAACCAGGTATATTATGATTCGATTTTGAACTTTCTGGATATAATGAAAAAATACAATAATCCTGAAACCAAAGCCCAGATCAATCCATTGATTTTGGATTCAGTTCATTTCCAAAAACTACTTGAAATCCACCATGAACCAGCCAAAATCGGTGTCATGATGGTGAGTCAGGGAATCAAAGATGGCAGCATCAGACCTGAGCTACAGCCAGAGATCACTTTCTACACTGTTTGGAGCATGATCATTGGATATGAAAAGATGATGGGACCTATTGAATATGAAGGAAAAGAAATCAAAATCAGTCCTTCCAATTGGCAACCTGGATTTCAAAAATTATTACAAGATATGCTGAGAGGTACCATCCAGGCAGTTAAGCCAGTCACAGTTCAAGGATCCTTATTCTAACCCATGAAGTTTAATTATTTTCTATTCGCTGCACTTACTTTCGCAGCATGCGAAAGCAAAAAAGAAACAGATCTATTGATCAGTAATATCTCCATTATTGATGTAAGAAATGGAGAAACAATTCCAAACCAATTTGTAGCGATCCATGGCGATTCTATTTTGGAAGTGGGAGGAATTGAATTATCTCAAAAATACGAAAGCGAAACCCAGGTAGATGGAGCGGGTAACTATCTTATGCCTGGACTTTGGGATAACCATGTCCACTTTGGAGGTGCGGAATACATGGATGAAAACGAGCAGCTTTTACCACTTTATTTAACTTTTGGGGTTACTACCGTAAGAGATGCAGCTGGAGATATCAGTTTAGAGGTTTTAAAATGGAGGGATGAAATCAACAATGGCCAACGAATTGGTCCTAAAATTCTCACATCAGGTCCCAAACTAGAAGGAATTGAATCCATTTGGCCAGGAGATCTGGAAATTGGAACTGAAGAAGAATTAGAGCTTGCCTTGGACTCCTTGGAAAAGTTGAAGGTAGATTTTATTAAGATTACGGATAACACCTTAAAACCAGCGCTTTTTCTGGAAGCGGTCAAAAAAGCAACTGAAAGAGGCTGGAGTGTATCAGGACATATTCCTACCGCCTTGACGATTGACCAGGTTTCAAAAGCGGGACAAAAGACGGTTGAACATTTGGGGTATTTGATGCGAATGACTACTCCATTTGAAGAAGAAATCAGCAAAGCCCGTGGAAATGGCAGCATGAGTGCAATAGATGCTGCCAAGCTACAAGCAGAAAGTAGAGATGACTCCATCACCTTGGAAAAATTTAAGCAATTGGCCCAGCAAGGAACAGGGGTGGTCCCTACCCTTTTGATCAGTTCCAATATTGCTTATTTGGATGAAAACAATTTTGCAGAAGATACCATCCTACAATATTTAGGCCCCAAATTGAAAGAGAGTTATCAATGGCGTATTGACAGGATGGCCAATGATACTCCAGAGGACAAACAGAATCGGAAGGATAATTTTGAAGCTACAGCGAATTTAATTCCATTAGTCAAAGAATCAGGAATGAAAATTTATGCAGGAACTGATGCTGGTTATTTGAATACCTATGATTTCCCTGGATTGGCCATTCATCTGGAACTCCAACAACTTGTCAAATATGGACTAAGTCCTAGAGAAGCATTAGAAGCTTCAATCATCAATGGTCCAGAATACTTTGGTTTGGAAGAGGAGTTTGGGAGCGTTGAAGTTGGCAAAAAAGCAAATTTAATTCTATTGAATGAAAACCCTTTGGAAGATATTTCAGCGACCTTATCCATTCAGGATGTAGTAAAAGATGGTAAGCTCCTAGATAGAAATCGATTGGATCAAATGTTGAAAGAAATCAAGTCTTGGGTTGCGGAGAAAGAGAAATAAAGAAAGGGAAGTCCAAATGGACTTCCCTTTTTTATGAAATGAGGTAGTGAATCAATGGACCTCCCCCATCATTTTTCTAATGACAGGTTTCAGCAAAAACAAGAGTACTGCTGATCCTACCACCGTATATACAATCAATAAATATTGATCTGGCATATTGGCCAAAGCTTCCTCGGAACCCCCACTGGCTTCTCCTGCAATTAGGCCAGCGATTAGGTTACCCAAAGCCACAGAAAGGAACCAAATCCCCATCATCTGACCTCCATATCCATTTGGAGCAAGCTTGGTAACCAAACTTAAGCCCACAGGAGATAAACTCAATTCCCCAAAGGTATGAAGCATATAGGTCATGATTAACCAAGTAGGAGCCGCTAATTCTCCTGAGGCAGCAATTTTAGCTGCAAAATACATGACAAAGAATCCCAAGCCCAACAACAACAATCCAAAGGTGAATTTCAAAGGGGAGCTAGGCTCTAAATTTCTTCTTCCAAGCCAAACCCATAGGGCCCCAAAAAACGGTGCAAAAATGATAATGAAAAGTGAGTTAATGGACTGGAAATAACTGGCCGGGATTTCCCATCCTAATACAGTTCTGTCGGTGAATCGCTCACCAAATAAATTCAAGGTAGATCCTGCTTGCTCAAAGCCAGACCAGAACATGGCTGAAAACAAAAACAAGATGGCAATAACTCCCACTTTATTCTTATCCATCTTACTCAATCCTCCAAATGCAATCACGTAACCTAAATAACCAAAGGCAACCAAAGCGATGACAGTTCCGGAAGCTCCAGCGATTGCAGAAACATTAATAGGAATCACACCCATAAATAGCACGGCCAAAATGGCCACTAAACCTACTCCAATCCATGTAACAGAAGATTTCAGCTTCTTTTGACGCTCGACTTCTGAAGGTATTTCTACCACAGGAGCTTCTCCATACCCTTCAATATTTTTAGCAGTTAATTTGTATTGGATTAAGCCTAGAACCATTCCAAAACCTGCTAATCCAAAACCTAGGTGCATGTCATAGGTTGCCAAGGTTCCACAAGCAATCGGTGCAATAAAGCCTCCTAAGTTAATTCCCATGTAGAAAATGGAAAATCCAGCATCCCTCTTGGTACTTCCTTTTGGATACAATTGACCTACAATAGAACTGATATTTGGCTTTAGTAGCCCAGTACCCAATACAATCAGGATCAATCCAAGAAAGAAGGTAGAAGTATCCAAGGTGCTTAATTCGGTTTTGGCTTCATGAGCTCCATTTATCCAGGCTGCCACTCCAGGCACAGCCATCATAAAATGACCAATGGCAATGATGATTCCACCATACCAAACGGACTTTTTCAGGCCAAAGAGTCGATCTGCCAACCAACCTCCTGGAAGAGCCAATAAATAGACCCCCATGGTGTACAAACCATAAATTGCTCCGGATGTAGTATCATCAAACCCTAACCCCCCATCTGCGATTGTTTTGGTCATGAATAAAATGAGCAATGCTCTCATGCCGTAATAGCTAAATCGCTCCCACATTTCAGTAAAGAAAAGAGTCATCAGACCTTTAGGATGACCAAAAACTGTTGGCCCTTCAAATTCCGGAGTTAGTTGTTTTTCCAAGAGTTAATTATTTGGGTGAATATTTAATTTACAATGATAACCGATTTTATGTCTTTTTACCAAGAATCTTTATACAATGGGTGATTCAAAACCAGTGCATTAAGAAAAAAAAAGAGGCTTTTCTTGCCAAAATAAAAGAGTATTCATTCTTCACCAAATTTAGTACTGTTTTTTCTTCGTAATCGATTGAAAAGCCAAATTTCGCGGTTTTTATTGCTTTTATTAAAAGCCTTTTGCTTAATTTTGGGCAGACTTATTTCAGTTTGTAAACCCAAATTTCTATGCAGGACACCGTTCTGGAAAATCACAGTAAATCCAAAGTACTTATGGAAATAAATACTTCTGGAAATGTTTATTCAAACCTTCCTCCAGCCACTTTAGTTGAAATGGCACTTGCACGGCAAGAAGGATTTCTTACCTCTACCGGAGCCTTGATGGCAGATACAGGTGAATTCACCGGTAGGTCTCCAAAAGACCGTTTTATTGTTTTGGATGAAAAAACAAAGGATAGTGTTTGGTGGGGAGATATCAACATTCCTTTTGAACCAGCTAAATTTGATTTACTGGAGCAGAAAATGAGGTATTTTCTCAGTGAGAAAGATCTTTTTGTGAGAGATGCCTATGTGGGCGCTGACCCTCAGCACCGGTTAAATTTAAGGGTATTCAACACCATGGCTTGGCATAACTTGTTTTGCCATAATATGTTTTTAAGGCCTGAAAAAGAGGAACTGGAACACTTTGAGCCAGATTTTACCATCATTTGTGCCCCCGATTTTGAAGCTAATCCTGCTATTGACGGGACGAAAAGCCCCAATTTTGCAATTCTGAATTTAACCAAGCGGATGATTCTGATTGGAGGAACGGGGTACGCAGGGGAAATGAAGAAAGGAATATTTTCAGTTCTCAATTTTATCCTTCCGCATGAAAAGGGAATCTTATCCATGCATTGTTCCGCAAACATTGGCGAAAAAGAAGATACGGCTATTTTCTTTGGATTATCTGGGACAGGAAAAACGACCCTTTCTGCAGACCCAAACCGTAAGTTAATTGGAGACGATGAACATGGTTGGACAGATACTACCGTATTTAATTTTGAGGGGGGCTGCTATGCGAAAGTAGTGGACTTGAGTAGGGAAAAAGAGCCTGAAATTTGGGATGCTATAAAATTTGGAGCCATCGTAGAAAACACCCGGTTCAAACCTGGTACAAGGGAGGTAGACTACCGAAATATTGAAGTAACCCAAAACACAAGGACGGCCTATCCTATTTATCATATTCCAAATGCGCAAACCCCTTCCATCGGAGGAATCCCAAAAAACATCTTCTTTCTGACCGCGGATGCATTTGGAGTGATCCCTCCTATTTCACGACTCAGCAAAAGTCAAGCAATGTATCATTTCATTTCTGGGTATACTGCGAAAGTAGCAGGTACAGAAATGGGAGTTACAGAGCCAAAATTGACCTTCTCAGCCTGTTTTGGAGCTGCATTTCTACCGTTACATCCTACTGAATATGCTTCTCTTTTTGGGGAGAAAATGGAAAGGCATGAGGTGAATGTTTGGTTAATTAATACGGGATGGACCGGTGGACCCTACGGAGTTGGATCCAGAATGAAATTGGCCTATACAAGAGCTATGATTACCGCTGCTTTAGAAGGAAGTTTAGATCAGGTGGAATACAAAAAGCATCCAACTTTTGGTTTTGAGGTACCCCAAGAATGTTTAAATGTTCCAAAAGAAGTTCTTAATCCAAAAAACACCTGGGCAGATCCACAGGCATATGATCGCCAAGCAAAGAAACTTGCCGAAGCATTTATAGAAAATTTTAAACAATTTGAAAGTTTTGCCTCACAGGAAATCAAGAAGGGAGCACCTACTCCACTTGATTCATAAAACCAATTCCTCTTAAATTTCTAAAGGTTTTATCCAGTTTATCTGTTTATTTTGCATTCTGATTTTTAATAAACAGAAAGAAATATCTTTCAATTCATCTTAAACAAATGAGAACAGCTGAAATTATTACTGAAAAAGGAACCATGAAGGTGGAGTTCTATGAGGATGATGCTCCTATTGCAGTCCAAAATTTTATTGATTTATCAAATAAAGGGTTTTACGATGGACTTACTTTCCATCGAGTAATTCCAAATTTCGTGATCCAAGGTGGTTGTCCTATTGGAAATGGCGCTGGAGGCCCAGGATATAAAATCAAATGTGAACTGGATGGGGATAACCAATACCATGACCGAGGCGTACTTTCTATGGCTCATGCAGGTAGAAATACCGGAGGTTCCCAGTTCTTCATTTGTCATAGTAGAGACAATACATCTCACCTGGATAGAAACCATACTTGTTTTGGTAAAGTGGTTGAAGGGTTGGACGTAATTGACGACATCAGAGCAGGAGACAAAATTGAAAAAATTGTCATAAGCGAATAATGATCAAAGCCTTCCAAAATTCTGGAAGGCTTTTTTCTTCATCCATTTTTTAACGTTTAATAAGAATTGGAATAGTTATTGGACAAATGGCCTTCCTACTAACAAGGCCCTTTATGAACAAAAAGCTTTTTCAGTATTCCTACATTGTATTAGCCCTACTCCTAACTTCCAACCTATATGCCCAACGCTATGGAAATGCCGTTGGTATTCGATTAGGAAATAATCAGATCAGCAGGCAGCTGGGTATTACTTTCCAACAACGTGTGATGGATAGAACTAGCCTAGAAGCCATACTGCAAACTGATTTTGCCCGAAATTCCAGCTTAAGCTTATTGCTGGAGAAACATCGACCGATTATTTCCAAGCGATTCAATTATTACTTGGGCGCAGGTGTCTCTTTTGGAAATGAGGAAAGCTTCAAAAAGAATGAAATAGAAAAGGAGATCGTTCAAACGTATGGAAATAAAACCATGGGAATTGAAGGTATTGGAGGAATAGAGTTCACGATTGCCAAAACAGTTTTATCTATAGACTATAAGCCCAATTTTAATCTAACAGGAAGAGAGGAATTTTATAGAGGACAAGTTGGCTTTTCCGCGAGGACCGTGTTGACCAAAAGCAAAGAACAAAAACGAAAACAACGAAGAAGAAAAAAAGCTAAGAAACAGGGACAGCAAGAACCTTTTGGAGAAAAAGTGAAATCCTTTTTCTCTAACAACTAATGGAAATCACCTTTTTAAAGAATCCAGAAACACTTTTTCATGAATATCAGAATTCTTCACCACAGACTTATACCATTGCAATCGAAGCTCCTGTTGCTCTGTATCATTTAAATAAAAATCAGCCAAATTTTCGGGATCAGCTTGTTGAATTAAATGATGTAAAAAAATGGAGGCTGCAACTGAAATATTGAAGCTTTCTGTGAATCCCAACATGGGAATATGTACCAATGCATCTGCATTTTTGATCACCTCTTCACTTACCCCTTCATGTTCATTGCCAAACACCAAGGCTAATTTTTCATTGGGATTGATTTCCTCAATGGTTTTTGAATTCGCTTTAGGACTTGTTGCAT
Source organism: Algoriphagus halophilus (assembly GCF_900129785.1). Classification (NCBI taxonomy): domain Bacteria; kingdom Pseudomonadati; phylum Bacteroidota; class Cytophagia; order Cytophagales; family Cyclobacteriaceae; genus Algoriphagus; species Algoriphagus halophilus. Next base: position 1,911,698 of record NZ_FSRC01000001.1, read on the forward strand.
AAATCTTATACCCATTTTTCCGAAGATGAGAAAAGCAGTCTTTCACCCCAGATCCGTCCGGATTATCATACTTTTTTAGATCTACCCATTGGGAGGCACCACGGGTAACAAATGGGTTTACCTTGTATTCTTTGGTTTTCTCTATGACATGAACATCTTGAATTCCAAAGCAGTCACAAGTCCTTAAGACAGCACTGGCATTATGTGGCTTAAAAATATCCTCTAATACCACCGTGAAAAAGCGGGTTCGTTTGGACAGCACATCTTCCATCACTTTCTTTTTGTGGTCGGTAATGTACTGCCCCAAATAATCTATTAAACCTTGATCGATATTTTCCGGAGGATTAGAACCCATGAATAGCGACCTTAAAAAAGACCTAATTGTTCCTCATCATCTTTTTTCACTGAAAGATCAATGGTCTTTCCCACTTCGATTTCATCATCCTCTGAGTCAGTGTCCTCAGCTGAAGTATTTTCAGAAGAAGATTTTTGGGTTTCTATCAGTTTAATATCTTTTACCTGATGGGAGCTCAATTTATTTCCGATCGCTTTCCAGCCCTTCACATCAATCAGCATATCCAAATCATAATCCTTCACTTCCTCTTCTTTACCTTTCACCAGCGTCACCGTAGCCTGTGGTTGTTTTTCGGTGGACACCACCTTCAAGTAAGATTGTTTGTGATCTGTGATGAAGTTGAATTTTTTATTGACGGTAGTCGTCTCAATCTGGAATCTTTTTACAAAATAGGTTTTGGAACTTCCATCGTAATAGATGGCTGAAAGGATGGCCTCAGGGTCAAACTTCTCAATCAATAACACATTGGAAGGTTCGTAACGGTTGGTGAGCTCAAAAGAAGTCAATTCATACTCACCTGATTTATAGCAAACCAGGACCTTGTCATCTCCCAGGAAATTGCCGATCAGCTTACCTCTTTGATCAGTATTTAATCTACCTACAATTGGATCATAAAAAATATCCAATCCTCCCAACGTAGAGACCCCTTCCATTTTTAATTGGACCTTTCTCACTGGGTATTTGGTCAAAATATTTCCTCCCGCACCTCTTCCTTTGATTTCAATGGTGGCAAAATCAAAGTCAAATACTTTAACCCTTGCTTTAGCTCCCTGCGTCAGGTAAACAGTCACGATTTCTGCCTCTCCGTTCGAATTGGCAGTCATATACAATACTTTAGAGCCTTTGGTTCCTTTGGTTAAGTCATATTCCTTATCTCTGGTCACGGCCAGCACCTGAAACCTTTTGACCATCGCCCTTCCAGATCCCCCATCCAAATAGATGAGGTTATAAACCATCCTTTCATCTCCTTTTCGGAAGACTCCAACATATAGGATATCCTTACCCATGAAATTCTTTTCCTGGATTTTGGAAACCATGCATTTCCCATCCTTTCTAATGACGATAATGTCATCTAAATCAGAACAGTCACATACAAATTCATCTTTCTTTAAGGCAGAACCCACAAATCCATCTGCTCTATTCACATACAACTTGGCATTGTTTGCTGCCACCACAGATGCTTCAATGGTATCAAATGCTCTGATCTCTGTTTTACGCTCTCTACCTTTTCCATATTTGGTCAATAGGTTTTGGTAATACTTGATTGCATAATCCGTCAAATGACGAAGGTTGTAATTCACCTCTTTCAGTTCCTCTTGAAGCTTTCTCATCAATTCATCTGCTTTAAAAGCATCGAATTTTGAAATTCGCTTGATTCTGATTTCGGTCAATTTGATCAAATCCTCCTGGACAATTTCCCTGTAAAAATCAGGTTTATAAGGTTCTAAGCCCTTATCAATCGCTTCCAATACTCCTTCCCAAGTAGTACACTCCTCAATATCCCGGTAAATTCGATTTTCGATGAAAATCTTTTCCAAAGAAGAGAACAACACCTTCTCCATCAACTCCGCCTTTCTAATTTCTAACTCTCTCTTTAGAAGCGCTTTTGTTTGCTTGGTATTGTAAGCAAGGATATCATTGACATTTAAGAAGACCGGCTTTTCATCTATAATCACACAGGCATTTGGAGAGATGGAAATCTGACAGTCTGTAAATGCATACAAGGCATCAATGGTCACATCCGGAGAAACTCCTGATGCCAGCTGGATGGCGATCTCTACGTCTTTGGCAGTATTATCTACTACCTTTTTGATTTTTATTTTCCCCTTATCGTTTGCTTTCAGGATGGAATCAATCAAAGAATCTGTGGTAGTCCCATAAGGTATTTCCTTGATTAATATGGTCTTACTATCTTCTTCCTCAATTCTTGCTCTAACCTTAACCTTACCCCCTCTTTCTCCACCATTGTATTCCGAAAAGTCCGCTAAGCCACCCGTAATAAAATCCGGCAAGACATTGGTAGAATTTCCTTTCAATATTTCAATCGACCCTTCGATCAATTCACAAAAGTTATGGGGAAGGATTTTCGTAGATAAACCTACGGCAATCCCTTCCACTCCCTGAGCCAATAGCAAAGGAAATTTGACAGGTAGTGTAACCGGTTCCCTTTTCCTTCCATCGTAAGACAATTGCCATTCGGTAGTCTGAGGATTAAAGACTACCTCCAATGCAAACTTGGACAGTCTGGCTTCAATGTATCTTGCTGCCGCAGCTCGGTCACCAGTACGTACATCCCCCCAGTTACCCTGAGTTTCAATCAAAAGGTCTTTTTGCCCGATGTTGACAATGGCATCTCCAATGGAAGCATCACCGTGAGGGTGATATTGCATGGATTGACCGATGATATTGGCCACTTTATTAAATCTCCCATCATCCATTTCCTTCATGGCATGAAGGATTCTACGTTGAACGGGTTTTAAGCCATCTTCAATAGCAGGTACTGCACGCTCAAGAATTACATAAGAAGCATAATCCAGAAACCATTCCTTATACATCCCAGTAACTGGAACGGAATCGTGCAGGCTTCCGTCATTTGACAAATTGTTTTCTTCACTCATGAAATAATTCCGGTTATTAGTGGAATTTCAAACTCAAAATTGATCTGAAATTCACTTTTTTCTTTTCAGAAAATACGTTTAATGTTCTTTAAAACTCCGAATTTGGATCAAGCAGCTTCCTCCTCATTCACTGCTTCAGCCTTCGGATCATCCAATGCTAAATCCTTCTCAATTTTGAGATTATCAATAATGAATGTCTGTCGGCTCGGGGTATTTTTCCCCATATAAAACCCTAATAAATCCGCTATTTTCGTTTCCTTGTTCAATATGATGGGTTCAAGACGGATGTCTTCTCCAATGAAGGTCCCAAATTCCTCAGGGGAAATTTCTCCCAAGCCTTTGAACCTGGTGATTTCTGGCTTAGAACCGAGCTTATGAATGGCTTTTTGCCTTTCCTCATCGGTGTAACAATAGATGGTCTCTTTCTTATTTCTTACCCGGAACAATGGGGTATCCAGGATAAATAAGTGACCATTTTTCACCAAATCAGGGAAAAATTGCAAGAAGTAGGTCATGATCAATAACCGAATGTGCATCCCATCCACATCGGCATCTGTAGCGATGACAATTTTCCTATACCGCAGGTTTTCAATTCCATCCTCAATATTTAAGGCATGTTGTAAGAGGTTAAATTCCTCATTTTCATACACGACCTTTTTGGTCATCCCGTAACAATTCAGGGGCTTTCCTCTTAGGGAGAAAACTGCTTGGGTCTGTACGTCTCTGGATTTGGTAATAGATCCTGAAGCTGAATCCCCCTCCGTAATGAAAAGCATGGTATTGTTTTTCTGATCTTCATCAGCTTTGGCATCATCATAATGAACCCGGCAATCACGAAGCTTTTTGTTATGGAGGTTTGCTTTTTTCGCCCGCTCATTGGCCAGCTTTTTAATACCTGAAATCTCTTTTCGCTCCCGTTCGGACTGAAGGATTCTTTTTAATAGCGCATCTGCAACTGCTGGATTTTTATGTAAATAATTATCCAGTTCAGTTTTTATGAAGTCATTGACAAAGGTCCTCAACGTAGGCCCATCAGGTCCAACAGACTGGGAGCCTAACTTGGTTTTTGTCTGGGATTCGAACACTGGCTCCTGTACCCTTACGGCAATGGATGCCACCACACTTTGTCGGATATCTGCAGCATCGTAATCTTTTTTGAAAAACTCTCTGACAGTCTTGACAATGGCCTCCCTAAAAGCGGCTAAGTGAGTTCCACCTTGTGTAGTATATTGACCATTGACAAAAGAATAATATTCCTCACCATACTGAGAAGTATGGGTGATGGCCACTTCAATATCATTCCCTTTTAGGTGAATGATCGGATATCGGATACTCTCTTCATCAACTTTATTGGACAATAAATCATAGAGCCCTTTATCCGAAAAATACTTTTTGCCATTATAATTAATGGTCAGGCCTGCATTTAAATAGGCATAATTCCAGATTTGGTTTTCCAAGTACTCTGGAATAAAGTGGTAATTCTTGAAAATACTGGCATCCGGAGAAAATACCACCTTGGTACCATTTCTGTCTGAAGATTTAGAAATAGGTGCATCATTGGTCAAAATACCTTTTTCGAACTCAGCTACTTTGGTTTCTCCATCTCTATAAGCCTGAACCTTAAAAAAATCAGATAAGGCATTCACCGCTTTGGTACCTACCCCATTCAATCCAACTGATTTTTGAAATGCACCAGAATCATATTTACCACCCGTGTTAATTTTGGAAACACAGTCAATGACTTTACCCAGAGGGATGCCTCGGCCATAATCTCTTACTTCTACCTTATGCTCGGAAATCTTTACATCTATTGTGCGTCCATATCCCATCATATGTTCATCGATAGAGTTATCCAGCACTTCCTTAACTAATACATAAATCCCATCATCTTGTGCACTACCATCCCCCAATTTACCAATGTACATCCCTGGTCTGAGTCGAATGTGCTCTCTCCAATCCAGGGACTTAATACTATCTTCTGTATATTTTACTGGTTCTGCCATAGTTTAATTTTGAAATTCCGATCAAGATTTATTTTGAACTTCCTTGAATTTACCTGCCATAATAACAAATAATCCAATCACCCAAATGACAAACAATGTCGGGATGATGTAAAATATAAAATCAAATTGCTCCGGGGCAGCGTCATCTTGGTTATTTATCGCATGGGTATAAAATATCAAGAGCCCAAGGCTGACATTCAAAATTCCTCCAAAGGAATAAAACCAGCCTAAATAATAATCTCTAAACCGATCACCGACGGGGAAAATCCTTACCAAGCCTCGGTGACTTTTTGTTTCCAATAATTTAGGAGGTAGTAAGACGATTGCGTTCATCACTACAAAAACAGCAATCATGCCATAGAAGAAGGTACCTCTATTTAAATCTCTCGCCATATTCCCAGCTTCGCCTTTACTTAAACTGAGTTGTTCAGGTAAAGCCGAGTAGAAATACAATAAATAGAAAATAAAGAATAGGATACTTAGGAAATAAAAGGCCTTGCCAAACCGATAGTACATATTATTGTGTAATTGAAGGTGCTAATATAAAGGATTTGATCAAACAGATTCGGACTATTTAGAGTTGGTTTTATGATTATATTTGACAAGTACAGTCAATAATAAGCCCAAATTAATGAACCTCAGTCCAGTAGTTATCGCAATCCCCATCTATTTCTTATTGATGGCAATTGAAATGATCGTACTTCGATTCCAAAAACACCCTGGTTATCGCATGAACGACGCCATTACCAACATCAATTGTGGGGTCATGTCACAAGTAACCGGCGTATTTTTCAAAATTATTTCCATTGGAATTTATACGCTGATCTTTGAGCATTATGCCTTCTTTCAAATCCCTAATAACACCTGGACTTTTTTCCTGTTATTCTTCTTATATGATTTCTGTTACTATTGGGCCCACCGAATGAGCCATGAAGTTAATTTATTCTGGGGAGGACATGTTGTCCATCATTCCAGTGAAGAATATAACCTTTCTGTAGCCCTAAGACAAAGTAGTACCCAGACTTTCTGGACCTTCTTTTTTTATTTCCCACTAGCCATTTTAGGATTTGATCCCGTGATGCTCATTTTGGTATCAGGCTTGAACCTATTGTACCAATTTTGGATTCATACCGAGGTCATCGGAAAAATGGGATTTCTGGAACATTTCATGAATACACCTTCCCATCACCGGGTTCATCATGGAAGAAACCCAAAGTACATTGACAAAAACCATGGCGGCACGTTCATCATCTTTGACAAATGGTTTGGAACATTTCAGGAAGAAGAAGAAACACCTACCTATGGAATCACTACACCGGTGAAAAGCTGGAATCCCTTTTGGGTCAACGTTGCTCATTATGTCACCATGAAGGAGGAGCTGAAACAGATAAAAGGCTTTCGAGATAAATTAAATTACCTGTTCAATAAACCGGGATGGCTTCCCTCCTATTTAGGAGGTTATAGAGCCCCCAAAGAGGTGGATTCTAATTACTCAAAATACGATACGGTGGTCCCCTCTACCATGAATTGGTACATTTTCACTCAATACATTTTGCTTTTATTACTCACCGGTTTTTTCTTGTTCCAAGTAAACTCGCTTGATCTTTTGGCAAAAGTGGGTGTAAGCGTGCTGATCATTTGGACTACCGTCAGTTTCTCTGGGATTTTTGAAAAAAGGAAGTGGTATTTCCCTCAGGAATACCTACGGGTCCTAACCTTTGATTTATCAGTTTTCTATTTATTTCAAGGTATTATTCCTGAAATAGTACTGCTTTCTATGCTGGGAGTTTATACTTTTGCATCCTTTCTATGGCTATGGAAAAACCATCAGCTTACTTCTGAAATTTCTTCTGCATCCCTATAGTACATGCTTAAAAACATAAAATTAGTATTGCCTTTCATTGCGTTCTTGATTGCCTCTTGTGGCGGCAAACTTGATGCAGGAAATATAAATTTGGACAACTGGAAATCAGATCGATATGGTTGTAAGGGTTTACGGATCCAAGATGTAGAGGAATTGCAAAAAATCAAGCAAACCTTTTTAGGAGAGAATAACCAATCCATCATCAAGACCTTTGGAAGACCTGACCGAGTGGAATTAGTAGACAAAAGCCAAAGTTTTTTCTTCTACTTCTTAGAACCAAGTGGCGATTGTGAAGGGGTAGAAACAGAAAAAGAACCCCTAAGAGTTCTTTTTCGAATGAATGCCATTAGTAAGGTTTCAGAGGTTACCATTACAAACCTGAACCCATAAAACAAAGTGCTGCGGCACCTAAGGTTCCTGCGTTATTTTCTAATGTAGCTTTTTTAAGCTTCAAGTCTTTTACATAATAATGAGTAAGGTATTGTCGAATGGTATGATCTAATGAAGGCATCATAAATTCAAGACCTGCAGAAATCCCTCCGCCAAAGTAAACTTCTGTCACATCCAAAACTCTTATAGCAGAAACAATCGCCTCCCCTAAGATGGTACCTACTTCTTGAAATACCATGAGGGCTACCTCGTTGCCAGCTTTTGCAGAATCTACCAAAAGGTGTGTACCTAATTCTTTCCCTTCCAGGCCTTTCGCTTTTTCGGGGTAGGCAGCAATCATTTTCTCCATGATTTTAAGAATACCATTTCTTCCAATCAGAGTCTCCAATCTGGCATTTCCTCGTGAAAGCATATGCCCCATTTCCATTGCATTTCCTCGGGAACCTTTAAATACCTCTCCATCCAAAACCAATGCACTCCCGATTCCAGTCCCCATGGTCACAAAAAGGAAGTTGGCGCTCGGGTTATCCTTTCCAAAATAAAATTCACCGATCCCAGCAGCTGCAGCATCATTTTCCAAGAAAAATTCACAACCTGGGTATGCTTCTTCTAATCCCCCCTTCAAATTAAAATCATCCAAGCCTGGAATAGCGGGTATTTCTAAGGTGGTGGTTCTGTCTTTTGAAATTAGACCAGGTAGCCCAATCCCGACTTTCTTCACTTGCGGATATTTTGCTAAATATTTTCCGATCCCTTTGATAAAACAGGGCCCAAAACCTTCAGGATCATCACGAAATGGCGTGGTATCTTCTTTTTGAAATTCAACGATTGTACCTTCTTTATCTACAAGTCCAATTTTTAAATGGGTTCCTCCCACGTCCACTCCTAAAAAGTGTATATCCTGATTTTGCATGTTTATTGTTATAGGTTTGTTATTCAAAAAAAAGCAAAAAGAATGGATTACTTCCTATATTCTTTGCCAATCTCTGAGAAAATTTTGAAAACTGCAGGGCAAACTAGTGTATTTCTTAAACTTAGATTTAAGATCCCATGCATATTTTTTCTATTGGTATGAGGATATTCCCGGCAAGCTTTGGGTCTTTCATCATAGACTAAACATTTATTATCCTTATTCAAAAAAGGACAAGGTGATGAATTCAATACAAAATCTCCTTCTTCGTCCCTATGTAAATATTCCTCTATAAAATTACTGCTTTTCATCCTAAAAACCTTTGCGAGTCGATCGATGTCAGTTTGGATAAAAATAGGGCTCGTGGTTTTACAACAATTTGCACAATCCAGACAATCAATCTCTTCAAAAGCTTTCTCGTGTTGCTCAGAAAATCGCTGGTCCAATTCTTTGGGCTTTACTTTCCTAAGCTTTGCTTTCAATTTTGTATTAGAAGGAAACTCAGATTGGCTTTCTTTCTGAAATTTTTCGAGATCCATACCCTAAAATTATTTTATTTTATATTTAATAAAAACCCGATAATATATTTGCTTAAAATACAGAATATCAGTATATTCTGTACATATTTAACCCAATACACCATGAAGATGCATCCCTCTGAACTCTATTTTTATCATAGTCCCGGGCAGGTCATTGATAAACAAACATTGGCCTATGCACATTCCATTGCCAATTTTATCAATCAGATAGATGTGGTTAAAGAAAGAATAACCACTACCCAGTGGAATAGCATGCTTATGAAACTAAATCTCCGGGCGAAAGATTTGCTGAACAAGGCTCATCCAGATTATCAGTCTAAAATAGCAGGCAATGATTGGGACGAGGAAAGCTGGTTAAATATTTTAGTGAGAAATCCACATCTCATTAAATCTCCCATAGCAGTATTGAGAAACAAAGCCATTCTTTGCAGAACCCCCAGCGATATTCTAAAACTTAATTAGAAGAATTGATTGAAATTCCATTTTCTAAAATCTGGATTTTTCCAGCTTTATATAATTGCCCAATACACTGCTTAAAATGTTTCTTACTCATCCCTAACTCCTTTTGAATTTCTTCAGGAGCAGATTTATCATGTAATGGCATAAAGCCTTTTTCTTCCAGCATCGCTAAAATTATTTCTGCACCTTCCTCATATTTTACTCTTCCTGGAGGTAATAGCTGCAAGTCTACTTTTCCATCATCTCTCCTCTTCTTAACAAAAAATTTTCTCAAATCTCCAATCTCAAGTGGCTGAAAAACTTCATTGGAAAATACTAATCCCTCGTATTGGTCTTCGATCAACACCTTGTATCCTAGATCAGTTTTGTCAAATACCAATCCCGAAACTTCAGTTCCTGGAACATAATCCATGGGAGCTTCTGAAATAAAATCCCGGTATTTATTTACCCCTATCAAGCGGTTGGTTTGGAAATCCACACATACTTTGACCAAGTATTTCTGTCCTACTACCATGTTTTGCCCTAACTCAGCTTTGGGGACCAATAGGTCTTTTGGCAAACCCCAATCCATAAACACTCCAAACGGTGCAATTTCTTTGGCTTCCAATACAGCAAACTCATCCAATAATGCTTTGGGACTTTCAGTTACAGCAACCGGTCTATCCTCACTATCCGTATACACAAAGACAGCGATCTCCTCTCCTTCCTTCTCATCTCCCAATAAATAACCTTTAGGCAATAAAACTTCTTCACCTGAGCTAAGTGCCAGATAGGCTCCAAAATCTGTAAATCGATTAATAGGAAGTGTGCTAATCAAACCAAGTTCTTTCATACCACAAAGGTAGACATTAATCCTATTTAGGAATGGAAGAATTTCTGACATTCAAAGTCAGATTAGAAGAATTAAAAAATTGGAATTAGAAAGTGATCGAATTAGTTTTGATAAACGACAGCATAACATCAAATATAACCCAACATATAACACCCTAAAATTTAACATTCATGAAGAATATATCAGTGATCGGTTCAGGTACCATGGGAAATGGAATTGCACATGTTTTTGCACAACATGGATACCAAGTCTCCCTGATTGATCTCAAACAGGAGTTTTTAGAAAAAGCCTTGGCAACCATCACCAAAAATTTGGATAGACAAGTAGCAAAGGAAGTACTCACTGAAGAACAAAAGACAAAAGCTTTATCCAACATATCTACCTATACTGATGTAAAAGAAGGTGTTCAAAAGGCAGAATTGATCATTGAAGCAGCTACTGAAAACCTAGCTATAAAACTGGATTTATTCCGTCAGATAGATCAAGCAAGCCCCAAGAATGCCATTCTTGCAACCAATACTTCTTCCATTTCCATTACTAAGATCGCAGCTGTCACTAACAGGCCTGCTCAGGTAATTGGAATGCACTTTATGAATCCCGTTCCAATCATGAAGTTGGTGGAAGTAATACGAGGATATGCCACCTCAGATGAGACTACCCAACAAATCATGGGACTTTCGGAAAAGCTTTCCAAAGTTCCGGTAGAAGTAAATGATTATCCTGGCTTTGTGGCCAATAGGATTCTAATGCCTATGATCAATGAAGCGATCTATTCTTTATATGAAGGGGTAGCAGGTGTATATGAAATAGACACGGTGATGAAACTTGGAATGGCTCACCCCATGGGCCCCTTGCAATTGGCTGATTTCATAGGCTTGGACGTTTGTCTATCTATCTTAAAAGTATTGCATGATGGTTTTGGCAATCCAAAATATGCTCCTTGCCCATTGCTTGTGAATATGGTAGAGGCTGGTTTTAAAGGCGTCAAGTCAGGAGAAGGGTTTTATACCTATACCAAAGGAAGCAAAGATTTAGTAGTCTCTCCAAGATTCTCCAACTAACCAAAAAAGCAGACCATGCATATTGCTGTTTCTGGAAATATTGGGAGTGGAAAAACCTCCTTAACCGAAAAATTAGCCAAACACTATGGCTGGAAAGCGGAGTTTGAGGCCGTGGACAACAATCCATATCTTCCGGATTTTTATGAAGACATGAAAAGATGGGCTTTTCATCTTCAGGTTTATTTTCTGAATTCAAGATTTAATCAGATCTCAAAAATTCAGGAGCAAAAATCCCATTTTATCCAGGATAGAACCATTTACGAGGATGCCTATATATTCGCGGCCAACTTACATACTAGTGGGTTAATGACAAGTAGGGACTATGAAAACTATCAAAGTCTTTTTAACAGTATGATTACCCATGTCAAAGCTCCGGACTTATTGATTTACCTAAGGGCAGATATCCCGAAACTGGTAGATCAAATAGAAAAAAGAGGTCGGGATTATGAAACGACCATGTCCATTGACTACTTAAAAAACCTCAACCGACACTATGAGGAATGGATCAAAAATTACCAAGAAGGAAAACTCTTGATTATTGATGTAAACCAGTTGGATTTTGTCTCTAATCCCGAAGACTTTGCTTTTGTAGTAGAAAAAATTGACCGGGAGATTTTTGGATTATTCAGTTAGGATCATTCAAATTTTCGCATGAACCAATTGAGGAGGATCGTACGCTGCTCCTCTTTTGGGTTCATCAATAAATGATCCAGTCTTTTTAAGGATCCCCCTGTCATCAAGGTCTCGTAAGGGGTAATCCGAATCAATTTGTATCCATGGATTCTTGTTTGGATATCGGTTTGTGCATCATTATATGCCTGCAGTTTCCAACCACTTGAGCCATTCCCGTAGAAATCACCCGGCTCGCTTGCTAAACCAAAACTATGCTTAGCGATTGGAGGACCAGACCAAACTCTGTCTTGCAAACCTGCTTTCAAACAATCTTTCTCATAGGTTCTACACAAGCGCTTCTGGGCTTCGTAAAAAGGCAAATTAAACTCCTTATAAAAATCTGATCTATAAGAAATTAACCGATACCTATTAAAGTGAAGTTCATCGTCATACAACACAAGACTCCGGTTGATTTTAAAATCAAATTTCAACTTCTTCAACAAGGGAACCTCTCCTATTCCACCTAAATCTTCATAGATTTCATCCAACCAATCTTTTCCTTTTTGATCCAAAAATTTGGGATTGACCTCCAATTCGAAATCCCTTTCAAACTCTACTTCGCCTTCTTTCAAGATACCTTGAAGTTGGCGCGTAATCAGGTTATCCATTGTCTTGATTATTTTCCTTTACGATCTCCCAGGTATGATCTGCCAATAATTTTACTTCCGCTAAAAATTGAGCGAAGCTTTTTTTTCTTCCCCACTCATCCGGCGCAATCATGCTTAAAAAATCATTCCCATCCTCTTTCTGATACAAATAATAATGGTGATTAATCAAAGGCTCAAAAGAAGTCTGAGCATTGTATATTCTTTCTGAATAGGCTACTCTTGCCTGAATTGCTTTTGCTTGATCAGCCAATAATTGCATTTGCCTGTAGATCTGAGACATCTGCATATCTGTTTGACTTTGCATGGCAGCAATGGCCCTCCCGTTTACCTTCCCTTGATCTTCAGGACGGACAACCGCACTCCCAGCATGATGTGGATAAGGTAAACTACCAGGGTTTTCTGCAGTCTTTTCCTTCATCTCACTCAAATCCAATTTAGTGATGTCTATTTTTTTCTTAGTCATTACTTTTTAGTTTCCTCTCCTGAACTTATCCTTTCTTTCAAATTCCCTTTTGAACCGGGAAAGGTAGTTCTTGTGGATATATCATAGCCGATCCAAGCCATGATTATCATAAAGATCAAAAACAAAATCAGAAGGATTTTTTTGTTACGCTGCATAATCTGAATAATCTGTCTTTATTAGAATCCAAAATTAGGAAAGGATGTTTAAGAACCCATCAAATAATTTAGATCTCTTGTTTCAGGTCAATCAATGAATAAGATAACTCATATAAAAAAATTACAAATTTTCTTCAAATCATTTGTTCCTTGATTACACATTTTGAAAATTGTTTTTAATTTTAACGGTAGTCTACCAAACACAGTTTTTTTTCACTCCATACTCTTTTCAGTCCGACCATGTATCAAATTATAAGTGAGCAATCTATTTATCAGTATTTTGGTGATGATGATCCGGATATGACAAAGGAGATGATCCAAATAATCCTTGATACGAATATCAAAGATTTGAAAGAGCTCAATGAATTTTATAAGATTAAAGATTTTGACACGATCAAAAGGCGGTGCCATAAAGCCAAACCAACAATGAGTTATATTGGAGCTTTAAAAACCCGTAAGTTATTGGAAGAAATCGATGGTAATCTGAAAGATTCTTCTGAAATCAACAATACCCTCCAGAAACATTTAGACGTGATTATCGAGGAACTAAATGAGTTCCTGGAAACGATCAAGTAACACTCATTAAACTAACTGATACTTTACTATGCAGCGAAAACTCCTTTTTCTGCCATTGCTATTTATTGCCATTTTAGAACTTCATGCGCAAAGCAGTTTATCTGTGGAGTACATTATGAGGGATCCAAAATGGATGGGAACCTTCCCCTCTTCTGTTAAGTGGGACGACTCCAGTCAGCAAATTTATTTCAAGTATAATGCTGAAAATGACCCTGCAGATTCCCTATATAAAATCAACTTATCCTCACCTACCCTCATCTCAAAAGTTCATTGGAAAGAGGAGAAGTCCCTACAAAAGAGGTTTTCCTCACTGAATCAAGACCAATCCAAAAGACTTTTCTTAGAGGATAATAAGATCATGATCGAAGATCTGAAAAAAGGAGAGAAAACAGCTGTTCTTGAATGGTTCCAAAATATTTCTAACCCAACTTATTTGGCTGATGAGAATTTAATCGCTTTCAATTCTGAGGGGAATATATTTGTTTTAAACCAGTCCACCGGTCAGGTTGAAAAAGTGACAAACATCAGTTCTGGATCCAAACCTTCTGCTAAAAAGAACGGCTCAAAGGAAGAAGAACTGGACTTTCTTGAAAAAGATAACCTGGCATTATTGCAGGTGGTGAATGAAAGAAAAGAAAAGCAAAAAGAAAGTAGAGCTTACCGGGAATCAATTTCTGAAGGCGATTCCAAGGAGTTCACCTATTATACCGAGGGGAAAAACCCTGTTAATCTAACACTCTCTCCTGATGGCAACTATGCTACTTTTTCCTACTATGACAGAGGATCAGGAAAAAACACCATCGTTCCAGACTATGTAGATGCTTCTGGATATACCACTGATTTGAATACACGGTCCAAGGTAGGTACCACTCCTACCACTGTAGAAATTGGGATTTATGACTTAACAAGGGACACCGTTTATTTCATAGGAACCTCCAACCTTCCAGGAATTAAGGATTTACCGGATTATGTTCAGGATTATCCAGAGAAAACTTGGGAAGAAAAGGAACGGACTGTGATCCTTTCTCAGCCTTATTTTTCACATGACGGATCAAAAGCTGTGATCAACATCCGGTCTACAGACAACAAAGACCGATGGATTTCCTTAATAGACCTCACCACAGGAGCATTGAAAACGTTGGATAGACAGAGAGATGAGGCATGGATTGCCGGCCCAGGTATTGGCTGGTCATTTTCAGGAGGAACAATGGGATGGCTTCCGGATAATCAACACATCTATTTCCAGTCAGAAGAATCTGGATATTCTCATCTGTACCTACTTGATGTGGAATCAGGAGAAAAAACTGCCTTAACATCTGGTGCTTATGAGGTATTTGATCCATTTATCTCTAAGGACAAAAAATCTTGGTACCTCACTACTTCCGAAGTAGATCCCGGAGAAAGACATTTTTATAGAATGCCTTTAATGGGTGGGAAAATGGAAAAACTGACTTCCATGACAGGAAATAATGAGGTGACTCTTTCCCCAGATGAGAAGAAATTGGCCATCCTTTATTCCTATAGTAATAAGCCTACTGAATTGTATGTTCAAGACAATAAAGTTGGAGCTAATCCAATCCAATTGACTTCTGGGCAATCGGATGAATTCAAAGCCTACAATTGGAGGGATCCTGAAATTATCCGATTTACTGCTGAAGATGGGGCTCAAGTCCCTGCAAGATTATATACTCCTGACCCCGCTAAAAAGAATGGGGCAGCGGTAATTTTCGTCCATGGAGCTGGTTATCTTCAAAACGTTCATAAATGGTGGAGTAGCTATTTCAGAGAGTACATGTTCCATAATTTATTGACTGACCTAGGGTACACCGTGCTTGACATCGATTACAGAGCGAGTGCCGGCTATGGTAGAGATTGGAGAACAGGTATTTATAGACATATGGGAGGTAAAGATCTATCTGATCAGGTGGATGGCGCAAAATACCTGGTAGCTTCACAAGGGGTAGATGCTGATAGAATCGGGATTTATGGCGGAAGTTATGGAGGTTTTATTACCCTTATGGCACTATTCAATACGCCTGATGTTTTCAAATCAGGAGCTGCTTTGAGATCAGTAACAGATTGGGCTCATTACAATCATGGCTATACATCGAATATTCTAAATACCCCTGAAGAAGATCCGATAGCTTATAGAAGATCAGGTCCTATTTACTTTGCTGAAGGCTTAAAAGGAAATCTTTTGATGGCTCATGGCATGGTAGATGTCAATGTTCATTTTCAGGATGTTGTCAGGCTTTCTCAGCGATTGATTGAATTAGGAAAGGATAACTGGGAAATGGCTATTTACCCTGTAGAGGATCATGGCTTTGTAGAGCCAAGCTCATGGACCGATGAATACAAACGCATTTTAAAATTGTTTAACACCACGCTTATAGAAGATTGATGAGTATATTTTCTCGGATCACTGGCGGAATACTGGCAGTGACTACTCTTTCTATTTCCATTTACTCATGCGGAGAAAAAAAAGAGGTAGTCCAAGCCAAAAGAGGAACAATTGCAGAAAAGGCCATGGTCGTGTCTGCTCGTGAAGAAGCTTCACAGATAGGATTGGATATCATCAAACAAGGAGGAAATGCCTTCGATGCGATGATGGCCACTGAAATGGCATTGGCAGTAATCTATCCTTTTGCAGGAAATCTAGGAGGTGGCGGATTTATGGTATATCGAATGGCTGATGGTTCCGTTGGCTCCCTGGATTACCGCGAAAAGGCCCCTTCCGCTGCTTATGCAGACATGTATTTGGATGAGGAAGGAAATGTAATAACTGGCTTAAGCACAAAAGGAGCAATGGCATCCGGAGTACCGGGCACCATCTCAGGTATATTCACCGCCCAGGAAAAATTCGGGAAACTTACTCCTCAAGAGGTATTAGCCCCAGTAATTGAACTAGCAGAAAAAGGCTATGTCACCACCCCCAATCAAGCAGCTAGGCTACAGAGATTACGGGAAACATTTATAGAGGTCAATGGACCTGACACGTATTTCGCAAAGGAGATCAAGGAAGGTGATACGCTTAAGTTCCCCGTATTAGCTGAGACCTTAAAGCGGGTTGCAAAAAATGGAAAAGAGGAATTCTATCAGGGGGAAACTGCCAAAATGCTGGTAAAGCATTTACAGGAAATGGGAGGAATCATTTCGGAGCAGGATCTAGCGGATTACGAAGCAGCTTGGAGAGATCCAATCGTTTTTGATTATAAAGAGTTAAAGATCATCTCTATGGCTCCTCCTAGTTCTGGGGGCATCACCTTGGCACAGATTTTCGGAATGATTGAGCCTTACGACTTGAAAAAGTTTGGCCATCACAGCCCAGAGCATATACAACTGCTGGTAGAAGCTGAAAGAAGGGCTTATGCAGATAGAAATTATTATTTAGGAGATCCGGATTTTGTCCATATCCCTAAAGCCGAATTGATGTCAGCTGATTACCTCAAATCCAGAATGGAAAGCTTCACTTTTGAGCAAGCCACCAAATCAGAGGACATTGCCGAAGGTAAATTTGCGTTTTCAGAAAGTATGGAAACTACCCATTACTCCATTATTGATGCGGAGGGAAATGCTGTTTCGGTGACTACGACTTTAAATGGCGCCTATGGTTCCAAAGTGTATATTGATGAATTAGGCTTCTTCATGAATAATGAAATGGACGATTTCAGCTCCAAGCCAGGAGTGCCTAATATGTTTGGATTAATAGGTGCTGAAGCAAATAGCATTCAACCTGGAAAACGAATGCTAAGCAGCATGACTCCTACGTTAGTAGAAAAGGAGGGCAAACTTTGGATGGTAGTCGGAACTCCGGGTGGATCTACCATTATCACCTCTGTACTTCAAACTATACTCAATGTTTATGAATTTGAGATGGGCATGCAAGAAGCGGTAGAATCAGCCAGGTTTCACCATCAATGGCTGCCTGATCGGGTTAGTTTTGAACCCAATTCTTTTGACTCCACCTTATTGAACCATTTGAAATCCAAAGGGTATATCATTTTAGAAAACAATAACCCCATCATCGGAAAAGTAGATGCTATTTTAGTGATGCCTGACGGAAAGCTAGAAGGTGGTGCAGACCCAAGAGGGGATGATAAGGCATTGGGTTTTTAAACTGGATTCTTAACAAATAGAAAGGGAAAATGGAGTACTCTAACCAAGAGGAAAACATTTTCCCTTTTTCATTTTTCAAATTTGTAACTTTGTCCTAGAGAACTAATTCCAAGCCTTTGGAGTTCTTAACTCATCTGTAACCTAATGGACCTTGAATCCATTAATTATTACAACCCATGAAGACAAAACCTAGAGTAGTTGTTGGCCTTTCCGGAGGTGTCGACAGTTCCGTAGCCGCTCACCTTTTAATTGAACAAGGCTATGAAGTCATCGGAATGTTTATGAAAAACTGGCACGATGAGTCCGTTACCATTTCCAATGAATGCCCCTGGATGGAAGATTCCACCGATGCCATGCTGGTCGCCGAAAAATTAGGAATCCCCTTCCAGGCCATTGACCTGAGCGAGGAATACCGAGAGCGAATTGTGGATTACATGTTTGGAGAATACGAAGCGGGACGTACCCCCAACCCAGACATTCTCTGCAATAGAGAAATCAAATTTGATATTTTCCTGAAAGCTGCCCAAAAGTTGAAAGCTGATTTTGTGGCTACAGGGCATTATTGTCAAAAAGGAGAAATAGAGGTAAATGGAAAACCCGTTTATCAATTGTTGGCAGGGGCCGATCCAAATAAAGATCAAAGTTATTTCCTATGCCAACTCAATCAGGAGCAATTGAGTAAAGCACTTTTTCCAATTGGGCATTTACAAAAGCCTGAGGTAAGAAAAATTGCCAAAGAATTGGACTTGATTACTGCCGATAAAAAGGATTCCCAAGGGCTTTGCTTTATAGGAAAAGTGAGATTGCCGGATTTCTTACAGCAACAATTAAAACCAAAAAAAGGGAAGATCATTCAAATCCCCGAAGATTTACCCGTCTACCAAACTCAGCAAACCCCTGTGGGTGTTCCTGCTGAAGATTGGGACCAGGAAACCTTGGATGCTATAGCTTTGCCACTCCATTATGCTGCAGCACAAGGAAAGGTATTGGGGGAACATAATGGAGCACACTATTTTACGGTAGGACAGAGAAAAGGCCTCCATGTTGGTGGAACCGGGAAACCTTTATTCGTCATTGCTACAGATACAAAAGAAAACATTATTTACACGGGACTCGGCGAAACCCATCCTGGCTTATTAAAGAATGGGCTATTTGTGAAAGCTGACCAAATCCATTGGATCCGGGAAGACCTGGAACTTGCCATCGGAGATAGTGCCCGATATAAAGCTAGAATTCGTTACCGTCAACCCTTGACATGGGCAACCTTAATACGAAAAGAAAATGGACTATATGTCATTTTCGATGAACCACAAAAAGGCGTTGCCTCAGGGCAATTTGTAGCTTGGTATAATGAGGAAGAATCGATAGGGTCCGGAACCATATTTTAATTAGTGTATTGCATTAAAGAGTCAGCTTGAAGCTGGCTCTTCTTCCTTTCACCTATGATTCTAGAAATACTCTTTGAAGATGAACACTTGATTGCAATCAATAAACCTTCTGGTTTACTGGTTCATAGAACTGCCATCGCTGCACATGAAACTGTCTTCGCTTTACAGTTACTGCGAGATCAAATTGGGCAACATGTACACCCGGTACATAGACTGGACCGACCCACCAGCGGCATCTTGTTATTTGCTAAAAGTGAAGCGATTCTCCCCTCTTTAAAATTACTTTTTTCAGAAAGATCCATAGACAAAAAGTACCTGACCATAATAAGAGGAATTCCTGAAATACAAGTAGGATCCATAGACCATCCCCTGAAAAGTGAGCGGTCTGGAAGGTTACAAGAAGCCCGAACTTCCTTTAAAGTAATGGCAACCTCTGAAATGCCATTTAATAGTACAGGAAGATACCCCACTAGTAGATATAGTTTGTTGGAGGTTGAACCGGAAACAGGAAGAACCCACCAAATACGAAGGCATATGGCACATATTCGTCATTATATCTTAGGCGACAAAAAGCATGGGGATAATAAACAAAACATCTTTTTAGAAAAGGAATTCGGCTTACAAAACCTGATGCTGCATGCCCAATACCTATCCTTTATTCATCCTATTAGTTCAGAAAAGATAGAAATATCCTGTACTCCTCCTCCTCACTTTTTAAAACTTCTACAAGAATTGGAACTTGGTACCATCCAATATCCACACTAATTGAATTCATTTGGGGAATTTCAGTTACTTTAGAAGAGCAAAAATTTACCCGATGAAAAAATTACTAGGTACTTTCTCCCTCCTCTTTGCAATTTCCACCATTGCATTTTCGCAAATAGAGGACATTAATCAAAAATTCAATAGAGAGGATGCAATATCCCACTTCCGCTATTTGGCTTCCGATGAGCTGAAAGGTAGAGATCCATTACGGCCAGAGATAGAATTAGCAGCCAAGTACATAGCGAAAGAATTTGAAAAATATGGAGCCAAAGAATTGCCAGGTGCCACTGGTTATTTTCAATCTATCCCATTTATGATGTCCAGTCCACCAAAAACTGGAGAAATTGTCATATCTGGTGAGCGATTCACACAAGGAGAAACCTTATTGGTTCTCAGCGGAAATGACCTGGAAGGATCATTTGAACTAGTAGATGTAGGCTACGGGATGGAAGAAGATTATGAAGGATTGGATGTAGCTGGTAAGATCGCAGTAAGCAGTGTGGGAGCACCTGACCAAATGAGTCCCGGAGCCTTATTTTCATTAGGTGCACAAAAAGCAAAAATTGCCCAGGAGAAAGGTGCCGTTGGCATTGTAGAAATGTTTAATATCCCTTCTGTTCCTTGGCAATTGGTATCCAGGTACCTGAATAGAACTCAATTGAGTATTGATCAGGGAGAGGCAAATGAACTTCCCTATATCTGGATCAAGGATCCAAAAAACAAGATCAAATCCGACATGGCTAAAGGTAAGATTGAAGAAGCAAGGTTTATGATCGAGAAAAAGGTCAATAAACCAGTTGAGGGTAAGAATGTTGTAGCCTGGATTGAAGGAACAGACCCTCAACTTAAAAACGAATACATACTCCTTTCAGCTCATTATGACCATGTGGGAGTAGGAGAAGCAGATGCAAATGGAGATTCCATTTTTAATGGAGCAAGGGACAACGCGGTAGGAACAGTAGCGGTAATCAATGCAGCTCGTTATTTTGCAGAAAACCCACCAAAAAGATCCGTTTTATTGGCTGCTTGGACTGCAGAAGAAAAAGGCCTTTTGGGAAGCGCTTATTTTGCCTCCCACCCTCTAGTCCCCATCAAAGACATTGTCTTTAATTTAAACATAGACAATGCAGGATATAACAATACCTCTATTATCACTGTGATAGGTTTGGGTAGGACCTCAGGAGACCAATTAATTACAGATGCAGTCAGTGAAGTAGGGTTAAAAGCGATTTCTGACCCATCGCCTGAACAAGGGCTTTATGACAGATCCGATAATGTGAATTTTGCAAAATTAGGGGTTCCTTCCCCTACATTCAGCTTAGGTTTTACTGCTTTTGATGATGATATCAATCAATATTACCATAAGCAAGCAGATGACGTGGACTCCTTCGATTTGGATTATGCCGTAAACTATTGGAAAGCCTATATTCTCTCTGCTCAAAAAATTGCCAACATGAACGAGAAACCATTTTGGTTTGAGGGAGATAAATATGAACAAGTTGGAAAAGAACTATATGGTATAAATTAACAGGTATTTCTTTTCAACAAAAAGCCCTTCGAATGGTATTCGAAGGGCTTTTATTTTAGATTTTATTAATTCGGCTTTCTCTCAAACTAGTTCATCAAACTTGGTAGGCCCCCTCTTATGAAGGACAGCATTTATTGATCACCCAAACAGCATCCCTGCAATAGTAGCCGTCATCAAACAGGCCAAGGACGCTGCTAAAAGAGATCGTAGTCCTAAACGGCTCAAGTTTCCCTGTTGATTGGGAGCAATAATACTGATCCCTCCCAATTGTATGGCAATGGAACTGAAATTTGAAAACCCACACAAAGCATACGTTGCGATGACAATGGATTTGGGATTTAAAGAGCCTATTTCTTTCATTTCTGACAAGCTTAGATAGGCTACAAATTCATTGATTACTGTTTTCTGACCTAAAAGACTACCTACTTGCAGGGTATCCACCCAATCCACTCCAATTACCCAGGCAAAAACTCGAAAGACCTGACCAAACAGGTATTCTAAGGAAAAACCTTGAAACTGTCCTCCTGTGCTTGAAGCCACCAATGAATTCAGTCCTGTATACTCTCCTATGAGTCCACTCAATAAATAGTTGATTGCTGCAATCACTGCTATAAAAGCCAATAACATAGCCCCAACATTAAGTGCTAACTTCAAACCTTCCGAAGCACCAATGGACATGGCATCAATTAAATTGACCCCCATGGCTTCTTCATTGACTTCCAATTTATCCTGTTTGGTTTCTTTCTCCACTTCAGGAACAAACATTTTGGACATCACGATGGCTGCAGGTGCGTTCATGATACTTGCCCCTAACAGGTAGGCAGCAAACTTACTTTGCTCTTCTAAACTATCTCCTCCTAAAAACGCCACATACCCAGCCAGAACACCTCCTGCGATAGTAGCCATACCTCCAGTCATCAAACACATCAGTTCAGACTTGCTCATTTGGGGAATAAAAGGACGTACAAGCAATGGAGCTTCCGTTTGTCCCAAGAAAATATTTCCAGCTGCAGAAAGGCTTTCAGGACCTGATAGTCTCATGGTTCTTGCCATCACCCAGGCGATCCCAAAAACTACCTTTTGTAGGATTCCTAAATAGTATAGACCAGCAGATACGGTTGAAAAGAAAATAATGGTAGGCAATACCTGAAAGGCAAATATAAACCCATAACTGTCGCCTGCTAAGTCTCCAAATATAAAGGCCGCTCCATCTCTGCTAAAACTCAAAAATTTGACAAATGCCTCACTTAAAACAGCAAAACCCTGAGCAACAATAGGAACCTTTGTAATTAAAAAACCAAAAACCAGCTGCAATACAATGCCTATTCCTACCAATCTCCAATCAATTTTTCTTTTTTCATTTGAAAAAAGAAATGCAATCAAAACTATAACTGAAAGTCCTAAGACACCCCTTAAATAATCCATGAATTGATATTAAATGAGAAAGGCTAAAAATAGCCAAGTAGCCGTCAATAAAAAAGCCTGAATTACTTCAGGCCTTGAAAGAATCAGTTTCTTTTGTTTATTTCATCCCTTATTCGGGCAGCTTTTTCATAATCTTCATTATTAATGGCTTTATCTAGCATCTGGTTCAATTTGTCTAAGCTAAAGTCTTTCAAAGAGCTTTCCTTTTTGGAACTCACTTTTTGAGTAGTTGACTTCGAAGAGGCCTTCTCTTCCTTCTTCTCCTCCTCTGAAAATTCTATGGAGGCCTCAGACATCACTTTTTCTGAACAAAAAACTGGAGAATCAAATCTTACCGCAATCGCAATCGCATCTGAAGGTCTGGAATCAATTTCAATTTCTGAAGATTCATTATGACAATGGATCTTCGCATAGAAAACTCCTTCCTTCATATCAGAAATGACAATTTTATCAATTTCATAATTGAAGCTATTGGCAAATGACTTGAACAAATCATGAGTCATAGGTCGATTAGGAATGATCTTTTCGATTTCAATTGCAATTGCCTGAGCTTCAAACATTCCAATGACTATCGGTAATCTTCTACTTCCTTCAACCTCTCCCATTACCAAAGTAAAAGACCCTGATTGAGAATGGTTTGACGATAAACCTAAAATTTCCAGTTCTACTAGTTTTTCCACAAAAATTATAATTCAGCTTTTAATGCTTCAGTAAGTTTTGGTACAACTTCAAATGCATCCCCAACAATTCCATAGTCAGCTGCTTTAAAGAATGGAGCTTCAGGATCTTTGTTAATTACCACAATGCATTTGGATGAATTAACTCCTGCAAGATGTTGAATAGCTCCTGAAATTCCTATTGCTAAATACAAACTAGGAGCTACTTTTACTCCTGTTTGGCCCACGTGTTCATGATGTGGTCTCCAACCAATATCGGAAACAGGCTTGGAACAACCAGTAGCAGCACCTAAAGTTTTTGCTAAATCCTCCAGCATTCCCCAATTTTCAGGTCCCTTCATTCCTCTTCCTCCAGAAACAACTATATCTGCTTCAGGTAATAATACTTCACCTGTAGCCCTTTCTGTAGAAGTAATTTTTGAAGCAAAATCTGAGTCAGAAAGCGAAACTTCAAAAGGTTCTACAGTTGCTTGAGCTCCATTTGTTTTAAGATCAACAGAATTTTTCTTGATCGCAAGAATTTTATTCTCTGTTTTTAATTCAGTTTCTGCAAATGCCTTTCCTGTGAAAATACTTCTTTTCACCACATACCCCTGATCCGTGGATGGTAAAGAAACCACATTTGATACTAGGCCTGCATCCAATTTGATCGCCAACCTAGCCGCAACCGCATCTCCTAAAGAAGATTTGGCTAACACCAAAGTCTTTGCACCAACAGAATTGAACGCTTGTGCGATAGCAGAAGCATGTGCCTGAATCACTCCTGCATCAAGTTTTGAATCTGAAGCATGAAGTACTTTAGAAGCACCTGCAGTTCCAATACCAGCTAGTTCATCATTCGCAATGGTACCTAAAGCAATTGCCACGACATCACCTTCCCCTGTTTTGGATGCTAGAGCTTCTGCAAATGAAACTGCCTCCAAACTGGTTTTTTTAACTTTTCCTTCTGCCTGTTCTATATATACTAAAATTGACATAAATTCTTGATTTATAAATTATTAATGATAATTAATTAAAGCACTTTTGCTTCATTTTTGAGGAGTTTAACCAACTCTCCCACATTATCCTTATCGATTAATTTTACAGCTCCTTTAGCAGGAGGAAGTTCATATGTACTAGCTTCAGCTTGTGTGGCCACTTCTACGGCATCCACTACATTCAATGGCTTTGTTCTGGCAGACATAATTCCTCTCATATTAGGAATTTTCCATTCAGCAATGGGTTCTTGGCATCCAGCAATCAATGGAAGACTTGCTTCCAACGTCTCTTTACCACCTTCAATTTCTCTAGCCATGGTCACTGAATTCCCATCCAGATCTAACTTCATTACCGGGGAGAAAGAAGGCATTCCCAACAACTCACCTACCATGCCATGAACCATTCCCCCGTTAAAATCAATGGATTCTCTACCCATTAAAATAAGGTCATAATTCCCTTCAGCAGCATAATGCGCTATTTGTTTGGCTACGTAAAAGGAATCTTTGGGAGGGGTATTCACACGAATCGCTTCATCCGCACCGATTGCCAAAGCTTTTCTTAAAGTAGGCTCCGTTTCGGCTTCTCCAACATTTAGTACTGTAAGTTTACCTCCAGTTTGATCTCGTAATTCAACAGCTCTTGCCAAAGCATAGTCATCATAAGGGCCTATGATAAATTGTACTCCTGTAGTATCAAATTTTGTATTATCGGCAGTAAACTGAATCTTAGAGGTCGTATCTGGAACATGTGTGATACAAACAAGAATCTTCATTGGTTTAGAATTAGATTATTTTCGATTTATTTCGTGTGAAATTAACAGTCTACAGCTAATTAAAAAAACAAATCATGGGCAATTTAGATCGGTTGGAGTTATTGAAAGAGTACGCCAAAGAAGAACCGGAAAACCCATTCAACTGGTATGCACTTGCGATTGAATACCTTTCTATCGATCCAAATGAATCTGAAAAGTACTTTAATAAACTTTTAAGCTCCTTTGAAGCCTATTTACCAACGTATTATACAGCAGCTTCCTTTTTCTCAGAACAGGAAGATCTGGAAAAGGCGAAGGAAACTTTTGAAAAAGGAATAACACTGGCACAGGAAAAGCAGGAATTAAAAACCTTACAAGAATTAAAAAATGCCTACCAAAATTTTCTATTCGAAAATGACTTGGATTAATCTAAACCCCCAAATCCTACCTAATTAGAAGGCACTTCTTCATGGCGATGTAATTATTCTATTTATTCTGGGGTAGAAATTCTTCTTCTATATTTTGAAGCCAAATGATTAAATTCGACTATCAAATTTTTAAATCAAACAATTTCCATCATGATCAGACAACAGGATATGCTTCACTTTTTTTTACCCATCATTGAAAGTGATGGAAAGACTTTTAAAAAGAAAACCTTAATCAAAGCGAAAAAGGCAGTTCCTGGCACGTTGATCATTACCAGGACCAATGATGGCGATGAAACCAAAAACACAGCAGAACAAGGAGATTGGCTGGTAGAAAATCAAACCTCCTCTTCTGAGCAGTATTTGATCAAACCCAAGGTTTTTGAAAAAAAGTACAGCTTTATCCAATCCTTGGAAAATGGCTGGGGATGTTATCAACCCAAAGGAACTATTTTGGCAATCAAAATAACCCCAGATCATCTATCTAAATTTGGTGGTACGGACACCGTAAAATTTGAAGCTCCCTGGAAGGAGCTGACCGTATTAAGGGTAGGAGATTATTTGGTTACTCCTCCGGAAAAAGATGAAATCTATAGGATTGCTCAAAAGGAATTTGGTGAAACCTATGAGGAAAATTAAGGTGTTAAAACGATTTTTCCCATTTGCTCCCCTTCCTTCATTCTATCAAATGCCTGAATAGCTTCCTGAAAAGAGAATACCTGATCAATAATGGGTTTGATTTTATTTTCCTTGACAAACTGGACCATATTTTCGAAATCTTGATCAGAGCCCATCGTAGTGCCCATCAGTTTAAGTTGATTCCAAAAAATCTTTCTCGCAGTAAGTTCAGAGGGATTGCCTTTGGTAGCTCCATAAAAAACAATCTTCCCACCTGGCTTCGCAACATCAATCAGGTTATTTAATGAATCTCCTACAGCACTATCAATAATCAAATCGAAACCTCCTGAGGAGGCTAATGCTTGTTCGGTCCAATGATCCTCGGTGTAGTCAAAAACATCTACTGCTCCTAATTCTTTGGCTAGATCCCGCTTATTTTCTTTACTACTACTGGCATATACCTTTGCTCCGGCATTTAGTGCAAATTGAAACGCAAACTGTGCTACTCCCCCTCCAAAACCCGTAATAAGGACTGAATCTCCTTTTTTCAATTGCCCCTGGTAAAACAATGCCCTATATGCGGTAAGACCTGCCAATGGCAATGCTGCTGCTTCCTCAAAACTTAAATGTTCGGGCTTTAATTTTATTCGATCAGCCGGTACGATGACCTGTTCTGATAAAGTCCCATTTCTAGGCATCCCCAGAATTTCAAAATTCTTGGATTGAACTTCTTGCCGATCTCCCCAATTAATTGCAGGATTAATGATTACTTCTTTTCCGACCAGATTAAGGTTAACGCTATCCCCTACTTCCAAAACAACTCCTGCACCATCTGAACCCAATACTATTCCATCTTGAATATTGGGATAGAGCCCTTTCCTGCACCATTCATCCCGATGATTCAACGCAGCTGCTTTAATGCCAACTTTTACCTCACCCGATTCACAAGGCCTGTCTTGAACATCAGTCAATAACAAACTACCCAATGTTTTACTATTCAGTGTAATTGCTTTCATGACATCATTTAAAAATCAATGGGAGAATTTGGTCGGTTCAACAGATCATCTGTATCATCAAAATCATTGTTGGCTTTACTCTGCATTTTGATGGTTTGCCCAGCATCAAAAGAAGAAATACCGGATGATTCTTTCGAGAAATTCGATGCATAAACAGGTTGGTTCATGGCTGGAGCACCTCCAAAATAATCCAGGTCCTGGAATTTGGTATAACGGCCAATGAACCTTAATCTCACTGTATCCAACGAACCATTTCTATGTTTTGCGATAATGACCTCACCCACCCCTTGTGTAGAGTTATGGTCCTCATCTTCGGTAATTCCATAATACTCTGGCCTGTACAAGAACATAACCATATCCGCATCCTGCTCGATAGCTCCAGATTCCCTCAAATCGGAAAGCTGAGGTCTTTTATCTCCTCCTCTTGTCTCTACCGCTCTTGACAACTGGGACAAAGCGATAACCGGCACGCTCAACTCCTTGGCAATTTTTTTCAATGCTCTTGAAATACTGGCAATTTCCTGTTCACGGTTACCTCCGCCTCCACTTTTTGAATCCCCAGACATCAATTGCAAGTAATCAATCACAATCATTTGGATATCATGCTGGGCTTTCAACTTTCTACACTTGGCACGAAGCTCCAAAATTGACAAGGCTGGAGTATCATCCACAAAAAGAGGTGCTTTGGATAATTTGGCCGTTTTATGCACTAATTGAGCCCATTCATGCTCTTCCAATGAACCCTTTTTAATTTTCTCTGAATCCAATTCCGCTTCCGAACTGATCAAACGATTCACCAACTGAACTGAAGACATTTCAAGGGAGAAAATAGCAACTGGCCTATTATGGTCTACTGCGGCATTTCTTAATACCGAAAGAACAAAGGCTGTTTTCCCCATCGCAGGACGGGCAGCAATAATTACCAAATCGGATTTTTGCCAGCCTGAGGTAACTCGGTCCAAGGCAGTTAACCCTGATGGGACCCCAGTTAATCCGTCTTTTTGGTCCCTTCTAGACTCTAATTCTATGATTGCTTCCCGCATAATGGATTTCATGTCAGAATAATTCTTTCGAATATTCTTCTCTGAAATTTCGAATAGGGATTGCTCCATTTTATCCAACAGCTCAAATACATCGGTGGTATCCTCATAGGCATCTTTTTGGATCTCTGAGGAAATTCGAATCATTTCACGCTTGATGGATTGTTCCGTGATAATCCTAGCATGGTACTCAATATTTGCTGCAGAAGCTACTTTAGAAGTAAGTTCGGTTACATAAAATGCGCCTCCCGCAATTTCCAAGGTACCACTCCTTCTCAATTGATTGGTTACCGTAAGCAAATCAATGGGTTGACTATCGGTAAACAAATCCAAGATCGCCTGGAAGATCACTTTATGTGCGTCTTTATAAAAACTCTCCACTTTCAGGATATCGATCACATTGGTCAATGCATCCTTTTCAAGCATCAAGGCACCTAAAACGGCTTCTTCAAGATCTACCGCTTGAGGTGGCACTTTTCCCAACATATTGGGAGCGCTGGAATTTGGGTTTTTTCGGGAATATCTAGGGTTGGTACTTTTCTCAGTCATAGTAACAAATGTAGGGTCTTCTGACCACGAGTTTTAAACAAGTTTTGCCAGACTTATCAACAATTTAAAGCCACAAAAATCAAGCCTTGCTATGTATTTTTTCTATTTATAATATACTCCGTTTCTGTACCCTCGGAACATGCTACAAAGCATAGCCCAGGAAAAGTGCCATAGCATTTCTGAAAGTGGGATATTAAACACTTTAACTCCTAATATTGGAGCATCTAGCATCCCATAGGTATCCCAAAAATGTGGAAACAACCAATTGAAATTGATGTAATAGATGAGCAGTGTGATTCCTAAAGTGGCAAAAGCTGAAATCAAGGATAATTCAATCAAATCTGGTCTTTGTATCCATATATACACGGAAAGGATAAAAAAGGTCAAAAATGTGACATATCCGGAATGAATTCCAAACCCGATACTAAAAACAGTCAAACTTGCGCAGGCAATTAAAAACATGTAGAAGAATTCCCTGTTTTTGGCTTTGGTTTGCCTGGAATAGTCTATTTCTTTCTTTGTAAATGAAGAATGTATATATCCTCCTACGCCAAAAAGCGCAAAACCGATGATATAGTCTTCGATCCCTACAATCCCTTCCCCAAAAAGGGTTGGTGGTCTCCAATAATCCCGGAAATACCAGACTTCAGCCACCATTCCCATCAAACCGCCTACGGCTCCCACTTTTATCATACCCTTCTTCCATGGGTTTTTCAAATAAACAATGACCCAAGCAATCATATACATGAGCGCGAGGCAGAGGTAGGCGTACTTATCTTCTAGCATAAAAAACTCAAATAGTGCCCGAAATTAATTAAAAAGAACCGCCCTCAAAAAATTGTTTCAATTAAGAATCGTTATGGTCTGAGCACCCGACTTTTATTTTTAAGTTTGAATATTAAATGAAAAACTGAAACCAACGCTTATGAAAAAATATCATTTCATTGCTATAGGAGGAGCGGTGATGCATAATCTCGCCTTGGCACTGGTAGAAAAGGGATATCAAGTCACTGGATCCGATGATGAAATTTATGAACCTTCCAAAACAAGGTTGCAACAAGCAGGTATTCTTCCTGACCAGTACGGTTGGTTTCCAGATAAAATAAGCCCGGAATTAGACGGCATTATTTTAGGAATGCACGCCCGAATTGACAACCCCGAACTGATCAAAGCTCAGGAGCTGGGAATTCCGGTATATTCATTTCCAGAATTCATTTTTAATCAAAGTAAAGAGAAAAAGCGAGTGGTCATCGCAGGCTCTCATGGAAAAACCTCTATTACCTCCATCATACTCCATGTTTTAAAAGACCAAAAAGTAGATTTCGACTATTTAGTGGGCGCCCAAATCGAAGGCTTTAACTTAATGGTACGGCTTTCGGATGCCCCTATCATTATTATTGAAGGGGATGAATACCTTACCTCTCCTTTGGATAGAACACCCAAGTTTTTCCATTACAAACACGATATCGTATTGGTCAGTGGCATCGCTTGGGATCACTTTAATGTGTTTCCTGATTTTGGAGAATACAAAGATCAGTTTAGCCAATTGATGGAAAAAACTCCCGAATCCGGAGAATTGATTTATTGCGACTCCGACCTATTAGTTAAAGAGGCGGCCGAAAAAGTTGAAATCAAATCTTTGAAAACCCCTTATAAGGCACATCCAGCCACAATTGAAGGAGGGAAAACATTCTTAAAGACTGAAAATGATCTGATCCCAATTCAAATATTTGGAGAACACAATCTTCAGAATTTGCAGGGAGCAATGAATATTTGTTTATCTCTGGGCTTATCTAAGGGGCAGTTTTATACGTCTATACAGAGTTTCAAAGGTGCTGCAAAAAGGCAGGAACAAATCGCCGGAAATGAGCAATCCACGATGTTCAGGGATTTTGCCCATGCCCCATCCAAATTAAAAGCTACTGCCAATGCAGTAAAAACCCAGTTTCCAGAAAGGACTTTAATCGCAGTACAAGAGCTTCATACCTACTCTTCCCTGAATAAGGACTTTCTTCCGAATTATGCTGGTTCCATGGATGCTGCAGATATTGCAGTAATTTACCTGAATCCTCACGCTGCTGCCTTAAAAAAACTGGAATTAATGGATGAGGCCACCTTAAGAAAAGGATTTGAACGGGATGATTTAAAGCTTTTTACGGATAGTAATCAATTAAAAGATTTCTTATTGAGTCAGGATTATTCTAACACTAATTTACTGCTCATGTCTTCAGGAAATTATGACAATATGGATTTAACTGAATTAAAAGCTAAATTCAATTAATGAAGAGAGATTAATTGATCGCTTTAAAGAAAAAGCGAGTATAAATAATTAAACATAAAATGAAATTAAATCTAAGAAACTCCATTGCATTTTTTGATTTGGAGGCGACAGGTACCAATATTTCTACCGATAGAATTGTAGAAATATCCATTGTCAAATTAAACCCGGATGGAGGTCAGGAGATATACACCAGAAGAGTAAATCCTGGAATCCCTATTCCATTGGAAGCCTCTTTAATCCACGGCCTTTATGACAAGGATGTCAAGAATGAACCTTCCTTTAAAGATATATCGAAGGAAGTGCATCAGTTTATTGGTCCATCGGATTTATCAGGCTTCAATGTATTGAAATATGATATTCCTCTACTCGTCGAGGAGTTTTTGAGAGCAGGGATTGAATTTGATTTAGATAAGAGAAATCTATTGGATGCCCAAAAGATATTCCACTTGATGGAAAAGCGTAATTTAACCGCTGCCTATAAATTCTACTGTGGGAAGACCTTGGAAAATGCACATAGTGCTGAAGCAGACACCTTGGCCACCATGGATGTCTTCAAATCACAGGTAGAACGATACGTTGGAGAAGAGGCAATTGATCTTCAAGGAAATAAGTTGGGGGTATTTGAAAACGACATGAAAAAAATCCATGATTTGGTGAACGAAAAAATGGTGGATTTAGCAGGTAGGTTTGTTTTTAATTCCCAAGGTGAAGAAGTCTTCAATTTTGGGAAACACAAGGGAAAACCCATTGAACAAGTATTTAAAGAAGAACCAGGATATTATGACTGGATGATGAGAGGCGATTTTCCTTTGGATACCAAGAGAAAATTAACTCAGGTGAAATTGAGAGGATTTACGAACAGATAAAATAAAACCCGGAGTCTCCTCCGGGTTAACTTTTTTTATTTGTTATAATATTCCAGTGCCTCAGGCATCCATTCATTCAACTTTTTGATTCGGTTACTTGGATCCGGGTGAGTAGATAAAAATTCCGGGGGTGCCTCACCCCCACTTTGCGCTTGCATACGTTCCCAAAAAATTGGTGCCTCTCTCGGATCATATCCAGCGACCGCCATAAATGTCAAGCCTAATTGGTCTGCTTCCGTCTCATGTTTTCTGGAAAAACTTAGCATCCCCAACTCACTCCCAATACCTACCGACTGAAGAAATATGGCTTGAGTTAACGTCGGGTTTTGTCCAATCGCTGAAGAAAGTAGGCCTACTCCGAAATTGGCTACTAATCCATTTGACATTCTTTCTCTGGAATGTGCTGCTACCGCATGGGCAATTTCATGCCCCATAACTACTGCGATCCCTGTCTCAGTTTCAGTGATCGGCATAATCCCAGTATAAAACGCAACTTTTCCTCCAGGCATACACCATGCATTGACCTGATCACTTTCCAATAAGTTAAATTCCCAACTAAAATCGTCTGCTAATTCTGCATATCCTGAAGAACGTAAATATTCCTCTACCGCCTTCGCCATTCTGTTCCCCACTTTGAGCACTTTTTGCCCATCAGCAGTTGAGGTTACTACCTTGTTCTCTTCCAAAACTTGGTCGTATTGCTCATTTACTAAAGGCTGAATTTCTTCGCTTGATACCAATGCAAGCTGGGAACGACCTGTTAACGGTACTTTTGCACAGGCATAGGTAATGAGCCCGATTCCAACTATTAATGCTATTTTTTTCATTTTGATGGTTGTTTTACTCGATCTATTTCCAAATAGAATACCAGAATCAATACTAAATATTTTTTGACTAATTTGAATGAAAAATTTTCACTTCATGCCTAATAAAGACTCCAAACTTGAATTAAACCCTGCAGGCAAAGCCTACCTAAGAAAGATGGGAAACCCCTTTATTTTTTGGTGGGGGATGCTTTTTAAGTTGCCCTCTGCGGTTTTTTGGAAGCTAAAAGTCAAAACCTTGACCTTGGAAAAGTGTGAAGTGACTATTCCCTATTTTTGGAGAACTCAAAACCCATTTAAGTCTATTTACTTTGCTGCTCTTGCAGGAGCTGGTGAATTGAGTACTGGTCTTTTATGCCAACTTGCTTTAGCCGGTAAGGGAAAGTTCAGTATGTTGGTGGTAGATTTTAAAGCAGAATACACCAAAAAGGCAGATCAAAAAATCACGTTTACCTGTGAACAAGGCTTGGAATTAAATCAATTAATTGAGCAATTAGAAGTGGGAGAAACAGACCAACTGTGCATGGTTACCAAAGGCAGAAATGAAGATGGTGACTTAGTAGCCCAATTTTTTATTACTTGGTCTTTCAAAAGAAAAAGTTAATTGGACCAGTCCTTTTCCCATTCTATAAATTCTTTTAATCTGGCGTATACCCGTTCCCGAGACCAGTCTAAAAATTCATGATGGGCATGCATCTGATTGAATTTAATAATCAGAGGGTCCCATTCTTCATTGGCTAAATTATAATCCCCCTTTAATATTGTTTTGACCGAATCAGAATCCACCACTTGTAAGTATCCCTCTCGGCGTTTAAGGTATTCCAGCTTCTTTGCATATTCCCTCGCATTCCTGGATTTTTTGGTGAAATAGGAAATCGCACCCGCAATCGCAATTCCTCCCTCAGGAGAATCCCGATATCCGGCTGTTACCTGACCTCTATTGGAAGGTGAGGATTCCTCATTGGGATCCACCAAAACGAGTTTCCCATCTTTGAACCTAAAAGAATAAGGCTCTGCTTTCACCTCAAAAGTGGGCAATAGTCTAGCTCTATCCTGAATTTGAACCTGTAAAAATCGTTCTGAGGACAATACAAGGTTTTGTTCAATAAAGCCTGGATACGTAATTCTAAGGGTATCTCCAGCCTGTGCCTGAACGTTGAAATAACCTCTTACATTGGTAGAGTCACTATCTTCCTTACCAAGCACTTCGACCAATACACCTTCTACATAGTTTTTATCATTGGCATCCAACACATTCCCTGAATAGGAAACCTGGGCCAAAGCGCCGTTTACCAGCAGTAAGAAGAAATAGGTAACTATGGTGGATTTCATGATGATCCAAAGATATTTCAGTTTAAGCTTACCCAAAAAAGAATCCTGTTAATTAAACTAAAACGGGTTATTTTATTTCCTGAAGCATATCTACTCCTAGAAATTCCGGTTTCTCCGTTCTATACCAAGTTCGATTGGCTGGAATTTTGATCCCTTTAAACTCCTTCTCTCCCTCTAAATAGATTATTTCACCTACCTGATTGGGTTCATCCTTATAAAATTTATAAGCAGCCATTCTATAAGTCTCAGGTTCAAAATAAAAATACCATTGGTCCTCTTCATAGGGGACTCTGGCAACCAAGTATTCTTTGCCATCTATTTCTTCTTTTCGGATTTCCTTCTCGATAACAGTGCCTGGATCATTCAATTTCATGGGTAAACCCCAAAGGTAGGTATAGTAATTTCTCATTCTCAATGCTCGCTCTTCAGTGATTCCACCTGTTAAAATCTTGAGGGAATCATTTATAACCTGATATTGTAAACCTTCTATTGCATAAGTCATCTTGGAATGAGAGTTATCCAAGGAAAACTCATAAGTCCTTGAATCCCGACCTGGAGGCAAGCTGTCTTTCATGTAAAAAGTGGCTTTTAAATCATCCCAATTTCCATTAGGATCATGGTAGGAAATAGCCCGTTGGACGAGCTCTACTCCAGTTGTTGGAGCCTCTTGTTCACATGAAAATGTAAGAGTTACCAGAGAAATGAAAAAAAGTGATTTTACAAGATTATTCATTGATGATTTTTTTTAGCAATCTACCTAATTTGGTGGAATGCACACAAAGCTTACCCGACTAGCCCCTACTCCAAGTGGTTTTCTACATTTAGGCAACCTCTATTCGTTTTTGATCACCAAAGCCCTTTCAGAAAAGCATGGAAGTAAAGTATTATTACGAATAGACGATTTGGACAGGGACCGATATAGGCAAGAATATGTCCAAGACATATTTGACACCTTGGATTTCATGGAAATCTCCTATGACATTGGCCCTAAAAACCTAAAAGAATTTGAATCGGATTGGTCCCAGATCCATCGAATGAATTCTTATCTGGATGCCTTGGAAACCCTGCGTAACCAAAAGGTACTCTTCGCTTGTGACTGTACTAGGAAAAGAATCCAGCAATTAGATTCTTCCGGTTATTATTTAGGGTATTGCCTGGACAGAAGAATTCCCTTGGACAAAATGGATACAGCCTGGAGATACAATACATTCAATACAGATTTTATCAAAATCAAAGAGTATCCAAATTTAGAAGGAACCTATACCCTGCCAGAAGATGGTGCATTTTTTATGGTTCGAAAAAAAGACCGCCTACCCGCCTATCAACTTACCTCAGTGGTGGATGACATTCACTTTGGTGTAGATTTTATCATTCGGGGAAAGGATTTGCTTAGTTCCTCTTTAGATCAAAAAGTACTCGCTGAATCTTTAGGCAACAATTCATTCAATGAGATCACATTCTTTCACCACTCCTTAATTAAAGGACCAAAAAATGTGAAATTATCAAAATCTGAAGGAGCCACATCCATTCAATATCTGAGGAAAGAAGGAAAAAAGCCCAGCGATTTATACCGGATTCTTGGAGAACTAATGAAAACAGCATCTCCACTATCCAACTTTGAAGACTTCAAAAAGTCGCTTGGAATTATGGAATAGGCATAAAAAAAGGGCCTGAAATTTTTCAGACCCTTCCTTTTCAACTGACCAATTATTCGTACTTAGCGGGCATATTCGGAGCCACCTTAGACTTTTCAATAAATTGTCTGATGTCCTCATTGGAAGTTTCTAAATCTTCCGCTCTCAGATACATCATGTGACCACTTCTATAACCAATCCAAGATAATCTATCTGCCAACTCTCCTGTAGGATCCATTTGCCACATACTATATTTTGCATTGAAAAAGTCGGTACCACCATCATATAAACCAGATTGAACCATCACATGTAAATATGGATTTTGACGCATAGCAGTAGCTAAATCGTATCCTGTATTCTCATTGGACCTGTCCCAAGGATGTACCGGACCGAAAAGATTATAGGTAAGATCTGTATTATACTTCAGCGTTTCCTTGGCATAAATATTAAAGGCTGGAGCAAAAGCATGATTCCAAGCGGTCAAGGCAGGATCAAAATCAGGTCTGGATCCAGTTCCTGCTCTATCAATTCCTTTGTATCTACTATCCAAACGACCAATGGTCATTCCTTGATCTCTTAACAATTCTTTCCAGAAGAAATTGGTAGGAACCATTAAATTATGTTCCAAAATCACCTTTTTACTCAAGCCTGAATAATGAGCCATTTTGGTTGCAATAGCGTCTCTTTCTGAAGCAGTCAATTTTCCACCTTTCACCATGGCAGGCAATAATTCATCTATTGCAAATGCTTCCACTTCTGGTAAAATATCATCTAGGTCCTTGCTCTGAAGGTCTGAATCCAAAGCTTTGTGATACCAAGCAGTTGCCGCATAATAAGGAAGGTAATTCGCCATTTTAACTGGTCCACCTCTTTCAATTCCCATATCTGTAGGAGAAACCAAAATCACTCCATTGAAATACATCCAATGAGAGTTTTGTAATTGGGAAACCAAGCCTGCTACTCTTGTAGTACCATAGCTTTCACCAATCAAATATTTAGGAGAAGCCCATCTTCCTTGGCGAGTAACAAAAGTATTTACCCAATCTGCTAAGTATTTGATATCTGAATTGATTCCGAAGAAAGTAGATCTTGGAGTCTCTAGGTCCACGATTCTGGAATACCCTGTATTGACTGGGTCTACATAAACAATGTCCGCCACGTCCAAAATCGAATTCGGATTGGATTTGGTACCATAGGGCTGGATCGGATACCCTTCATCGTCAATTTTCAAAATAACTGGACCTGTATAAGCTAAATGCATCCAAATAGAAGCAGAACCTGGGCCTCCATTAAAAGAGATCACTAGAGGTCTTGTCGTCTTATCTGAAATGTCAGTTCTCTCGTAATAAGTATAAAACAAAGAGGCAATTGGTTCCCCTTTTTCGTTCCACACCGGTTGCGTTCCAGCGGTAGCTTTGTAAGGGACTTTTTTCCCTTTAATAGTCGTCTCGTGGGTGCTTTCTACCTTTGATTCAATTTCAATATGACGCTCTGTTTGAGCCCATGTGAAACTGATGCAAAACATCAATAGGCAGGATAAAACTAGTTTTCTCATAAGGTAAGTGGTGTAAATATTTACTTTAAAAGTACCATTCCTTCCCAGAAATTAACTAGAAAATTACACCAATGGACGAGAGAAATGAATTAGTTCTTACTGGCTCCTACCAGTCGTGCAATAACTACTGCTGGATATAAAATACCTACAGTAGATAAAAAAACTGACAACATTTTAGTGAGGACATGATTTGGATAAAGATCTCCAAAACCCACCGTGGTAAGTGATACGAGACTAAAATAGATGTATTCTGCATAATCCTCATCCACCCCTTTCAAAGCAGGTAAACCTTCAATACCTACTCCTGTAATTAAATACACAATTTCGAAAACAAATGCACCTAAGATGGCCACTAATAAATAAACATTGATAGCCCCTATCACACGATAAATATTCACTTCTCTATCCCTAAATAACAACCTGATATTCAAAAATATAAATACCATCATATTAAGAATACCTACAATTCTTTCTGATAAATAAAATTCAAATTCCAAGTCACTGAATCTTAGTAATCTCAACCCCAATTGGGTAAAAAACAAAAGAGAGGTCAATAAGATCATACCTTTATGCCTAGAGGACCAAATACCCGTGAAAAACAAAAATAAAAATACGGTATTGACGAAAATAAAATGCACCCTACCATATTCTATGAGTATGGGTAGGATAAAGACTGAAAACACCAGGATTAATAATAATAATCCAAAACTAGCATCAGTGAGCCAGTATTCAGTGAAGTTCTTAAAGACCTTTCTTACGGACTTTTTACCAACTAGTGCTGTGGGATTCATATTATAAATCTAACATTCCTACTAATACTTGAACAGCCTGCCCATTAATAATTACCCGATCATCCTGTTTTTCTAATCGGAGCTCCCCTCCTCTTTTAGAAGCCTGATAGGCATGCAGAGTAAATACTCCAGTTTTTTGATACCAATAATCCATCAAAGCACAATGAGCAAAACCTGTTACTGGGTCCTCATCGATTCCTACATTGGGCCCAAAAAATCTACTGCAAATATCAAATGGTTGGTTTCCTTTTGCAGTAATGATTATTCCTTCTTCTGAATTTTCAGATACGACCAGCATATCGGGTGTTACACTTTCCACGGCCTCAGCATCCTCTAATTCAATAATCCAATTCTTTCTCAACTCTGAAATCCCCACAATCCGTTTTCCAAAAAAAGCTTCTTTGAAATATGGGTGAGGCTCAGAAAAAGTCGGGATCAATGGAAAATTCATTTCAATCCATTCTCCTTTCACAGTTACTTTCAACTCTCCACTTTTAGTGTTAAAATGAATCACTTCCTCTGGAAGCGCCCATCCAGCATGTGTCATATGAAAGGCGGAAGCCAACGTGGCATGTCCACACAAATCAATTTCTAAGGTAGGAGTAAACCAACGTAAATTAAAATGGCCATCATCTTCTGCCTTTTCTACAAAGGCAGTTTCACTTAAATTCATCTCCATGGCAATATTCTGCATATCCTCTGAAGAAATTCTTTCTTCAAGCAAACATACAGCTGCCGGATTTCCTCCAAATGGTTTATTGGTAAACGCATCAACGATCGCAACAGGAATTTTCATGGCTCAATAGTTTGTCTGAAGGATAGTAAAGTGATGCATAAAATGACCTGGAATGATCCAAAAAAGGGCTCTGGGTGTAATAGGATTTCCACTGGCTTTACCCATTGTATCCAAGCTGTCCTCCGGTAATGTTTTTAGCATGGAAAGCATCGCCATTCGTTGAACTTTAAAGTCTTCCAATAAATCTACTAACGAAACAGATCCAAACTTTGCATTGAATACATAAGGGTCTTGATCAAATCCTGGTAATTCGGATTGTTCTCCTCTCGCAAAACATAAGGCCCTGAATGTCATAATCCGCTCGGTATCGATGATATGTCCAAGTACTTCTTTTGGAGTCCATTTCCCCTCATCATAAGCAGTTTCAGCCCATTTTCGATCTTTCGAAAGAAACAATTCATGGATCAATTTGATTTGATCCAAAATCAACACTTCAAAATTTTCACCAGCTACTAAATTTAAATAGGTGGAAAAAAAATCAGAATAATCACCTTTATTAGGTTGGTTTATTGTCTTCATGTAAAAGTTGATTTGTTTCACAATTATATAGGATAAATTTAGACGAACCCTAAAACATATACCAAACATGAATAAAATATTACTTGGAATAGGACTGATTTTTATCAGTTCCACAGCTTTTTCACAAACCCTCATCCATAGAGATCCTGAAATTGCAAAAATGGTCTCTGAAGTTTCTTCTGACTCATTGGAGAGTTATGTCAGAAAACTGGCTTCTTTTAATACAAGACACACCTTAAATACAGATCCTGAAAATGGAATGCCTGCTGCACAGAATTATGTGCTCTCCAAGTTTAATTCTTTTGCTCAGCAGTCAGGCGGAAGAATGACTGCAGAAATTGAAAATTTTGTAATTCCTGCAGATGACAGAAGAATCAAGGAAGATGCTCCTGCAGCCAATGTCATCGCTACCCTAAAAGGTACAGATCCAAATGATCCACGCGTATTCATTATTTCCGGGCATATGGACTCTAGAAATAAAGATGTCATGGACAAAGAAGGAATAGCACCAGGTGCAAATGACGATGGATCTGGAACAGCAGCAGTAATTGAATTAGCACGTGTGATGGCTTCCCGAGAGTTTCCTGCTACGATCCTTTTTGTAGCTTTTACCGGAGAAGAAGAAGGATTGAAAGGGGCAACTTATCTGGCTGACAAAGCAGCCGAACAAGAATGGAATATCGGGGCAGTCTTAAACAATGATATTATTGGAAACAGTAGTTCCTCTGGTACTTTGATCAAAGACAATCTTAAAATGCGGGTCTTTTCTGAAACCATCCCAGCAAATGAAACAGAGGAGATGGCAAGAATCAGACGATATACTGGAGCAGAGAATGATAGTAAGTCGAGACAATTGGCGCGATATGTCAAAGAGATTGGAGAGCGATATGTGGACCAATTCGAAGTAAAATTGATTTATAGAGCAGATAGATTTTTAAGAGGTGGGGATCAAACTGCCTTTGCAAGAAATGGATTTACGGCGATCAGGATTTCCGAAATGAATGAAAATTTCTACCACCAACATGAAAATGTAAGAGTAGAAAATGGAATCCAATATGGTGACTTACCTGAGTTCATGGATTTTGAATACCTACGTAAAGTTGCTGCAGTCAATGTAGCAAGTCTTGCCACTTTGGCATCTGCTCCATCACAACCCGAAGAGGTTCAAATCAGTGTGAGAGGCTTGAGTAATTCTTCGACATTACTTTGGGAAAAACCTGCGATAGGAAAGGCAAAAGGATATTATGTGCTAATGAGAGAGACCTCCTCTCCCATGTGGGAAAAGAAGTTTTTCACCACAGAAACTACGATGACTCTTCCTTACTCCAAAGACAATTATTTCTTTGCAGTACAAGCAGTGGGAGATGATGGAGCTGAGTCACTTCCGGTTTTCCCAACCCCAT
This sequence comes from Algoriphagus halophilus, assembly GCF_900129785.1. Classification (NCBI taxonomy): domain Bacteria; kingdom Pseudomonadati; phylum Bacteroidota; class Cytophagia; order Cytophagales; family Cyclobacteriaceae; genus Algoriphagus; species Algoriphagus halophilus. The sequence goes on from NZ_FSRC01000001.1 coordinate 1,952,480, forward strand.
CGAACAGATAAGCTATTTTAAATTGAAACAATTCCAAATTGCTTCAAAAGGTTGGTTTACGGAAACTGAATGTTGTAAATTTAGTTTAAACACTAAGACAAAATTTGAAACAATGAAAGCAAAAGAAATAGTTACCCTACAACGCTCACTTCTGATTGATACTGAAAAACTACTAAATAAACAGGTGGAAATGGAAGGTAAGTCCTCTGCGTACTACCTGTCTATGGCTTCATGGTGCCACATGATGGGCTACGAAAATGCAGCAAAATACCTGTATACCCATGCGGATGAAGAGCGGATGCATATGATGAAAATATTTCATTACATCAATGAGGCTGGCGGTCATGCTATTCAGCCTGAAATCACAGATATTCGTCACAATTTCAACTCTTTAAGAGAAGTTTTTGAATTGATTTTGGAGCATGAAATTAAAGTCACCAAGTCAATCAATACGATTGTAGATCATGCATTTACGGCCAAAGATTTTGCCACATTTAGTTTTATGCAATGGTTTGTGACAGAACAAAGAGAAGAAGAAACCATGTCTAGAAGAGCTCTTGAACTTTTCGATATTATTGGAGAAGAAGGAGTCGGATTATGGACAATAGATCAGGAACTTGGAAAACTTCATGACCAGGCAAGTAATCCTGGAGCATAAGTTAAGAAAGCGGCCAATTGGTCGCTTTTCTTTTTTCTAAAGATTTAACTCTATATTCTTTATTGAGTCCAATTATGCTCCTATTAAAAGACTAAATACAATCCAAAATGATTTCCATCAACTAAAAATTCAATTTTAAATTCAAAAAATATCATTTGAAATAATTCTTATAATTATCCATTTTTTATTAACTTATTCATATTCTAGGGAGCATAAGAACTATTTTTAATTGGTTGCAACATGAAATTAGGATTAGAATCACAAGTTCAATTTTTTCAAGCCTTAAAGAATGCAATCCCATCCTATTCTTCATTAGTGGATGAAGTAGCAGATACAATAGATATCAGCGTGGATAGCGCCTATAGAAGAATTAGAGGAGAAAAACTGCTAAACTACCATGAGCTCTTTCTTTTGAGTCAAAAGTTTAATGTTTCCATTGATAAGATTTTCAGTAATGGAACAAGCTCCATTCTATTCCAAACCAACCAAAATAATTTAGAGAAAAACAATTTCCTTTCCTGGATGAAAGATGTGCTGTACCAGCTTGAAATGGTCAACTCATTTTCCAAAAAGCATATTTATTTTCTATTAAAAGACATGCCGCCTTGGTACCATTATTACCATAAGGAATTAGCAGCTTTTAAATTCTTCTTTTGGAAAAAATCCATTTTGTTTAGTCAAGACGTTGCCGACTCCACTTTTTCCCTTGAAGAACATTCCTATCCGGAATTCGAGGAGATAACAAGAAAGATTTTAAAGGCCTACAACAATGTAAATTCCACAGAAATCTGGAATATTGAAGGCATCAACACTACCATCCGCCAAATCAATCTTTACCATGAGATGGGGATTATCACTGATCCATCTCTAACCATTCGACTTTACGATTGTCTTTTAGAAGTAATTAACCATTTGGAGAAAATGGCGGAATTCGGAAAGAAATTTCCTTTCGGAGGTCAACCTTCAGATGAAAGCGCGAACTACTATTTTTATGTCAATGAATTTGTTTTAGGTGATAATACATTTTTTGCTGAATTAGATGACAACAAAATCACTTATCTGAATTACAATGTGATTTATTTTATGGGTACTTCAGATGTGGCATTTAACAAATCCATGTTTCAAAATTTGGAAAACCTCATCAAGAAATCGACACAAATCAGTAAAGTGGGTGAAAAAGAAAGAAGGCAGTTTTTCAACAAATTAAGAAGGAAGGTTCGTTTAAATATGGAGTCTATTTCAACCCAAGAGGAATAAATGAATCCTCTATTCCCCTGCAATTTTATTTGATTATTCTTACTTTTCCTGTGTCAAAGATATACATATGAATTATTATCAAAAATGTTTGCCACTTCTTGCCGGCATCGTTTTCTCCTTTTCCTCTTGTGAGCAAAAAGAAACTGCCGTTCAAGATGAAGAAATGATAGTGGTTTCAGAAGCACCGGTACCAACAGAAAAGATCGAGGGAATGATTTGGATTCCAGGGGGTGAGTTTGTGATGGGTACCAATGAAGCCGATGCCTATGCAGCTGAAAAGCCGGCAGTGAATTTAAAAGTTGACGGCTATTGGATGGATACCCATGAAGTGACCAATGCAGAATATAAAAAGTTTGTGGATGAAACGGGCTATGTCACTGTAGCAGAAAGAAAGCCAGATTGGGAAGAGTTAAAAAAACAATTGCCTCCTGGCACACCAAAACCGGATGAATCTGTTTTGGTAGCAGGATCCATGGTATTCTCCCCTCCTCCTTATCCAGTTCCTTTACAGGATATTTCACTCTGGTGGGTTTGGGTGAATGGAGCCAACTGGAAACATCCAGAAGGTCCTGACTCGGATATCGTTGGAAAAGAAAATCATCCTGTTGTTCATATTTCTTACGAAGATGCGGTTGCATATGCAGAATGGGCTGGAAAAAGATTGCCTACAGAAATAGAATGGGAATTTGCTGCTAGAGGAGGAATGAATGGAAAGAGGTTTGCATGGGGAGATGAATTAACTCCAAATGGTCAACATCTTGCAAATACATTTCAAGGGAATTTCCCCAATGAGAATCTGGGGCATGATGGATTCATTGGTACATCGCCAGTAAAATCATTTGCACCGAATACATTTGGCCTTTACGATATGATCGGAAATGTGTGGGAACTTACCGATGATTGGTATGATGCGTTGAAATACGCTAGACTGGCCGGACAAGCTCCTAAATTGGATAAGGACATGAATCCTTGTTATAACCCTGACAACCCATATGCAATGGAACGGGTAATAAAAGGAGGATCCTTCCTTTGTGCAGCTAATTATTGTGTCAACTATAGACCTTCCGCTAGACAGGGACAAGCCTTTGATTCCGGAACTTCTAATGTAGGTTTTAGATGTGTGAAAGATCCCGAAACCAAAACAGTAAGCATGAATTAATCATGTTGAAAAAAAATAAAAATAGGGCTGAATTCTTGAGTGGATTTCAGCCCTATTTTTATTCCTGACCTCGATCAAGAATTGGGATAACCCTTCACAATTCTAGCAATATACTTTCCAATGATATCAAATTCCAGATTTACAAGATCACCAATCTGAAGCTGATGGAAATTGGTGAACTCATAGGTATATGGAATAATCGCTACAGAAAACTTACCTGGTTTTGAATTGAAGCAGGTTAAACTGGTACCATTGATCGTAATAGATCCTTTTTCTACGGTGATATTACCCAGGCCTCCATCATACTCAATATCAAATAACCAGCTTCCATCCTGATCAGAAATAGTTTTTACCACTCCTATTTGATCTACATGTCCTTGTACAATATGACCGTCAAAACGTCCATTTGCAGGCATGCAACGCTCCAAATTAACCTTTTTCCCCTCAGTCCATTGGGATAGATTGGTCTTTCGAATGGTTTCATCAATTGCAGTTACCCGATAGGAATCTGGACTGGTTTCCACTACTGTCAGACAAACTCCATCGTGGGCAAGGGATTGATCTATCTTCAATTCAGAACTTAAAGTCGATTCCAAATCAAAATGAACATTGGTCCCATCTTTTGTTATTTTCTTAATGGTTCCGAAAGATTCTACGATTCCTGTAAACATGTTTTTTTAAACTTCGGGCTTTCAATGAGTAAGCAAAAATTGCAATTTAAGAGTTCAAATTAAGCCAATTATTCTTTTATCTTCGATCACAGAATTTAAAATAACACATTCAAAAATGCTGAAACTAGAAGATACCTACCTCCACAAAGGCAAACGAAAAGCGTTAGTTGCTTTGCTAAGGGAAAAGGGAATCAAAAGCGAAAGTGTTTTGGAAGCCATCAATAATTTACCCCGCCATTTTTTCTTTGACTCCGCACTGATCTCTCACGCCTACGAGGATAAGGCATTTCCTATTGGAGAAGGCCAAACCATCTCTCAACCCTATACCGTAGCCTTTCAAACGGAGTTATTGGACATTCAACAAGGAGACAAAGTTCTTGAAATCGGTACAGGGTCTGGATACCAAGCAAGTATCCTTCATCTATTAGGAGCAGAAGTTTATACGATTGAATATCAAAAGAAGCTTTATGAGGGCACCAAACGGTTTTTGGGAAGACTAGGTATTCATATGAACCTCTTCTATGGTGATGGTTCAGAAGGACTACCATCCTATGCCCCATACGATAAAATATTAGTCACCGCAGGGGCACCCATCGTTCCGAATGCCTTATTAAAACAATTGAAAGTCGGTGGTGTTTTAGTTATTCCTGTTGGAGATAGAAGAAGGCAAACAATGCTCAGATTGACCAAAAAATCTGAAAAACAAATCGTTCGTGAAGAATTTGATTGGTTTGCCTTTGTTCCTTTATTGGGAAAAGACGGCTGGAAGAGGTAACCCAGTCTCCTGAATCCAAAATCAGAATTTTATTCTGTTTTATTGATTAAAATTACTTTTTTCAAAATTTTATATATATTTTTAAGGCAAAATTAATCCTATGGCTAAGAAAAAATTTGCTAAAGAGTCTGCAACCATCATGACTGAGATGGTTCTTCCAAATGACACCAACACCTTGAACAACTTAATGGGAGGTAAATTGATGCATTGGTTGGATGTAGTTGCTGCCATAGCTGCCCAGAAACATTCCAATAGGATTGTGGTGACTGCTTCCGCGGATAGTATCTCCTTTAAAGAGCCTATCGCACTAGGGAATGTAGTCACGTTAAAATCAAAAGTGACTAGGGCATTTAATTCTTCTATGGAAGTATTTATAGAAGTGGTTGCCGAAGACATTCCTGCCAACAAAAAAATCATGACCCATCGGGCATTTTTTACATTCGTAGCGGTGGATCAAAATGGAAAACCCATTGAAGTACCTGAGGTAGTTCCCGAAACGGAAGAAGAAATAGAGCACTATGAAGGAGCACTGAGAAGACGACAACTTCGCCTAGTGCTTTCCCAAAGAATGAAACCTGAAGATGCGGTAGAATTGAAATCCATCTTCAATTTGCCAGGAACCAAATAAAAAATTAAGAAAGGACAGAAGTATTTGTCCTTTCTTTTTTTGCTAACAGCCGATTTTTGACCAATTTCCCACATGGAAAATTTAAGTCTCCAAGAACTTCAGTTTTTTCTGGAAGAAGACCTTTTCTTATTGCCAGAAGATGCCAAAAAATTGAAAGATCAACAATCAAATTCAGATCAGACTTCCAGTCTTGAAGCTCCAAACCGTTCGGTCAAAGAGGTTCAGGAAACCTACGAATCAACAATCAGTAGTACTGAACTTGCCAAAGAGGAACTACCTCCTATTCAAGTAAAAGGAAATTTCACAAAAGGATTATTGATTGTGCATGAAGAGGATGATTTATCCGAGGAGGTCATGAACATGCTGGTCAAAATGATCAATGCTGTTGGTCATTCCATGAATGAAGTTGGCTTGGTTTCCTCCAATATCTTGGAGAACAGAACTTTAGAGGAATTTGAAGCGTTGAATGCGCATACTATTCTGAAGTTCGGTAAAATCAAGCACGCTGTCAATTCGGTTCCTGCGATTCCTTATGAAGTTTTCACCGACCTTGAAACCCAATATCTATTTGCAGATGCCTTAGGACAAATCGCAGAAGATAACACGTTGAAGCGCAAACTTTGGAATGCCCTTCAAATCCTTTTTAACATTAAAAAATAATATGAGCTTAACTCCAGAACAGCACACTTGGGCCAGAAGATTTAAATGGATCAGCCTTATTGAAGGCATTTCTTTTCTTGTCCTTTTACTGATTGCCATGCCATTGAAATACATGCTGGACATGCCTATGGCCGTGAAAGTAGTAGGTTGGGCTCATGGCTTATTATTCATTATTTATATCTACACAGTTTTCCCTACTGCCCATAAATTAAAATGGGGATTCAGTAGAACCTTTTTCGCTCTAATCGCCTCTGTTTTGCCATTTGGACCTTTTATTTTCGACAGAAATCTAAAGAAAAGTCAACACGTAGATTTATAGCCTATGGCTTTAATCAGTAAAAAGAAGAAGATATATCCCATCAGTCCTGGCTTAAGAAGGTATTTGATCAAATACTCCAGAGAGGTGGATATTCCTATCCATTATCATGAGCTTCTCCGTTATTCCAGTTCTATCGCCTTGTATGATTCCAAGGACCAAGACACCTTGTGGGAAACCGTTTTTTATGATCAATCTGACAGGGAGGAAATTCATTTAAATGTAAAGAAGATCTATGCGCTGTTGAAGGCAGGTGGAGACATGTCAGTCATGGAGCACCTATATGTTGACCGGATTGATTTATGTATTTATGGGAATACCCAGCCATTTCGGGTGAGGATAGTCAATAGAATCAATGACAACTTTGACTATTTCTACATTAAAAATGCAGACGCTTCCCGGGTATATGGATTAGAACTGGAGCACTTACTCTCTCCTAATAGGATTAGCTATTTGGTTCATCAAAACACGTTGATAGAGGAACATATTGCGGGTATTCCAGGAGATAAATTTATGCGAATTCACATGGAAGATTCGCATTTAAACCCTATTAGGCTTGCCAAGGAGTTTGTCAAATTCAATGAGCGATGTTTTGTGAGATTATTGGGAGACATGCATTCCGCTAATTTCGTGATTGACGTCACACCCGATTTTGAGGAAACCCATTATAGAATCCGGGCCATAGATTTTGACCAGCAATCATACGAAGGAAAAAAATCCATCTACCTACCGCAGTATTTTAAAGAAAACAACATGTTGATCCAGCTAGGGATGAAATACATCACTCCTGAGTCAATGCATCAATATCAAAAAGAAGAGAGGGCACTGATTGCACACCGATTAAGATCCTCGCAAAAAGGAATTGATGATATCCTGAGGGCAATGGAGCATGACAAAATTTCATTGCCAGAAAACATCGATTCCTTGAAGAAGGATTTGGCGAAGCATTATTCCAACGAAAAGTTTTTAAGCTGCCATAACATGGGACAGATCTTAAGAATTAGCTTGGAACAACTGATCAAGAAATAGTCCTTTGTCAACATTTTTTATTTTTTACATGAGGAACCTATTCATCCTCTAGAAAAAGCTTAACTTTTTACCTGAATAGATTTATCCACCACCAATTTTAAAAACCCATGAAGACACGTTTTTTTTCGGGTCTGCTTCTTGGTTTACTGGCATGTCAAGCTCTTTTCGCTCAAAAAATTGACGAGGAGTATGGTGCTAAAATCCAAGAGTATACCACGGACCCAAGGTTTTTGCCTTCCTCCGTTTTAGGAATTATTGATCATCCAGAAATCCCTTCACCCAAAAAGCATTTTGGACAAATCATTGGTTCACCAGGCATCATGCATGGGACAAAGGAAATATATGGCTATTACCAGTTATTGGCAGAAAAATCCCCGCATCTAAGCATAGAGCAAGTTGAAACCACTGAGGAAGGCAGACCTATTTATATGGTCATTATTGGTGGAGATGACAGCATGAATCGCCTGGATCATTATAAAAGCCAACTATCCAAACTGGCTGATCCAAGAATCACATCTTCCGAAGAAGCAAAAGCTATTATTGCTGATTCCAAGCCTGTCTATTATTTGAATGGAGGGATGCATTCCACAGAAATGGGGTCTCCTGAAATGTTGATGGAATTGGCTTACCGATTAATTACCAGTGAGGATGAGGCAATCAAAAATATCAGAGAAAACCTCATATTATTGATCAACCCAGTATCGGAACCAGACGGCAGAGACAAACAGGTAGATTGGTACCATAGATATACCAAAGCAAGAACGGAATGGGATGATGGTTTTCCTCGCTCTACTCCCTATTGGGGAAAATACGTCTTTCATGACAATAACAGAGATGGTCTGCAGGTATCACAGGGGATTACCAAAGGGATTTTTAAGATCTTCTTTGAATGGCATCCCTTAGTCATGCTTGACTTACATGAATCAGTGCCATTACTCTACATATCTACTGGCACAGGACCTTATAATGAACAAGTGGATCCTATTACCATCAGTGAATGGCAAATTATGGCAAATAGTGATATAGCCAGTCTTGCAGGTCAGGGCATGCCTGGAGCTTTTACTTGGGCATTTTATGATGGTTGGTGGCCTGGTTATGGCATATGGGTAGCAAATAATCATAATTCCAATGGTAGGTTCTATGAAACGTTTGGTAATGCTGGAGCCAACACTTATATGAGAGACCTCTCCAATGCCAGATATGCTGGAGATCCCGCTACCAGCAGAGAGTGGTATAGACCAGATCCACCAACCGAAAAAGTATATTGGTCAGCCAGAAACAATGTCAATTACATGCAGGCAGGGGTATTGGCCTCTCTGACCTATGCCGCTCATAATGGAGAACAGCTATTAAAGAATTTTTACCAAAAAGGGGTGAATTCCATCCAAAAAGGGAAAACAGAAGGACCAAAAGCCTTTATTATTCCCAAGGAGCAGAAAGATCCTGCCATGGCTGCTTATTTGGCAAATCAACTACGTGCTCAACATATTGAAGTTCATCAGGCTGTTTCAGGTGAAAATGAAGGCGATTACGTGGTGTTGATGGATCAACCCTATAGAAACCTTGCGTACAATTTATTAACTGAACAGAAATACCCTAAAGAGGCGAAGTTCCCTCCATATGACGACATTGCATGGACGTTGGGCTACCTCTATGGGGTGGATGTTGAAAAATCAGATAGCATTTCTTATGAGGACCAAGACCTTCAATTACTGACTGAGGATGCGGTTTACCAAGGAGCAATTTCAGGCAATGGAAAAAATTATTTTATTCCATACCAAGCTCAAAACACTGTCTTACCTGCTTTGTATTGGCTGAAAAAAGAAAACCAAAACGCAAGCATTCAAATCATTGAAAAGGAATTTGTTTTAGATGCTGACACACTCCCAAAGGGCTCTGTATTCTTGGAAGGGATTTCTAACAAACAAGCAGATCAAATTGCCTCGGAATTTGGACTAGACTTAATCCAAGGAAGTCAAACACCTGATTCGGACAAGGTTCATGACGTGACTTTACCTAAAGTAGCAATTTACCATACCTGGTTTAATACCCAAGATGAGGGTTGGTCCAGGTATACTTTTGAGCAAAGGGGAATTCCTTATACCTCCATCGACAAGGATGATTTAAAGGCAGGAGGATTAAAAGATAAATTTGATGTGATTTTAGTCCCTAGGGCTCGCGGAAATGGAGCAAACTTTATTCATGGGGTAACTACAGAGTTTGGTCCTTTACCATTTACAAAGACTGCTGAGTATCCTTCGCATGGATACCCTGATTCCTCTCCAGACATCACGGGAGGACCTGGCTTTGCCGGAATGGACAACTTGAAAAAATTTGTGGAAGAAGGCGGAGTAATCATCACTTTGGACAATTCTACCAATATGGTAGCAGAAACGGGAATTGTAAGAAACTTGGATTCTTATTCCGCTTCTGGTTTATTTCACCCTGGCTCAGTCGTAACGGTAAAAATAAAACAATCAGAAAGTCCTGTTTTATATGGGTTCCCGGAAACCTTTCCAATTTTCAGAGGTAATGGACCGCTCTATAGAGTAGATCTTAAGGATAGGGATATGATGCTTCTACAATATGGAACCAAGCCCCTGAAAGACGAGATAGCCTACCAAGGACCTATCATGGGCAAACCTGATCAAGAGAAAGTAGAGAAAAAGAAGGATGAGAATGGAAAAGATGTTCCGTATGTAAGATCGGGTATGGTAAGAAATGAACAAACCATTATTGGTCACGGGTCCATTTTCAATATACCTGTGGGAAAAGGAACTGTATTGGCATTCACCTTTGACCCATTACACCGGTATTTGAATCACCATGACGCTCCTCTGGTTTGGAACGCCTTGATCAATTGGAATCATTTGAAATAGTTTAAAAGACAGAGGCCATCGAGTCTTTTTACCCCAAAAAAAGGGATTGAATCAAATAAGATTCAATCCCTTTTTTTATAGAGCTACTAACTTCCTCAAATAAGCTCCGTATCCACTTTTACCAAGTTTATCGGCTTCTTTGAGCAATTGCTCCTTATCGATGAAACCATTTCGATAGGCGATCTCTTCAATGCACCCAATCTTTAGTCCCTGCCGTTCTTCAATAACTTCTACAAACTGGGCTGCTTGCAATAAGGATTGATGGGTACCGGTATCCAGCCAAGCTGTTCCCCTATTTAAAATGGCAACCTGAAGCTGACCATGTTTTAAATATTCATTGTTGATATCTGTAATTTCCAACTCACCTCTAGGGCTTGGTTTAATGCTCTTTGCGATTTCAACCACTCTATTGTCATAAAAATAAAGTCCTGGTACGGCGTAGTTTGATTTAGGCTCAGCAGGCTTTTCTTCTATACTGATAGCTTTTTGGTTCTCATCAAAAGCAACCACACCATAACGGTGTGGATCATTTACGTGATAAGCAAATACGACCCCACCTTGAGGGTCTGTATGTTCTTGAAGGGTTTTATGTAAACCAGATCCGTAAAAAATATTATCTCCGAGGATCAAGGCTACTTTATCATTCCCAATAAATTCCTCTCCAATGATAAATGCCTGTGCTAATCCATCCGGACTTGGCTGCACTGCGTATTGAAAGTTACAACCCACTTGTGAACCATCTCCTAGGAGCCTTTCAAAGGCTGCATTATCGTCAGGAGTAGTAATAATTAAAATATCTTTTATCCCTGCCATCATTAGGACAGAAAGAGGATAATAAATCATCGGTTTGTCGTAAACTGGCATGAGTTGCTTACTCACCGATATAGTCAGAGGGTATAATCTGGTTCCAGACCCTCCTGCTAAAATGATTCCTTTCATATAGAAATTATAAAAATCAAAAGTAGATTGAGGTGACAAAACTACAGATTGCATTACATTTTAAAAAATGACATGAAAATTCTACTAGTTTCCATTGGAACAAGAGGAGATATAGAACCATTTTTAGCCCAAGCTGAACTTTTAAAACATGCTGGTCATGAAATAACATGTCAATTCCCAGAGCAATTTCGAGAGTTGACCGAAGCACTGGGATACTCTTTTTTAGGTTTTGACAAAGGTTTTCTGGAAATGCTGGAAAGTCAAAGCGGAAAAGCAGTTATGGGAGGTGGAGGTGCTTTTAAACAGCTGAAGGGATATATTAATTTGATAATGAATTCTCTGAAAATCCAGAAACTGATTGTTCAGCAACAAAAAGAGGCATTGAAAGAACTAAATCCTGATAAAGTCTTATTTCATGCCAAAGCCTTGTATCATTATTTAGCAGCAATGGAAAACCCTAGGAAGTTTATACTTCTTTCTCCGTTGCCCTGCTTAATTCACCCTGTCAAAGAATTTCCTCATATAGGATTAGCAAAATGGAAACCTTTCTCCGAAAAGTGGAACCTAAAATCCTATGGATTTGTCAATGGAGCCAGATATGGGGTAATGAAACGTCTACTTAAACCCTATTACGGCGATTTTCCCAAACTATCCATCAATTCAAAAACATTAAAGACATTCGAATCCACTCAATTAAGAACTCTTTATACAATTTCTCCAAGTCTATTCCCCTATCCAGATTATTGGCCTAAGTCAGCCAAAATCACGGGATATTTCTTCAGAAACCAAATGAAGAACTACCAAATCGACTCGGAGTTGAATGATTGGATTGAGAAACACCCCAAGGCTGCTCTCCTGACTTTCGGCTCTATGACGAATCCAAACCCAAAGAAATATTCAGAACTTCTTATCCATTTGTTGATCAAACATCAGATCCCAACCATTGTAAACCTTTCTTGGGGTGGACTTGAGAAAATAGAGATGGATTCAGATTTAATATTTTATGTAAATCAGGTACCTTATGATTGGGTTTTGCCAAAAATATACGGAATGATCCACCATGGAGGATCAGGCACAACTCATCATGCAGCGATCAATGGCTGCGTTCAGCTGATTATTCCTCATATCGTCGACCAATATTTCTGGAACAGGCTTATCTTAAAGAGAGGCTTAGGGCCAGAAGGTACCAGCATTCATAAAATTACTTCCAATAATTTTGAAAAGGCTTTATTGGAATTTTGGAATCAAAAAGACTTTAAAACCCAAGCTGATGCAATAGCCAAGGGAATGATCAATGAAGCATCTAAAGAAAAAGTCATTAAAGAAATCACTCAAGATTAATTCTCCATGAAATACATTCAATCCCATCTCTTCCTACTCACCATGCTAATTTTTAGTTCCTGCCAACAAGACAATCCGGTTGTTTTTCAGCCTTCAGCAGGAGAACAATTTCGCCCGGTATATCATTTTACCCCCGAAACTTCATGGATGAACGATCCCAATGGCATGTTTTACCTGGACGGGGAATACCATTTGTTTTACCAATACTATCCTGATAGTACAGTTTGGGGGCCTATGCATTGGGGACATGCAGTTTCCCGGGACCTCACTCATTGGGAGCATCTTAATGTCGCCTTGGAACCAGATAGCCTGGGATATATATTTTCAGGTTCCGCGGTCGTAGATTCTAAGAATAGCTCTGGTTTAGGAACTGAGGAAACTCCTCCTATTGTAGCAATATTCACCTATCATGACCCTAACAAAGAAAAAAGTGGATTGGTAGAGATAGAAAGCCAAGGAATAGCCTTCTCCTTAGACAAGGGTAGAACCTGGGAAAAATATTCGGGCAACCCTGTACTTCCCAATCCCGGGGCTAGGGACTTCAGAGATCCTAAAGTTCAGTTATTCCAAGGTAAGGATGGAGAGGAATTTTGGTTAATGACTTTGGCAGTTTCGGATCATATTGAATTTTATTCATCTGACAATTTGATTGATTGGGAAAAGATTGGGGAATTTGGAAAAAGGATCGGTGCACATGGAGGCGTTTGGGAATGTCCCGACTTAATTCCTATGAAAACGCCTTCTGGAGAACTTAAATACGTTTTATTGGTCAGTATCAATCCCGGAGGTCCTCAAAAGGGTTCAGCAACACAATATTTCATTGGAGATTTCGAAGAAGGAGTTTTTACTCCGGATGATACGATGATCAGGTGGATGGATTATGGACCCGATAATTATGCGGGAGTAACCTGGAGTAATATTCCATCTGATCAAGAAAGAGTGGTTTTAATTGGTTGGATGAGTAACTGGTTATACGCACAGGAAGTACCTACCAAAACCTGGAGGTCTGCTATGACTATTCCAAGAAGCTTGAGTTTAATTGACATAAAAGGAACATTACTATTAAAATCTGAACCTGTCGCAGAATTAAGCCTTCTTAGAAAAAGCAGTTATGAAATAGAGGTACAATCTGCCTTGCCTTCCGTAGCTACAGAACTTACTGTGGATATAGACAATGAGGAACCATTCTTTATCCACTTTAGGAATGAATTGGGAGAACAGTTTCGTATCACAAAGGAAAACGGCTTACTCTCAATTGATCGAACCAATGCTGGGATTTCAGGTTTCGACCCTGATTTTGCCGCCATTCACTCCGCTCCCATGAGTTGGCCAGCCAAGAATTTAAGAATCTTTCTGGATGCTCATTCCGTGGAAGTATTTGTGAATCAGGGGGAGCTAGTAATGACTTCTACTTTATTTCCTAATAGTCCTTGGAAAGAAGTAGAATTATCAGAAAACCTAAAAAACGCAAAGTTATTCTCATTAGAGAAATAGGTGGATTAAGCATTTTGATTCTTAGGTTTTTATGGATGACATTTTGGAAGGATTAGACTTAAGGAATGCGCATCAAGAACTGCTTTAATCAGTCTTTATGAACATCGCCATCTTAAAAAAATGGGAAAATCAAAAATCGAGGTGATAGACTATTTTGGGATAAAAATTCAATTCATAGACTCCAAACTACCCACATAAATGCTGGAGATCTATGATGGGAAATTAGCATCTGCATTAACAGCAGAAAGGTCTATCACAAATAATTGGCTCCAAATATTAAAGAGTAGAATTAAAAACTAGCCTGCTTTCCTTCCTTTTGATGGTTCCCAAAAAAGGAATTCCTTCGATTAAAAAATGCTTCATGGTTTAGGTCGAAAATGCTTTCTGCCTTTGTCCTGCACATTTTTTCCACCTAAACTTTTCTCAAAATTTTCATTCATATTAGGGCACTACAAAGTTTGTCTTACGTGATAAATGTTACCTTTTACTTCTTTTAACAACAATTAATTTTGAAAAGGTAATCCTAAAGACCAAAATCTTCGTATTAATTGTCAATTAAAAAGACTTTTACTTTCTACCTCTAATTTAAGTGCTATGAACCAACAATTTACACTACTAAAAAAAGCAGTTGAAGTTTTTCATTCCTATGGGATAAATCTCTCTGGCCAACAAAAAAATGCTCACTTTATTCAACAACTAGAAATGGATCCGATTTTTATTAACGGCCTCATTTTCGAATTGGAATATCAGCTGCATATCATTCTTCAAGATGAGCTACTAGGCCAGGTGAACACTCCCAAAGACCTGATCAATTTATTGTTGAACATTCCTCAGGACAATTAAAGACCATCAATTACTCATCATGACCTTGAATTCCTTGCTGTAAATAAACAACAAGATAGGTTAGCTTAAAAACAGAATTTAATAACGTTTAAGGCTGAATTTGTTTAGTCAACTCGTTTGAAGATTCGGTCTTCCAAACAAATAGAATTGGGAGGGCAAATGAAATGTAGCTCCGTGAAATTTGACTTGATGCTATAATCTGAGCTCGCAGATCTTGTCTGGACTAAAACTAGCATTTCCTTGGAATCATATTGTTTACCGGCTTCACCAACTTGGAAATAGGACTCTTGAAAAATTGAAACCACCCCGTCCTCCAAGGTATATATTCCAGAGAAATAATAATTGTATCCTAAATCCTTTGAATCCCCAGCATTCTTAATAATTCCCCAACCCAGCACATTCCCACTCGGTTTTAATTCAATGGTATGGGTCAGATCGAATGTATTTCCTTTCAATTCCATTTGGTATTTCCCTAACTCAGGTTGGCTTGGAAGCATTCCTTCTTTTTGCTCATTACAAGCAAAAAAAACAAAAGAACCTATTAATAATATCGCAACTAGCTGAATCCTCATTTTGGAAATACTTTGATTAAAAGCTACGTTAATTTACTGAAAATTAGAAGTCCTGAAAAAATAAAGGCTGCCTTTTCATTTAAAAGCAGCCTTTACCCCCCCATTACTGGAGTTTAATTAATCTTCTCAAAAGGTGTGGGTGGCATGCACAAGGCATTGGGGGGACAGATGAAGGTTAACTCCTGATAATCCTCCGACACGGTATACCTATCCTCAAAGAAGTATTCTCTACTTACCTCTGGAAGGTCAACTTTTGGTAGATAAGAAATGTCAGGATCAGTTAAATGAAAGGTCTCCGTAAAATCTATAACCAATACTTTGTCTTCTAACTTATAGGTTCCTTCGTAATAATATTGATAGCCCAAATCTTCGGATTCACCTTTATTCCTAGCGGTACTTTGGGCGACGACTTTCTGCCCCTGCTTCAATTCTATGATTCTTACAAAGTCCAACTCATCACTTATTTCTCTATCCGTCTTTTGATAGATTCCCAGTATTGCTTGGCCAGGATTCAATTCATCATCCTCATTTTTACAGCCAACTAAAATAACTAGCAGGGACATTATTAAAACAAGTGTTCTTTTCATGATTGACAATTAATAAATTTTATTAAATATAATATTCAAACAATTGGCATTGGGAGGACATATACCATGAAGTTTCTGGTAATTATCTTCAATAGCAAATTGATCCCAAACCTGCCTCCCATCCTTATAAACAAGATCATCCTTGGCGTCAAAAAAGGATGCTTCATCCTGCGTTTGGAATGTCTCAGCCTCAGTGATACTTACGATACCATCTTCAATTTTATAAGAACCATTAAAGTAGTAACGGTACCCCAAAACCTGATTCGTACCTGATAAACTGGCCACCCCTTCCCCATAGACTACCCCATCTGGATTAAATTGTAACCTATCTACAAAGTCCAGTTCATAATTATTCCCCACATTCTTCATATTGAATTCATAGGAACCAACTAACTCGTTTATTGGACCTATTTCATTTTCTTGGCTACAACCGTAAAATGATAACACGATTATTCCTAAAAAAAGTAAATTTTGTTTCATCCTGACTGATTAAAAATTTAAGAAATCTATTTCTCTACATAGTTTATTCTCTACATGGTATTATTGATAACGCAATGCTGCCTAATAACGCAACACTTTTAAAGGAAAAACTAATTTTTTATTTCCTTGGTACTTGTATTTTTGAGGATGGAAAAAAAATCTCTACCGGGCAGTATTCGAAAAAACATCCATATTGGAGACGAAGTGAGCATTGTACAGAAGCATCACCAGAGAACAGGTGAAATTACAGAAGGTTTTGTCAAGAGAATTTTAACGAGCTCCCCTACCCATCCCCATGGGATTAAAGTAATGCTAGATACTGGAGAAGTAGGACGAGTAAAGGAAGTATTCCCAGAGGAAGATTAACTGGGGCGATAGGTTACCTGAAGGCCTTTCAAAAAATTCCTTAACACCTGATCCTTACAATCTCTATATTGGCTTTGAGTAGGGTTTCTGAAAAATGCGCTCAGTTCGTGCTTTGAAAGTCGAAAGTTCACAGACTTCAACATGTTCAACATATCCTCATCAATTAAGCTCAAAGCAATTTTCAATTTCCGTAGAACCTGGTTATTACTTAGACTTTTTTCATTTACAGGATCATTGCCTTCCTTTTTTCCTCTTTTTAGGATTATAAATCCGTTTAAAAATGCAGCAAGATCCTTATCATACAAAGGTTTAAAATCATCGTCATCCTCCTTTTTCAACCAATTTGAAACAGTAGGTCTGTCCACTTCTAGCCCTGCCATACCAAAAATTTCAATCATCAAAAAATCATTGATGTCAAAGGTATAGCGTAGACTTCGAAAGATATCGTTATTACTCATATGCTTAAATCTGATTCAAAATAAGGGAATAAAAACGACCTATCATAGTTTTAGAATAAGTTGAAATTCGAATAATAAATAAGTTAAAATGCCTCTTTTGTATTTTGCGGAATGGCCATAGCTTATGAAAGCATCAATACAATAAATTTATCCTTTTCGGTTTCTGGGCCTGGATTTATCATTTCTCTTTGTTTCCCGGAAATAACACCAGCAATTTCTAGTTCAAATCCTGCTCTAACTGTTCCAATGTTTTTCCCTTGGTTTCTGGTAAAACCAAATACACCACTACAAACCCAAACGCACAAATAAGGCCATATAACCAAAAGTTATTTGCCCAGCCAAGATTTTCCTTGATGGCTGGAAAAAAGTAGGTAAGTGTAAAATTCCCTAACCAATGAGCCAATGCTCCAATTGAAATTGCAGCACCACGAATTCTTGTAGGGAAAATTTCTGACAACACCACCCATAAAAGTGGAGCTAAGGTAAAGGAGTAAAACATGACATTGATCAACACTAAAAGTACGATTACCAATCCACCCTGATCTACTGAAAATGAGTACCCAATTAAGCCATATAGGATGGACATTGCACCAGTCCCAATTAATAGAAGCTTCTTCCTTCCGAATCGATCCACCGTAAAAATGGTAATGAACACAGACAAAACCATGACTCCGCCAATTACCACAATATTTAACATCATTTGCTTTAGGTTATACCCAGCTGCCTGAAAAATATCTGCTGCATAATAGATAACTACATTCACTCCAGACCATTGCTGAAGGAAAGCCAAGAAAATACCTATTCCGATCAATTTAGGAAGTGGCTTTTTTAACAAATCCTTAAAATGAACTTTCCCCAAATCTCCCTGATGAAGAGTGTTTTTGATATCAGCTATGGAGACTTCGCTATAGTACTTCCCTCCTATCTTTTCCAATACCTTTTTTGCATTGTCCATCTGGTTATTCTTAACCAACCAACGTGCACTTTCAGGCACTAAAAACATCAATAAAAAAAACAGGAGTGCAGGAATGATTTCTGCACCAAACATCCACCTCCAAGCCATCTGACCACTCCAACTTGCAGCAATGACTTCGAAACTTGCGTTCTCAGGTAAACTGGTATCTATCAAAGAAATTTGCCAATTACATAGCTGAGCTAACAATACTCCTACCATCACCAGCAATTGATTAATGGTTACAAACATCCCTCGCTTTTCGGGAGGAGAAATTTCTGCAATGTAAAGCGGTGAAAGATTCAGAGCGATACCCATCGCTACCCCACCTACGATCCGATAAGCATTAAACCACCAGAAGGTTTCCGATAAAGCAGTTCCTAATGCAGAAAGTGAAAATAAAAACCCGGAAAATATCAGTAATCTTTTCCTTCCTAATTTATCACTTAGGATAATACAAAGAATGGCTCCAACCATACAGCCCACCAAAGCCGAACTTGTTCCCCAGCCTTGGTCACTGGTAGAAGTAATATTAAAATAAGGCTCATAAAAAGGTTTAGCACCGCCTATTACTACCCAGTCATAACCAAACAAAAAACCACCTAGGGCTGCAGTCAGACTGATTAACCAAATATAGCGTTGGTTGTATTGAAATTCTTTTGAGTTATTCTGTTCTAGCCCCATTTCAAATCATATGTTTCTAAATCTTCCTTTTGCAAAGGGTGAAATTTAGGTAAAATTTCACATGACCATCCTTGACTGTCTGTAGTTCAAAAAAAACCTGGAAGTAATTACACCTTCACGTTCTTCCAATTTCCTTTTTTAAAAAAATACAAGGCAACAAAAGCATGAAATGAATGGGCGAATGAAATGGCAATGAAAATCCCTAAATACCCTAAGCCAAATGGAAATGCAAGAAAATAAGCCAAGGGTACTTCAAGGAACCATAGCACCCCTATATTAATGTAGGCGGGAGTTTTGGTGTCACCTGCCCCATTAAAAGCTTGAGTCAGCACCATGCCCACAGCAAAAAACACATAGCCCAATACAATGACCCAAAGTCCCTGTGCAGCAATATCCCTTACTTCTGGAATATCCGTAAAAAAACCGGCCAGTTGTTGATGAAATAAGAGATAGATTCCAGTCACTGAACCCATAAAAATCACGGTATATCTTGTAGTAAGCCAGACCGATTTCTCAGCTCGTTCCACTTCTTTCGCCCCTAGATTTTGTCCCACTAGTGTAGCAGCTGCCCCAGATAATCCCCAAGCTGGCATAAGGGTAAACATTAACACACGAAATGCAATGGTATATCCAGCCAAGGAAGCAGAGCCAAACTCTGCATTCATTCTGGTCAATGCAATCCAAGAGACTGAGTCGATCAAAAATTGCCCCATTCCGCCGATGGCTATATCCATGATCTTTCTAATGATCGCCCAAGAAACCTGAATGTTCTCTTTTAAAATGGTCAACTTATGTTTTCCATTAAAAAGATGATATAATTGATATAACACCCCCAAAGACCTTCCTAAGGTAGTAGCGATGGCTGCCCCTTCTAATCCCCAACCTTGCCAGCTCCCAATACCAAAAATAAAAAGTGGGTCCAGAATTATATTAAAACCATTGGAAATCCACAGGGATCTCATGGCATGATGAGCTTGACCAGCACCTCTAAATGCCCCATTCAATAGAAATAAAAGCATGATGGCTATATTCCCGGCAAAAATCACTCTGGTAAAACCAACGCCAGATGCAATCACATCAGCTTCAGCCCCCATCAACCCCAATATATCCGGAGCAAAAACCCATCCGATCAAACCCAAAATTACTGCGATGGTTCCTCCTACCAATAACAGCTGAAATGCAGCTGCTCCAGCCTCTCTGTATTCTTTTTCACCAAATCTTCTCGCGATCAAAGCTGTGGCCGCCATGCTGATACCAAAGCCCATCGCATAGACGATAATAATGACGGATTCAGTGAGACCTACCGTCGCGATGGCATTTTCACCCAATTTGGCGACAAAAAATATATCTACGATGGCAAACAAAGATTCCATCATCATCTCCAAAATCATGGGGATGGCTAAAACAAAAATGGCTGTTTTAAGTGAGAGCTTGGTGAAATCCTGTTCTTTCCCTTGTATTGCCTCTTTGATTAGATTCCAAATACTCATTAGAAGAGATTTAAAAATTTGATTGCGCAAGAAAACTAAAATTTTGCTAGGTAAAAAGAGGACACTAGCCTTGAAATAGTTGATTTTTCATGAAATTCAAAAAGTCTATTCATAGCATTGAAAGGAAAAATGGAGGAGCAAAACACTTTCTTAGACAGAAAAATCTTCAGATAGTTATATTTATTTGTCTAATATCAAGGCAAATAGAAAAAATCTCAAAAATCAATTGAAAAAGGCTTCATAAAGGGCTTTAAAGTTGCTATTATTACTCTATGGCAGCATTTGCCCGTCAACCTAATATTACAATTTTAAACAAAAAGCTATTATGAGCAGATTTAAAGAAATGCAAGACCTGGTTAATTCTCTTGAATCAGATTTTGAAAAATTCTATGAGGGAGGTAACAAAGCTGCAGGTACCAGAGTAAGAAACGGTATGCAGGCTATTAAAAATCTTGCACAGGAAATCAGAGCAGAAATTACTGCAATGAAGAACGCTGCAAAGTAAACCCAATAAAAAGCCCCGTGATTTAAGTACCACGGGGCTTTTTCTATCTATGGAAGATTTTTATAAACTATCTATGAAACTTTTCACTTCTTCCTTGGCCTTACCAGTCTTTTTTTGAATAATTCCAATCAATTGGTCTTCTTGAGCCTCTTCGAATAAAAGATCATCTTCGGTAACTTCAGCATATTCTTCCTTGATTTTACCTTTGATCTCGTTCCAGTTTCCTTTTGCTTTATCTTTAAATGAACTCATAATTTCTGTTTTTAAGTAAACTAATTTATTTACTATAAGTAGTTCACAAGTCATGCCTAAATCCTTGAGCATTCAAAGCAAATAGTATCTCCCTGATTTTCAGCAGTTAATCACTAATAATGGAATTCTCAACCGAAGTCCTCCGTACAGCTTCATAGAATTAAAGTAACAAATTGGGGAATTTCATTCTTCATTCACTCTATTCAACATGAAGTTTGAAGTGGATAAAATCAGAGGGTATAGGCTCTAATCCAAGCTCGCGCATAAGCATGGCAATTTGCCCCCTATGATAGGTGGAATGATTTACAATATGAGTAAGCACATCTCTCCCAAAGCTTTCAAAAGATTTACCGGAAGAATTCTTATACCTAAACTTAATATCCAGATCAGTTTCTCGTAGAATTTCCAAGGTCGATTCAAAATTGAATTGATCCTTTTCGGCAAATTCTTGAATTGGAAATAAATCCCAAGGTTTACAAGGGTCTGGAATCCCTTTTATTCTTGCATTCCAAAGATGATGGGCATTTACAATATGGCATGTTAATTCAATAATTTTTGGACTTAACTGGCTTGATATTGATTCAAAAGAAGCCGCCAATTTCAAATTGATCTGGTGATTGTAATTAAAAAAATCACGATAGAAAGCAGAATTATCCAATGATTTCATACTTAGGGAATATTTAATAGTATATAAATTTGATGATTCTTTTAAGAATTCAAGCCCCTCCAAAAAATATTATTGATTATCTTTAATTATGAAAGAAAGTGCTACTTCTTGTAAAGCAAACTTTTTTCACCCATATACCATTGGTTTTAAATCATTTAAATAAAGAGATCACCAAAAAGTAAAACCCAATTCTCCCTAGGAGAATTCATAATTTAAGCATGAATATTTTAGTTATAGACATCGGAGGCTCCAATATTAAGATCTTAGCAACCGGTCAGCCTGAAAGAATTAAAATACCTTCAGGGAACAATTTTTCTCCGGAGGAAATGATTCCTCTTATAAAAGAAAATGCATCCAATTGGAAATATGATGTGGTATCAATAGGTTTTCCAGGAATCGTAAAGAACAATAAAGTAATCACAGAGCCAGTCAATTTGGGAGACGGCTGGAAAAGGTTTGATTTTGAAGCTGCCTTTAATTGTCCCGTAAAACTAATAAATGATGCTGCCATGCAAGCCCTAGGAGGGTATGAAAACAAAAAGATGTTATTCCTTGGACTCGGTACCGGGTTAGGAACTGCGATGGTAGTCAATAAGACAATTATTCCTTTGGAAGCTGGTCACTTACCTTATAAAAAGGGGACTTTTGAAAATTATGTAGGAAAAGAGTTTTTAAATAAGAGTGGCTCAAAAAAATGGGAAAAACATGTATATAACTGTATTGAAAAGTTCTCACATGTATTCCAACCTGATGATATATTATTAGGAGGAGGTAATTCTAAATTATTGTCCTATGTACCTGAAGGATGTAGATTAGGCACTAATCAAAATGCATTTAAAGGTGGGTTCCGTCTTTGGGAAGAGGATTTTAATATCTAATATTACTCTAATTTGATTCGCCCAACTCCCCTATTTATTATCTTATTTATGATTTAATTAAATTCTAATTATTTTTTTATGTAACTCTATATGAATATCAAACTATAACAATTGCATTTCATATTTAGAATAGTATTTTTTCAGAATAAAATTTTGATTATTCCAATTTTACTCTTAGATTTTAAACTTTCCTATTGAAATCTTATAGCAAATCTTTAATTCTATGAGTTAATAATTACTTTGATTTCAAAGGCTATCATAATTCACCCATATTGTAAGCCAATTATGAAATTAGGAATTTTAGGAGGAACTAACCTGTCTAGAACTTTAGGTAAAAAGTATATTGATGCAGGGATCCAAGTAGTTTTTGGAGTTAGAAGTGATTTTGATACTGAAATTACTGAGTGGAAAATATTAAATAAATTTTTTGATCGGATTTGTCCTTACGAATCAGCAATTATTCAATCTGACATTATTCTCATATGTTGTGAAAATGACTATCTAAAAGAAATATGTGTTGCACTTGAGAAAGTCGATTTAGAAGATAAATTGATTATAGATTGTACCAATAATAAGCATTGTTTAGACACTAATAATCAATCAAATACTGCTATCATTAAGAAATCTGCACCTAGTAATCTGGTTTTTAAAGCATTTAACAATCTTGGATTAGATTACCCTAAATCCGATATCCTTGGAATAATAAAGGAGACTTATTTTTGTGGGGAAGGAACGATTGAAAAATTGAGAGTAAAGAGGCTAATCGAACTGATAGGGTATAAAGCAATTGATGCAGGTCAGATTGATAATGCTTATTTATTAGAGGCATTTTATCAATTAAGTAAAGAAATAACCTGGCAAAAAAAAGAACAATCTAATTATCATTTTAAGCTGATTTCAGTCTAGAAATAAACTTAAAATCAAATTAGATAAGATTTTTATAAATTATCTATTCTCCCCTAACAGCATCTTATGAATAATTTTTTAAAAAAAGGATATTTACCATATCTAATTTCAGGAATCTTAATACTATTATCCTTCTTTAACCCTTTTTATAATAGTGCAATTTCGTTCGAAGAAAAAGCTTCTAAGGAAATTTCCGAAAGCATCATATTATTAGAAGAAATTGAGACATTGACCATTCCATTAGCTGAAACCATCCCTTTCCTAAAATCATGGGCACATACTTATGAAAACGATTTTGACAAATTATTGAGTTATTTAAATTTTGCTGATTTACTAATGCTCTTACAATTAGGGATATTAAAATTAAGCGAATGGTGGGTGTTCAAATTAGTCCTGGTAGTAAGCTTTTTAGGCTTATTTATCAACTATACAAAAAGCATCTGTAAAAACTTATTAATAATTGGTCTCTTAATAACACCAGGCTTAGGAATATACACCCAGTTGTTATCCAGTTTGTCTAATCAAATGGAAATAGATTTAGGTGCTGACTTAAAATCAAGTTTATTAACTACAAAAGACTCAATCAATGCTAAAAAAGAGCTACATAAAACCTCTTTAGAGGCATTGAAAGCTCATCAAAAATCCAAAAATAAAGGAAGGTTAAACCTTTTTGATAAAGTCGAAGATGACGCAATCAGTTTAGGGGATTCCATTGTAGACGATATTGATCAAGCAGGAGAAGACCTTCTGGATGTCTTGAGATTTGCAGGCCACCACGGCTTGGAGCTAGCAGTTTCTTTAATGAGTAACATTCTCATTATTTTTGGAATATTACCAGTGCTTTTTTGGTACCTCATGTCCTTGGCTCTCCAACGTTTGTTTCAATTTGATAAGCCACTTCAAGAAATTGATAAGAAGCTTGAATCCATTCAAAGTATTACCAAATCATGAATTATCACAGCAGAACCACTTCATTGGTTATAATTTCACTATTGATATGGTCTTGTTCAAAAAAACAGGCCACAGTTCAAGAGAGTGTTCCAAAGCCACCTCCGGTTTCAGACAGTGTAGAAGTCAAAAAAACTCCCCAAATATTAGGCATAGACGTATCGCATTTCCAAGGTGATGTCAACTGGCCAAAAGTAAAAGATGCCAAGATCACATTTGTTTATGACAAAGCTTCTGAAGGAAAATCTTTTAAAGATCCTGATTATGCCCAAAATAAAATTGGAGCCCATGAAAATGGATTAGCACATGGGTCTTATCATTTTTTCACTTCAGATGCTGACGCAATAGAACAAGCAAATTTATTTATTAGTATCATCGATTATGGACCTGGAGATATGCCTCCGGTTTTGGATTTAGAACAGGGAGGAATAAAAGGTGAAATCAATCCTACAACTTTTCAATCTGAAGTATTAACATGGTTAAATCATGTAGAATCCAAACTTGGTGTAAAACCCATTATTTATACCAACCATGTGTTTGGAGATCGATATCTGACTCATGCTAATTTTTCAAATTATCATTTATGGATTGCAGAATATGGAGTCGAACAACCAACCATTCCTAAAACTTGGAGCGATATAGGCTGGTTAATCTGGCAAAGATCTGAAAGAGGCACCATTGAAGGAGCCATTGGTCAGGTAGACCATGATTTATACAATCCTACTAAACCATTTGAAGTCATAAAAAAATAGGCCCAATATGTGTTGGGCCTATTTTTTTTGAGATGTATTCGAATTTCTACCAAATCAGGACTTGATTATCTGATCTTCTATTGTTGTCACGGAACAGGTTAAATACAGCAGTGAACTCGTGTGTGTTGCCCGGTAAATTATACCCACCACCTGTAGAAAATTCATATAGGTACCCGATTCTTAGCCTGTTGGTTAAGATCCCTAATTGTGCATTGGTAGCATAGTTTATTCTATGACCCATTCCAACCCATACCCGATCCATTAGAAGAGCTTTCAAGTTAAATTCCAGATTGTCTTTCATGTCTTTCTGGCTTCTGTAAAATGCGTTGAAAATCACTCCTAAATTTTCGCTTATAGATTCTCTATACCCTGCCTGAACCATGATTGCTGTAGGGTAGCCATCCATAAACTCATCCCCAGAAGTAATCTTCCCTCCTGCTACTCTATGCATTCCATAGGAAACATAATATTTGGCATGAGTCAAAGCGATACCAAGATTAAAGTCTATCACATTCATATTTGAAAACTGGCCAATATATTGCCCCAACGTAGGGTCATTTTGTTCTTCAGTTGTCAATGAATTCCCATCAAGTCTAATACTCTGGTAGTTTAACCCCACACCCAATCGTAAGTTATGTTGCTCAGTTAACCTCACTCTAGAAGCATATGAAAGTAATAATTCAGTTTCTCTAAATGCTCCATAAGTATCGTATAACATATTTGCTGACACCGCATTCTTACCCATCAATGCTGGATCTTCCTCCCCGGCAAGTTCTCCGAAGTCCAATTCTGCTGATATAAAATAAGTCTTAGGAGCTCCCTCAAACCCTGACCATTGATTTCTTACAAAGCCTCGGATAGTACTCCCTTCATATCCTGTTAATGCAGGGTTGAAGTAACTTTGAAAATGGCTGAAATTGGAGATGTGTTTTCTCGACTGAGCCTCTGCAGTTAGTGCTACTGAAAGGACTAAAAAAACCATTGCGATATTTCTGATATTCTTTTTCATTGCAAAATTGAAATGTTTAAAAATTGGGCAACCGAGATTTTTACGCCCCGGTCACCCAGATTCAGTCTTATTCTATTGTTTTAACAGGTTCAATACACCCCTTCTCACCTCACCTGTTTCTGCTACTTCTATGATCCAGAAGTAAGCCCCAACAGGTAACGCTTTACCATCGAAGGTACCATCCCAACGGATATCTGGGTTCTCTGTATAGAACACCCTATTACCTCCTACTTCCATGATCGAGATCCTTACTCCTTGGTAATACCTCAAGGCAGGAACTCCCCATGTATCATTGACTCCGTCATTATTCGGTGTAAATGTGTTTGGAACATCCAGCTGGCCAAGAGGAGTTCTTTGTCTAGTGATCTGGAAGGATTTCTCAAATACGTTTCCACCTCGGTCGATCACTTGAAGAGTGATCGTAAATTGGGTCTCACCCTGTGCTCTACCTGCACTGCTCCAGAACAATATACCATCGATCACTTCGAAGTAGTCGTTGTCTTGAACTCCTTCAGGTAAACTTAAAGTATGTACATCATCCGTAGGATCTATTACGGTAAATACCCCTATCTCTTGGAAGAATACCGCTGGAAGTCCAATGAAGGTATTTTCACTTAAGGTTACATCAGTTGGAGCAGGCTTGGCCAATACTGTAAGCTCCAAGACTGGCTGAAGTCCCTGAGGATTAAATACCCCGTCTGGTAATTCCACCGTTCCCAAATAATTCATGGTACCTGAAACCAATGGATCATATCCATTGAGATCCCAGATCACAGGGAAGTTGATCACCACTCCTTCTGAAGTGATTCCAACTACTTCTGTTGGAACTTTTAGATCTCCTACTTCTGTGCCCCACAATGCTTCCAACGTCTGATCTACAAATTCAACTACGGCTTTGTCATCCACATAATCAGGAATACCATTTCCATCTTCATCTGGGAAGTCCTCTGCATCATCAGGGTCTGTTCCTTGCTGCTCTTCTACATAATCAGGAACTTTATCTCCATCAGTATCCAAGTAATCTCCGGAACTTGAAGGATCTGTTCCCTGCTCATCTTCGACAAAGTCAGGAACTCCATCCCCGTCCAAATCTTGATAATCTATTGGATCTTCTGGGTCCGTTCCTTGTTCTTCCTCTACTTCATCAGGAACTCCGTCACCATCGGTATCACCACTGATAATCTCGAATTCTGCACCTGTAAAGTCAATGAGGTAATTGGTACCCGCATTGAGAGATCCTAAAAGAATATCGTACATACCTACACTTTCACCTGCAGTTCTTTCCAGAGAACCTGTCAAGATACTTTCATCATCACCTTCTCCAAATCCAGCAGCAGAATAGGTCAACTCAGGATCAGATTCGCCATAAAGTTTGCTTTGTCCTGAATCTGCCACTATTTCCAGAGTTGCAGGAGTAATCGACAATTCAGCGGTCAAGTTAAATGAAGTGAAGTTTGAACCACTGATGGTAGCCGTCACTTCCTGGCTTCCCACTTCTGTTCTACTATTGTTGGTATAGGTCACATCGGCTCCAGCTGGAAGTTCTCCACTTATTGATAGGGACTTGGAAGTACCATCATACACGAAGCTTCCATCGTCGAACGTGATTCCGATTATCGTAGCAGGTGTAATGCTTAATTCTGCTGTCAACACCAGCGTATTATAATTTGAGCCGGAAATGGTAGCAGTAACTTCCTGACTTCCTACATCCGTTCTGCTGTTGTTAGTATAAGTAACATTTGTTCCAGTAGGCAGAGCTCCGCTAATTGATAGGGACTTGGAAGTGCCATCATACACGAAGCTACCATCGTCAAAGGTCACCCCTACGATCATTGCTTTGCTTATCGTAAAGTCTGCGCCTGTAAAGTTGATGGCATAGTTGCTTCCTGCATCCAGGGTGCCAAGACTAATTGCATAGCTTCCCACATTCTCACCAGAGGCTCTTACAAGTCCACCCGTTAGAATACTTGCATCATCTCCGTTTTCAAAACCAGAAACCAGATAGGTCAATACCGGATCAGCTGTACCAAAGACTTTACCTTGTCCAGCATCTGCCACCACATCTAGTACTTTCTCAGCAATCTCAAAGTCTGCTGAAGTAAAGTCAATCATATAGTTGCTTCCTGCATCCAAACTACCCAAAGTAATTGCATACAATCCAACATCCTCCCCTGCTACTCTGCTCAAGGCGCCGGTCAATACAGAGGTATTGTCTCCATTACCAAAATTTGAAGCAGTATACGCAAAGACTGGATCAGCAGTGCCATAAACTTTAGCCTGATTTGGATTAGCTACAATACTCAACGTTCGAGGCGTAATAGTGAAATCAGCTCCGGTAAAGTTGATCGTATAATTGGAGCCCACATCCAGGGTACCTTGATTGATTGCATAGGTTCCTACATCTTCTCCTACTGCTCTGGCCAATAATCCACTAAGGACTGCCTCGGTGTCGCCATTTTGTAAACCGGATACCTGGTAGGTGAATATTGGATCTGCATTTCCGTACACCTTGGTCTGACCGGCATCTGCAGTAATATCCAAGGTTGCAGATGTAATCTCAAAGTCTGCAGAGATGAAGTTGATGGTGTAATTAGATCCTGCATCGATTGTTCCTGGCTGAATCGCATATAGTCCCACATCTTCACCCGCTATTCTGATGAGAGCCCCTGAGATGACCGATTCTGTATCCCCATTCTTCAATCCACTCACTGAATAAGTGAATACTGGATCAGCTTCACCATATACCTTGGTCTGGCCAGCATCTGCTGTGATATCCAAGGTAGCAGGTGTGATTTCAAAATCTGAAGAGTTAAAGTTGATCGTATAGTTTGAACCTGCATCTATGGTGCCTGGTTGGATCGCATAATTTCCTACGTCCTCTCCGGCTATTCTAATCAGAGCACCTGTTATTACGGCTTCAGTATCCCCATTTTTGAGTCCGTTCACGGTATAAGTGAATACCGGATCAGCATCTCCATACACCTTGGTCTGACCGGCATCGGCAGTAATATCCAAGGTAGCAGGAGTGATCTCAAAATCAGCTCCGGTAAAGTTGATCGTATAATTGGAGCCCGCATCCAGGGTACCTTGATTGATTGCATAGGTTCCCACATCTTCTCCGACTGCTCTGGCCAATACTCCACTAAGGACTGCCTCAGTATCGCCATTTTGTAAACCGGATACCTGATAGGTGAATATTGGATCTGCATTTCCGTACACCTTGGTCTGACTGGCATCGGCAGTAATATCCAAGGTTGCAATTGTAATCTCAAAGTCGGCAGTGGTGAAGTTAATGAAGTAATTAGATCCGGCATCGATTGTTCCTGGCTGAATCGCATACATACCCACATCTTCGCCCGCTATTCTGGTCAGAGCCCCTGAGATAACCGATTCTGTATCCCCGTTCTTCAATCCACTCACTGAATAAGTGAATACTGGATCAGCTGCACCATATACCTTGGTCTGGCCAGCATCTGCTGTGATATCCAAGGTAGCAGGTGTGATTTCAAAATCTGAAGAGTTAAAGTTGATGATATAGTTGTCACCAGCACTCAAAGTTCCTTGGCTAATCGCATAGAAGCCCACATCCTCGCCTGGCGATCTAGATAATTGACCTGAGAATATGGAACCTGAATCCCCATTTTTAAGACCTAAGGCAAAAAAGGCAAAGGTCGGATCCACATTGCCATAGACCTTTCTTTGTCCTGCAAAGGCAGTGACCTCCAATGTAGCAGGAGTGATCTCAAAATTCGCAGGAGTAAAGTTGATGGAATAGTTTGGACCCGCATCAAGGGTTCCTAATTGAATAGCATAGGTTCCGACATTCTCCCCAGAGGCTCTAGATAAAGATCCCGTAAGGATGTTCTCATCATCTCCGGCTTCAAAGCCTGTGGCAGTAAAGGTATACACAGGATTCGCATCGCCATACACTTTGCTCTGACCTGCATCCACGGTAATATTCAATACTTTCGGAACCACCGCAATAGTCACTTCTACATTTACTTGGGATGGATTGCCATTTACATCAGTAACGGTGTAGGTAATATTATTTATTCCTTCATCATTTCTATCAAAAATAGTTTGACTTAATACCTGTGACTGGATTCCACATGCATCAGTGGAACCTTCATCAATCATGGCAGGCGTCAAATTAACTGTGCCAAATGCATCCACATTCAAGGTAATAGCAGCTTTAGCCAGAATTGTTGGTCCGATCAAATCTTGAACTAAAACATTTGTGACTGCGAAATCAGAATTCCCAGCTTGATCCGTTGCGGTTACCGTAACATTGTTAATTCCAACATCGGAACAATTAAAATCAGTTTTATCTAATGCTAATTGAATATTTCCGGATGAAGAGTAATCATCTGTGATCGGACTAGCTAATAGGTCTGTTGGTAAAATCGTTGGCGTATTACCATTCACATCCAATTGGAGTGCTAAACCATTTATCAAAATTGGAGTTGGAGCCAAGATATCAATAGTTACTAGTAGTCCTGGAGAAGAAGGACTTGTATTGCCAGCAAGGTCAGTAGCAGTAGCAGTAATGGTATGAATTCCTGAAGACAACGTCGAAGAAGTAATTGACCAGTTGCCCGATCCATCAGCAGGAATTATACCCACATTCCCATCCAAACTACTATTCAGAGTAATAGTAGAATTTGGTAAAGCTGTCCCCACAAACGTTGGAGTTATATCATTGGTGATATTATCAGCATCACTAATACCCGAATCACTGCCAGCGACAAGATCTGGGGTAGAAGGCGGCGTAGGTGGATTCGAATCCTTATCCGCAGTATTCGTTGCATTTGCTCCCTGATTTCCTGCAGGGTCTACCAGGTAAATTGTGAGGGTCACTATCCCATCCGATAATCCAGAAAGATCATAGCCTGCTCCTCCATTATTAAATGTTTGACTAGCAGAAGATACTGATTCGGTTCCCGATACTGGAGTTCCTCCTCCATTGCTTGTAAATGAGTAATTCAACGTTGTTCCTACTTCCAACCCTGTTCCAGTGAACTCTATGATGGTCTGATTGATCACATTTATCTGAGATTCTCCCAATAGGTCAATGGATACAGCATATCCAGCAGGAACCACGGTGTCCTTATTTTTTGTATCAGAGGTAGGCGAACCTACATTTCCAAGTCCATCCTCAAGAGTAGCAGATAAGGTGATGAGACCATCTCCCAACCCACTTAAATCAATTCCTGTGATTTGATCTGAAGCAGTAGCTATTGTTCCAGATCCGGAAACAGCTGTTCCTCCTCCAGAACTTGTGAATTCATAATTGTAGGTAGCACCCACTTCAGCACCAGCGAATGTAAAACTAGCTGCAGTTTCATTCGAGCTATTGATAGCACTTTGATCGATGGATACTGAATAACCTGTTGGTGGAGTTGCATCTTCATCGATGATCGTAATGGTCACTTGACTTGGAGTTCCCGCAGTCGCATTCGTAGGTGTACCCATATCAATGATAACCGTCTCATTTCCTTCCTCAATACCATCAAATTGAGAAGTTACACGAATACTATCCATGATTTCACCAGGTGAAAGCGTGATGGTAGAGCCGGTAATGCTATAATCCGTACCACCTCCTGATGCTGTTCCACTAAATGATAGAGGTACCGTTACCGTCGTTCCTGCAACTACATCCAAAATTGCCCTCACATAAGCCTGACCACCACTTTCATCGGTAATTGGATTATAAATACCCAATACCTCCAAGGTAGCAGTAGGTTGAGGGTCATCATCTGTAATGGTATAAGTCACCTGTTGAGTTCCGTCTTCCTCTGCGTTAGTGACTCCTGATATATCAATGATTACGGTTTCGTTTCCTTCATATAGCGCATCTGGAACATTGGTTAACGTAATAGAACCTGTAGTATTTCCGGCAGTAATGGTGATTGAGGTACCACTTAGAGAATAATCCACGCCACCACCTGTTGCAGTACCACTGAATCCTAAATTAACAGTGACATCATCTGTAGATGTTTCAGAAAGTGTTGCAGTCACCTCAGTGGTTGTTGTTGTACCTTCTAATTTAGAGACAGGAGTAACTGACAAAGAAACTGTAGGTGGAGAATAATCAGAACAGAACTGAAGATTATCCAAAGCTAAATAAACAAAACTACCTCCCATTTCAATTTCTAATCCATCCACAAAAGTTCCGGAATTGTCTGCACCACCTTCAGTAGAGAAATCAATATAGAAGAACCCATTATTTGAAGAAAAGTCAGTAGGGAATCCAGAGGATTTGGTGATGGTATATACAGTCCCTCCATTTCTAATTCCCCTAATGGTCAACGTACCATCATCCGTAGGATTTGGACTTAATCCAGCTTCAGAAGACAAAAAGAATGCGATTTTGCTAAATCTAACAGGTTCACTGTTACTTAGTGTATAAGTTCCGACTCCTGTATTTTCGACAAATACATCTGAACTATTAATTCCAAAGCCATTTCTGACATTCACAGCCCAATTCCCTCCCATGGTAAAGTCTACACCATTAGAGGTAAAAGATGTGATGCCATCCAAGAAAGTTTCAAAATTCTCTATGTAACAAGCACCTACCAAATGAAGCTCTCCATTCACATATTCAAATGGAGGAGTATTTCCTAAGGCATCAGCAATATCGGTTCCTGCCAACAGTTTAACCTGAATAGAACCTTCCCCAGAGATACCTGTTACGTTCAAGGTATATATAGAGCCTGAACCACTAATACCAGTGATGGCACCTGTAGCGGTTCCTGTTCGAATTAAGTCAAAATCGTCAATGGTTACATTCGTTGCATTTTCATCAAATGTAACTTGGAAATCCACCGCAGTAGCAGTAGAAATTGGATTGCCTACCTTTAAAATACTGTTCACAGCAGGCGCATCTGAATCAACATCAGGAGCGGCCTCACAGAAATTCATATTGTCAATGGCCAATTCAATAAATCCACCACTGATGGTAAACACCAATTCATCCACATTCGTATCCCTATAATTTGCGGGTCCCTCGGTAGCAAAATCAAGGGTGAAAAATCCGTTATTGATCGCTGTATTAGTTGGGAAACCTGTTGTTTTGGTAATGGTAAATTGATCTATTCCACCTTTTTTACCGGTGATGACCAAAGTCCCTGTTCCAGTGGGGTTGTTTCCATTGCTTAGGTCTGAAAGAAACAAATCAATGGTTTTCATGGTAAACTCCGTCCCACTGGAAACTGAAAAAGTACCCGCCGTAAAATTATTGGCAATATACCCACTGGAAGGACCTGCACCGAAACCTAATCTTTTCTCAATCTTCAGTCCTGCGCCCAAAGTAAAGGTTAAACCATTACCACTAAATGTAGTAGACTCATCGGTTTCTGTTTCAAAAGTTTCAACAAAACACTCTCCGACGTTATGAATCTGGCCTAAAGTAAAGGCAGGAGTTCCTGTGACATCATCATCATTGGCGATATCTGTTCCTGCTTTTAAATCCAACCGAATTGTCCCTTCCCCATCAATCCCATTTACGGTCACCGTATAGGTGGTTCCTGAACCTGATACAGCACCTACTGTTCCGCTGGTACCAACAGTAGTTAGCTCAAAATCATCTGAGGTAACATTTTTTGCATTTTTTGAAAATGTAACGGTGTAATCTACCGTGGTTGCAGTGGTCACAGGAGTGCCGACAAGTGCTATACTTGAAACTACAGGAGGATTTCCGTCCACTGGGGTGTATGGACTTCCAAAAGTGAAATTATCTATATAAACATAGAGATCAATGCCTTCAATTCTAATCTCATCAACACTATAAAAATCAGGATTGGCAACAAAATTTTTAACACCATTTGTCCCACTGTCAAAATTCACATTTACGGTTGACCCAACCTGGCTTCCATCCTTGTAAGCTTTGACAGTACCAGATGCAGAACAATCATTACAGCCATTTTGTAACCAAATGCTGATCAATTGAAAATCAGAGGCATCCACCTTGGTGATTTTCCAACCGGTAACACCCCCTATAGTTAAATTAGTATCATCGAGTGCTTTGGTACCATTAAAACCATTGTCAGTGGAACTTACATTCGCATTGCTATTGGACCCAGAAAAGATTTGAAACCTGACCCCTGAATTATCATAGGTATTTGTTCCATTTAATGAAAGATGGGATGCAGTGGTAATTTCGTCAAAAGTAACGGTGGTCTGGGCTTGACTAAAAATATGAATCCCTATCAAGAAAGGGAGTAAAAGTAAATATCGAGCAGTAAAAGTATTCATAGTATAGAGGTGTTAACTTTTCTTTTAAATAAATACCGGGTAAACATCCCTGTCTACCCGGCAGCTATTTAATTTCTAGATGGAAATATTCCTTGAAGGCAAATGATATAATATATACCTAAGTAGGGGTTTCGAGTGTTCACTGGAATACTTCCTCCAGAATTCCCAATTGCACTCCCCCCCATGGTACTATTAGCTGTAGGTCCATAGGACATGACATCAAATGTATCACCTCCCCGCTCTATTTGAACTTGAGAATTTGCCAGGTAATTGTTTGCAGGTGAAGAGGCTGTGCCTGCAGCACCACTCACATTTAAAGTATGCGTATGGCTTGGCATATTTTGAGTCGTAAGGGTCACTGTCTCAGTTCCACTTCTTGCTCCCTGTCGAACATCAGATAGTCCGGGTCCCTGTCCAGGGCCAATCACTGTCCTACCTCTCAAATCCGGCAAGGCAAAAGTCGTTCTTCCGTCTCCCCCATAAATGGTTCCTATGATTGAAAATAATGCTGTATTTTGAGAGATAGGCAAGAGTTGGCCATTGCAAAACGCCCAAGTTCTAGGGGCAAAATTCCCTCCAAACATCCTGATTTCTCCTATTGTACCTTCCATGTTCTAAAAATTTAAGTTTAATGATTCAAATGATTTTAAGCGTATTAATTTCTTGAAGGGTAAAGCCCCTGTAGGCAAATAATGTAATTCGCTGCCAAATAGGGATTTCTGATATTGAATGGAATATTACCTCCTGAATTTCCTATCGCATTTGAAGCCATAGTAGCTGTAGGACTTGCTCCATAGGCATTGACATCATGTGGTGCCGCTCCTCGTTCCACTTGAACAGAGGATGCCGCAGGATAATTACCTACTGGTGTAGAGCTTGTACCTGCCGCATTACTTACATTCAATTGGTGGTTGTGGCTCGGTAGGTTTTGAACCGTTAACGTAACTTGCTCCGATCCAGATCTTGAACCTTGAGGGATATTTGGAAGCCCTGGACCTGTTCCTGGACTAATTGCAGCTCTACCTCTCAGATCCGGTAAAGCAAAAGTCGTTCTTCCATCACCACCGTAGATGGTGCCTAAAATCGAAAATAGTGCGGAATTTTGAGCAATAGCTAATAATTGACCATTGCAAAAAGCCCAAGATCTCGGAGCAAAATTTCCAGCGAAAATTCTTACCTCTCCTATCATTCCTTCCATATTCTAAAAATTTAAGTGTGTGTATAATTATTTTAAAGGTGCGATTCAAGTTTAATTCCTAGAGGGGAATATGCCGTATAAACAAATTATATAATTGATGCCTAAATAAGGGTTTTGTACAGAAACAGGAATGCTCCCTCCTGTAGATCCTACTGAATTAGCCCCCATTGTGGTATTTGGGGTAGGGCCGAAGGAATTTACATTAAATACATCCCCGCCTCTTTCAAGTTGTACCTGTGCATTAGCAGACACATTATTGGTCGGGGAAGCACTGGTACCTGGAGCATTCTGCACATTTAAGGCATGGTTATGATTTGGTAGATTTTGTATGGTCAGATTCACTGTATTTACACCTGCTCTTTGTCCCTGATTGATCGAAGATAAACCAGGTCCCTGTCCAGGGCTAATTGGTGCTCTCCCCCTCAAATCAGGTAATGCAAAAGTGGTTCTGCCATCTCCTCCATAGATAGTTCCTAAAATTGAAAATAAGGCCGAGTTCTGTGCAATTGCCAACAATTGACCGTTACATAAGGCCCATGATCTCGGAGCAAAATTCCCAGCAAATAGTCTGATTTCCCCTATAGTCGGTTCCATATTAAAAATTGTTTAATGAATGAAAATTTATACTTATATATTTTGGACCGGAAAAAAATTCCAAATCTTTAATCTCTCTTAAAACTATTGATCACACTTTCTTTCAATTCTATTTCAGAGTTATTTTCTTCTCTTTCTGATTGAATACTTAATAAAGTCTGCTTTCCTTGCTGATTGGGCAAAACCCACAAATTATTGGTCTTCGATGAGGTACAAGTAGCAAAGAAAACATCCACATAATCACTACTAGAAATCACATCTGCCCATGAACTTTTAGAATCCTTTAACTTTGGATCCGTTACTAGGCAGAAGACTTGCTCACATCCTAAGTCCCGCTTTAAAAAGTCTGCTTTTTTAGTTACAAATCGCATGGCCTGATCTACCGAATTGTAGGATTGTTCAAAATCAATCCCCAAAATTCCTACTCTTTTTCCAAGTCGGTTCGTAATCAAATAGTCCTTCACATACTCAGGCTTTTCTTTCAAACTAGAATTTACCCAAGGCAGACCAGAAGCATTAAGGTCACTGGCAATAATTTTAGCGTTTCCTCCATACAACAAAGCATCTATGGTCTCTTTTGACCCAAATTCCGAAAACTTGAAATTTCGTACATGGGTCAGAACTGTAAATCCTGACTTCAAGGTTTGGTTAATCGCTATATCTCCTTCTTTAAAAAACTTCAATGTCTTTAATCCCACGTGGATAATGGATGTTGCATCTTTACCAACTTCCATGGATTCCATACCCCAACTCAATCCTGGAATAGAAACAGCTCCAAAAACTAATGAGACTTTTTGTAAAAACTTCCTTCTCCTTACATCCATTTATTAAAAATATTAACTTCAAATCTTTAGAAAAATCAGAAAAAAAACTGGCAATCCCAAAATTATTCAATAACGTAAAAGTTAATATTATAGCTAATATCTTATTTATTGTGTTACGTTTCAACTAATAATTAAAAAAATATACATCGACACCTCATTTAAAGTTTAAACACCTAGTTTTTCATAAGATTTGACCCCCATTGCAGCTAATTTTTGTCCAGAAATTATCGTTCCTTCCAGCTGTAAAATATTTATTCTTAAATACTTCATATCTGTACAAAGGACGAATATCCCGTAATTGGGATCTGCATAAACAATGGAGCCTGGCGCAAAAATCCCGGTAATATTTACATCAGCAGGACTCACTTCCAAGATTTTGATTGGATTACCTCTAAAAGTAGTGATTGCTCCTCCATATTTAGGATTTGATGCATTGACCAAAGCCTCCACCTCATCCGCACGTTGCTTTTTCCAATCGATAGTTAAATTCTCCTCGGTAGGCTTAGACTTGGGTTTTAGATTTTCTTCAATGGGCTTTTTATCAAATTGAATTTGCCCGGCAAAGTAAGATTCCAATTTACTCGGAAAAGAGACAGAAAGACGAGATGCTAATAACCCATAAGGTTCTCCCGGAAAAACCGGAATAGGAAACTCAACTATTAATTCTCCTGAATCCCATTTCTCATTTATTTTATGAACACTGATCGTCACTACTTTCTCCTCATTCTGGATCGCCCAAAACAAAGGATCAGGCCCCGCAAATTCCGGGAGTTTTCCAAAATGTACATTTAATATACCCTCATTAAAAATTTCAAAAATACTTGCTGGAATTTTATATGAGAAGCCGAAACTGATACCCACATCTACCTGAAAATCGGAAAGCTTGGATGATAAAGCTTCCAATTCAGAATTTTCCCAATTAAAAACAGGGATATTCTCTCCTTTCAAATATTCAATCAAAAAGTCATTTGAATTAGGTTGATCAGTTCTTGAAACTACTCCTACTACTTCGTGAATATTTTTGAAATGTTGAATGGTAGGAATGCACCAGTTACTTTGGGTAAAAAATATAATTTTCATTAAAGGACAATTTTCTAAACCTGAAACTAATTGTATTAATTCAGCATACAAACTTAAATTTTCACTAAAAAAATAAAACCTAGATTCAAATTCTAGAAACTTCTATCAATCATGCTTAATTTCAAGCTTAATAAGTAAAATAAATTCATGCACAAACGTCACCTACTCTCCCCCCTTTTCACAAAAGCGCGGTTATTTCTAGTGTTCATTTTTTTATTAACAATTGAAGTAGAAGCTCAAATTTTTAGGTCTCCCCAAGAATTCACACATCAAGACACGCTACGAGGAAGCAATACCAAAGACCGCGCTTGGTGGAATTTGGAACAATATCATTTGGACATCAAAGTTGATCCCGAATCCAAGACGATCAAAGGTTCCAATACAGTCACCTATCAGGTCATTTCCGAATCCAAAAAGCTTCAAATTGAGCTTCAAGAGCCTATGATCTTGTCAAGAGCCATTCAAAATGGAGATGAATTGGAATTTGAAAAAGATGGTTATTCTTATTTGATCACTCTGCAAGATCCTCAGAACATCGGTGAAAGCTACCAAGTAGAACTTCAATTTGAAGGTTCTCCGGTCATTGCAGTAAGGCCTCCTTGGGATGGGGGTTTGACTTGGAGTCAGGACAGTAATGGACTTCCATTTATTGCAAATTCAAATCAAGGAATCGGGGCTAGTATTTGGTGGCCCAATAAAGACTACCCGGCAGATGAACCGGATAATGGAGTATTGATCTCAGTGGAAGTGCCAGAGAATTTAATGGATGTTTCCAATGGGAGATTGATCAACACCGAGCATAATAAAAAGGCTAAAACCAAAACTTACCATTGGGAAGTAAAAAATCCGATCAACAATTACGGGGTCAATATAAACATTGGAGACTATGTCCATTTTTCTGAAAAATACGAAGGGGAGAAAGGCATATTGGATATGGACTATTATGTACTAAGAGAAAACTTAGAAAAAGCGAAAAGTCAATTCAAAGATGCCACAAAAATGATGGAAGCCTTCGAACATTGGTTTGGACCCTACCCTTTTTACGAGGACAGTTACAAATTAGTAGAAACTCCCTACCTGGGGATGGAGCATCAGAGTTCGGTGACTTATGGTAATAATTATGCGAATGGTTATTTAGGAAGGGACCTAAGCGGAACTGGTTGGGGATTGAAATTCGATTTTATCATTATCCATGAATCAGGACATGAGTGGTTTGCC
The DNA here is from genome assembly GCF_900129785.1 of Algoriphagus halophilus. Classification (NCBI taxonomy): domain Bacteria; kingdom Pseudomonadati; phylum Bacteroidota; class Cytophagia; order Cytophagales; family Cyclobacteriaceae; genus Algoriphagus; species Algoriphagus halophilus. Next base: position 1,991,802 of record NZ_FSRC01000001.1, read on the forward strand.
AATAACATCACTTACAAGGATGTTGCGGACATGTGGATTCATGAAAGCTTTACTGCTTACTCTGAAAATCTTTTTCTGGACTATTATTATGGAAAAGAAGCCAGCAGGGATTATGTATTGGGAACCCGTAAAAATATTAATAACGACAACCCCATAATAGGCCCTTATGGTGTCAATCAAGAGGGGTCAGGAGATATGTACTACAAAGGAGCAAATATGCTTCATACCATTAGGCAACTAGTGAATGACGATGAAAAATGGAGGGAGATCCTGAGAGGATTAAATAAAGAGTTTTATCATCAGACCGTTACCACTGAACAGGTAGAAACCTACATTAGCACTCAATCAAATATCAATTTATCATCTGTGTTTGACCAATATTTGAGAGATGTAAGGATTCCAATTTTCAGTTATTACATAGAAGGAAATAAATTGAATTTCAGATGGGAGAATTCCTTAATGACTTTTGATATGCCTGTCAAAATAAAATTGGGAACAGGTAAAGAACTTTGGCTAAAACCCACTACCCGATGGGCAAGTTTAGAATTGGATACTGGTGTTGAAAGATTGTCTGTTGATCCGAATTTTTATGTTGGAATGATGAATATTTCTGGTAAATAAATACCTTAATCTAAAGGAAATATGATTTAAAACATTCTGGTAAAAAAAACACGTCATAGAAATTCCAATGACGTGTTTTTTTTATTATTAAAGCTTTTGCTTCTATATTTCATTTTGAAACAATAACAATACCCCTGATTCCATATGCTTCAACTGTTTGAAAAAGCAAAACAAACTCCCCATAAAACAGCCATTGTAGCAGGGGGAAATCACTATTCCTATCAAACTTTATTAGAAAAGAGCGAGCAGATTTCCAGCTTTTTATTGGGTGAAGGGCAAGATCTTAGTCAAGAACGGGTTGCTTTTATGGTGGCTCCCGGATTTGATTACGTGGCTGTCCAATGGGGAATCTGGAGAGCCGGGGGTATTGCAGTTCCGCTATGCATCAGCTATCCTTTTCCTTCATTGCAGTACGTGATCGAGGATACGCAATCTAAATTTCTGATCGTAGGGCCTGAATATGAGTCCATCCTTCAACCCTACCGAAATCATTCAGAAACCAAATTCATAGCCTTGGGAGAAATGCAGAATAGGAAGGAAAAGCCTCTTCCCGAAATTGGGAAAAATCGGGGGGCAATGATTCTCTATACTTCCGGCACCACCTCTCTGCCCAAAGGGGTCTTAACCACCCATGCCAACTTGGAATCTCAAATCAGCACCCTGGTGAAGGCTTGGGCTTGGTCTTCGGAAGATTACATTTTGGAGCTTTTACCCCTTCACCATGTTCATGGAATCATCAATGTGCTATGCTGCGCCCTTTGGTCCGGAGCTACTGTTGAGTTTTTAAATCCATTTGATGCCAAACAGGTTTTTGAAATTTTCGAAGGGGGCAAACTCAATGTCTTCATGGCCGTCCCCACCATTTATTATAAACTCATTTCAGCATTTGAAAGCTATAGTCCCGAACGGCAAGCCGAATTAAAAAAATGCATGGAATCCTTCCGTTTGATGATTTCCGGTTCTGCTGCTTTGCCGGTAAGCGTCATGGAAAAATGGAAAGAGATTTCTGGGCATTATTTATTGGAGCGCTATGGCATGACAGAAATCGGAATGGCAGTCAGCAATCCCTATGATGGAGAACGAAGGGCAGGCCATATCGGTCAGCCTTTATCGGGAGTAGAACTCTGCCTATTAGATGAAGAAGGAAAACTGGTCAATCCGGGTGAACCAGGAGAAATTCACATCAAGGGTCCTTCTGTATTCAAAGAATATTGGGGCAAACCTGAGGCAACCCAAAAAAGCTTTACTTCGGATGGTTGGTTCAAGACCGGAGACATCGCAGTACTGGATGATGGGTATTACCGAATCCTGGGTAGAGACTCTATCGACATCATAAAATCCGGAGGATACAAAATTTCTGCCCTAGAAATTGAAGAAGTATTGAGAAAACATCCCTCCATAAAGGACTGTGGAGTGATCGGGATTCCCAATGAGGAATGGGGCGAATTGGTCGTTGCTGCTTTAGTTACTTCTGAAAAAATTGACCTGGAACAATTATCAACTTGGATGAGGGAACGAATGCCAGCCTATAAAACACCAAGGAGATACCTGGTCCTGGAAGAACTTCCAAGAAATGCCATGGGCAAAGTGACTAAAAATGAATTGAAGAAATTATTCTAACACCTATGATCATTTACGGACTTGCCATTCTTTCATTTTCATTTGTTGTCGGACAATGGTTAGGGGAACTCCTCGGAAAATTAATGGGGATTAATTCCAATGTTGGTGGGGTTGGTTTTGCCATGTTGATTCTGATGCTATTAAAAGAGGTTTTTGAACGAAAGGGTTGGTGGAAAGATGAAATGATTTTAGGAATAGATTTCTGGAATAAAATGTACATCCCGGTAGTCATAGCGATGGCCGCCAGCCTAAATGTTAAATCTGCGATTTCCAGTGGTAACCTGGCCATTTTAGTAGGAATCCTTCCTGTAGTTTTAGGTTTTGCCTTTTTCCCTTTTTTGATGAAAGCATTCAAGCAATAATACGATGGAGGAGCTTTTAAAAGTAATAGACAAAAACGCGTTGATCTTTGGTTTCTTAATGGTCGGAATCCTGGCTTTCTTTTCGGACCAATTTTCTAAGAAAGTCCTCCGCTCAAGAATCCCAGGTTCTGCAATAGCCATATTTTTAGGCTTGGTCCTAGGCTATGTAGGCGGGGTGTTTTCCGATGGATCCAAAGGCATTTCTGACATGGAACTTTTCAAGGGTGTCGGGATTTTGGGAGGCTCCATGTTTCGTGATTTTGCAATTGTTGCCACAGCCATGGGAGCAAGTTTCCTTTTGGTAAAAAAATCAGGGGTTCTGGGCTTGGTTTCTTTGCTTTTCGGTATACTGATCTTTTTTGTATCCGGAGTAGCTATCGCTTGGATTTGGGGTTACAGAGATGCCGTCAGTTTGTGCACCATAGGTGCAGGGGCCTGCACCTACATTGTAGGGCCTGTGACTGGAGCAGCATTGGGAGCAAGTTCAGAGGTGATCGCCCTGAGTATTGCAGCTGGAGTGGTAAAAACGATCGCAGTAACTGTTTTTACCCCCGTATTGGCCAAAAAAATAGGGCTGGATTCTCCAGGTTCAGCGATGGCCTATGGTGGGATCATGGGTACTTCCAGTGGGGTGGCTGCTGGACTTGCAGCAACTGATCCGAAATTAGTGCCTTATGGAGCCGTTACAGCTACCTTCTATACAGGGGTAGGTTGCTTACTTTGCCCTTCTCTATTTTATTATATCCTTACACTGTTCAGTTAATCATTGGGATGAATTGATTTTTTCCTCCTCTTTTTCATAGTTGAATATCTTACTGAAAACCAATATCTTACACAATACTCTATTTGAAATAGGGAGCTTTACCAAATGTTCAAATGAATTTTGAACCACTCACCAAATAAAAAACAAATAATGATTGGTCGATATCGTAATTTTGATATATGTCAAGATTAGGCCTCCCCAGTTTCATAGTATTTCTGAACCTGCTTTTTTGCTCATTCATCTCCAATGCCCAGTCCGGTATTTCTGGAATTGTCCACGATGCAAAAACCAATATTCCTTTAGAGTTTAGTAGTATTTCAGTTTATTCAGTTCCCGATAGTAGTTTGATCAATGGGAGTATTTCTGATGCCGGGGGATTGTTCGAACTGGATAAACTCAAACCTGGACCCTATTTTTTAAAAGTCAGCTTTATCGGGTACCATACCAAAGAATTACCTGTTTTTGAACTGGCCAAAAATGAAAAAAGAAATTTTGGAATCATTAGCTTGGATCCAGATGAAACCACCTTGGAAGGAATCGAAGTTCAAGGGCAAAAACTCAGCACCAATTTCCAACTGGAGAAGCAGAGTTATGCTGCCGATAATTTTCAAGCGGCGCAAGGGGGAACCGCCAGTGATATTTTAAAAAACTTACCGGGAGTAGCCATCGACGCGATGGGTACAATTACCATCCGGGGAACAAGCGGTTTTGTAGTCATGCTCAACGGAAAACCCATCCAATCAGATCCTATTTCTTTTTTGAGCCAATTGCCTGCGAATAGTATTGAAAAAATAGACTGGATTTCCTCACCTTCTGCTCAGTATGATTCGGAAGGCAAAGCTGGAATGATCAATGTCATTACCAAATCGGGGACTGCAGATGGTCTTTATGTCCAATTCAATTCCAGGTTAGGTTTTCCTCCCATAGAAAATTATGGCAATGCGGAGCGGGCAAAAAGATATGGAGCAGATTTCAATTTGAATTACCTCAAAGGAAAATGGGACATTTCTTTGGGAGCCAGCTATCAAAGAAATGACATTGCCGGAAGGCGTGTAGGAGATGTATATACTATTTCAGGGGATACCACTACCAGATTCCCTTCCCAAGGAGAAAGAAGTATTGATGAAAAAAATTATTCTGGGAGGTTTACCATCGGATTCAATCCTAACCCCGTGAATAGTTTCTCACTCGGGTTTTATGGGGCGGTCAGAGACAAGCTCCGGACTGCAGACATTTTATATGATGACAATCATGCTACAGTCAATGGTGAAAGGATTTACACGTTCCAATATTTCAATGCCAATGATCAAAGCCGACGGGGAGATGTGGCTTTGGGCAGCTTGGATTATGCCCATACTTTCGGAAATGAATCCAAAATCAGTAGTTCAATCCTCTATGAATATAGTATGTTGGGAGGTCCTACAAGTAACTTGAACCTGGATTATCCCGACCTCAGTAAGGTGTACCAAGAAGATTACAACACCAATGACAACCCACTTCATGGGGTGAGAGTCAATGTTGATTACAGTTTTAAACCATTGAATTTGGGACAGTTATTAGCGGGATACCAATTCAGAAGTCTGGACCATACCGGTGATTTTCTCTACGAAAGAAAAAATATTGAAACTGGTGAATTTGAGGTAATCCCTGAATTTTCCAGTACTGTGAATCTTACTAGAGCAATTCATGCAGGATATGTACAGTTGGATAAAAAAACAGAAAAATACAGTTATGGATTCGGGGTCCGGGTAGAACATATGGATAGATCTTTTGATTTGGAGGATCAAGCAGGAATCATCGATACTGTTTATCAATATGATTTTATCAGACCTTTTTTCAGTGGGAACATAGGGATTCCATTGAGTGAAAGTGTACAAGTCAAAGCAAATTTCAGCCAACGGGTAGAAAGAACCACCACCTTCAAAATGAATCCCTTTCCGGAAAGAGAGCATAGCGAAACACTGGAACAAGGAGATCCTAATTTACTTCCTGAGTTCATCAATCAGGTAGAATTGGGGATTGTAAAAACCTGGGATGCCAATAGTTTTTATGCTACAGCCTATCATTCTCGAGTAAAGAACCTGGTAAATCGGGTAAATACAGTCTACAATGACAGTATTTTGAATCGAATTTACTCCAATGTGGGAACCGGAAAATCTACTGGAGTTGACTTGGGAACCGAACTTTTTCCCACTGAATGGTGGAAACTCTTTGCTGGATTGAACCTGTACTATTATACCATCGAGGGTAGTTTTGATAACAAACCGGTCAATACCAGCAGTTGGGTTCATTCCTTTTCCATCAATACAACGTTTACACTTCAGAAAAACTGGAGTATTCAAGGGAACCTTAATTACCTATCCAAAAGAGTCACTGCCCAAGGAATAGACTCTAGATTCTACTTACCAAGCATGAACATCAAGAAGTCTTGGCTGGATAACCGCTTATCTGCCAATTTAATCTGGCAAAATATAGATATGGGGCTGCTCAAAACCAATGAACAGCGAATCACCACATTCCGGCCCGGAGAGTTTTATACCACCACCAATTATATACAGGAGGTAGACATGCTGATTTTGAACCTTTCTTACACATTAAACCGTTCCAAAAACAAAGCTAAATTTGTGAAAAGTGAATTCGGAGAAAAGGAATTTTAATCAGCAATCTAAATGAGTTCAATAGAGATAATGATCAAAAACATGGTCTGCCCAAGATGTATTGAGGCAGTAAAAGCCATTTTGGATGAAACAGATATTCCCTATCAACGTGTGGATTTAGGAAAAGTATCTCTCCATACACCCCTAGATCCTGAACAGGAACTTACCCTTTCCCAAGCCTTAACCCATCATGGATTTGAATTATTAAAAGGAGAAAAATCAGCGATGATTTCCAAGATAAAATCGCTTTTAATCGAACAAATTCATCATTCGGAACAAAAACTCTCAACAAACTACTCTGAGTTCTTGGCCAATCAGCTCCATCACGAATATTCCTATCTCAGTAGACTTTTTTCTTCGGTGGAAGGAATGACGATTGAGAAATATATTACGAGATTAAAAACAGAAAAAATCAAGGAATTCTTAATCTATGATGAATTAACCTTATCTGAAATCGCCTTTAAAATGGACTATTCCAGCGTCGCCTACCTATCCACTCAATTCAAAAAAGAGACCGGTATGACTCCTTCTGAATTCAAAAAAAGCAAAAGCAGCGTTAGAAAAAGTCTGGACAAAGTTTAATTTCTCCAAAACACTTTTCCTACATTTATTCATGGAGTTCCCTTTAGCAATCCGAACACTTTTCACGTATTTCAATAGCATCCATGTGATTTCCCCTGAGGCAGAACAGGCCTTATATGGAATATCATTTGAAATTGAAACTCCGAAAAACAAATACCTCCATGAAATCGGTCAAACATGTAGAACCTATTACTTTGTCAGTGATGGCTTGGCTAGAATCTATTATTTGAAGGACGGAACAGATGTGACGGAATATTTTGCCCATCCAAATGACATGATCATTCGGGCAGAAAGTTTATTCACAGGAAGGCCCAGCAAAAAAGCCATTCAAGCCTTGGAAAACACCTTATTCATCGGAATACCTGCTTCAAAACTGGAAGACTTATTTGATACCCACCCTGATTTAGAAAGACTCTTTAGGAAAATTCTGGAAGCTTCCTTTGTGGCCTATGTCAATCGTATGGAAAGCCTGCAATTTCATACTGCCGAAGAGCGCTACAAGCAACTGGTCAAGGACTATCCTCGCCTGTTGGAGAATGTCTCCTTGAAACATATTGCAAGCTACCTAGGCATTACCCAGGTCAGTCTGAGTAGAATCAGATCAAGCATCCGATGATTTTTTAACATTTGTAAAAGGATCAAGAACCCGGAAAGTTGAAATTTGCATCAAAATAAATTTCAATTGTCAGCTACAATCCTCGGTCTCAAGCATAACTGGAAACAGTTTACCTTATTGGTACTCGTCAATGGGCTAGTAGGCGCGATGCTGGGTATGGAACGCTCTATTTTTCCTCAGTTTGCCTCCGAAACCTTTCAGATAGATTCTAATTTTGCCCTTCTTTCCTTCATCACCGCATTTGGCTTTTCAAAAGCAGGCACCAACTATATTACCGGAAAATTTGCAAACAAGGTAGGCCGTAAAAAGCTACTCGTCCTCGGTTGGGTCATCGCCCTCCCGGTACCACTGATGTTGATTTTCGCTCCAAGTTGGACATTCGTCATCTTGGCCAACATCCTTTTAGGAATAAGCCAGGGACTTACTTGGGGAAGTACGGTACTGATGAAAATTGACTTGGTGGGAGAAAAAGAACGGGGATTGGCCATGGGTATGAATGAATTTGCGGGCTATTTAATGTTGGGAGTTTCCGCTTATTTCTCAGCGTACATCGCAGAAAACTATGGGGTGAGCCCCTACCCCTTTTACCTAGGGATTGCCGTGGCGATTACTGGATTGATCCTGTCTCTTTGTCTCGTGAATGATACCCATTCATTTGTCAAAAAAGAATCCAAAACAGTCACCAAAAAAAGAATCCAGGATGTTTTTGTCCAAACCTCTTTCAAAAACCCTACACTGAGCAGTATATCTCAAGCAGGCTTGGTCAATAATCTAAACGATGGAATGGTATGGGGGCTGTTACCGGTTTTTTTGATCAGTCATCAACTAGAGCTTGAAAAAGTTGGAATTGTTGCGGCAGTCTATCCTCTCGTTTGGGGAGTTGGCCAACTGTTTACCGGAAAGATGGCAGACCATTTCTCGAAAAAAAAGATGATCGTTTTTGGGATGTTGCTCCAAGGTCTGACCCTTCTGGTTTTGCCTGAATTTGTGGGTTACTATTTCCAAATTGGATTGATGGTTCTTTTGGGACTTGGAACCGCCTTGGTATACCCCACTTTTATGGCCTCTATCGCAGCTTTCACCCATCCCATGCAAAGAGCTGAAAGTATTGGTACTTTCAGGCTTTGGCGGGATTTGGGCTATGCGATCGGTGCAATTTTTTCAGGAATTCTTGCAGATCAATGGGGAATAGAAGTCAGTATTTATTTTATAGGTATTTTGACCATCCTATCCTCCCTAATCGTACAACTAAGAATGAAGCATTACTAATCCCAACACATGAACACGCAAAATCTTATAACATAAGATCAAAATTTCATAATAGGTCGGCTTTCATTTTTTCCGAAGTTTGTATCGTTCATCAATCTTGATTCATCATGACACAAACAGCCACATCAGAACATTTGACAAAAAAGACATTTCCGGTTACTGGAATGACTTGTGCAGCCTGTGCAAACAGTGTCGAGACCATATTATCCTATACGGACGGAGTAAAATCAGCTTCTGTGAATTTTGCTTCCAATACCGTTTTGGTGGAATATGATCAAGAACAAATACAAGCCGAAGGCTTAAATAAAGCCTTGACAGAAATTGGGTATGGACTCATCATTGGGGAAGAAAATTTAGAAGAGGCTGGAGAAAAAGCACAACATGAGCATTACCAACAAGTAAAAAAACAGACCATAGGAGCCGCCCTATTGACACTTCCTATTTTTATTTTAGGGATGTTTTTCATGCATTGGGAACCCGGAAAATGGATTTCCCTGGTATTGAGTATTCCAGTACTATTCCTATTTGGTCGTCACTTTTTTATCAACGCCTATAAGCAAGCCAAACATGGAAAAGCGAACATGGATACGTTGGTGGCCCTGAGTACAGGAATCGCATTTTTATTCAGTTTGCTAAATACCCTTTTCCCGGAGTTTTGGCTGGAACGAGGAATTACTCCTCACGTTTATTACGAAGCAGCGACAGTAATTATCACCTTTATCAGTTTTGGAAAACTCCTGGAAGAAAAAGCAAAATCAGGGACTACCACCGCATTGAAAAAACTGATGGGGCTTCAAGCAAAATCCCTAAAAGCCATCATTGATGGCAAAGAACAAGAAATCCCGATCGCTGAAGTAGCAGTCGGCTATGAAATTGTGGTAAGACCCGGTGAAAAAATACCGGTAGATGGTACTGTCCTTTCCGGAAATTCCTATGTGGACGAAAGTATGATCAGTGGTGAACCCATTCCCGTGGAAAAAAAGGAAAACGATCTGGTGTATGCAGGAACAGTCAATCAAAAAGGAAGTTTTCATTTCAAGGCTGAAAAAGTAGGTAGCGAAACCCTTCTTTCACAAATCATCAAACGGGTCCAGGAAGCTCAGGGAAGTAAAGCTCCTGTACAAAAACTGGCGGATAAAATCGCAAGTATTTTCGTACCTGCCGTCATTGGAATCGCCGTTATCACCTTTGCGACATGGATGATCCTGGGAGGAGACGATGCATTTACCCATGCCTTGTTAACCTCGGTAGCAGTGTTGGTAATTGCCTGTCCCTGTGCCTTAGGTTTGGCCACCCCTACCGCGATTATGGTAGGTGTAGGAAAAGGGGCAGAAAACAATATCCTGATCAAGGATGCCGAAAGTCTGGAATTGGCACATCATGTCAATGCGATTGTACTGGATAAAACAGGAACCATTACTGCCGGTAAACCCTCTGTATCCAATGCAAAATGGATTTCCAGTCAAACTGAACAGGATTTTGGTCCCATGTTATTGGCGATAGAATCAAAATCTGAGCATCCATTGGCAGAGGCTGTTTCAAAAAGCCTCAAAGAAAATAATCTGGAATCCGCTAAACTCCTTGACTTTCAAAGCATCACCGGAAAAGGAGCAACGGCAAAAAATGAGGATGGAATCACGTTCTTTGTTGGAAATGAAAGCTTACTCGACTCCCATCGGATAACCCTACCGGAAGAGTTTAGCAAGCTATCCATAAAATGGAAATCAGAAGCCAAGACCGTCATTTTCTTTGCAAATGATCAGGAACTCTTGGCCATACTTGCCATTACAGACGAAATCAAGCCTAGTTCCAAATCTGCTATTTCCCAATTAGTCCAGCAGGGTATCGAAGTCTTCATGCTTACGGGAGACAATCATCAAACTGCTGCAGCCGTAGCGAAACAGGTGGGTTTGACGGACTTCAAAGCAGAAGTAATGCCTTCTGATAAATCAGACTTTATCAAAGAACTCCAAAGTCAGGGGAAAAAGGTGGCCATGGTAGGTGATGGGATCAACGATTCAGAAGCCCTGGCACAGGCAGATGTCAGCATTGCAATGGGACATGGTTCTGACATTGCCATGGACGTGGCGAAAATGACGATTATTTCATCTGATTTAGAAGCCATACCCAAGGCATTAAAACTTTCAAAAATGACGGTTAATGGAATCCGACAGAACTTATTTTGGGCCTTTATTTACAACTTGATCGGAATTCCGATTGCGGCCGGCCTACTTTATCCTTTCAATGGATTCTTGCTCGACCCTATGATTGCAGGCGGTGCAATGGCATTCAGCTCTGTTTCGGTGGTTTTAAATAGCTTAAGACTCAAGGGCAAGAAATTGTAAATTCATTTTTAAAATTTGATAGAAAGTAGGTCAAAATAGTGCGAGTCCGAGCGGAACCGAGGATATTTTGAATCAAGTTAAAATATAGAAGTTGTCTGTCCGAGCGGAGTCGAGGACTTGGCTTCGACCAGCCTGACAATACTTATTCGCTTATTCATTAGAAAGGGATTGAAAAAACTCAAGTTTAATATTTATAAAATCAAAAACAGATCAATCATGAAAACTCAAAAATTCAAAACCAACATCAATTGTAGCAACTGCCTGGCCAAAGTTACCCCTGTTCTCAATGCGAATCCAAAAATTGAATCTTGGGGTGTAGATTTAGAAAGTGAGGATCGGATTCTGACGGTAGAATCTGAAAACATCACGCCAGAAGAAGTTTTTAAAACTGTTATCAAAGCAGGATTTATCGCCAAACCTGAATAAATTGGCCATAAATTCTTAGAATTCACATGAGAAACTTATTCTTAGCGCTGATTTTGTTCGGTGCGATCCTGAGCGTGAATGCACAAACCAACCTCGCTTTGCCTGTAGTGAAATCCAGTATCGGAGGCATCAATATCTATGGAAAACCCATAGACCAGCAAACTAGATGTCAGCATTGGCATTCTGAATTGGATGTGATTGCGATTAAATTTAAGTGCTGTGAAAAGTATTATCCATGTTTTTCATGCCATGAAGAGGAGGCTGATCATGAACCTAAAGTTTGGCCAAAATCGGAATTTGATTCCAAAGCAATATTATGTGGCGTCTGTGGAACAGAGTTAAGTATTTCTGACTATCAAAACAGCAATAATACCTGTCCAAAATGCAAGGCTGCTTTCAATCCTGGCTGCAGCAAACACTATCATTTGTACTTTGAAACAGAGGATCAAAAATAGAAGAACCCATTTGACAAAAATTTCGTAATTTTACAGCGTTGAAAAAGACCATTTCCATAGTGCTATCTCTCATCCTGCTCTTTTCGAGTATAGGTATGGCAAAATCCACCCACTTCTGTGGTGGACTGGAAATGCTATCTGAATTGTCTTTGAATGCTTCCCACATTAATTGTGGCATGGAGCAAAAAGCACCGGATTGTGACAGCAATGATGGAAAAGTCCATGTTCATCAGGATTCAGGCTGTTGTGATAATGAATTCGAGATACTTCAACTAGATGAAGATTTCAGCATTACCAAAGCTTCTTTCCACCTCAATTTGGACTTCGCATTTGCGCTGGTTCACACCTTTATACTTCAGGTTTCCCTAGAAGAAACTACCGCTACTACTTATTCAGATTACTCCCCTCCTTTTCTGAAACAGGACCATCAAGTTCTGTTTCAAACCTTTCTTATTTAAACATGGATGAAGTAAGGTTAGCGCCGCTAACCGAGATGTTACTGGAATAGAGCTCTGGTGATGTCTTTTATATTTTCTGGTCACTTATCAGATTCATCACATGTTAAATTCAATTATCAAGTATTTTCTTGAAAATAAACTGGTAACAGTTCTCCTACTGATCGCATTGATTGGTTGGGGAATCATTACGGCACCTTTTGGATGGAAAGTAGGTTCTTTACCTTCTGATCCAGTTCCAGTGGATGCCATACCAGATATTGGGGAAAATCAACAAATCGTATTCACCCCATGGGCAGGAAGATCTCCTCAGGACATTGAGGATCAAATCTCCTATCCATTGACCACCTATCTACTTGGAATTCCAGGAGTAAAATCCATACGTAGTTCCTCCATTTTCGGATTTTCCAGTATCTATATCATCTTCAATGAAGACATAGAATTCTACTGGTCCAGATCCAGAATATTAGAAAAACTCAATTCCTTACCATCCAGCTTATTGCCAGAAGGAGTCCAACCTGCTCTAGGACCTGATGCCACCGCTTTAGGACAAGTATTTTGGTACACCTTGGAAGGTCGTGATTCCAATGGAAATCCAACTGGGGGTTGGGACCTGCACGAAATTCGATCTGTACAGGATTTCTATGTCAAATATGCCTTAAATTCCGTAGAAGGGGTTTCCGAAGTGGCTTCAATCGGGGGTTATGTCCAAGAATATCAAATTGATGTAAACCCTGACGCGTTAAAAGCCTACAAGATCCCATTGGCCAAAGTCATGGATGCGGTGAAGAAATCAAACCGTGACGTAGGAGCCAAAACCATTGAAATCAACCAAGCGGAATACCTGGTCCGAGGTTTGGGATACGTCAAAAATATTTCGGATCTAGAAATGGCGGTTGTAGCCGTACAGGATAACGTTCCTATCCGAATTAAAGACATAGCCGTAGTGGGATTGGGTCCAGCTACCCGTCGAGGTGCTTTGGACAAAGACGGAGCCGAAGTGGTCGGAGGTGTGGTCGTTGCCCGCTATGGAGCTAATCCCTTGGCAGTGATTCAAGATGTCAAGTCAAAAATCACAGAAATCAGCTCAGGATTACCAAAGAAAACCCTTGCCAATGGGACAGAAAGTCAATTGACACTGGTTCCGTTTTACGATCGATCTACCTTGATCTCGGAGACGCTAGGCACTTTGGAGGAAGCCTTGACCTTGGAGCTATTGATCACGATTTTGGTAGTGATAGTAATGGTGTACAATCTTCGCGCTTCCTTATTGATTTCCAGCTTATTACCCATAGCAATATTAATGGTATTTATCGCCATGAGGTATGTTGGAGTGGATGCCAATATTGTAGCCCTTTCTGGAATTGCCATTGCGATCGGAACGATGGTAGACTTGGGAATTATCCTCTCAGAAAATATACTCAAGCATCTGGATGAAGCTCCTGAAGATCAAAAATTAATTGACACCATTTTCAAAGGTTCCTCGGAAGTAGCCACGGCTATATTGACCGCCGTTTCTACCACGATCGTTTCCTTTATTCCGGTGTTTACACTGGAGGCAGCAGAAGGAAAACTATTTGGTCCTTTAGCCTTTACGAAGACGTTTGCGCTAATAGCTGCATTGATCGTCTCTTTATTAATCTTACCGACGCTTGCCCATTGGTTTTTTGGGTTCAAAATCAAGGGAGATAAAACAAAAAGGTTCTTTCCTTTTGCCCTACTCCTTCTTGGCATCATCGCCCTGATTTTGGGTTACTCCTGGGCAGGAATCATGCTCCTGCTGTTTGGAGGTTTAGCTATTGGAAAACAGTATTTGGACTCCTCTAAAATTGTGCTGGATAAGCGCTCTTCTAAACTACTGAACAATGCCGAACTATTCTTAGTAGTGATTGGAGTAGTCTGGCTATTGGCAAAATACTGGCTTCCCCTGGGACCTTCAAAAAGTACGTTTACGAATTTCTTCTTTGTAGCCTTGATTGTAAGTCTGATTTTAGGAGCTTTTGCGGTTTTGGAACACTATTACAAACACATCCTTACCTGGTGTTTGAACCATAAAAAAGCATTTCTAAGCATCCCAACTGTACTTATTCTTCTTGCAGGAAGCATTTGGTTAGGATTCAACAGTGTTTTTGGCTTTATCCCCAAAGGTTTTGATGTAATCGGAGTAAACATACGTCCTTCCAACGTATGGGCCTACTTGACTCACACTTTCCCTGGAATCGGAAAGGAGTTTATGCCTTCACTGGATGAAGGAAGCTTTTTGTTGATGCCTACTTCAATGCCCCATTCAGGTATTGAGTTTAACGGAAATGTCGTTTCTCAGCTTGACATGATGCTTACAAATATTCCAGAAGTGGAGTTGACGGTGGGCAAGTTGGGAAGAGTGGAATCAGCCCTGGATCCCGCACCTATCTCCATGTATGAAAACGTCATCAACTATAAACCTGAGTACGTCCTGGATGAGGATGGATATAGGGTACGTTTCATGACCGATGAAAACAATCGATTTATTCTCTCCTCTGGTGATACTTTAAGTAATGAGGAAGCGATCGCACAAGGAGTGAAAAATACGGAATTGATTCCGGATGAAGATGGACTTTATTTCCGAAACTGGAGAAGCCAGATTAATTCTCCAGATGACATTTGGAATGAAATCGTCAAAGTCACCAAGATTCCGGGAGTAACTTCCGCCCCAAAGCTCCAACCAATTGAGACAAGATTGGTAATGCTTCAAACTGGTATGAGAGCTCCGATGGGTATTAAAGTATATGGTCCTGACCTACAGACCATTGAAACATTTGGCTTAAAGTTAGAAAGCATCTTAAAAGAAG
This sequence comes from Algoriphagus halophilus, assembly GCF_900129785.1. Lineage (NCBI taxonomy): Bacteria > Pseudomonadati > Bacteroidota > Cytophagia > Cytophagales > Cyclobacteriaceae > Algoriphagus > Algoriphagus halophilus. Next base: position 2,006,804 of record NZ_FSRC01000001.1, read on the forward strand.
TGCCTTCTGTGAAAGCTGAAGCCGCGTTTGCAGATCGTATCGTAGGTAAACCTTACTTGCTATTAAACATTAAACGAGATGAAATTGCCCGCTATGGATTAAATATTGAAGACGTACAGCAAACGATAGAAACAGCAATTGGCGGCATGAATATCACGAACACGGTGGAAGGCAGAGAGCGCTTTCCTGTACGGGTTCGCTATCCAAGAGAGCTCAGAGATGATCCTGAATCATTGGGTAAAATCTTGATCTCCACGCCTACTGGAGCCCAGATTCCCTTGGTACAGATTGTGGATTTTGAATACCAACGAGGACCTCAAGCCATCAAAAGTGAAAACACATTTTTGGTAGGCTATGTATTATTTGATAAGCGAGAGGGTTTCTCCGAAGTGACCGTGGTCAATGATGCCCAACGAATGATTCAGGAAAGAATTGATTCAGGTGAACTTCTGGTCCCAGCTGGAGTAAGCTTTAAGTTTTCAGGAAGTTACGAGAACCAGGTGCGTGCTGAAAAAAGGCTATCGATCATCGTACCCGTAGTACTGGGATTGGTCTTCTTGATCCTATATTTCCAGTTCAAATCAGTAACCACTTCGCTTATGGTATTCACAGGTATAGCCATGGCTTTTAGCGGTGGATTCATGATGCTTTGGTTCTATGGACAAGATTGGTTTGCCGATTTCAGCCTGTTCGATACCAATATCAGAGAGTTATTCCAAATGCAAACCATCAATCTAAGCGTGGCTGTTTGGGTGGGTTTCATTGCTCTTTTCGGAATTGCGACAGATGATGGGGTATTGATGGCTACGTATTTGGATCAAAGCTTTGATCGAAATAAGACCAACACCCTGAAAGGGATCCGGGCTGCGGTAGTCGAAGCTGGACAGCGAAGAATCAAACCGGCTGTCATGACTTCAGCAACCACCATCATTGCCTTGTTACCTATCTTAACCTCTACAGGCAGGGGTTCTGACATCATGATTCCTATGGCCATTCCTGCTTTCGGCGGCATGTTAGTAGCAGCCATTACTTATTTCATTGTTCCGGTGCTATACAGCATCCGTGAGGAATATAGACTCAAAAAGATCAGCAAATGAAATCGAGCTATAAAAAATTAGAGATTGATAGGAACCCATTGAATGCAAAGTTCAATGTGACCAAAAACAGCAGTTTTGATCCTATTAGGAACTGGACAATCACAGTTCTTCTGGTCATCTTCACTGGGTTTCATTCATTTGGACAAAGTTTAGATGACTATTTGAAAATAGCAGCCGAGAATAATCCAGGGTTAAAAGGTAGCTATAAAGAGTTTGAAGCAGCACTTCAGAAAGCCGCACAGATCAGAAGTTTACCGGATCCAACCCTGTCATTTGGGTACTTTATCTCCCCTGTTGAAACCCGGGTTGGACCACAAAGGGCAAGATTATCCCTCAACCAGATGTTTCCTTGGTTTGGTACGTTAAAATACTATGGGACTGGCTCGGAGGCTATGGCAGAGGCGAAATTCCAAGCATTTACCGATGCCAAAAACAAGTTGTACTTCAAGGTAATTTCTGCTTACTACCCCTTGTATGAGCTGAATAAGTTCATTGAAATTGAGGAGCAAAACATTGAAATTCTCAAAAACTATAAAACACTGGCAACCAGTCAATTTTCGAATGGAAACGGGGCCATGGTAGATGTCCTGAGAGTGGATATTATGCTGAAAGATGCGGAAACCAACCTGGGTATTCTGGAAAAGCAACGTAGCCCTTTGGTTACCCGATTCAACAATTTGCTTAATCGGGAAGAAGAGGAGCCGGTGGAAGTAGCCAATGAGTTGGAAGATGTCTTGGTGCAAGAAGACTACCGAAGAGATTCATTATTGGAAAACAACCCCACCCTCCAAGAGTTTGACTTCAAAATCAAGGCAAGCCATGCCAACGAAATGACTGCTGCCAGCCAGGGAAAACCCAAGATTGGGGTTGGGTTGGATTATGTCATCATAGGAAAAAGAGAAGATATGATGGTAGATGATAATGGCAAAAATGCATTGATGCCCATGGTTTCCATGAGTTTGCCCATCTTTTCAGGAAAATACCAGGCTGCAAAAAAAGAGGCAAAATTGATGCAGGAAGCCTACCAGTTTCAAAAGGAAGAATTTGAAAATGAATTACTGAGTACCTATGATCAACTGGACTTTCAAGTCTCTAAACAACAAGATTTGATTCGCTTGTATGAAGCACAAATCAAGCAGACTCAACAGTCTCTGGACTTGCTTTATACTGCTTATTCCAATTCAGGAAAATCATTTGAGGATGTACTTCAAATGCAACAGCAGCTATTGAAATATCAAAAATTGAAAGTGTCTGCTGAAACAGCACTAAAAATAAACATTGCGGAAATAGATTATATCACTGCAAAAACATTAGACCAATGAAAAAGCTACAAATAAACGTTTTGGTCATTGCTATCGGCATGTTATTCATCGGAATACTTGCAGGATACCTCATCTTCAGAAATGACAGTCCTTCTCAAGATGAACACCAACATGATCTTACTGAAGTAAATGGCGTATGGACCTGTTCCATGCACCCACAGATCCGTCAGAATGAACCGGGATCCTGTCCCATCTGCGGAATGGACCTGATTCCTGTAGAGAATGAGGAAGAAAATTTGGATCCCATGGCCATCAGCATGTCCCCTACCGCCATGCAATTAGCCAATGTGCAAACTGCGATAGTCGGAGGATCAGATGCTTCAAAATCAATTAAACTGACCGGGAAAATCCAGTCTGATGAACGGAAAATCTTTACTCAGACCACCCATATTCCTGGCAGGATTGAGCAATTAACCGTCAATTTTACAGGAGAATACATCTCCAAGGGACAGGTCATTGCCTATGTTTATTCTCCTGAGTTGGTCACCGCTCAACAGGAACTATTGCAAGCAGCAAAAATCAAAGACTCCCAGCCACAATTATTTCAGGCCGCAAAAGAGAAGCTGAGAAACTGGAAATTATCAAGCAGCCAAATTGATCAGATTATTGAATCAGGAAACCTCCTTCACAACTTTCCAATCAACGCTAATAGTTCAGGATATGTAACTGAAAAATTGGCCAATGCCGGAGACTATGTGTCGCTTGGACAGCCTCTATATACGGTTTCCGATCTTTCCAAAGTTTGGGTTCTTTTTGATGTGTATGAATCCGATCTAAATTGGATCAAAAAAGGCGATGAGGTCGAATATTCAGTCCAATCCATTCCTGGCAAGACTTTTTCCGGGAAAATCAGTTATATCGATCCTTTGATTGATCCTTCGACCAGAGTTGCCCAAGCGCGGGTTGAGGTAAGCAATTCCGATCTAAGCTTGAAACCAGAAATGTTTGTTTCTGGTACGATTAAGAGCGAGTCTAAAAGCAGTAATAATTCGATGACTGTTCCCAAATCCGCGGTATTATGGACAGGAAAAAGATCTGTAGTATATGTGAAATCAAGTTCTGAACGAGGAATTAGTTTTAACCTTCGGGAAGTGACCTTGGGACCTGCTTTAGGAGAAAGTTATGTCATTGAAAGTGGGCTGAATGAGGGAGAGGAAATCGCCATCAATGGTACTTTCAGTATCGATGCAGCTGCACAATTAGCGGGTAAACCCAGCATGATGAGCCCAGATGGCGGTGCACCTATGACAGGACATGACCATGGAAATATGGAAGGAAGCAGCATGCCTTCCAGCACCAACCTTACCATCAGTGAAAATGCAAAAAAGGCCTTGAAACCTGTGTATGATCAATATTTACTGCTAAAAGACAAATTAACGCAAGATGATCTGGAGGCAGCCAAAGAGGCAGCGTCAAAGATGGATGCATCTTTGAAACAAGTGAACATGGCTTTATTCACAGGAGAATCTCACAACCTATGGATGGGCTTTGACAGTAACTTGAAAAAAGCCTTACAAACTGCACAATCCGCAAAATCAATAGAGGAGTTGAGAAAGAGCTTTCAACATCTTTCTATGGAAATGGTGACCATGACTGAACAGTTTCATGCATATACAGGCACTTTATATGTGCAGCATTGCCCAATGGCAGATAGCAATAAAGGAGCAGATTGGTTGAGCCTAGACCAGAATATTGTCAACCCCTACTTTGGACAATCCATGCTAACCTGTGGAGAGGTTACCAAAACATTGAACTAATCACCCAATCTATACTTGTAAATTATGCGTAAAAACAATCAATATTATACCAGAAAAATCCACCGCTTTCTAGGGGTCTTCATTGGAATCCAGTTTTTCCTTTGGACCATCAGTGGATTATATTTCAGCTGGACAGATATTGATGAAATCCATGGAGATCATTTTCACAATGAGCACATGATGCATCAGTCAGCAGAAAATCTAATTGAACCTGGAAAATTGGACTCCAGCCTCCAGATTTCAACTCTTGAACTGCGATTTGTCAATCACCAACCTTATTACTGGGTTAACTCCAAATTGCTTTACAATGCTCAGACAGGTGAACTTAAACCTGAGGTAACAGAAGAAGAAGCAAAGGAAATAGCCCAGATCTATGTAAAGGGAGATTTGGGGATCAAATCGGTAGAATACCTGACTGAAACCGGAGCTCACCATGAATTTCGGGGAAGACCATTGCCTGCTTGGGCGGTACACTACGACCACCCGGAAAACCTAGTAGCCTACATAGATGCTAAAAGTGGAAGTTTTGAACGAGTGCGACATAGAAGCTGGAGATGGTTTGATTTTCTCTGGATGTTCCATACCATGGATTATGCAGGAAGAGACGATTTCAACAACCTGCTACTTAGAGCATTTTCATTATTCGGCTTAGCCACAGTGGCTTCTGGATTCACTTTGTTCTTTATGACGCAAAAAAAGAAAAGAAAACATACTAAATAAATAATAAATCAATTAAACATGAAAAATCTAACTAAAACTCTATTAATTGCAATGACAATCAGCTTGGCTTTTGCCTGTAAGCAAAATGATCAAACTGAAGGGAATGAAGAGCACATGAACCATACAGAAGAAATGGATCATGAGAATCATGACACAATGGACCATGGCTCCAATTCAGGATCCATGGCATCTGTTTCATTTGAAGACAAGCAGGTTTCTGAAGCTGTAAATGCCTATTTAGGTTTAAAGGATGCCTTGGTGGAAACAAATGGAGAAAAAGCCAAAGAAGCTGCAAATGAACTGCTATCCATTTTAGGAAACTCCAGCATTGAAGGAAAATCTGAAATGGAAGTTGAGGTAAAGAAAATTGCCGAGACTACAGATACAGATGCTCAGAGAGTATCATTTGATGTGGTTTCAAACCAAATGATTCAATTGGTTAAGAGTTCTGTATTGACCGAAGGAAAATTATACAAGCAATATTGCCCTATGGCAAAAAACAATGAAGGTGCATTTTGGTTAAGTGTTTCCAATGAAATAAGAAACCCTTATTTCGGAGATAAAATGCTAAAGTGCGGTTCAGTTGAAGAGGAAATTTAAATCTTACCCTTTTTTTAACTTAACGCCTGAGCCCCAGATTTATCTGGGGCTTTTTTTATAAGGTAAATCTTACTCCCAAAAACCCTCTGATTCCCTGATTAGGGGCAAAAACATAAGTTGGATCAAAGGTCAAGGCATTTGGATTCTCGGGAGTGGGCATGACCGTACCATCTGGATTAAATACCACATTTTTATCAAATGGATCAAATGACCTGGCAATACTATTAGCCGGTGGCGTAAAATTCAGCAGGTTTTTAACACCAGCATAAACTTCCCACTGCGCTCCAATTCCTTTGGTGAGCTGTATGTTTTGGATACTCCACCAAGAAGAAAATTCATCTCTATCATCCAATTCCCCAAGCAAAGGCAATCGCATCGGGCTGTACACATTACCGGTATAATCAATGGTCAAACCGAGTCTGGGGATATCGTATCCAATCGACCACACCCCTGAAAACCTCTCGGTTAACAATTGCCTTCTCTTGACTCCTTCTTCTTCTATAGATACATCCATTAAAGTGGCACCAGCGGTAATGGATAGTCCATTTGCCCAAGCCACATCCAAGTTGGTGGAAACTCCTTTTGAAACAGCAGACCCATCTAAATTTGCATAAATGATCTGATTGGCATTTGTTTCATAATCCGGGACGATTCTATTGGTAAAATAGGTGTAAAACACGGTAGCATCAATCCCCACGAAAGTACCCTTATTGGAATAGATTTTCTTCACAAAATTAATGTTGGTATTCCAACTTTGTTCAGGCTTTAGCTCTCCCTCAAAAACTACTTCCCTAGCCCCAGTTAAAGCTGCATGATCCTCTGTAAAGACATTAGCAACCCTAAATCCATTGCCCACCGAAACCCTGAGCGCTGTGGTTTTATCATGGGAGGATAATTTATAATTCAACCTGGGGGAGAAAATGGAACCATGAACCGAATTATAATCATAACGGGCTCCAAGCAAAAGACTTTGTGTTTCTTGAAATTTGATCTCATCCTGAATAAAAACCCCAGGTAAATGGATGATAGAAGGCATATTCCGTTCACCATCCCCAGAAGAAGTGACCGGAGTATCATCATCGTAATAGGTATAGCGATAAGCCAAACCCGATAAGAAATGATGGGAGGAGATCGTTTTTGTCCATGTCAACTGCCCAAAACCTATGTATTGGTCAGCATTATAAATGGTCGTCCCATACACTGAGTTTTGACGATGTCCGTTTGCAGAAAACATCAGGCTTAAAGCTTCTGAACTGGGTAATTGGTAGGTACCAAAGGTCTCCCATCGACTGGTGTAAATACTTTCCCCATATATATCATCTCCTCCTCTATTGCTTTTCTCCCAATTCATTTCTCCTCCCCATCTATCTTCATATACATACCTGGCTGCAATATTGAAAATTCTGTTCTCAGGTCTTTTCACATTGAATTTTTGAAAAATTGAAATCCGCTTTGAAAGGGTTAGGTCGGTGAAACCATCCTGATTGTTGTCAATGGGGTGATCATAATAAAAACCATTGATTCCGGTGAGTGACTGGACATTGGATCCAAATTCACTACGGAAGCCCAAATCCATGTTAAACTCACCCCAACCTGTCCCATATATGTCCGCGGATACTAAGGGAGCTGCGTCGGGACTTTTGGTAATCACATTGATTAAACCACCTACTGCCTCGGATCCATACAAGGTGGAAGCAGGCCCTTTCACCACTTCTACCCTATTGATCAATGATTGTGGGATGCCTGTAAGCCCGTAGACAGTTGCCAGACCAGATACAATGGGCATTCCATCGATCAATACCATGGTATATGGACCTTCTAATCCATTGATATGAATATCACCGGTATTACAAACATTGCAATTGATTTGTGGTCTGACTCCATTTACATTTTGCAATGATTCGAATACAGAGGGAGTAGGATTGGCTCTAAAGAACTTTGCAGAATACACTTCCACAGGAACAGGACTATCCAATTTAGAAACTTCCTGCATGGTCCCACTTACTACTACCTCATCTAAGCCAGCATCCATTTCTTCCAGTTCAAAAACCAATTGAGTGGCTTCTTCTGATGGGACTTTAACAGCAGATGAAATGGTTTTAAACCCTATTCTTGAAACTTGCAGGACATAGGTGTCCGAGGTATTTACCTGGATATTGAATTCCCCATTTTCATCAGTGACCGCCCCAACTGAAGTTCCTTTTAGGATTACATTGGCAAATTCCACCACCTCCCCTTGGGATAAAACTTTGCCTTTCACCCGGAAGTCCTGTCCGAAGGAATCCAGATAAATCCCTGATATAAAAAGAAATACTAGTACTAGTCGAAGCATATATAATAGGCTAATTTAATTCATTAGAATACTCAAAAGTAATTTGTTAGAATCTTCTAACAAAATTGTTTTCTAAATATTTTATTTAATATTTGAATACTAAATCATTATTCATGGCCTCTCAAACAGAAGAAAACTACTTAAAATCATTGTTCAACTTGGCAAATGAAGCTGGAGAAGTAAACATCTCAGAATTAGCCCATCAAATGCAGGTAAGTATGCCTACCGTGAATAGCATGGTAAAAACCCTTCAAAAAAACGGTTGGTTGATCTATGAGAAATACAAACCTGTTACCCTTACCTCAGAAGGAAAAAAAGAGGCGGCATTGGTCATTAGGAAACATCGCTTGACAGAAATGTTTTTGGTGAAAAAGATGGGATTTGGCTGGGAAGAAGTTCATGAAATTGCTGAACAAATCGAGCATATTCATTCTCCAAAATTTTTCGAAAGAATGGATGAAATGATGGGACATCCTACTGTTGACCCTCATGGTTCTCCCATTCCTGATAAGATGGGTAGAATTCAAGAGGTCAGTTATTTCACATTATCTAAATGCAAAACAGGCCAAATTGTAAACTTAGCAGCATTGACCAACTCCTCTACCGAATTTTTGGAGTTTTTAAATAGTAGGGAACTGAGATTAGGAATTGAACTTCAGGTGATATCCATTGAGCCTTACGATCAAAGCATGGTAGTCAGTTTTGAAGGCCATCCCTCAGAAACCTTAAGTGAAAAAGTCTGTGATCGTTTATTGGTAAGATTAGTAGGCTAAACAAGCTTCCGGAGCTAAGAATTATCAATACTTCCAGGATCTGTTTGCTTTTTTCTCCGCTTGGGATTTTTTTGATTTCAGACGTTTCTCCACGGCTCCTTTTCCTGGCTTCGTGGCTTTTCTTGCTTTCTTTTTCTCTAGGCTCTTTTGGATGAGTTTATAAAATTTCCGAATGGCGATCTCTTTATTTTGCAACTGGGAACGTTTTTCCTGCGCTTGGATCTGCAGCAGACCTTCGTCAGTAATTTTATTTTTCAGTTTTTCCCGGATCAAGGTTTTCTCCTCCTCCGTCAAGAACATGGAGTTTTCCAGATCAAAGGACAACTGCACTTTGGTCTCCACTTTATTGACATGCTGACCTCCTGCCCCACCACTTCTGGATGTCTGAAAATTCATTTCGGACAAAAAATCACCTTTCTCAATTCTTTCTCTTAGTGTTTGCATTGAATCGCTACTCTTTTATGGACGTGGAATCTCTTAAGGAGGCAAGTTAAGGGCTTTCATTTAAATGAAATAATCACCTACTATCCATTCATTTGGATGAACGGATGATTTTAAAACTAATTCTTAAAAAAAATGCTAATTTGATTTCCTTAATCAACCTCATCCTATTGACTAACCCAAAATACTATGAAAAACAGAAGAGAATTTCTCATCAAATCTGCCCTCGGTGTAGCTGGGCTTGTAGCGGCTCCCGCCTGGTTACAAGGTGCACCATCCCTCATCAAATCCTATAACAAACCGAATTCACTGATCAATGGTGTGCAGATAGGTTGCATTACCTATTCTTTTCGATCCATGCCTGATCAAAGCGCAGAAGCTACCTTGAAATATGTGACCGATTCCGGGTTGAGTGCGATAGAACTGATGGGAGATCCTGCCGAAAGTTTTGCTGGAATGCCTTCCTCTCCTGTAAATCGGATGCGAATGTTCCAGCTCATGAGAAAACAAAGAGATGGCGGAGAATTAAGCAGTGCAGAAAAATCCGAATTGGATGAAATGCGTGCTGCCGGAGAAGCATACAGCAAAGAAGTAGCTGAATGGAGAGCGAAAGCTGACATGAAAAAATTCGAGGACCTGCGCAAAATGTACAAAGCTGCAGGTGTTAGTATTTATGCCTTCAAGCCAAGTGCATTTGGTAAAAACAATACAGATGCAGAGATTAATTATGGAATGAAAGCAGCCAAAGCATTGGGAGCAAGCCATGTTACTTTAGAACATCCTTCTGATGATGCGCACACGTTAAAGCTTGGAAAAATGGCAGAGAAAAACGGGATTTCTGTGGGCTATCATGGCCATGAACAGGAAACGTTTACCTTCTGGGATACCGCTATTAGTCAAAGTCCCAAAAATGGACTGAACCTAGATGCTGGCCATTACATCGCTGCTGGAAACACAGACCTGATTCCTTTGATAGAAAAACAACACAAGCATATTCTAAGTATGCATACCAAAGACCGGCAAACTCCTGCGAATGGGAAAGGTAATTTGGCCTGGGGCTCTGGTGATACCCCTATCCCTGAATTATTAAACTTGATGAAAACCAATAAATATAAGTTCCCAGCTACCATTGAATTGGAGTATCAAGTCCCTGAAGGATCTGATGCGGTCAAAGAAGTTCAGAAATGTGTAGAATTTTGTGAAAAGGCTCTTAGCTGATCCATACTGGGCTTAAAAAAACAAAAACCGCAGCAATGCTGCGGTTTTCTAATTTGGTTGTGTTTGGTAATTATTTTACAAACATAGTAAACATCCACATTCTTTTTTCCAAATCTCCTACGAATGCAGTCAACATGTCTTCTGTAGCGATATCTCCAGCCTCTCCAGCTTCTTCAGCTACTTTTCTATGGGACTTGGCAAGAATCCCCAATCCATCAATGACATGCTTCACACACTCTTCCCCATTGGAAACATCGGTGATTTCTTTATGGATGCTGTTTTTCAAATAATCAGAATACGCATGCTTAGGTTTAAACCCAATGGTGACGACACGCTCTGCTAAATCATCAATGTTTTGATACAGTTTCGTATAGAGTTCCTCAAACTTCTCATGTAATTCAAAGAAGTTTTCTCCTTTAACATTCCAGTGGAATCCTCTTACGTTCTGATAAAAAATATGATAATCTGACAGTAGATCATTCATATTACTAGCCAAATTGGTCATGGCTTTATTATCCAGTTTTAAATGATTTTCGAGTGTTGCTTTATTCGTGTTCATTGTATTTGTGTTAGTTAAGTTATCCATGCCATTTAAAGTGCAAGGTTCTCGCCACTATCCTGACTTCCATAGATTCCATGGTTAACCAGTAGATTTCATACCAATCTTTTGAGTCTTTCATAAGATCCAACACATCATTTGGAATTCTAAAATTCGGGTAGGTTTGCTGGGAAAATCAGCATGAAAATACTTCCCCAAACTGTTGAGCCTATTGCACAAAAAAAGGCCCTCAACCTATTGAGAGCCTTTTTTAAATTCCAATTCTCGAATTTATAAATCGTATTGCTTCATCTTATTGAATAATGTTTTCCGATCAATCCCCAATTGCTTGGCAGCTTTGGTTCGATTGTATTTTACCTCTTCCAACACCTTCCTTAACACTTCTGCTTCTGCTTCAGCAGCTGCATCTTTTAAATTGACCGGGGTATGATTAGAAGATGTTTTGATACTTTTTGATTCAGAACCTGAATCTGTAAAGTTAAATTTTCGAGCATATACTACTTCTGGTGGTAATGCTGATACGGTCATTTTTTCACCATCGGTTAGGAGAGTGGCCCTTCGGATCACATTTCTCATTTCGCGGAGGTTACCAGGCCAAACATATTCTTTAAACACTTCCATCACCTCATCATCGAACCCTTTTACGGATTTCTTCAATTCTTCATTGGATAAATTGAGGAAGTGTAATGCAAATGCTTCAATATCGTCTTTTCTTTCTCTTAGAGGAGGAACAGTAATACTAAATTCGTTGAATCTGAAATACAGATCCTCTCGGAATTTATTCTCCTGAACAGCCTTACGAAGATCCTCGTTGGAGGCTACAATAATTCGGACATCAATGGATTTATCCTTGGTCCCCCCAATTCTTCTCAATTTCCTTTCTTGGACCAATCGCAACAAACCCACTTGCACCTCATAAGATAAATTGGAAATTTCATCCAGGAATATGGTTCCTCCATTGGCCAGTTCAAATTGACCAGGCTTTTCTGCATGAGCTCCTGTAAATGATCCTTTTTCATGCCCCCAAAGTTCGCTACCCGCTAATTCTTTGGTGAGGGCCCCACAATCCACTGCTATAAAAGGTTTCCCTGCTCTTTCACTTTGATCATGAATTAAGCGGGCAATGTTTTCTTTACCAGCTCCACTTTCTCCGTAGATGACTACACTTAAATTGGTAGGGGCTACCAATTTCACTTCCTTATAAAGTTTCTTGGATTCCTTTCCTGTCCCTTTCAAAAAATCAGAATTGGCCTCTGACTTTTGGCTCTTCTTATTGGCTTTTGTATCAGCCTTGTCCAGCGTAACCGTGTTTACTTTTTCCTCTTTTTGAATTGCCAGTGCCCGTTCAATTAAACTAATGATTTCATCAGGAATCAAAGGTTTCGTGATGTAGTCAAAAGCTCCTTTTTTGATGACTTCTACTGCAATTTTCACATCCGCATAACCGGTAATAATTGCTACCTGTGTTCCAGGAGAAATGATTCGTACTCTTGCCAGCACATCTCGCCCCTCCATATCCCGCAATTTAAAATCACAAAAAATTAAGTCATAGTACGTATTTTTAACCATTTCAAGACCGTTTTTACCTGAAATAGTGGTTTCGACATCGTAGCCTTTTTTAGTTAAAAAACGCTCTAATAATTGGCAAATGTCAATATTGTCATCGATTACAAGAATCTTTGCCATGGTGATAAATATTAATTGTTGAAAATATCTTTTTGAATAACCTGCTCTAATCTTGCTAGGTTGAAAGGCTTACTCAAGAAATGAAGGGCTCCTGATTTGATTGCTTCTTCCCTGGCTTCTAAATGATCAAAGGCACTCATCATGATCACATTTAGTGAATCAAAATCTTGAGCCCATTTTTTCAATTCCTTCAACCCATTGCCATCGGGCAAGTTAACGTCCAAGAAAATTAGGTTAGGATTCCTTTCATTAACTAGTTGCCTTCCTTCAGAAAGAGTCCCTGCGGAAAACACTTCGTATCCTTTTCTGGCTAAGAATCGAGATAATAGTGCTCTGATTTCTAATTCATCATCCACTACAAGGATCACATTATTCTTCATCACGTTTCGGCATTTGAAATGGTTATTCAGAGTACTAAACTCAATTAATAGATTTATTTATTTTTTAATTATAGGGTCTAATTTGGATTAAAAGAAAAGGTACAGTCATTAATTGTACCTTTTCCTATTTTAATAAACCTTACTTCACTTTTTCTTTCGCGTTTTTAGCAGTTTCCTTCGCCGTCTCCTTCGCTGTTTGAAGCGCTGATTTGGTAGCATTCAACCCTTCCTGACTGGCAGAAAGTAATTTTGATTTAAGGTCCGTTGCAATGTTTTGAAAATCTGACAATAGGCTGTTTAACTTCTCTTTTTGTGGTTCGTATTGGTCTTTGTTCTTATAGAGAAAAGCACCAATCATTGCACCTGTTATTAATCCGCCTACCCAAATGGTTGTAGTTTTTAACTGTTTGTTCATGTTCTTATGGTTTAAATGTTAGCTTTTAAGGAATTAAACGTAAGTCTTTAAAGCCTGATTCGATTTTAAGGTGATATCTTTGAAATAAATGGTGAGGTTAAATCCCTCTACCACTGATTAGCCTAAATAAGACTGCAATAACAGCCAATACTAAAAGGACGTGAATTAATCCTGTTGCACTATAGGCAAATACTCCGATCAGCCACCCGATCAGGAGAATCACTGCGATAAAATATAATAGAGAACTCATGGTTTTGTGGTTATGGTGTTAGTTTTATTTAATTCTTTAGATTCAATGCTCATGCCCTTATGCCAACAATTCAAAAAAAGGGGCTTAATTTGGTAAAAAAGCAGGTTTTAGACCTCTATTGATGTCATCTTAACCCGGTAAATTCCGAGATATGAGAAATAAATTCCCCAATTCTGGGAATTCCCAGCTATTTGAAAGCACCAACTTATCCATGAATCGAATTAAGTTTTACTCTATCATTTCCCTTTTTTTAATTATCGTAGGAAGTGGTATTTCCTATTGGACTTCTGAGAGGATTGGGTACTACACTTCTGCTTTGATGGAAACCCAGGATATCCTCCAAAGAACAAGTGAACTCTATGCAAGTATTTTAGAAAGAGAAACCAATATTAGAGGCTTTGTGATTACTGGGGAAGAAGCCTTTCTAACCAATTACAGGCAGTCATTGATAGATGCTCAGATGCTTTTGGATAAATTAAAGGACCTTACCACAGATAATCCAAAGCAGCAACAAAATCTTGAAGTTCTAGAGGATCTAATTAAACAACGGGTAACGGTCTTTGAGGAAACTATTTCTTACTATCATGAACATGGAAATTTAGATGGATTTTTAAGTTCTGGAAGAGTCGAAAATGCCCTTAGTGGATACAGGACGATCAAGCAGGTGGTCACCACCATCAATGATGAGGAAAACAGATTATTTGTGGAGCGAAATAGGTCCCTCCTTAATAATATCAATGCCCTTCCTTTTATCGTTGGTTTAATATCCCTATTCTCAATTTCGGTAGGCTTTGTTACCTTATTTTCAATATTCCATTACAATAAGGTTCAAAAAATCGCTTCAAGAAGAATCAAAAATTATCAGGAACAACTGCAGGAACAGCTCTATTTGTTGGATGACTCCAATAAGGAATTAGAGCAGTTTGCTTATGTGGCTTCTCATGACTTACAGGAGCCATTACGGAAAATAACTGCCTTCTCAGATTTATTGGTTGAACAATATTCAGACACACTTAAAGGAGATGGAGAACTTTACCTCAATAGAATCACAGTGGCGGCCAATCGCATGAGAAGGCTCATCACGGATCTTTTGGAATATAGCCGGGCAGGAAGGATTACCAGTGAGGAAGAAAAAGAAATAGATCTTCAAGATGTCATCGAGATTGTTTTAGATGATTTGGAGATCGCCATTGTTGAGAAAAAGGCAAAGGTTGAAGTGGGGACTTTTCCAAAAGTCATCGGAAAAGAAACCGAGTTCAGGCAAGTGTTTCAAAATTTGATTTCTAATGCTTTGAAATTTTCAGATCCAAAAAAGATTCCTGAGATCAAAATAAACTGCCAGGAGGCACCTCAGGAAGAAATAAAACGTATCACTCTATTAGAGCCTGAGCTTTCCTATTATAAGATCACCGTGGAGGATAATGGAATTGGCTTTGATGAAGAATATTCAGAAAAAATTTTCGCTATTTTCCAACGTCTTCATGGAAAAAATGCTTTTGAGGGAACTGGAATAGGTCTTTCTATTTCCAAGAAAATCATAGAAAAATCGAACGGTACCATTCAAGCAAAAAGCGAACTTGGAGTAGGCTCAGTGTTTACGATCTATTTGCCGGTCATTCCATCTTAATAAGTTAGTGCACCAAATGACATTTGGGCCATATATCAATAAATAACTCACACAATTATTTTATTCGCAAAAAACTGATATCTTTTTGGGCCTTTAAAAAACACCTATGTTCGTGAAAAAGCCAATTAACATACTTGTCGCAGAAGACGATGATGATGATAAATTATTGATCATAAAAGCGTTTCAAAAAACGCTGCCAAAAGAGAATGTCACCTGCGTCGAAGATGGAGAGGCACTACTTCAGTACCTGAATCGTTCTGCTCCTTTTGATGATTTGACTAATTATCCTGTTCCTGATATCATCTTACTCGATCTGAACATGCCTAGAAAGGATGGCAGGACCGCACTTGCTGAAATCAAAAGCCATGAGGATTTTAAAAAAATCCCAGTGATCATTTTCACTACCTCAAATTTGAAAGATGATATAGAAGTCACTTACAAAATGGGGAGCAATAGCTACATCACTAAACCGGGATCTTTTGAAGGACTGGTAAAAGTGGCTAAGGAAATTGAAAATTATTGGTCCAATACGGTCATGTTACCGATTTAAAAAACTAGCAAGCATGAGTTCTGAAACCATTCGCATTTTATATGTCGATGATGATCCGGATGATTTATTCCTCTTTTCTACCATTTTAAAAAAAATAAAAGAAACCAATTATCAGATTGAGTCTGCAGCATCCTATGAAGAGGCGTTGGAGAAATCCCAAGAGCGCTTTGACGTTTACCTTGTAGACTACAAACTTGGCAAAGCAACCGGATTAGAACTGATCCAAGAAATAAAATCGATTCAAAAACATGCCCCAGTAATCATGCTGACGGGAATGAATACCGGTTCAATTGATCAAGAGGCTCTTCAATTAGGGGCCTCTGATTATTTAATCAAAGGGGAATTTGATGCAAGAACATTAGACCGAACCTTGCGATATGCCATCCGGGATTCCCAATTAATGGAATCTTTGGACGGTGCCGCTATTAAATTTCGATCCATTTTTGAGAGAGCCGGAGACCCCTTCCTCTTAATGGATGGAACGAGCAAAATATTGGAGGCGAATCCTATTTTTATTTCAAAATTTGGGATAGAACCCCATTCGGAAGAATCCGGGTTGGGTTATTTTTTTACCGACTTAATAGAGGACCAGGTATCCAGGTTGATTTTAATGGACGTTTTGGGTAAAAAATCTGAACTGTATGATCTAGAAACCGTCCTGAAAATAGACAGCGATACCCATATCAATGCATTGATCAGTATTGCCAAACAGGATGCCAACCTTTTCCAAGTGTTGATCAAAGATCTGACAGCCATGAAAGCAAAAGAAGAGGAAGATTTAAACCTGAAAAAATTCTCTTCCACAGGTAGGATTGCCAGACTGCTTGCCCACGAAGTAAAAAATCCACTGACTACCATTGTCTTATCTGCTGATCAACTCCAAATGGAACTTCCTGAGAATATCCTGGAGGAAAGTGGAGATCTAATTGAAGTCATCCAACGAAACTGTAATCGAATCAACCAATTGGTCACCCAGTTATTGGAAAGCACCAGATTTACGGAGTTAGACATTGCCAATTATTCCATCAATGATCTGCTAGATGAATCTTTAGAACAAGTAATTGACCGAGTCCAAATGAAAAACCTGGATGTCCAAAAAGATTATCAAGATGAGATTTGCAATATCGATGTAGATGCCGAAAAGGTAAAAATTGCACTTATTAACCTACTGGTAAATGCCATCGAAGCGATGCCCGAATCAGGAGGAAAACTTTTTCTAAAAACTTACATTAAGGGAAAACAATGCAGAGTTGAGTTAAAAGATAATGGAGTGGGTATTCCTAAGGAAAATTTGGAAAGATTATTTGAGCCTTTTTTCACCAGCAAAGAATCTGGTTCAGGTTTGGGCTTAACCAATACCCAAAACATCATCTTAAGCCATGGAGGCTCCATACGCGTAAAAAGTGAAGAAGGAGTAGGAACCACATTTTTGCTAAGCTTCAATTTGAGTTCTTAAATACACCCTGTGGTAGTGAAAAAATAATTCCCATGGATTTTCAAGGAAAATTAGAAAACTTCGAATTCAATCATTGGAGCTACCATGTACCTGTTCCTGATGAACTGGCTACTCAATTACTGGAAAAGAGTGAAAGAAGGGTTCTGGTTAAAATCAATCAACTAGGGCCCTATCATATGGCTTTGATGAAAGCCAAAGCGTATTGGTATATTTTAATCAACCAAGAGATCCGGACCAAATTAAAATTAGCGTCTGGGGATTCACTTTCCATCTCCATAGAGAGTGATTTTAGTGAATTTGGACATGAATTACCTGAAGAGTTTCAAGTATTAATGGACCAAGATGAGGAAGGAAATAAGTATTTCAAATCCTTGACGCCTGGTAAACAAAGAAGCTTGGTTTACCTGGTCACCAAAGTAAAAAATCCTGAAAGCAGGATGAAGAAGTCACTGGCCATTATGCATCATCTCCGATTATCCAAAGGAAAAATAGACTTCAAACAATTAAACGAACTGATTAAGTATTACAATAATTTGTAAGGGAGCTGTTTCGGATCCACCAAACGCTTCGTTGGGTTTCTAACAAATTATTTCAAATACCAATGAAGAAATCTTTCCTTTACTACCTCCTTTTTTCACTAGTTTTTACCCTTGCAGCCTGCCAAGATAAAGATGATCAAGAAGCCGATTTTAGTAAATTCAGAGAAATTGCCTACAACTATCTGGACGATTCAACCCAAGAGACCATCGTAGGAAATTGGAAGAAGGCTTTTGTACGAAAAAATGGAAATGGCAATTATGAAGTCCTTTTTAATACTACTTACGATGCACTTTTAGGTCCAATAGTGGTAGAAATTGATGGAAAAACAAGAGACGTAATTAGAATTTACCCAAGAGATTAGAAAGGTATTTAATTCAATAAAAAGAGGGCAATGCCCTCTTCATTTTTAATCCTCTTTTATTTTAAATTTTTCCCTTCTTGCAGCTTTGTTCGACTCTTTCTTAGGTCTACTGGCGCCAAAAGTCCCTCTGTTGGTTTTACCTTTTTTAGTTTTCATATCTCCTTTTCCCATAATTATTTTGGTTTAATTTGATTCATTTGAAGGTAAAAAACTGATAAAAAAATGTCAAGCCTTGCGACGCCGGGACAATGGGGATTCATGAATTAAAACTATCTTTCCTTCCTAATAAGTAATTTTATTTTGGGATGACTAAGAAACAATTACCGGAAATAAATTGTGATTTAGGGGAAGGCATACCCTCTGAAGAAAAGATTTTTCCGTGGATTGATGCCGCTAGTATCGCCTGCGGAGGACATTATGGAGATCGATCCAGTATATATCAATCTTTACAGTTGGCAAAAAAATTCGGAAAGAATGTAGGAGCCCATCCCTCCTACCCAGATCGGGAAAATTTTGGTAGGCAATCCATTTCGATCAGCAATGAGGATTTGATTCAAAGTATTCAAACGCAACTCAACTTATTTCTTGAGGTCGCCAATGACTTGGGCTTCACATTGGATCATATCAAGTTCCATGGTGCCCTGTATAATGATGCTGCGAAAAGAGTGGATCTTGCAGCATCCTTGACCAACTTCCTCCTAAAGACCTATCCCCAAACACCTGTTTTCACTCCTCCCAATTCGGAAATGGAAAGACTGTGCATAGAAAAAGGGTTGCCAATCAGAAGAGAGGTGTTTGCAGATAGAGCCTATCATTCAGATTATTCATTGGTATCAAGAAATATCAAGGGTTCTCTGCTCAGTGATTTCGAGAGTATCAATCACCAATTGGATCCATTATTTACCAAAGGCGAACTAATCTCTATAGAGGGTGTCCATTTACCGATTCAAGCGGATACTTTATGCTTTCATGGAGACAATCCAGGCTTGGATTCTTTTCTTTCAGCAATTAGACAAACCTGGTGGACATGAAACCGATTCACTCCATCATCACCCCCACCCTTTCCGAGATAAAATGGAACCTGGAAATTTCCGACCTGCTTTTACAAAAACAGTTAGCGCTAAAAAGTATTCTTGAAAGCCATTTTCAAAAAAACATACTAGAGATACGGGTTGGATTCAAGACTCTGGGAATCTCCTGGAAATCCAAACTTCCTTTCAAGGAGGTTCAAGCCCTTATGGATCAATTTGAGGAAATGGAAGAATATGCTCCCCTTTCTAACAAGGTCTGGCAAATCCCTGCCTGCTATGATGTAGACCTTGGAAGAGATTTAGAAAATTTAGCTTCTGCCAAAGGTTTAGAAGTGGAAGCCTTGATTGACCTTCATTCAAAAAATAACTACCGATTACATTTCTATGGTTTTTTACCTGGCTTTATGTACTTGCAAGGTCTTCCCAACGTACTTTTTACCCCTAGAAAATCTGTCCCAGATGCCAGTGTACCAGCTGGATCTATTGCTATTGGAGGAAATCAAACAGGAATATACCCAAGTGATAGTCCTGGTGGATGGCATTTAATTGGCCAAACACCGATTATTCTTTTTGATCCCTCAAACAGTCCTCCTGTTTGGGCCAGTCCTGGGGATCTAATTAAATTCAACCCAATCACTTTAGAGGAATTCAAATCAATTCAACAGGATCCTCATCAACCGGTTTGGAAAAAATGAAGGAAAATCAATCTATGTCGATTTTGCGTACTGGTCCGGGTACCAGTGTCCAGGACCTTGGCAGAGAGGGTTTTGGACAATACGGAATTCCGGTATCAGGGGCAATGGATCGCATTTCTATGCGTTGGGTAAATCACTTATTACAAAACCCGGAGGAAGAAGCTGTATTGGAAATTTCTCAGCCAGGCCTGAAGATACACTTTGAATCCCCTACCACCATATGCATTGCTGGGGCGAAAGCAAACCTCAAGTTAAACGACTCCCCTATTAAATCTGAAGGTTTACTTTCCATCAAGGAAGGCGATGAACTTAGTTTTGGTTCCTTCATCTTGGGGGCTAGGGTGTATTTGGGAGTAAAAAAAGGATTCAAGGTTCCTACCTTACTGAATAGCAAAAGCACCTACCCCGGTATTACTGAACTAGGAATGTTAAAAAAAGGGGATCTCTTGGAATATGCATCCATTCAAGAACATCCCAACCCCACCTGGTCCAGGGTAAAATTTGATCGAAACTGGATGAATTCCAACACCATCGAAGCATATCCTGGTCCCGAATGGAAGGAGTTATCCGATACCACCAAGACCGAAATTCAACATACCACATTTACCATTTCCCATCTTCAAAACCGAATGGCCTTCCAATTGGAAGAGCTTATTCCCAACTCCTTAAGTGAAATGGCTACTGCTGCGGTATATCCTGGCACCGTCCAGTTAACCTCGGGTGGAAAACTAATCATTTTAATGAAGGATGCACAAGTGACCGGGGGCTATCCCAGAATTCTCCAGCTATCTGAAAAATCAATTGCCCAGCTTTCCCAAAAATCACCCTACCAACAATTTTCTTTTAAAATAAAAAAGGCCCTGATCTCTCAGAGCCTATATTAAAAAGTTCCCCCTAGTTTATCTTCCTGAAGTCGGTGAAGACTGGCTGTTTTCCCAGAATCTAGACCAAAGGAAGAACATTTCAACCTCGAATTTCTTCCTATTCAATTGGATTGTTGCCCAGTCTACATCTCCTGATGCATCATACTTTTCACTAGCAAGCATTCCAATGGATCCCATCCCTCCAATTTTGTACATATTGCTAAGATCATCTTCTAAATTGAGTCCATAAAAACCCAAAGATTCAATTAAAATATCAGCCTTTCCCCGGGCATTGGAATTTCTGGCAGCCTCTCTGGCGCTTTGAACTGCTGGAAGTAACAAGCCTACTGCCACAGGGTCAACTCCATAGCCAATCTCTAATGCTTCCATTGCCTGGTCTAGGCTAATAGGATCTATATTTCTAGCATTTAAACCCAACACGAATTCGGCAGTTTCTTCCAACTCTGGTTTTTTGATCGGAGGGATGCTATCTTCCCAAGGGCTTCGAGAAGGAGCACTGGTTGCTCCATTTCCACTGAATATCTTAGCGAAGGGATATTCCTTCTCCGTGGATTCGCCTTTGATATCATCTAATTTCAAGTATCCTGAAATAGCAGCCAATGGTCCCATGGCAATATCATATTCAATTTCATGCTCGTCTCCGGCAGTTGCTGAATGGTTTCTTTTTGCTGCATCACTGAAAGTGGCTCCTCTTTTAATTAAGGTAGAGTCAAAAATTGTCAGAGATTTTCTAATCATAGATGCTAAGAAGAATTCCCGAGATCTACTACTTCTTACCATTTCCTCCACTTTGGAAGGAGGCAGTGTCATCATCACTCCTTGATAGGCATTTTCAGCTATTCCATAATTAAAATTGGCTTTACCTGACCCTATTCCTCCAGAGGATGATCCCATTCTGGCATGGGGGTTACTCAATTCTACGGCTTGGTCTACATCAGCAAATAACGCTTCTTCATTTGTTCTTGAATCGCATGAAGTATTTAAAATAATGGCGCTTAAAAAAATGATAAAAAGATAATTTTTCATGATTATTTAAAGTTTGATTGATTTCGTTTTGGAAGAGCTTTTCCCTTCCGACGATTCAAACATAGACACCTTTCACTCAGGTATTTGGTCAAAATAGACGAAACAGTCTATCCAATTGATGAAAAAGCCATATCAATTGATAGTTGAATTTTACTCTTATCTATTTGATTTTAAGGGCACAAATAGGCAACTTCTACAGCTATCAATCAAAAAAGGTCATCCATCAATTGAAAAGGTCCAACCATTAAAGTTCAGGATTCCGAATCGGGTTTAGAGGTATATTGGAACATTATAAAAGCCAAAAAACAGCTTAGAATTTATATTTTAGGAATTGAACAATTTACAATCACATATTTCCGCATCCCATATTGAAGATATACTACTTCATTTTTCCAACTCCATGGGAGACTTGGAGACGGAGGAAGAAATTCTGTGGGATATGACCAGAAACTGTATCTCAATACTAGGCTTTGAGGATGCAGTGGTTTATTTGGTGGATGAAAACAAAGAATACCTGGAGCAAAAAGCTGCATTTGGACCTAAAAACCCTGAGGGAAATGAAATCATTAACGCCCTAAAGGTGAAAATCGGAGAAGGGGTAACCGGAGAAGTGGCCAGCACAGGACTTCCATTGATCATTAAAGATACCAGGACGTATAAAAAGTATATCAAAGATGACGAATTCCGTCTTTCTGAAATTGCGGTACCCATTATGCTTGAAGGGAAAGTGATTGGTGTTATTGACAGTGAACACTCCCAAGCAAATTATTTTACGGACCAACACTTAAAAATCCTGTTGGCTGTTGCCTCCATTTATGCCGGACAAATAGCTAGAATCAGAGCTTTAAAATCCATCAAAGAATCGGAATTCGAGCGATGGAAAATCCAACAAAAGGCTTCTAGACTAAAAATGGAAGCCCTTTCAGCTCAACTTAGTCCCCACTTTGTATTTAATTCCTTAAATGCGATCCAACATTATATCTTATTAGAAGACAAGCGTAAATCCCTGAGGTTTCTAAGCATTTTCGGGAAGCTTCTTCGCTATTTCATGAGTCAACTTTCAGAAGAATCAGTCAGTGTGAAGGATGAATTACAAATGTTGGATTGGTATTTACAATTACAAAAATTACGGTATGGAGAAAAGCTGAATTATTCCCTATCAGAAGGTAATTTAAAGGATTTCCCTCATGCAAGAATCTCCTCCATCATTGTCCAAAGTCTGATTGAAAACTTACTTGAAGAACAGATCTCTCAATCCGATGGTCATTCAGAAATAGAATTGGGTTTCCAAATATCAACTTCTGAGATTAAATTCAATGTATTGATAAACAACAAAAAGGAACTGAGTGGCTCTAATGATACTCCGAGCTACTTTAACAGTCTAACCCCTTGGGAAGAGTACATAAGAATATTAAATGAAATCAGACCTTTTGAAATAAAATCCAAGGTATTTGAAGAGGTTAACCCAGGCAATGGCAGTTATCTAAAATCCGTTGAAATTATCTTTCCCAATTTAGCCAATCCATGAAAGAGCTTCCCCTTTCTATATTTTTTATCTTTTTGCTCAACTTTCAACTTTCGGCACAGGAAAGGAGCCCCACCTACCGAGTTCTGGTCTTTCCCACTGTTTTTAAAATGGACTCTGCCATTTCCATCAATCAGGCAATGGATTATTCAAACCAAGGACTTTTCCAAACCACAGAAAATCTTGGGATAGCGAAGCAGGGATATCACTATTGGTTTAAAATTGATTTGGCAGAGGCAATCTCAAAAAACAACATTCAAGACTCGATTTATTTTTATCCTTATGGTGTGGAAAAAGGGAATCTTTTCATTGTCAGAAATAGTAGGCTAACTCCTTTGGTATTCAATATCATGGGAGAAAATGATTTAAAAAGAACAAACCTTGAAAGTCCATTTTATATCAGTATTTCTAAGAATGAATTGATTAATGGATCCAAATTATACCTGGTCACTCATTATTTAAGGGCTACTCCTGACCTTTCCAATAAAACATTTTCGATCAGCTCGCCGGAAGCGCACCAGCTGTTTTCCGGATATATTAGCCACAATTCATTCAAAAGTCAGGTTCTTGCTTTCTTCTTTTTAGGAGTAGCGGCCGTATTGATGGTTTTTAATCTGATTCTATTTTTTAACATGAAGGAACGCCAATACATTTATTATGGCTTATTTCTGTTATTTCAACTGATCTATTATTCGAGGATCAGTCCCTTGCTGGCAGTCAATTTCGGATATGGTCATTACCACTTTTTCTTTTGGCTCACCTCCATCTCTCAGATTTTAATCAATACTTTTTACATGCTCTTTATCAGGCATTTTCTAGATTTCCCCAAATACCTGCCAAAATTTGATCGGATAGTAAAAGGAATCGTGATTTTGTTAGCAAGCCTAATTGTTCTTGTCAGTGTTTTGATTTATCATGATCCCTACAATGCCTTTCAAGCCAATCTAATGAACTGGCAAAGGTATTTTATGGCAACATTTGCTTTTGTTGGCGTAGCATACTTATGGAAGGTGTACCAAGGCAAATTGGTCTATTTCGTCATTGCGGGTACCCTCATTTTTACCACTGGAGCTTTATTGACCATGTTTTTACTGGATCTGGATTACATGATCACAGGTTCCGCTATAGAAAGCACCATTTTCGCATTAGGCCTTTCTTATAAAATCAAAGTAATCAGTCAGGAAAAACGTGAGGCTGAATCGGAAGCATTTCAGACCAGACTCGGCGCACTTCGAGCTCAAATCAATCCACATTTTATTTTCAATAGTCTCAGTTCCATTCAACATCTGATAAGCAGTGAACAAAAAGTACCCGCTTTAAAATACCTGGCAAAATTCAGCAAATTTGTACGGCAGGTCCTGGAAAATTCATTGGATGTACATGTAAGCCTAGAAAAGGAAATTGAGCTCTTAAAGGTATACTTGGACTTGGAGTCCCTTCGCTTTGAACACGCATTTACCTATGAGGTCATCCTACCTGAAGATTCCAATATCTGCTATGAGGAGGTTCCTATGTTGATCATTCAACCCTTTGTAGAGAATGCAATCAAACATGGCCTGCTCGCTAAGAAATCGGAGGACAAAAAACTAACCATCCGTTTTTTTGATAAGGGCGACTATATCTTATGCGAGGTGGAAGACAACGGAATAGGAAGAGAAGCAGCTGAAAAAATGAAAGGAACCAATTACCGACCATCAAGAGGCATGGGCTTAACCTATGAGCGTCTTCAATTAGAAACGAAATGGTCAACTAAAGAAGACCTTATAGTTTTTGAAGATTTAGAGCAAGGAACAAAAGTGACCATTAAAATCCCCAAACAATGAAACCATTGCAAGTGATTATTGTAGAGGATGAATTCCATAGTAGGGAAACCCTCAAAACTTTTTTAGAAGAATACTGCCCGGAGGTAGAGGTTCTTGATACTGCATCCAATGTTGAGGAGGCTATAAATAAGATTTCCAACTATCAACCTAACCTGGTTTTTATGGACATTGAATTGCAGACAGGGACTGGATTTGACGTGATACAAAAAATTAAACATTTAAATTTTCACTTAATCTTCACGACAGCATTTGAACATTATGCCATCAAAGCCATCAAATTCAGTTCAATAGATTATCTGTTAAAACCGATTGATCTGGAAGAATTATTGGAGGCGGTTCAGAAGGCAAAAAGCCTGGTTCAGGAAGAATCAAGGCAACATCTGTTAGAGAACCTTTTATCCAACTTTCAAACTCCCACTTTGGAGAACCGAAAAATCTGTTTAGCTACCTCGGAAGGAATAGAATTTATCCCAACCAATCAGATCAGCTATTGTGAAGCCAATGGTTCTTACACCGATTTTCACTTAACTGATGGCCGAAAACTGGTGGTCAGTAAAAACCTGAAAGAGTATGAAAACCTGTTGGGAGAGATGAATTTCATGAGAGTTCATAATAGTTTTTTAATCAATCTGGGGGAAGTGAGGAAGTTTGTAAAATCAGAGGGTGGATACATCGTCATGAATAATGACAGGCAAGTGAGTATTTCCAACTCAAAAAGAGATGCCTTTATGAAAAGGATGGGGATCTAAATAAATTTTGAAATATTGCTTAAAAAACCTGCTTCAAATTTGAGCAAAGTAAAATAGCCTGCTATCTTAACATATCATTATTTCAACCCAAATACCATGGAAGCAGGCTTAGAATCAAAGATTTTGTCTCAGGGAATGAATCCTGAAGTTGTTCAACAACAAATTAGCCATTTTGAAAATGGCTTCCCTTTTTTACAAATTGTAGCACCTGCCACTCCTGACAACGGCATCAAAGTATTAAGTGAAAAGGAATTATCCCATTTTAAAAAAACCTACCCTGAAAAGGCTTCCCAAATAGAAGTGGTCAAATTTGTGCCTGCAAGTGGTGCAGCTTCGAGGATGTTTAAAGACCTTTTTGCATTTCTGGAAGGAGATGGAGATATAAGCAAATCTGCCTTTGTTCAGAAATTCATGAACAACATCGAAAAGTTTGCCTTTTATGATGATTTGAACGAGGTCTTACAATCCCAGGGAAGTAGTATCAACCAAAAACTGGACAGCAAGGATTATAAAGGAATTTTAGCCGCATTGCTAGACGCAGATGGTTTGGCTTATGGAAGTCTTCCAAAAGGCTTATTAAGATTCCATACCTACCCTGAAGAGCGCAGAACACCAGCACATGAACATCTGATCGAAGGAGTTCAGTATGCCACGGGAGCTGGGAATACCGTGAAGATTCATTTTACAGTATCGCCTGAGCATGAATCAAAATTCAAGGCGGAGATCGCTTCGATCTTACCAAAACTGGAAAAAGAATACGGAATCAATTTCGACATCAGTTACTCCCAACAAAAAAAGTCTACGGATACCATAGCTGTCAATATGGACAACACCCCCTTTATGGAAGAAGATGGCAGTATCCTGTTTAGACCTGCTGGACATGGGGCTTTATTGGAAAACCTCAACGATATATCTGCTGACCTCATCTTCATTAAAAACATTGATAATGTGGTGCCTGATCGATTGAAAGGAGATACCAAAGATTACAAAATGGCCATCGGAGGACTCTTGCTGGAAATTCAGGAACGGGTTTTCGAAGCCTTGTTGAGATTAAAAAACCAACAGGATGATGCCGCTGTCAGCCATGCTGAACATGTGCTAAAACACCATTTAGGAGTTAAATTCCCTGAATCCTATGAAGGCAAATCTTTAACAGAAAAAGCAGCTTATTTAGAGTCTAAATTGAACAGACCACTGAGGGTATGTGGAATGGTGAAAAACACAGGGGAACCAGGAGGAGGACCATTTTGGGTGAAAGATGGGGATGGCTCACTTTCTTTACAGATCGCAGAAACCGCTCAGATAGACTTAAATGATCCAGAAGCTAAGAAGCATTTCCAGGGATCTACCCACTTTAATCCGGTAGATTTAGTCTGTGGTACCAAGGACTTTGAAGGCAATGATTTTGATTTATTAAAGTACCGGGATATGATGACCGGATTTATTACCGAAAAGTCAAAAAGTGGAAAAGAGCTAAAAGCATTGGAATTACCGGGACTTTGGAATGGAGCCATGGCGGGATGGAATACCTTATTCGTAGAGGTTCCAATCATCACCTTCAATCCGGTAAAAACTGTCAATGATTTACTAAGAGACGAACATCAGTAAAAGCCGGTGCTCAGTTTGAGCGCTAAACTAAAAAAGCTGAAATTACCAAATCGGTCAATTTCAGCTTTTTTTTATGAGTGATTTTCATACCTGGGTAACAATCCATCCATTCCCTACCCAAAAGCCCTGGCAGTAAGCATTTTCAGCGTTAAGGTTTTAAACTTCTTACCTCCTACCCTTTCCTCCTGTAAATTATTACAGATGCTTATTCCCTCTTACCTGCGTACAGATCATATTTCAGGAGTCGACAATCAATGGTACCATTCCAGAACTCAATCCTTCTACTGGCCTTTAATCCTACTTTTTTAGCCAACTCCATATTACCTGTAAAAATATATCCTCTGTATCCAGCGCATTTCTGCTTCATATAGTCCCCCATCCTTTTATAGGTCTCTTCCAGTTCCAACGACTCTCCAAGTCTTTGTCCATATTCAGGATTGAAAATCACCACTCCCCTGGGTCTTTCTGGGATCTCTGTCTCAGCAAAATCACAAACCTGAAACTCAATCATATGATCCACTCCGGCTACGATGGCATTTTCCTTGGCAAAAGCAATCGCCTGTAATGAAATATCAGAAGCGATGATTTTCACTTCAGGGACTTCCATGATTTTATTTTCCAATTTTCTCTTTTTGGCCAAAAATGCTTCTTGTTGATACCCTAAAATGTATTGGAAAGAATAATGGTCACGATACAAACCAGGGTATCTTTTGGTGGCCATCAAGGCTGCCTCAATGGCCAAGGTCCCTGAACCGCACATGGGGTTGACAAATGGTACGCGGGTATTCCATTCCGTCGCATAAATAGTAGCCGCTGCCAAGGCTTCCAGCATGGGGGCTTTGCCTGGGATTTTCCGATATCCGTGTTTGGCAATCGTTTCTCCAGAGGTATTGATATACATGGACGCCTGCCTGTCTTTCCAGTATAGTTGTAAAACCAATCCTTGAAAATCAGATCCTGAATCAGGTCTTCTTCCTGTTTTTTCCCTGAACCGATCCACGATGGCATCCTTCACCCGAACATTCACAAACATAGGATTATTGATACTCTCGTTGTCCACAACTGAGTTCACGGAGAAATATCCATCTACATCTAAAAACTCTTCCCAGGGAATTGCTTTAATCTTTCGATAGATATCATCTGCATCTTGCAGGTAAAAGGATTTAATCTCAAAAAGTACTTGGGAGGCCGTTCTTAAATGGAGATTCAGATCCATACACTCTTCCAAACTGGCCTTAAGTTCTATCCCTGTTCTGGATACGGATTCAGGAACAAAGCCCAGTTCACGAACTTCCTTCTCGAGATAGGAGGCAAAACGATCTTTACACGTAATAAATACTTTTCCTCTTTGGTCAAAATCAAGCATGCGCAAAAGTAAGAAAGTTCATCCGATTCTTAATCCATTCAAAAAACTGAACTTTCATTCATCTTATTTTTTAGCAAATACTCGCAAACGTTTGCGTAAATTGAAGACTAGCGAAGTTGTTCGGAATGCTTGAAATAAGGAATTTTAACCATTCCCAAAATTTAAAATTTATGAAAAAAATAAAAACCCTTTTCATCTTGTTGCTTTCTGGTGTCACTTTAGTTAGTTGTGCAACGGAGCCTAAAGTAGAAGATGATTGGAGAGACCTGTTCAATGGTAAGGATCTTACTGGTTGGAAACCGGTGGCTGGAACGGCCACATTTGAGGTGGTTGATGGTGTTATAGAAGGTTCCGCTGTAGCAGGTTCGCCGAATACTTTTCTAATTACCGAAGAGACATTTGGAGATTTTATTTTGGAGTTGGATTTAAAAGTTGAGCATATGACCAGTAATTCAGGGATCATGGCCCGTGGTCAATTTGATCCGGCAGGAAGAGATGGTAAAGGGTTGGTATATGGTTACCAGATAGAAGCAGACCCAAGCGAGCGAGCATGGTCTGCCGGAGTATATGATGAGGCTAGAAGAGGTTGGTTATACCCTTTGGATCTGAATCCAGCAGCTAAATCTGCTTTCAAAATGGGGGAATTCAACCATTATAGAATTGAAGTCATCGGAGATGAAATAAAAACCTGGTTGAACGGACAAGAAGTAGCTTACGTCGTAGATGACACCGATAAAACAGGATTCATTGGATTACAAGTACATAGCATCAGAAACCCTGAAGACGAAGGAAATAAATCCTATTTCAAAAATGTGAGAATCAAAACCACCAACCTTGATCCTCAACCTTTTGACAAATCTATTTATGTGGTCAACAACCGTTTGAATGAGCTGACAGAATATGAAAAGAATACCGGTTGGAAATTACTTTTCAATGGACAAAACTCTGAAGGATGGAAAGGTGCTTACAAAGAAACGTTCCCTGATTTTGGCTGGTCCGTCAATGATGGAGTTTTAACCATTGCAGCATCTGACGGTGGTGAATCCACCAATGCTGGAGATATTGTCACGACGGAGGAATATTCTGCTTTTGACCTTGGTTTTGAATTCAAACTTACAGAAGGTGCAAATAGTGGATTGAAATATTTTGTTACCTTATCAGAAGGAAACTCTGGTTCTGCCATCGGATTGGAATATCAGATTTTAGATGATGAAAAACATCCAGACGCTAAAATGGGTATTGCAGGCAATAGAACCCTTTCCAGTTTGTATGACCTAATTACTGCTGATAAGCAACCTCGTTTCATCAAACCTATTGGAGAGTGGAACAAAGGACGTGTGGTAGTAGAACCAAACAATCATGTCACTCATTATCTGAACGGGGTAAAAGTATTGGAATATGACAGAGGTTCCCCCGAATACAGAGATTTGGTTGCTAAAAGCAAGTATGCTAAATGGGACAATTTTGGTGAAGCAGATCAAGGACACATTCTATTGCAAGACCATGGGAATGAAGTTAGCTTCAAGAATATCAAGATTAAAACGTTAAAATAAGCCCAAAACGAACATGAAAAACAATAGAAGAGAATTTATCAAAAAATCTGCCGCGGCAACTGTGGGCCTTTCTGCTTTGGGAAGTCTAGGTTTTTCAGCCAAAAGTTATGGAAATATTATTGGCGCAAACGAGCGAATCAATGTTGCTATTGCGGGTTTAGGAAGGAGATTAGGAGCCTATTATGAGCCGATTAAACTTCCAAAAACCAATGTGAATTTGATGTATTTATGCGATGTAATGGAATCTCAAATGACCAAAGCAGCGCAGAACTTCGCCAAGCATATTGATTACCAACCCAAACTGGAAGGGAATATCATGAAGGTTTTGGAAGACAAAGAGGTAGATGCCTTAATCAATGCAACTCCAGACCATTGGCATGCCCCAGGCACTTGGTTGGCATCTGAGCGAGGCAAACATGTATATGTAGAAAAACCCTGTAGCCACAACCCCAAAGAAGGTGAGATTCTTATTGCGATCCAGAAAAAATACGGCAATGTCATTCAGATGGGAAATCAGCAACGGTCTGCACCCGAAAGTATTGAGATTATCAAAGCTATTCATGCAGGGGCCATTGGTAAAGTTTCCATGGCAAAAGCATTCTATAGTAATAATAGAGGTGCAGTAGTGAACCCCACTCCTGCCGCTCCACCGGAAGGATTGGATTGGGAAATGTTCCAGGGTCCCGCCCCTCGACGTGCGTACACCCATAATACCTGGGATTACAATTGGCATTGGTATGGTTGGGATTACGGAACTGCAGAAACAGGCAACAATGCCACCCATGAATTGGATGTTGCCAGATGGGCACTTCAGGTAAATTACCCAAGTAAAGTTTCTACCGTGGGTGGAAAATTTCATTTTCCGGAAGACGGTTGGACCATGTATGACACATTGGAGTCTACCTATGAGTTTGAAAATGGAAGCGTAATTCAATGGGATGGAAAAAGTAGAAATGGGTATAGCACCTATGGCTCAGATAGAGGAACCATCATTTACGGCTCAGAAGGATCAGTTTATGTAGATCGAGGAGGATATAAACAATTCGATCGATCAGGAAAACTGGTAAAGGAAAATTTATCTGCCAATAATGAGGGAGGTACCCAGTTAGGTGGTGGGGGTGATATGAGTACCATTCATGTGGCCAATTTCTTTGAAGCGATTCGAGGAAACGAAAAGCAGAATTCTACCATAGAAGAAGGTGCTGTAAGCACATTATTATGCCACTTAGCGAATATTTCTTATCGAACCGGTGAATCCTTGATTTGTGATCCATCGAATGGGCACATCACCAATTCTTCTAAAGCAAAGGCCCTTTGGTCTAGGGAGTATGAAAAAGGTTGGGAGCCGCCAAAATTATAATTTCTCTTGTTTATTATTACTAAACACCTGTTATATTTTATATAATTTATAACAGGTGTTTTTTATTGTATAAACTACATTAAATCAAAAATTCAATAAAACATACTTTTTATTTTTATTTAAGCATTAACTAAACTCATTATTTATAAAAACCACAAATAATTGAGCTAATTTTTAAAATCCACACCCCCCCTTCCAATCCTCTGATTTTTTGCCGTTTATCATTGCGCAATCGATTGCGTAATTGATCATTTTAACCCATTGAATTGACTTTTAATTTGCTTTAATTTATTAATAAAATTAACCCTATTTACTAGCGTGTATTTCCATCAAAGGTCAATAGGTTATTTTAACCCCAATTTATCTAACATTAACCCTAAAATTATGAAGCCTAAATTTTACACTTACCTAATGGTAGTGCTGCTTTTGCTCTCGGGTGTAACACACACTTTTGCGCAACAAGCTCAAGTAACAGGTACCGTCCTTGATGAGACTGGTTTTCCCTTACCGGGAGTTACCATCTTGGTGAAAGGTACTACGAGAGGTGCAACCACCGACTTAGATGGAAAGTATTCTATCGAAGCATCTAGTAACGAAACCTTGGTTTTTTCCTTTATAGGATACACTCCAACGGAAGTAGTCGTAGGAAACCAGTCAGTAATCGATGTCACACTGGATCCGGATCTAGCAGATTTGGAAGAAGTGGTAGTCGTTGGTTACGGTACTGCCAAGAAAAGTCAATTGACAGGTGCGATTTCATCCGTGGGATCCAAAGAGATCCAGGAATTACCGATTACAGACGCGAGACAAGCTTTACAAGGGAGAGCTGCAGGTGTGGATGTAACACAACCAGGATCTAAGCCCGGATCAGCCCCACAGGTTAGAATCAGAGGTAGAAGATCCTTCAACGCCTCCAATGAACCATTGTATGTGATTGATGGAATTCCGGTTGTGGGTGGATTGAATGATATCAACCCTCAGGACATTACTTCAATGGAAGTTTTAAAAGATGCATCTGCAACAGCTATTTATGGTTCTAGGGGATCAAATGGGGTTGTTTTGATCACCACAAAAAGAGGGAATAAAGGCAAAACAATCGTTTCCGTTGATTCCTATTACGGTGTAAACAAAGAATTGGGAAGAATCGATGTATTCAATGGACCTGAATTCGCAGAATATAAAAGAGAATCCAGAAGAGCCAGTGGTGAATATCCTGATGGACCTGCCACTCCCCAGGCAGATGAGTCCTTGTTTGAACCTGTAGAATTAGAAGGTATTGCTTTAGGAAGAAGTACTGATTATGTAGGAGGTTTGTTACGAAATGGCGCGATTCAAAGTCATCAAGTTGGTGTAAGTGGCGGTTCTGATAAAACCACCTTCTTCGTATCTGCCAACTACTTTAATGATAAAGGTGTCATTAAAAATCAAGATTATACCCGATATACATTCAGAGCAAATATTGACCACTCCATCAATAAGAAAATCAAATTTGGTACCTCAACCTTGGTTTCCTTTAGTGAAAGAAATGGAGAAAACTTCAACCCACTAGGTGGTGCTTTGGCAGAAAACCCATTGGGTAAACCTTTTGATGACGAAGGAAACATCATCTTCTTACCTACTTCGGATGGTTTAAGAACCAACCCATTCGCTGAAATTGTACCGGGAGCTCAACAAGATTTGACCAAAAATTACAGAATCTTCAATAGTATCTTCGCCAATTATGAAATCATTCCTGGCTTGAATTACCGATTGGTATTTGGTCCAGATATCACCATTAGTAGAGCTGGAAGATTCACTGGATCCCAAACAAATGCAAGACGTGGTGGTGATGCTACTGGTAGCGTAAATGATGAATTCACATTCAACTATACGTTGGAGAACATCCTTACCTATACCAAGAGCTTTAATGAAAAACACAACTTGAATATTACTGCACTACAGTCTATTCAGAAAGACCGTTATGAGCAAACTACGGTAAGTGTTCAAGGTATTCCTGCAGAATCTCAATTATTCCATAGACTTGGGGACGCCTCTTTAATTACAGGTGCGAATACCAACTTGAGAGAATGGGCTCTCATGTCCTTCATGGGAAGGGTAAATTACGATTTCAAAAACAAGTACCTTTTGACCGCGACGTTGAGAGCGGATGGTAGCTCTAGATTTGGTGAAAACAACAAGTTCGGTTATTTCCCTTCTGTTGCTTTGGGTTGGAATATCCACTCAGAAAGCTTTATGCAGAATTCTTCCACTGTGGATCAGTTGAAGTTTAGAGTATCTTATGGATCCATCGGTAACCAGGCGATCAACCCATATCAAACCCAGGCATTATTAGGTAGAACTTCCTATGCTTATGACAACACAGCGGCATATGGATACAGACCAAATACGATCGGTAATCCAGACTTGAGATGGGAATCTTCTACCACCTTCAACCTAGGTTTGGATTTCGCACTTTGGAAAAGTAGGGTGTTTGGTTCGTTGGAATATTACATTACCAATACTTCTGACTTGCTAGCTCCACAACCACTTCCAAATTCCACTGGATTCGGAGGATTTACCACAAACATTGGTGAAACTCAAAACCGAGGTCTAGAATTAACCCTATCTACCTTGAACATTGAAAAAGGTGATTTCATGTGGTCCACAGACTTCATATTCAATAGAAACAGGGAAGAAATCATTTCCTTACCTAATGGAGATGATATTTCAGCAGGAAGATTCATCGGTCAACCTTTGACTATCTTCTATGATTGGAATAAAATCGGTATTTGGCAAACATCCGAGACTGATTTAGCTACTTCATTTGGTGACAAACCAGGAGAAATCAAGATTGAAGACTTCAATGGAGATGGCAAAATCAATGCGGATGACAGACAATTCTTAGGTTCTGTGGTTCCTGATTTTGCATTGGGTATGACCAACCGATTCACGTACAAAGGTTTTGATCTTTCCTTCTTCCTATATGGTAGATTCGGATTTATGATCCGTTCTCAGTTCCATACAAGTAACAACAGCTTGGCAGGTAGATATAACAACTTAGACATCGATTATTGGACTCCTAATAATCCAACTAATGAGTTCCCTCGACCAAATGTGAACCAAGAAAGTGCAAAATACGCGAGCTCTATGCAGTATTTTGACGGGTCCTTTATCAAAGTGAGAAACATCAATTTCGGTTACAACTTCACTCCTGAAATGGTAAGCAAAATCGGATTCCAAAGCCTTAGAATCTACACTAGTATTCAACAACCATTCATTTTTGCAGAATATAGATCCAAGTACAAAGGGATAGATCCAGAAGTGTTTATGGATGGAGAACAAGGCGTTGCGGCAGGAACAGTCAATTCCAACGTCTCTCCTGCAGTTACTTCTTTCA
The DNA here is from genome assembly GCF_900129785.1 of Algoriphagus halophilus. NCBI lineage: Bacteria > Pseudomonadati > Bacteroidota > Cytophagia > Cytophagales > Cyclobacteriaceae > Algoriphagus > Algoriphagus halophilus. The sequence continues at coordinate 2,041,884 of NZ_FSRC01000001.1, forward strand.
CATTTGGTATTAATGCAAAATTCTAATCGATAATGAAAAAATTAGCAATAAAAATAAACACATGGGCTAAATCAACAGCCCTCCTAATTGGGATATCAGCCATGTCCGCTTGTAGCGGATTCCTAGACGAGGATGTGGTATCACAAATTGGAAATGACTACCTCACCACGCCTAAAGGGCTCAATGATGGGGTAAACGCAGCGTACAGTACGATGAGAGCTTGGTACGGTACTGAAAGAGGTAATAACTTCACCATTTTCGGTACAGACACCTATACGAATGGTGCAGATGGTTCCTGGAAATTCATGAACACGTACACGAACCAGTTTGACTCTCAGAATGGTCATGCCCGTGAAATTTGGGATGAGTTTTATAGAGGAATCAACACTTGTAATGCAGTAATTGATAGATCCGCAGACGTATCAGGAGTATCTCAAGATGTCTTGTTACAAAGAATTTCCGAGGCGAAGTTCATTAGAGCACATCATTACTTCATCTTGGTTCAATTATTTGGTGGAGTAGACTTACAACTTTCCGAAACATCTGTTCCTACCAAAGAGGTGACAAGAGCATCGGTTGCTGCAGTATATGCTGCGATCATCCAGGATTTAGAAGAAGCTATTCCAAACCTGGAAGCAAAAGCAAAATCCAGTGACTTTGGTAGAGCTACTAAGCCTGCTGCAGAACACTTGTTGGGAAGAGTTTACTTAACCAAAGCAACTTCAGAAGCAGGAGAGGCCTCTGACTATGCAAAAGCTGAGACTTTATTCCAAAGTGTTATTGACAATTACGGATTCGCTTTATTACCTAATTTTGGAGATGTTCATGCCTTTGGAAATGAAATCAATGATGAGGTAATCTGGTCTACTCAATATACCTATGATCCATTGACAACAGGTGGAGGTAATAACTCGCATGTGTTTTTCTTAATGGAATATGATGTTCAGCCTGGAATGCAAAGAGACGTTTTTAATGGTCGTCCATTCAAAAGATATAGACCAACGGATTATACTCTAAATGTGATTTTCGCTGACCGGGAGAATGATTCACGCTATAAAAACTCCTTTGTTGATTTCTTCCAGTCAAATAAACCAGGCACTTATAACACGACGTTTGATAAATCAAAAGAGACCGTAACTTTTGCTGCTGGTGATACCACGATATGGTTGCCAGGTTATAATATGTCAGAATCTGAGCGTGCAAAATATCCATATCAAGTTCTGACTCCTGAATTATATACAGAAAGATTATTCCCAGGTCTAAAAAAACATAAGGATCCAGGAAGAGCGGATAGAACTCAATTTGCTGGAGGTAGAGATTACATCGCCTTTAGATTGGCAGACACTTATCTTATGTTAGCTGAAGCTCAATTCCGTCAAGGTAAAATGGCTGCTGCTACCGAAAACATCAATATGGTCCGAAGAAGAGCAGCTTTCCCAGGGAAAGAAGCAGCAATGGAAATTTCCGAATCTGAATTGACCTTTGAGTTCATCACTGAAGAAAGAGAAAGAGAATTACTTGGAGAGCAAAGCAGATGGTTGGATCTTAAAAGATGGGGGATTTTGGTGGAACGAGTGAGAGCTTATAATCCTCAAGGTGCCGACAACATCCAGGATTTTCACGTGTTGAGACCGATTCCTCAAAACCAAATAGATAGAGCTGAAGGCAATGCAAGTGCATTCCCTCAAAACCCTGGTTATTAATTGTTGATAGGGTTGTTAATGCAAAAAGCTGTTTCGAATTCGAAACAGCTTTTTTTATGGGTTTTTATTAACAACTAAATTTATTCTGCCATCGTGGATGCACGAATCGTAAGCTTGGAAGGAAAGGTAATCACTTCATTTGGCAAATCAGGTTGATTGACTTTGGTCAACTTTTTCATCAGGATTTTAGCGCATTCCTCCCCTATACAGCAAGCTGGTTGGGAAATGGTGGTCAACGAAGGATTTAACAATCCCGCAATCCCCATATTTGAAAAACTGATTACTTTCAAATCTTCTGGAATCCTCACATTTGCCTTTTTTGCCGCTTGATAGGTGGCCAAGGCTAATTTTTCTACGGAAGCCAAGATGCCATCTGGCCTATTTTCTTGAGATAACAGTTCTTTAAGAATCTCAATATTCCGTTCCTCTTTTTGACAACAAACTTTACTGAATTCAGGGTTATGTTCAATCCCAGCCTCTTTCAAAGCAGCTAGAAAACCCCGATGTCTCTCCTTGGTGATAGATATATCCTCCGAAAGCATTAAAAAAGCAGGACGTTTACAACCCTGTTGAATCAGGTGTCTCGTCGCTTCCAAAGTGCTTTGATAATCGTTAGTGATAAATTTAGTAGTAGGTATTTCACTACAGATTCTATCAAAAAATAAGATGGGCAAACCTCTATCGTATAACTTCCTGAGATGTGAAATATCGCTCGTTTGACTTGAAACCGACATGACAATGGCATCTGCTCTTCCATTCAATAAAACCGAGACAATCTTTTTTTCTCTCTCCACATCTTCGTGGGTACAATAAACCAGCAGATGGTATCCATGTTCCTGGGTTATCGACTCAATTCCGTCAATTACTTGAGCAAAGAAATTGTTGATTCTCTCAGGAATAATTACAGCTATGGTTTTGCTTTTATTTTCCCTTAGACTCCTTGCAAAAGGATTGGGATGATAGTTCAGCTTTTCAGCCATACTTAAGACCTTTTTCTTGGTCTGCTCACTGATTTCGTAGCTATCATTCAAAGCTCTCGAAACCGTAGAGGGTGCTAGATTAAGCTCAGCAGCCAGCTCCTTTAGACTTATACCGGAAACCATCCTATAGAATTTATTTTGGGTTAATAGAAATTGGGCTATAAATTACAAAGGTTCCTTGGTATTCCCCCTATCCCGCTTATATAAAATCGAAAACGATTGCGTATTTTCTTCCGAAATTGGTCATAAATCAAGGTAAATTGAAGTCTTTTAAACCCCTTAGGACCGAGCACCCCAGTTTATGCAAACAATAGAAACTCAACATGCATTCTTGTCAGAAGATTTTCTTTTACAAAATAAGTATGCCAGTATACTTTATCACACGTATGCTAAAAATCAACCCATCATAGATTATCATAATCACCTCCCTCCTAGCCAAATTAATTCTAATCAAACCTTTGAAAATATTTCAAAAATATGGTTAGCCGGAGACCATTATAAATGGCGGGCAATGAGGACACTTGGGATTTCTGAAAAATATATCACGGGAGATGCTACTGACCGGGAAAAATTTCAAAAATGGGCTGAAACAGTACCCTACACCCTAAGGAATCCTTTGTACCATTGGACTCATTTGGAGCTAAAGCGATATTTTGGAATTGAGGAATTGCTTACTGGTGAAAATGCGGATAAGATCTATGATCAAACCACAGAAATGCTGCAAGGTCAGGATTTCTCTACTTGTTCCCTACTGAAGAAAATGAATGTGGAAACAGTGTGTTCAACGGATGATCCTACTGATACGCTGGAAGAACATGTACAATTCAGCAAAAAAGAAGACGATTTGAATTTATATCCTGCATTTCGCCCAGATAAAGCCTATGCAGTAGAAAATTTAGAAACCTACAATCAATACCTGATCAAACTCGGTGAATTAACCATTGGTAAGTTGATTCTTACGTTTGATGAATTGATTCAGGCCCTGGAAATGAGAGTCCAATACTTTCATGATCGAGGATGTAGGGTGTCTGACCATGGATTGGAACAATTGTCTTATTTCGAAAATGATCTTTCCTATGATATGGATGGATTGTTGGAAATGCTTCGTTATGGAAACGCCCTGCTACCAGAGCAAGTAAGTTTCTTTAAATACCGGGTATTAAAAGAGCTTTCCAAAATGTACCATGCCAAAGGCTGGGTTCAGCAATTTCACTTGGGTGCATTGAGAAACACAAATACCAGAATGCTTCGGGTACTTGGCCCTGACACCGGTTTTGATTCAATTGGTGACTTTGATCAGGCCAAAGCCTTGGCTCAATACCTCAATGCATTGGACTCAACAGATCAACTTTCAAGAACAATTCTGTATAACCTCAATCCGAGAGATAACGAAGTCTTGGCAACAATGATCGGTAACTTCAACGATGGATCTATCAAAGGAAAGATTCAATTCGGTTCAGGTTGGTGGTACATGGATCAGAAAGATGGGATGGAAAAACAAATCAATACCCTTTCCAACATGGGCTTGGTCAGTTGCTTTATTGGCATGTTGACTGATTCCAGAAGTTTCCTGTCTTTTCCTAGACATGAATACTTCAGAAGAATATTATGTAATCTATTTGGGAAGGATGTAGAGAACGGAGAATTACCATGGGATGAAGCATGGCTTGGTAAAATCATTGAAGATATTTGTTATAAAAATGCCAAGAATTACTTTGACTTCCATCCAACTAACATCAAGTTTTAATTATGAGTAACACCATCTTTTCCCTACAGGGAAAAAAAATAGCTTTCTCTGGAGCAACCGGAGTATTAGGCAAAACCATGAGTATTCATTTGGCCAAAGAAGGGGCTGACCTCTTAGTAATTGGCAGGACTCCGGCTAAAGTAGAAGAATTGGTAGCTGAAGTGAAAAGCGAAGGAGGAAAAGCCTGGGGCTATATTGCGGATGTAACCAATGAAACTGACCTTGCGGGTATCGTCTCCCAAATTGAAGCAGATCATGGCTATATAGACATTTTAATCAATGCCGCAGGAGGTAATATGCCTGGAGCGGTCATCACTCCTGATCAAAGCTTTTTGGATTTAGACACCAATTCTTTGAAAAAAGTAGTGGATTTAAATTATTTAGGAACCGTACTTCCCACCAAGGCATTGTTGCCATTAATGCTTCAAAAAAACAAGGGGAACATCCTAAATATCAGCTCTATGGCTGCAACGAGACCCATGACCCGAGTGTTGGGATATGCCTCTGCAAAAGCAGCTATTGACAATTTTACAAAATTTATGGCTGTAGAACTCTGCTCCAAGCACGGTCCGGGTTTTAGGGTCAATGCGATTGCTCCAGGATTTTTCTTGACTGAGCAAAACAGGACCTTGTTAACGGAATCGGACGGAAGCCTTACGCAGCGAGGAAACCAAATAAAAACGCATACTCCGATGGCAAGATTTGGAAAGCCCGAAGATTTATTAGGAGCACTTCAATGGCTTTGCAGTGATGCCTCTGAATTTGTAACCGGCACCATTATCCCAGTAGATGGAGGTTTCAGTGCCTATTCAGGTGTATAAGAAATTGTAAAAGCATCGGCAATTGTGCAAATTGTCAAACTCGAAATACCTAGTATTAACATATAACCCTCAGCTTTATGGCCTATAAAATGGAGCAAACCATGCGTTGGTATGGCCCAAATGACCCTGTAAGTCTTCAAGATATCCTCCAATCGGGAGCGTCTGGAATTGTCACTGCCTTGCATCATATTCCCAATGGCGAAGTTTGGACCATTGAGGAGATTCAAAAAAGAAAAGACATTATTGAAAAAGCAGGATTAACCTGGTCAGTAGTAGAATCCGTTCCAGTTCATGAGTTAATCAAAACCAGGACAGGGAATTTTAAAGAGCTCATTGAAAACTATAAGCAAAGTATTCGAAACCTTGCTAAAGTAGGAATTCATACGGTATGTTATAACTTCATGCCTATTCTGGATTGGACCAGAACTGACTTATTCCATACCCTTCCCAATGGGGCGAAGGCTTTATTGTTTGAGAAAAAAGCGGTTCAGGCATTTGACTTGTTCATTCTGAAAAGAGAAGGTGCAGATGCTGAATATTCCCCAGAGGAAACCCAAGAGATCAAAGCATATTATGATGCCTTGAGTCCTGAAAAGCACCAATTGATCATCGACAATATATTAAAAGGACTTCCAGGTTCAGAGATCGGCTATACGCTCGAAGAATTCAAGGCGATGTTGGAAACCTATTCCGGAATTGATGCTCCAAAATTAGCCGAACACCTCAAGTTATTCTTGGATGAAATTGTGCCGGTGGCTGAAGAAAATAAAGTCTATTTGGCAATTCACCCGGATGATCCCCCATTCCCTCTTTTTGGACTTCCTAGAGTGGTGTCTGTCGCTGCAGATGCTAGAAGATTGATCACAGACCAGCCAAGCCCTTACAATGGTTTTACCTTTTGTACCGGTTCTTATGGAGTGAGAGCGGACAATGACCTTCCAGCAATGGTCGCTGAATTCGGGGATCATATCCATTTTATTCATTTGAGAAGTACCAGAAGAAAAGAAAATGGGGATTTCTTTGAGGATAATCATTTGGACGGAAACGTTCCAATGGTGGCAGTTATAGATGAAATCCTTAAGGTTCAGGAAAAAAGAGGAAAATCCCTTCCGATGAGACCTGACCACGGACATCAAATGTTGGATGATTTGAATAAAAAGACCAACGCAGGTTATTCTGCCATCGGAAGACTCAAAGGTCTGGCAGAAATCAGAGGAGTAGAAGCTGCACTACTTTACAGCAAATCAAAATGACAGAAAAGGAGAAAATGCTTGCAGGAGAATGGTATCTCGCCGCTGATCCAGAATTAATTGGTGACAGAATGCATGCCCGAAAACTCCTTAAAAAACTGAACGATTCTGCACCCGAAGACCCTGAACTTCGGGTGCAGTTGGTTAGAGAGTTATTGGGAAAAGCTGGAAAAAATATTTGGATAGAGCCTCCTTTCTTCTGCGATTATGGATACAACATTGAAGTGGGAGATGATTGTTACTTCAACTTCAACTGTGTAGTACTGGATGTCACTCCAGTGAAAATGGGAGATCGGGTCTTGGTGGCTCCCCATGTTCAATTTTATGCCGCTACTCACCCTACCCAAGCAAAAGCAAGAGGTGAACTTTGGGAATTCGGTAAGCCCATTACCATTGGTTCTGATGTTTGGATCGGAGGTGGTTCAATTATCTGTCCTGGCGTGACTATTGGTGATAATTCCATTGTTGCCGCAGGATCAGTGGTTACCAAAGATGTCCCACCGGGTGTGATAGTCGGAGGAAATCCTGCTAAGTTCATCAAAGAAGTTCCTCCCTCAAATGAATAGTCAATCTGCTATTTTCTTTCCTTATATCAGGTGAAGGTTTAAAATGAAAAACATTTCCCTATTTTTGGCTTGCATTAGTTATATCTTTTGAATTAAATAAATGAAAAGAGTTTTAGTAACAGGCGGAGGAGGATTCCTTGGAAGCCACCTTTGTGACCGACTTTTAAAGGAAGGAAATGAAGTTTTGTGTGTTGATAATTTTTTCACAGGAAACCGTAGAAACATCCACCACCTCCTTGACAACAAAAATTTCGAATTACTTAGGCATGATGTCACCCACCCCCTATATGTGGAGGTAGATGAAATTTATAACCTTGCTTGCCCTGCCTCCCCGATTCACTATCAATTTGATCCGGTTCAAACTACCAAAACCTCAGTGATTGGTGCTATGAATATGTTAGGGTTAGCAAAAAGACTCAAAATTAAAATTTTACAAGCTAGTACCTCGGAAATTTATGGGGATCCTGAGATTCACCCACAACCTGAATCTTATAGAGGTAATGTGAATACCTTAGGACCAAGGGCTTGTTATGATGAAGGGAAGAGGTGTGCAGAAACCTTGTTTTTCGATTACTTCAGACAGCACCAAGTACCGATCAAGGTCATGCGTATTTTCAATACTTATGGTCCTAGAATGCATCCAAACGACGGTAGAGTGGTTTCAAATTTTATCGTTCAGGCTTTAAAAAATCAAGACATCACCATTTATGGTGATGGAAAACAAACCAGGTCATTCTGCTATGTAGATGATAATATCGAAGGAATGTACCGATTGATGAACAGCAGGGATGGCTTTACTGGACCGGTAAATATTGGTAACCCTGGAGAGTTTACCATGTTGGAATTGGCTCAAGAAATCATTGACTTGACCAATAGCAAAAGTAAATTGGTATTTATGCCGTTGCCTCAGGATGATCCTATGCAACGAAAGCCAGTCATCGACCTGGCAAAAGAAGAATTGGGCTGGGAGCCAAAAGTCGCATTGAAAGATGGTTTGATCAAGACCATCAACTATTTTGAAGGAATCATATAAATTGATTTACAATCCAAAAAGCCATCTCGAGAGATGGCTTTTTTTTAGTCTTTTTCAAAGATATATCCTGGACCATCACAAGGAGTGGCAGAAAAATTATTCAATTGATTATTGAAGCGTAATACCAATTCTTCTTTATCTGGCTGACCACAGTTATTGGTGATCGCATCTCCTTCTTTAAATTCCAAATTGACATACAATTTGGCGTCACTTGAAATATAGGCTGGCACCTGTTCCAGTAAATATTCCCCGGTTGCTGTTTGTAAATCCTCCCCATCACTAATTCTGGTTTTTTCAAAGGTCCCATTGGAGTAAAACCTATAAGTCTGAAAATTTTCTTCCACCAACTCATCACTGCTTACATCAGTCCTTGGGTAATAGATTTCTACCAATTCCCATTTTCCCACAATACTATCTGGATCAGAATCTTCATTGTCACATGAAATGAATAAAATGGAAATCAGAGAAAGTAAAAACAGTTTTTTCATGGGAATAAGTGTGTTTAAAGCAATAACGGGTAAAGTTTTCAATACGCTACAGGGCACAAAAAAGCCCATTCCTTAGAAAATGGGCTCTATAAATTCCATGAATATTGTTCGTTAAAACTTCAATTTTCCACCCCCAGATTTTCCAAATGGGCCTCCTTGATTTTCCTCCGCAGAATTTTTCCCACGTTGGATTTCGGAAGTTCATCGGTGAAATACACTTCTTTTGGACATTTGTAATTGGTCAAGGATTCCAGGCAATGGGTTTTTACCGCTTCCTCGGTTAAGGATTTATCATTAGGAACAATGAAAGCAACCACTTTTTCAGTAGACTTCGGATCTGGCATTCCGATTACCCCTACTTCCAACACTCCTGGGCATGAAGCAATCACATCTTCCACTTCATTGGGATAGACATTGAAACCAGAGACCAAAATCATTTCTTTCTTCCGGTCCACAATTTTAAAAAAGCCATCTTCATCCATAATTCCGATATCGCCTGATTTAAACCACTCTCCTCTCATGACCTCAGCCGTTTCCTTGGGTCTATTCCAGTATCCCTTCATCACCTGGGGGCCTTTGATACAGATTTCTCCCCGCTCGCCTACTTTCAATTCTTTCCCATCATCATCCATCACTTTTAATTCTGTATTTGGAAGAGGAATACCAATCGTCCCATTACGCTCCGTCCCATCAATGGGATTACAAGAGGCTACAGGGGAAGTTTCTGTCAGTCCATAGCCTTCTGCCAAAGGTGTTCCAGTCACTTCTTTCCATCGTTCGGCTGTTGACTTTTGAACAGCCATCCCTCCTCCTACGGCGATTTTCAGGTGGGAAAAATCAAGATTTCTAAAGGATTCTTGGTTCAATAAGCCGTTGAATAAGGTATTAACCCCAGTGAAGACGGAGAATTTGTGTTTAGAAAGTTCCTTACAAAATGCAGGCATATCCCTTGGATTCGTAATCAACACATTGTGTGCTCCGATCTTAAGCATCGCCAAACAATTTACTGTCAGCGCAAAAATATGATATAACGGAAGTGCGGTGATTACTACCTCCTCTCTAGGTTTCAATTTTGGCTTCATCCAAGCTGAAATCTGCTGCATGTTTGCAATGATGTTCCCATGAGTCAATTCTGCTCCTTTGGAAACCCCGGTCGTTCCTCCAGTGTACTGTAAAAATGCAGTTTCTTTTAGAGTGATTTTGGAGCTTCTAAATTCATATTCAGCTCCCTGGTCCAACGCAGATTTTAGAGAGTCAGCCCCAGGCAAATCATAACTAGGCACCATTTTTTTCACATGCTTAACCACTAAATTAACTAGGGTACCCTTGAGCAGGCCAAGCATATCTCCCAGTTCTGTTACTATAATTCTCTTTGCATGTATTTCATTCCTGATTTTCTCCAGGTTAAAGGCGAAATTGGCTAGGATCACCACGACGTCTGCTCCCGCATCATTGAATTGATGTTTCATCTCCGCAGCAGTGTACAATGGATTGGTATTGACAACAATCATCCCAGCTCTTAAGGCTCCAAACATGACCACGGGATATTGGAGGCAATTGGGCATTTGAATAGCAATTCTAGCACCTTTTTCCAACTTCAATACGTGAATCAGGTAATTGGCGAAGTGGGAAGAATAGTTATCCAAATCATTAAATGAAAGTGTTTTCCCCATACATTCATACGCGATGGTTGGGCCATATAATTTTACACATTCCTCAAATAGCTCAGGAACACTTTGATAGGCTTCACAGTCTACAATTTTATCTACCGATTCAGGGTAATGTTTAAACCAGGGAAAATCCTTCATTTCAATGTATTTTGGGTGTTTAAATTTTTCTGGAATTACTAAAATTTATTGTCTTTCAGCAATTATAATCTATTACTATTTCAAAATTTTTCTTGCGATCAATTCTTTCATGATCTCATTGGTGCCTGCATAAATTCTTTGAACCCTGGCATCTGCATAAGCTCTTGCCACCCCATATTCCCACATATATCCATAGCCACCATGCAATTGCACGCATTCGTCTGCCACCTTACATTGCAGTTCGGTCATATTGTATTTTGCAGCTGAAGCCATGGCTGAATCAAGCTTTCCTTCATTATGCAACTGAACCAAATAATCACAATAAATTCTCCCCTGCTCTAAAGCGGCAGTCATTTCCGCCAATTTGAATCTTGTGTTTTGAAACTCAGAAATTGATTTGTTGAATGCTTTTCTCGTCTTGACATACTCAATCGTAGAAGTCAGCATATACTCTCCCAATGCCACCGCTGCCAACGCGACCACAAGACGCTCCTGGGCAAGTTCGATCATCAGGTATTTAAACCCTTCCCCTTCTTTTCCCAGCAAATTTTCCTTGGGCACTTTTACATCTTCAAAGAATAATTCGCAGGTATCTTGGGCGTGCAAGCCCACCTTGTCAAATGGTTTCCCTTTTGTAAAACCTGGCATATCCTTATCGATCACAATGAGGCTAATCCCCTTTGCACCTTTGGATGGATCCGTTTTTACGGCTACGACGACTACATCACACAAGAACCCATTGGTGATAAAAGTTTTGGATCCATTGACTAAATAATAATCCCCTTTATCTTCTGCTCTGGTCTGAATTCCCTGAAGATCACTTCCTGCTCCAGGTTCTGTCATGGCTACCGCCCCGATGTAATCCCCAGAAATCATTTTTGGAATATATTTATTCATCACCTCCTCAGTCCCAAAATGTAAAATATAAGGCATTACAATATCACTATGTAAAGGGTAACCAATGGCAGGCCCAGAACATCCGCTGAGACCAAGCTCTTCCACCAAAATGGCATTAAATCTAAAATCCTGAATATTCATTCCTCCCAAGGACTCGGGGGCTTGAATTCCTAGAAATCCATTTTCTCCAAACTTCTTCCACGACTCTCTTGATACCATTTTATTTTTCTCCCATTCCATATTATGGGGAGTTACTTCTTTCGCTATAAATTCTCGAACACTTTGGCGAAAAAGTTCGTGTTCTTCCGTAAATAAGGTTCTTGGTAATCCAAACATATAGGGTTTATATTTTTATCTCTTTACCAAAAATAAGGATTTTTGGATGTGGGCAAGTCCAAAATTGTATGGGATGCGACACAATGCTGAATCTTTCCTAATTTGTACTCATTACCCATCATCTAAACTTATGTTTGAAGGGTTATGTTTATTCCTTGACAACCATTAAAAACTGTAGCATGAATCTGGAAGAAAATACCAGTTTGGAAGAAATTTCAACCATTCCATTTTGGAAGGCGGATGAAAATATCCTAAAGTCTGAATCAGCCGGGGAGAGCAATATGAATGTGGTAGTAAGAGTAACCACCAATCTGCGCTCGGTGATCATCAAACAATCCAAACCCTATGTCAACAAATTCCCTCAGATTCCGGCACCTATAGAAAGAGTAAATGTGGAACATGAATTTTTTAAGGTCATAAGCAAGAGTTCTACCCTAAGAAATTATTCACCCCAGGTTTTAAAATTTATTCCAGAACAACATTTGTTGATCACCGAGGATTTAGGAAAAGGCAGTGATTTTGGTGGAATATACCACGGAGATTTCAACCTCAGTAAGACGGAGGTAAATAACCTTTCTGAATATCTAATAGCCCTCCATGAATTGGAGCCCAAAGAATTCCCGGATAACACCTTGATGAAGAAACTGAATCATGAGCATATTTTTAGCTTCCCTTTTCAAGTTGAGAATGGATTTGATTTAGATTCGGTACAATATGGACTTCAAGAACTAAGCTTGAAATACAAAACCAACATCCCGTTAAAGCGAAAAATTGAGGAACTTGGAAAGAGATACTTAAAACAAGGAGAAACCCTTTTACATGGGGATTTTTACCCTGGAAGCTGGTTAAAAACAGAAGCCGGTTTAAAAGTCATTGATCCAGAATTTGCATTTTTGGGAGATCCTGAATTTGATTTAGGAGTACTATTTGCCCATTTGGACTTGGGGCAACAGCCAGAGGAGGTCAAAACCAAAATTCTTCATACTTATGCCTTACCGCTTTCTCCGGAATTATTAAATCAATATCAGGGTGTGGAGCTATTGAGGCGTTTAATAGGGATTGCGCAGCTGCCTCTCAATATGACCCTTGATCAAAAAGAAAGCCTACTGGTTAAAGCAGAACAATTGATTCTATCCTAATATGAAACACCTTCCGATTTCATGTCTTTTCCTCCTATTGTTCATTGCCTGTAAATCAGACAAAAAAGAAGAAATAGTGATGGAAGAAGAGTACCATTACATTGATCCAGGGCTTTCTCCAGAGGAATTAGAAGATAAGATTCTTGGAATGCTCGTGGGATCAGCCATAGGCGATGCCATGGGAGCTCCTACAGAAATGTGGTCTAGAGAAGACATTGATCTGCAATATGGCTTTGTGGAACAGCTGGACTCTATGGTCAGAGAAGTTTCTCCAGAAGGGATTTGGATCCCGAATTTACCTGCAGGCGGAACCACCGATGATACCCGATGGAAAGAATTGACGGTAAATTACCTGCTCAGTCAAGATCCGCATTCCTTAAATTCTGTTGACTTTGCTCGGTACATATGGGACCAATATTCTGAGTATGTGCAGGAGTTGAAATCCATTCCAGGGGAAAGTCCTTCCGAAATCGAAGATGCTACGCTCAAACTTACTTGGCTCCAAGAATGGGCAAAAGTGAGTCAACCCTATATCGAAGGGAATCTGGATGGATATGCCGATTCCTTAAGCAGGTTTTATGGAGGAGAAATGGTTTGTGCCGGCCTACTGTATGCCCCGGCTATAGGTGCCGTTTTTCCTGCCGATCCAGAAAAAGCGTATCAAGAAGCTTATAAGCTCTCTATTTATGATATTGGTTATGCTAGAGATTTAACGTCATTAGCTGCGGCCATGACCGCTGCTGGAATGAGACAGGGAGCTACCAAAGAAGATATTTTAGCTTCTTTGAGAATAGATCCCAGAGGGTATTATGAAAGCAGATTAGTGGGAAGAACTGCTCAACGGATTTTGGTAGAGGCCCTTAGAATACATCACCAATCCTTGAAATTAGATAGCACGGAATTCAGACTGAACCCCAAAAGTGAAGGATTAAAATATGCCTTTGCAGAACTGGACCAGCGGCAGCAGGACTTGCCTTTTCATGCTGGCGAAATCTACCTACAACTATTGACAGCCATGCTGTATGCGGATTTTGATTTTCAGGGAACGCTGGTTTTTTTGGTGAATTATGGGAGAGATAATGATACCACCGCTGCAGTGGCAGGAGGTATTTTAGGTGCTTTTTATGGATTTGATCAACTGCCAAGCTCCTCCAAAGAAAAAGTTATCAAAGTAAGCAAAGAATTACTGGGCATCGATTTAAAGGAACTGGCAAAGAAATTAACCGAACATATCAGTACAAACAAAAAGCCCTGAATCACTTCAGGGCTTTTTGCTGTGGTATTTGAATAGGTTAGAAAAACAGGGTTCTACTTCTGCCCAATGCATCTGTCAATTCCATATACACTTGATCTGCTTTGAGGTTCTTTAATGTAAAATCTTGTTTGAATGCCTCAGGCTGATTAATGAACTCTTCATAAATCAATTCTCCAGAAGACGCAGAATGAATCTCCACTTTTACTCCCGGCTTGGTTAAACCAATCACAGAAAGGTTGATGGTATTGTCATCTATTGCTTTTCCATACGCCATCAATGGAAGTTGATCTGCAGGGATCGGTCTACTTATGGTTTCTACTTCATAAATCACTTCTTCCTCTTTGGTCTCAATTTTCACCAAGTAATCTCCTTCCGGCAAACCATTCAAGTTGAATGGAACCACTACATCTGTATTTTTCAAATGAACTTTTCTGTCTGCCAATTTTTTTCCTGACACATCTAGGATGGAAATTTTGGCATTCCCAACTTCACTCTTTAAAGTGACATTGATTTTCTTGAATGTGGAATTAACTCCTGACAATTCCCTTAAATCATCCTCTGCAGCAAGAGCGCTAAAAGATATTGCGCTGGCCATTGCTAATGCTAAAATAGTTTTCATAATCATGTTGGTTTAGATTTATACTTATCTTTTTACCAACGCTGTACCAAGTTTAAATCTCCCTGAAATTCCAATGAGGAAGGGGAATTGTAGTTAAATAAGAAAACAGAATATTATTTGGAATCCAGTTAAAAAAATAGATTCAACTTGATAAAAAACACACTAAATATGGGTAAAGTGTTATAAAACCGAACATAACCCGAGGGATTCTACAAATACTTAGGTTACAGTTAAACACTTATTTTATTGTTTTTTAAGACAAAAAAAAATGAAAATAATAAATAAGAATAGATTGATGTAGGAAGCACATGTACGCATCTGCACACCTTTGTTCACTAGGAGTCAATTTTAGTAAAAACTTTAAAAGCCCCTTAAAAAAATAATCTACCCATCTTTCTATCAACCACTTATCATTATCCTAATTCTTACTAATCTTCCGATTACTTGAGTGGATAGGAATTAATTAATAGCCCTTTTTTTGACACAAAAAAAGCCCTGATCTTACGATCAGGGCTTACTCCTAATAAGTTGGTTTAGTATTAGAAGAAAATGGTTCTTGTTCTTCCTAAAGTGTCTTTTACTTCAAGGTAAACGTCCTCAGAGTTCATTCCTTTGAAGGAGAAGTCTTTTCTGAATCCTTCTGCTTGGTCAATCGTTTCCTCATGGATGACTTTACCACTTTCTGAAGAATATACTTTTACTTCTACCCCAGGCTCGGTCAATCCTACTACCGCAAGACTTACAGTGTTTTCATCTACCACTTTTCCGTATGCCATTAAAGGAAGGTCTTCTACAGGAATCGGGGAATCGGTAGTGTTGACAGAATAGATTACTTCTTCTTCATCCGTTACAATTTTAATTTGGTACTCACCTGCCGGTAAATTTTGCATATTGTAAGGAACCACGATACTTTCATCTTTTACGTGAACTCTCTTTTGGTTCAAGCTTTTTCCTTCTTGGTTAAGGATAGAGATTTTTGCATTTCCAACCCCCTCTTTTAAAGTAACATTGATCTTTTTATAGTTGGTGTTTACAGCTGAAAGATCTTTCAAATCTTCGTTTGCGTTTGCTGTCAATGCGCTAAAAGATAAGGCGCTGGCCATTGCGAATGTGAATAAGGTTTTCATAACTTGTTGGTTTAGTGTTGTGCTTACCTTATTGCCAAGCTCGTACCAAACCAATGGCTTGTGCCAAATCCACATGTAACGATTCTTCTTTTATTTTACTTTTTTAACAGTTTATCAAAATTAAATTTTGAAAAATTCATGATTTTTTAACAAAATCTGTCCACTTCCAATTCACTTTACTGTTCGACTGTCTTACAAGCGGACATATTTCCGGGTTATCCAGGATTTTCAGGGTTACAAAAAAATGAACTTGTTAAGGAAATTTAATTTCGAAAAAGCTTAAAAATCTTTTTATAATTTTTGTTGCCAAAAATATACTGTACGGTTTTGTACAGGTTTCGTCCGAAACCATTCAAATTTTCGAACAATGCATTGTCTCATCTTCTTTTCTCTTTTGATTTTTTCTGAAGAATTCGAGCTAGATTAAACTGAATCCTGATCTTCTCTTCTTATTTGAGGTATTATCCACTCAAATAGAATTATGTAAAGAAACAATTCACTTTATATTCTAATAATAGAAACATCGTAAAAAATAGTGGAGTCAAGGAAACGTGCGTAGACTTTAATTCCTCCATCTTTTTTTTTAAGAAGAAGTTATCAATACAACGGTTCATGCAAACATTTAAATTGCTTGGAATTGGATTCTTCTGAAAAGTTTGGATGCCTTCTTACTTTAGCTGGGGATGAGTAGCCTTTTTTATTTGATCAAAGATTGAATCAACCTTTCCCTTTCTTGACCCAGATAAAAAGTCTGCCGTTACCAAGGAACATCTACACATTAAATAATCAGCCCCTTAGTAATCAGTAAATGATACAGTTTATGGTTCCCAATCAGGTCCTTCTCGTCTTTTTCCCCGAAGCCAATGGTTCAGCATCGGGGGCAAGTTCAATCCCACCAGTTTCGTTTTATAAACTTCAGCAATTCTAACTCACATTATTCATCATAAGTTGATTTGTTGTCAACTTATTTTTGGACGAGACGACATAAAAAAAAGCCCTAACCCGCAGGCTAAAGCTCTTTTCATCAACTAAACTAGGTTTGAAAGCCTAAAAATGAATGATTCTAGTTCTTCCTAAGGCATCTGTCAATTCTAGATAGATGTCTTCAGGGTTAATTCCATTAAAAGAGAAGTCTTTCTTGAAACCTTCAGGTTGGTCGATGTACTCTTCATAGATTACTCTTCCTCCTTTTTCGGTTTTCACTTTTACTTCCACACCTGGTTCTGTAAGGCCTATCACAGCCAAATTGATCGTGTCATCATCTAACAGTTTCCCATATGCCATTAAAGGCAGCTCTTCTGTAGGAATCGGTCTTTCCTTTGTTTCTACCGTGTACACTACTTCCTCGTCGTCAGTAGATATTCGTACCTGGTATTCTCCACAAGGCAATTCATCCAAATTATAAGGAACCATGAGGTCGTCATTTTTTACATGTACCTTTCTTTGATGAAGTTTATGACCATTCATATCGATGATGGCGATTTTGGCATCACCTACACCTTCTTTAAGTAGTACGTTAATTTTTTTGAAATTTGAGTTTACGTCAGACAAGGCTCTTAAATCGTCGTCTGCGTTGGCTAATGCGCTAAAAGAAAGTGCGCCTGCCATAGCTAAAGTGAATAAGGTTTTCATAACAGTGTTGGTTTAGTGTTGTGCTTTCTATGATGCCAAGCCCATACCAAAACCTATTTAATCTGTTAAACCTTAAGATTTCAAACAATCTTAATCTTAATTTATTTTAATTTTTTCGAAATATTATTTTAATGTATTGACATATAACCGAACAATTCCGCACAGTTTTGAAACAATTTCTTGTTCGGTTGTCATGCATGCGGACAAATTTGTACCGTATTGCAAAAAATAGGGGTTACACTTTATTGTATTTTTTATGAAAAAATAATTTTTATTTTTTTCTTAACCCTTTGATTACAAAATGCTTAAAAACAAAAAACCTGTACGCTAATGTACAGGCTTTGTTCGCTGAGACACAGATTTTTGACTTATGTCAATTGTTATGGATCAAATGATCCTTCAGGGTTTTAACCCTTTCTTTGATGTCTATCGTGGAAATATCCAGGTTACCAGAGGTAGCTTTTAGAAAATCAGCCACCGCTCCTTCATGATCGGTAGACTTCCCTTCCGCTAAGGTGACATAGCGCATGGTCGTCCATAGCAGTGTCTTCAATTGCTTTTTACGATCATCAGTCATGTAATATTCAATGACCACCGTATTATGGTTATGCCAAATGATCCTACTCATGATCCGCACCCATTCCCCCACCATAGCCGGTTTGACATAACTGATATTATGGTTAAAAACCACCCAGGCGGCTTTATACTTCCTAATTAGGTCCATTACTTCCAACCCATACAGTTTAGGCACCTGATCTTCTCTGGCATTGAAGAAATAATCAAAGTACTTCGCATTATTCAAATGCCTTAATGGATCACAGTCCTGAAACCTAATCACCACTCGGCTCTCCGTTTCCGAGGGGTAGTGTTTTTCCGGATCGTATTCAAACATGTCTTTTTAGTATTTCTTGACTATTAATTAATTTAATCCCTAACCCAAGCAGCTCCTCTATGGCAAAATCACCATCCATGGG
Organism: Algoriphagus halophilus; assembly: GCF_900129785.1. Classification (NCBI taxonomy): domain Bacteria; kingdom Pseudomonadati; phylum Bacteroidota; class Cytophagia; order Cytophagales; family Cyclobacteriaceae; genus Algoriphagus; species Algoriphagus halophilus. Next base: position 2,060,259 of record NZ_FSRC01000001.1, read on the forward strand.
ATCCACATTTACCGCGCGGGTGGCGTCCACAATCAGATAGGTTTCAAACCCCAATCCATGTGCATCCAAAGCAGTAAACTTCACGCAGTAATCCAATGCAAGTCCCGCGATGTAAACTTTCTTAATTCCATGATCTTTGAGGTATTTCCCTAATCCAGTATCTCCCTTTCTGGCATTGTCATAAAAACCTGAATAAGAATCCACTTCAGGGTTTTTACCTTTTTGAAATATGGCCTTCCATTTATCTTGGTTTAAATCCGGATGAAATGAAGCCCCCGAGGTTCCTTGCACACAGTGGTCTGGCCATAAAATCTGATCCAACCCCCCTAAGCCTACAAACTCCCCTACTTTTTTACCAGGGTGATTGGAGGCAAAACTACCATGATTCGCGGGATGAAAATCCTGGGTAGCCACAATAAACTGAAAATGCTCCTGCAATGAATTAATGGTAGGAATGATCTGATCTCCCTCTTTTACCGCCAATGCCCCTCCTGGTAAAAAATCATTCTGAACATCCACTATGACTAAAGCTTCTTCTTTACTTTTCATCTTTCGGGTCTAACTGTTGTGCTTTTAAAACCAATTCTGTTCTCAAATGGTGCAAATTCTCCTCTAAGCCTACCGGATACAGATGAGGGTTGACCATTCGTTTATGGGTTTTATCAAATGATTCTAACTGTTCCTTCGCCCTTTGACGAATCCTCTCCAGACCTGGGGATTTGTACACTTGCTTTCCTTTTCTGAAGATAGGCTGGAGCAATTCCTCTTCCTGGTAAAAATAAGGCATGATCCTTTTTCTTCTGGTACTATCAATTGGATCAATAATTACCAACCCTTTGGGATTGATTTCCTGATCCTCCAGGTAAATCATATCTGCTACAGCCTTTCCTTTAGAATAGTATCTTTTCACATTATGTATTCCTGGAACATTGATTTTCAAGGACTGTTGAGAGATTTTTATTTTTGGAACATAGGTTCCATTCTCAATTCGAATGGCAGATAGCTTATACACTGCCCCCAAAGCCGGTTGATCAAAGGCCGTCACCAATTTGGTTCCTACTCCCCAAACATTAATCGATGCTTCTTGACCTTTCAAGGAGGTGATGATATGTTCGTCTAAATCATTGGAGGCCACTATTTTGGCATCCGGGAAGCCCGCCTCGTCCAACATTTCCCTGGCTTTGTTGCTGTAATAGGCCAAATCGCCTGAATCAATGCGTATTCCAAGCATTTCCTTCCCTTGCTTTCTTAGGGCTTTCCCCACTTTGATGGCATTCTTGACTCCGGTGATGGTATCATAGGTGTCTACCAAAAAAATGCAGCGATCGGGAAAAGCATTCGCATACGCCTCAAAAGCCTCCATTTCAGTTTCGAAGGACATAATCCAGCTATGTGCATGAGTGCCTGATACAGGAATCCCAAACAGTTTCCCTGCCATTACATTGCTAGTGGAGCTACAACCCCCAATATAAGATGCTCTAGATGCAGCTAATGCCCCATCAATTCCTTGGGCACGTCTAAGTCCAAATTCCAAAACGGGATCCCCCTTGGCTGCTAAATTAATCCTGGCAGCTTTGGTGGCAATCAAGGTCTGGAAGTTGAAGATATTTAACAAAGGAGTTTCCAATAACTGGCATTGGATCAATGGCCCTTTCACCCGGATCATCGGGGCATTCGGAAAAACCACGGTACCTTCTTCCACTGCATCAATATCACAGCTGAATTTCATATTGGATAGGTACTTGAGGAATTCCGGATCAAAAAGCAATTCTCCTTCTTGATTTTTCATCGCCGCTAAATAGTCGATATCCTCCGAACCAAACTTGAAGTTCTTGCAATAATCCACCACATAATCCAAACCTGCAGCTAAGGTAAAACCACCTTGGAATGGATGCTTTCTAAAAAACAAATTAAATACGGCTTCCTGCTCCGCTTTACCTGATTTCCAATAGGCATAAGCCATGGTCAGCTGATAGAAATCGGTTAATAAGGCCAAAGAGCCCTGATAAAGATCTTTAGTGATTTTCATAAAAGAATTGCTAGCCTATAAAGGTACTATGGATGTGTACTTCCACAAACTTTTCTTCTTATGCATTTTTAACGCGATAATTCAGGATGACCCCTAATAACAACAGCCCCATTCCCACATAGGCCATGAACGAATACGCTTCTCCAAAGAAGAAGAACCCGAAGATCAATGCATAAAAAACGCCCAGATAACTCAAACTTGAGATCCTGGAGACATTGGCATTTTGGTAAGCAACGGTCATAAAATATTGAGCCGTCTGTGTACAGATTCCGATCCATAACAAAAAGGCCCAATCCCATCCTACCGGTTGCACCCAAGTGAAGAAACTGACGACACCGGCAATTGGAAGCGTCACTAAAGGGAAATAAAAGATGATCACTAAAGGATGCTCCGTGTTTTTTAGCTTTCGGATCACATTGTAAGCCAATCCGGAAAACAAGGCAGAGATGAATCCGATACTTGCATAAAGCAGGTTTACGCGGGTATCAAACCCTTGTACCATGACCACTCCAGCAAATGAAATAGCGAAAAACAGAAACTGGATAGGCTTCACCTTCTCTTTTACCAGGAAGATCCCGAGAATGGTGGTCAGGATGGGAGATAGATATTGCAAGGTAACCGCACTGGCCAATGGTATTTTTTGCAGCGTATAAAAGAAGGAAATCAATCCTACAGAACCTACCACTCCTCTCAGTACCAAAAGCTTTTTGTTATTTCCAAACACAGGCACATGTTGCCTTCTTAGCATGGTAAAGCTGAACACCAAACTAAAGAGAGACCTGAACAAGATAATTTCTATGGCAGGAATATGGGGAATGTACTTGACAGAAACATTCATCAATGCAAAAAAAACTCCAGCCAATAACATGGACTGGACACTGCTTATCTTCACAAGTAATTCATTTGGTGGTTATCAAGATCAAATGTAAAAAACCGGAAGAAAGTTCAAGAAAATTGGAAGGAATTAAAAATATGGAAGCCTGTATTAACTAACTTGATTTAATTCATCTGCCAACCTCCTATTTCAACTATAGAAGCTGGAACCCCTAAAGGGCTCATTGGACCAATTATATAATCAGTCCATCTTTCATGGTTAATTGCCTATCTGCCATACCTGCCAATTCTTCATTATGGGTGACGATTACAAAAGCATGTCCCAATTCTTCTCTCAACGTAAAGAACAGGGAATGTAAGGCTCTGGCATTTTCTGTATCTAGATTTCCACTAGGCTCATCCGCAAACACCACTGCAGGATCATTGATTAAGGCCCTGGCTACTGCGATCCGTTGCTGCTCCCCTCCTGAGAGTGTGGAAGGCTTATGGTCCAGGCGGTGACTGATACTTAGCAATTCTGCCAGTTCCCCAGCCCGCTTTTCCAATGCAGCGGGGTTCCCTCCTTTGATCATCCCTGGGATCTGGATGTTTTCCGATGCTGTAAACTCAGGCAACAAATTATGGAACTGAAAAATAAAGCCAATTTGTTGATTGCGGAACTTGGCCAGATTTTCTCCGGTCAATTTCAAGAGATCTTTGTCCTGCATGGTGAGGATTCCGGAATCCGGTTTGTCCAAGGTTCCCAAAATATGTAGGAGGGTACTTTTCCCTGCACCCGAAGAACCAACAATAGAAACTATTTCAGAGGATGAAATTTCTACATCCACTCCCTTTAATACATGTAGATTTCCATAGTGCTTATGGATACCACTGGCTTTCAGCATAGTAAGATTTTTTACAAATTTAAAATTAGAACAAATCTCTTCCAGATACTCAATTAATTCATAATAAACGCGATTTTTTGAGAAGAAAGGACAAATCTAGGTTTGATTTATCGGCTCTTAGGACTTAACTTCGGGCAAAAATTTTCATAGGATGAATATTCACGAATATCAGGCTAAAGAAGTATTAAAAGGTTATGGAGTTCGCATTCAGGAAGGTATTGTAGCCGACAGTCCAGAAGCAGCTCATGAAGCAGCAGTAAAGCTAAATGCTCAGACCGGAACTTCCTGGTATGTGATCAAAGCTCAAATTCATGCCGGTGGCCGAGGCAAAGGCAAAATCCAGTCTACTGGATCAAACGGTGTGGTTCTTGCCAAAAAACTAGAAGATGTAGCTGAAAAAGCTAAAAATATTCTGGGCGGGACTTTGGTGACGCATCAGACAGGACCGGAGGGTAAATTAGTAAACAAAGTGCTAGTTGCTGAAGATGTCTACTACCCAGGAGCATCCGAACCAAAAGAATATTATTTATCTATCTTATTGGATAGAGCAACTGGAAGCAATGTGATCATGGCTTCTACAGAAGGTGGAATGGACATCGAAGAGGTGGCTGAACATTCCCCTGAAAAAATCATCAAAGAATGGATCGACCCTAAGGTAGGTCTTCAAGGTTTCCAGGTTAGAAAAGTAGCTTTCAAACTGGGTTTAACCGGCAATGCGTTCAAGGAGATGGTAAAATTCATTGCTGCTCTTTACAAAGCTTACGAAGCCACTGATTCTTCTCAATTTGAAATCAACCCCGTGTTGAAAACTTCTGATGACAAGATTTTGGCAGTAGATGCAAAAGTAAACTTGGATGACAACGCACTTTACAGACATAAAGATCTTGCTGAGCTAAGAGATTTATCTGAAGAAGATCCTTTGGAAGTTGAAGCTGGAAAATCCGGTTTGAACTATGTGAAATTGGATGGAAACGTGGGTTGTATGGTGAACGGTGCTGGTCTAGCCATGGCCACCATGGACATGATCAAGCTTTCAGGTGGTGAGCCTGCCAACTTCCTTGATGTAGGAGGAGGAGCCAATGCTACTACTGTTGAGGCTGGTTTCAGAATCATCCTTCAGGATCCTAATGTAAAAGCGATTTTGATCAACGTATTCGGTGGTATCGTAAGATGCGACAGAATTGCGAATGGTGTAGTGGAAGCCTATAAATCCATCGGTGATATCCGAGTTCCAATTATCGTAAGATTACAGGGAACCAACGCAGTCGAAGGTGCTAAAATCATTGACGAATCAGGATTGAAAGTTGCTTCTGCGATCACACTGAAAGAAGCTGCTGACAAAGTACAGGCAGTTTTGCAAGGATAATACATTACTGAAAATAATTTCAGGCACGCGTAGTTCAACTGGATAGAATATCGGATTTCGGCTCCGAGGGTTGAGGGTTCGAATCCTTCCGCGTGTACCAGAACCCCGGGTGAAAACTCGGGGTTTCTTTTTTGACTGGTAAAAAATGAGGTGAATTCAAAAAAACAGTGCTCTATTAGCAATTAGTTCGATGACCTTCTGCGCTTAAAACTAATTCCAATCACCAGGCATCTATAAAATTCAAGTTTAGAGCTTCTACCTTACCATCATGGTTTCAGGTTTGCGTTCGGGCATATTTGGGAGCACAATACTCCATGTATTCTTGCCACTCTAGCAGATGCAAAACAAGTTGTTATTTATATTTATTCTTGACATCACTAATTAGTTCCAGTGCTATGGGAATGTCAGCGGGTGCGAGGTTCCAATTATTTAAATCCTCTACACTTACCCATTCAAAAGAATCGTGATCTGTTAACTCAAAAATAGCATCAAGGAAATTGCATTTATAAGCAATAAGCTCAATTTTAAATTTTCCGTAGTTATGAAAATTTGTTTTAAAGTAATCCTTTACTTCAACCTTCATCCCGATTTCCTCCATGAGTTCGCGAGAAAGAGATGCTTCATTACTTTCTCCCTCTTCTATTTTGCCTCCAGGAAATTCCCAGTATCCTCCTAATGATTTCTCTGGTTTCCTTCGGCATATAAAAACTTTATCATCATTGAAGATAATTCCACAAACAACTTTAATTGTTTTCATTAAAATATGCTTTAAAACTTGTTGGTTCTAAGCTAAAATATTTTGAAATAGGTCCATTTAACTCATAATATTCGGCACTATTATTATTTTCATTGTAGTTAAATAACCTGTAGATATAATAATTGTCTGGGTTTTCATTCGCGACTAATACTTCATTTATAGAAATATCAAATGGTGTATTAATTCCCCCTATTGTTGTTTTAACCTCTATGAAAATTGGGTCTCCATTGCAATCATAGGACAGAATATCATACCCATCTCCGTCACCTTTTATTGATTTGTGTTCAACTTCCTTATTTATTCCAAGAGATTTTAATTTTTCCTTTTCTTTTTCTAAAACTAATAACTCACCTTTCATCCCAATTTTCAAAGATCGCTCAGCTTTTTTTAAGTAATCCGTTTTGGTAACCTTTTTCGTTTTTACTGTTTTCTCAAGAGGTTTTCGAGAAATAGGTTTTATAGCACTCTTTACTAGCGAGTTATTCTGGGTAAAAATTATGGGCTCTGTATATGGATCGGCGTCCAATTCAAAATCAGTTAATTTTAATCCCATAGAATTAAACACATCTTCTCTAATTTCCCAATCTGTAATTTGCCATTGAAACTGAACAGGTTTTTCAGTAGTAGGATTATGGGATTCATAGGCAAGTTTTCCCAAATAAGTATATTTTGAAGATTTATTTGTACGTAATAACAAATAGACATTATGTTTTAGATAGTCATGTGAAATTAGCTTAATTATTTGTGCAGAATTCAAAGACTGATTCGGTTGACTTTGCCAAGTCAATATTCCATCTTCAGTTATTCCTTCTTTAAAGGTGTGATGAGCGATAGTAGTACCGAAGGTTACAAAAAAAACAAAGTCAGATTCAGTATTGGGTACTGAAACAATTCCACGAAGACCCCATTTACCGGAACCAGGTGTAAAGTTTGATCCAGGTGAAAAGATATTATGGATATCCTCTCTACTATAACTTCTGTATCTAATTAATTTCATTCATATCTAAATTAAATAATGAGTTTATTATTACGGTTAATGGTTGTGCAATTGTCCTTGCCCTGTTAAGATTAAAATCAATGACCGCCATGAATGATTTTGGCAATCTTCTACGTCATTGTCAACTATGGCGGAACGATGTTTTTAAATCCAAGCTAGAATTCATTTGATCGGATCCACGGCAATGGCAATGGAATTGTGTTAACAGCCACCCTTCTTTGTCTTTAGTAAAGGATGACTTGAAACATAGTGTCGGACTAAAGTCTCGATTGTCAAACTTGCCACATATATCAAGGCTGTCCAGAATGCAATATTCACCATAAGCCAAATTAATGAGTCAACAATTAACTTGTCCCAGCCAATCGGCCAAGTCAACATGATAATCATTAATTCCTTGTACCAGTTTGTCGAACCCCATGTCACAAGAAAGATAGAGCCAAACGTACATGCAACTGTATAGACAATAAAAAAAGCGGTCGTCAGTCGGATAGAAATTTTATGTCTTATCGTCATTTGTTTATTCGTCACTCGAGTGGTATCAGCTAACCTATCCGCATTGTTCACTGGGGTACTAGGTATTATAAAAACTAAATTAATAATTTCATTCATCCTATCTAATCGGCTTTGAATATTTTTATTAGATAGGGAAAGCCTATGAATATAAATCTCTGGGGTCTTAAAACTCTCGTGACAAAACAACTATTTTGAGCACTTTCTGAAATCTTTTATTTACTGATTGTATTCCAGCCAATACACCAATGATAAAACGCTTTATGCGAAATCCAACCATTCGGAATTCCCTCTAAAATTTCATTTCAATTTATAGGAAAAAGCCAATGATGGTATTTGATGGATTGCTCTTCAAACTTATTGAATATGTTCAATGATAATACATCCAATAAACCATTAGAATCGCTGCCATATTGTAAAATCCATGAGCTACCATGGAAGCAGTCAAGCGTTTGGTGTAGATAAAAAGAAATGTGTAACCGACTGTCGGGATTAGAATATCCATCCAATCCAAAGCAGTAACTGGCATATGGCCTAGGGAAAAAATCAATATGGAAAGTACTGAAGACACCCATAGTCCTACTTTTGGTTTCTCAAAAACCTCTTTTAGCACGTTGATAAAAAATCCTCTATTAAAAAGTTCCTCGGTAATTCCTCCTCCAATTACCCCCAGGGCAATAAAAGAAAGAGTCCCGCTCACACTTCCATCAAACAATTCCAACATTCCTTTGATATCCGGTCTATTGATTCCTCCCGTACCTGGAATAATCAATACAAACTGCAGTATCGTCCATAGTACTCCAAACAAGAGTCCCAACCCCATATCCTTTCGAAGATGTATGAACTCAAGACCAATATCCTTCCAACTTTTTTTCAGGAGTTTGAGTGATAAATAAAGTAATCCTAAAATGGATACGAACTGAAACAAAGCAATAAAAAATAAATTGACTCCAATCTTTCCCCCATTGATTTTGCTAATTCCAAAGAATAAATCAGGGATAATAAATAATAAATACCCGAGAATGAGGGTGCCAATAAATACAAGAATCGTCTTCCATTTACTGACAATCCTATGATTGGTTAGTATCATTTCAATTTATTTAAAATCATAAATCCTGGACAATTGAATATTCTAATCCTAAAAATATTGACCCATACACCTCATAAATAATGGAATCTTTCCAATATGGCCAAAAACAGGTTTAGATCTCTATTGGAACTATAGCTTGTATTTGATAATCGCAAGGTTATGGACTGAAAAAGAAGAAGTAAAGAACAAGGCGAGTGGACAAACTTTCACACGAGCCCTTCCTGTTGTCCATTCTTGACTTCATCCTATCAGTCCAAAAAGTAAGCAATAATCAAAAACAGCTTAAACAAAATGAAATACCTGAAAAGGAACTTTGAATTAGTTGTGGGAACTTGAAGTGAAAACTGGCGCCATCACTTCATTTTTTCAATCCTTCTTAAAAATTCTTTATCGGTCACCATGGTGGTAGGTACACAAATATTGGTTTGGATTTGTTCGTATTGGTCAACATATCCAAACACAACATATTCACTGTCCTTTTGAAAGAATACATCGCAAAGTGACCCAATGGAATTAATATCTAGTTGAGGTTTTGAGTATTTCTTTCCCTTAAACACTTTGTTTATCTCTATTGTCGGATGATACCCCCCTTTGTCAGTGTAAAGTGAGTCCATTTTAAAATATATGGTATCCCGATAACCATACTTTTGGCTGTCGTTTATGGATTTCACTTTTCCATAAAAAACAATGTCAGCTTTTTTAAAATGTTCTTCAAGTGATATAACAGGAATACACTCACAAGCAAACACATCTAATGCCCATAATGTTAGTCCACATAAAATCAGTAGTCGTCTCATACTATTTCTGGTTACGCTTACTACATGCCCAAAGGGGTGTTTGAAATAAGTCAATGTCTCCTATAGCTAACCTGTTAGGATTGCTACCATTGTTTTTCTAATTTGTACTAAGATATCCGTTTAAAACTCAATCTTCAAATATATAGGCTTTACATCCGAATTATAAGAATATAGGCTTGGGGCTTAATGTATGAGTCGGGTTCATGAAAAATTGAAATGATCTATGTGAAGCGTGACGAACCACACGGTTTTGGCTAAAGAAAGGGCAAAAATTAGAGTCCAGGTTTTTTCGGCCAACCGAGAATTGGTATAAGAAAGGAAGTTAAAAAATTACCGAGATCAGTCGCCTGTTTTTTGTGCCGGTGTTAGCCATAGTTGATCAAGTTCAATCATGTTCCTCCTACTTTTTTATGATCAAATGCTTTAATGCTGGATTTTTCAACAATCTCTCCATTTCAGCATGCATGATATCCTGAACTTCCTCTTTGATCTGAATGTAATTTTTCTGAACCACCGCTGCATCAATCTTACGGATTTGGGGAATAGGCCTAAACTTTTCTTCCTCTTTTTTGATTCTCTCATGATCGTTGATGATTTGGGCATGAAAGGCTTTTAAATCCATTTTACAATCCGGATCATCCGCCACTGTCCCTACAAAATCTCCGGAAGAAAGGGAAGAAATCGTGGAGGGAGGTACTGCAAAATCCAACTGTTTGGATTTACTGACCGAGGTATCCGAGCTATTGATGGACAGACTCTTTCGGTCCTGTAGAATCTTACCAATGCGTTCTGATAATTGTTTGGCGGAATCGCTGGTCACCTGACCTGCCACCACATTTCCCACAATCCCCATAATTACCTCTGCCATTTCCCTTCCGTATTCCTTTCTCAATTGACTCAAGTCCTGAACCCCCAGCGTGGTGGCGACCTGATTGCTTCTTGCAGTTGCGATCAAATTATCAATGCCATGGAGATAAATGGTAGGAAACTCATCGAAAATCAGACTGGTTTTGAGCTTCCCTTTCTGGTTGACCAGTTTCACCAAGCGATTCACATATAGAGATAGTACCGCTCCATAAATCTGGATCTTTTGGGGATTGTTGCCCATGCAAACCAGTTTAGGAGCATCCGGGTTATTGATATCGAGCGTAAAGTCATTCCCGGAAAGCACATAATACAGCTGGGCGGAAGATAGTTTTGCCATGGAAATTTTTGCCGAGGCAATTTGACCTTCCAGCTGTTCCATGACATCATTCAAATAGGCATTTACAAAAGGGTTGATCAGCACCTCTATATCTTTTTCTGTTCGCAAAACAGAAAACAACCGGTCGTAATCCAGCTGCATCAATTCAATCACATGGGGCAAGGTACAATAAGCTCCGTCCTTGTATTTTCTCAAATACCAAATGATGGCGGTCAAAAAATTGATCGGGGACTCCACAAAAAAGTCCCCTTGGCGTTTGATCCATTCCCGGTTCAATCCCATCAGGATAGTTCGGGCAGATTCGGCGGCATCGGTGATATCCAGCATGGTTTCCGGTGCCAGAGGATTGCATCGATGGGTCCGGTGAAGATCATCAAAATTGATTACATAAAAGGAAGGTTGAACCTTATAACGTTCTTTGTTCCTTAACCAGGTATTATAGACAATCGTAGATAAATCATCGAACTTGAAGTCATAGACGAACATGGAAAAACCCTTATTGATATGTTGGGTGATCACATGTCTGATCACGAAATAACTTTTCCCTGAACCGGGTATCCCCAACACCAAAAGACCTCGAAAGGGATTCACGATATTAATCCAAGCAGATCGTATCTTCCCTTTCAGTTGATAAATAGTGGGAAGATTGACTGAAAACTCATTTTCGAGGCATCGTTCTTCTTGGGGGAAAGTCTCATTTTCCCTGTTAAAAACATCCGAACTCAGCTTTTCCAGGATTATTTTGGAGAGTTGGGTGCCTCCTGACAAAATCGTAAAAAAACCCAGGGAGGTAAGGATTAGGTATACAATACAAATCCATTGCTGGGCTACTTGAAAATAGATTAAATAATAACTCCCAAAATAAATTACAGCTCCAATCCCTATCAAGGTCCAAGCAGTTTTCAAGGTTGATTTCTCGCTTTTTTTCCCTTTGATACCCAGTAGGGATATGGCCAAAAATGCCAAAGCAAGGAACTTTGAAAAATGAAAGTTCTGGTAGAGCCCCGTCTTCCACACCATGAATAGGATCCGATCGGTTATCAAGGATTCCAACCCCCATTCCTGAAAAGTCGCATAAAAAAAATAGTACCAGTGCAGACCCAATAATCCAATCCCCATCATTCTGGTCATGTCCAGGATTTTACGTAGGCCCTGGTCATTCTCCCCGGTTCGCATCGCCATCCCTTTTAAGTTTAGTGACTGGAGAGTTTCTTTTTCTTCTTCCTTATTCTACGATTCCATTCTCTGGGAACACTGGAAAAGTCCTCCTGTGGTTCGGCAACTTCCCTGAGGAGGTTCTTTCTGGAAAAATCACTCAGATCATAACACTTCAATGGTTGTTGACCTTTGTCCACCCTTGGATTGAAGGCGATCTCCTCTTTAAATGTCAGGAAATTATCCTCTACCGCATTGGATGCGTTTTGTTGATTTCCAAGTCGCTTCAAGATTCCTTGGACACTGTAAGGCATTCCCAAATCCAATCCGCGAAAGACCGTCTGATTTCGATGGTCGACATAGGTCAAATCCACCTTCTGCCCTTGGAGACTTCCGCTTTTCAGAAGGACGATCCCTTGCTTTTCCAGCTGATTGGACAACTGTTCCATGGTTTTCGGAGCATACCTAAATACCGTCAGATCTATCACAGCACGAACTGCCCCCTCATACTTTTTACGGAGGATTCTATTTTCGGCAAATCTCGCTTCAACCGCATTCAAAGTAGCCTTACAATCAAATGCGCTGGACTTGATGGGGACTCCTATCTTTTTTCCCTTCTCATCCAACACCCGATAGAGCAGCCCTCGAGCTCGATAAGTTGGAGAATTCCTACTTCCCCTATCTGCCAAAATATTGTAGCTTTTCAAGACTGCATTCAATTCTACAAGTGAGGTAAACCTGTAATTATTCAGTACATAATGAAGCACTGTTCCAATGGCACGTTTGGTCTCAGATTTGCCATACTCCACTCTAAAAACCCGGTCTTGATCCACTGCATGGATGGAGTTTTCCCGCATTCCCGCGGGCACCAATCCAAATTGTTTTTCAATGGCCCTACACGTAGCAAAGGATTTAAATACTCCTATTTTAAGACTGAACAACCGTTTGCCATCCAATCGGATGTTGGTGGTTACCAAATGGATATGAGGGTGACCCGCGTCGGTGTGTCGATAGATCAGGTAGGGTTGATTTTCCAACCCTATCCCTTTCATATACTCCGAAGACAACCGGACCAACTGTTCTTTGTTAAGCTGATCCTCCTGGCTGAAATTCAGGGAAATATGAACCGAATTACGTTTTGCCTTAGTATTTAACCGGGTAAGTTTCTGGAGGTACTTGATTCGAATCTCTGGGGATATCTCTCCTAGGCCTTTTGGATAATTGCAGGCAGCCAGCAACTGGGCATTTTCCTTCTTGATTTTTTCTTCATTGTATAGGAAAATCTTTCTTACCGAAGAGCCCATTTTTATGATTGCAACCATTTCGTTACCGTTTGATCCAGTACCCGATTGAGTCTTGTCAGAGAATCCTCAACTTGATGTACAAGCTGTTGATGTTGGGTAGTATCGAAATCCAACTTGTTTACCCCAGAAACCTCCGTAGTGCTGCTTTGCTGTCTGTAAGCGCTCAAATATTCGAGAAGTTCTTCTTTCAATGGAACCAATTCCTTCAAAAGATCTTCCATTCCCGTATCCCGGACTCCTGCAAATACGGGTTTTTTGAATAACCTATACCTGACAAATTCACTGAAATTAGAATGGATGGATTGATGAAACTTCTCCTTAATCTGGTTCATTTCCCGATCATTCATTCGGAATTCACACCGATTGTTCCGAAAGTCTTTTTTATGTTTTGCCATATATTCCCTGCATTAATTTGATTCCCCTTTACTATCCCTATCTCCTCAGTGTGGCTAGCAAAATCTCCCTTCCCTCTATCTTTTCACTTAATTATCTCCCTGCCCCCTTAAGACTGCCTTGTACTGTGGGGTAAAACCATTAAAATGACCTTCCATCGGGAGCGCCGGGACGAATGCCATTTTTACAATACTAAAAAGTCTGATGCACAAACACCTATCCTAATCAACTATTACCTAGCATCAGGAATCTAAAGAAAAATGGGAATGGGGTCTATTTTGCCTTGGACAACGTTCGGGAAGCAGAAGCCACAGTTTGCCTGGTCAAACCGGTCAGGTCACCCAGGTCTTTTTGGGTCAACAGATTGAGTAGCAAAAAAGAATTGCCATAAAAATCCTGTACTTGCTGGTCCAAAAATGAACCCATGAACGAAACCTTTTCCGTGGCTTTTTCTTATGAAGTTTTTTAGCTTTTTCTCGGCACTGCACCATCGTATTACCAGGTAGGAGATAAACCACTTCGAAACTATGGGAGATTACAGAACCATTTTTTTAAAGAAATCACGGTGGTACATATGGAACATCCTTCTCCAGAATGTGGATTCTGGCATTTGAACCAATGCCATCGTCCTTTTCCAAGCTTTCCTTGGGATGATATTTTCCTCAGTCAATTACCAATAGCCAAAAAAACCAACACCACTATTCCCAGAATAATCTATGGAATACGAATCAGCATTAGTGTTTTTTTAAAAAATGAAACAACTACTGCCCTAAACTTGCCTGAAAAATGCTGGAATCCACCTGGACCACATCTGTAAAATATTTCTCGATCAACTCAGGTCCTAATTGAAAGTCAGCTACCATGAACCCTCCTCCAACCAACAGAAAAAGCACATAAAACAAATCCCCATAATCATTAGCGGCACACCCTAATACCCCAAATCCGTTTCATCCATCCGTTTCTCCAAGCTGTCTTTCAGACTGTCCAAAAATATGGTGCGGTTTTTCTTCCTGATGCGCATGCTCTGGAATGTCCTGTAGAAATTCCCAACTTCCACATTGAACAACGACTCCATGATTTTGATGATCAATTTCACATCGCTTTTCCCATGGTTTACAGCCCCCCTGGAGTGCAGTGCATAAGCCAATTCAATCAAAGCAGATTTGGAATCCGTCCAACGATGGCGGGATTTGGATTCTGGTGGATGTTCAAAGCCCATTTCCAATTGGGTAATGCGTTGGCGGATGTATTCAATCAACCGTTCATAGGCCATGATCTTGGCCAACTTACTGCTGTTGACTGTGGAAAAGATGGGATCAAAATCAAGGGAATAATCCGGAATCAGAGAAACTGGTTTTGAATTTCTTCTGAACAATAGCTCATCTTGATCGGTCCGATCCAGTTGATGGTAGATATACAGCTGGTGGTTTCTGGCAAAAAACTCCTGAATCTGATCGATCACCTGATGGTAATAGCTCTTGACTGTCTCAGTTTTTCCAATGGGCCTCTTGGATTCAATGTAGGTCAATTCAGAATAATAGATAAGCTCATGGAAGAGTTGAGGTTTGTATATTTTAAAAAACTGGATTTCCTCCTCCTCATTCAGAAATTCATAGCTCGCAATAAATTCTTTCAACCGGAGCAATACCTCGTTGATGGTTCTTCCACATCGCTCCGCTTTTTGAAGCTCATTGGAAGATTCGTTGGCAATGTCATTCAAAGATTGCTCCATCTCCTCAAGAAGCTTTTCAATATATGCTTTCATATCCTCCTTGGTTTAATTCTTGGCCCCATTTGCTCTCCAACAATTAGGGGCCTACCTTTTTATTATTTCATTCCTTTTCTTCATATCCGCTGATAAACGAATCCAGCCTGTCTTTACATTTATCCAGATACAGCGTTTTACTGCTTTTTCTAGACCTGATTTCTTCAAAAGTTTTATAGAAACCACGAAGTCTTTTTCCAAACACAGTTCCTAAAACCGATGCTAAATCAGAGACAGTGGCACTCCCATGATTGATGACCGAAGTGCACTTCAAGGCATAGATCAATTCCACCAATTCCACCTTTGATCCAGTCCAAAGAAGTCCAGAAGCCACATTCATTTCCTCCTTTTGTTTTCCAATTCCCTTTTCCACCTCCCCTACTTTACCCAACAAAAAATTCATTAATCTACCCATGGCTTTCAAGCGACCAAAATACAGGGTATATACCGTACAGAATTGGGAGTCCAAGGTATGTCGGACCAAATCTGGATAGATCAAAGGAGCTTCCGAAGCTCTCAAAAAGTACACCCGGTCTAAATAGGTTTTACCCAACACCAGGTAATTGTTCAAAGCAGCATATCGATGAAAGTACCGCCGGATTTCCTCTATTTTCTCTTGATAGAACAGGAAAATCTTCTCATTTTCCTCCAGTGGTTTACTTGATTCAATCAGGAACAACTCAGAAAAAAAATAGGATCGGGACAGCAATTCAGTCATGTATCGCTTAAAAAACCGGATTTCTTCCTGCTCTGATTGAAAACCCGAGCCTTTCACCCAGTCTTTGATTTCTTCCACTGTTTTGTCCACCACAAAAAAGGAAGACTCGATCATCAACAAGGGATTTTCTCCCAAGATGGAAAACTTGGACAGTTCTCTATCCAGTTTCTTCAGTCTGTTTTGAACATACTCAATGCTATCCATCTTACTGTTCTTTTTCCTTTAGCAATTCATGGTAACGAGTGGTATCAAACAAGGACCAAGTGACCGCTCCTGAAACCTTGTATTGGATTTGATGTAAAAGGGATCGCTCCAATTCATTTCCCTGCTCTTCAATTTGCTGGGCCTGATCTAAAAATTCCTGGAGAATCACCCTATGTTCCGCCACGATTTCCTCTCTGACCTTTTCGTAGGGTAATTTTTGATGATGCATCATTAACCTCAGTAGGTTATGAAAATCTCCTTGTGTTCTTTCTTTCTCATAGGATAACAGGTCATTGCTGAGGTAAATCAATTTCGCAGCCAACCTCCGTAATTTTTCAAACCTAACCAGCAGTGGATAACTCAAGCTGAATGCTTCGATCATCCCAAGTGGTGTTAAAGAGATCGCCAATTGCCCACCAGAAAAAAATGGACGTTGTTGGCGATAGGCTTCCAAAGTAGGCACAATTCCCTTATCCCTATTCTTAGCTTCCCAGGTATTCGATTCCAGGTACAACAAAAATTCTTCTTGGAGGAAAGAAAAAAAAGATTCCTGTTGTTGAATCAAAACCGGCAATTTTTGCCATAATTCATAGAAGGCATTTCGATAGGATAAAACACTTTTGGAAAAAAACATATGGGTATCTCCTTGCATGACCCCTTTGAAACTTAGGGCAATTTCCTCCCAAAGTTCCCCTTTCAACCCCTTGGGTAGTTGATCTGTAAAATCATCCATGGCAAACAGGAGCGCAAATAATCGGGCCAACCATGATAAATTTTCCCATCTGGCATCAGGGTAAAGCCGGGCAGAAAGCCATGTCAATTGTGATTTCTTATAAGAGTTTTCGTCTTTTGAGCCGGTGAAAAACCGATGGATCATACTCCCCCAAACCAAGGTTTGGTTATCCAATTCCTCCACAGAGGGATGAATTTTTGATTCAAAGGGATAGCTCAAGTGGGTTTTATAATACCTGATGATCCTGTTGAACTTAGCGGTTTGCATTTCCCTGCTGTTTTTACGGGAAATCGTTTTGGGTGACACTCCCAGTAGGCTGGCCAATTGTTTCTGGGAAAGACTGGATTCAAATCCTGGATATTTTCTATTCAACTCAATCCGAGCTCTTTCATAAGGACCTTGAACAATTAACTGCCATTCTTCCTCCTTATGCCTCGCTATTTTATATAACTCTTCAGATAATGCCTGAAATTTGGGGAATTGATCTAGAATCAAGTTTGCATTTTTGAAGGATAACCTAGTAAATCTGGCTTCTTTTAGAACTTTTAATTCAAATCGACTGGGTTGCTGATTGGAATAAGATTCCATTTCCACACAGACATCGCCTGGAAAGTACAGCCTCTTCAAAGCCCCCAAATAAAACTTGCCTACTATTCCTTCCAGAATAAAACGAGATTCAATTTCCACGGCACCTGACTTTAGGATCACCTCCCTATTCTTTCGATTCCCTATGTCAAAAAAAGGTTCTAACTGCTGGTATTCCTCAATGGGCATTTCTTTCAAATAATCCAATAGCGGTTTCATTTGAATGATCGACCAATCCAAATTCAATTTCATGTCCAATGTATTTAGATAAAAAAAATGGGGCGCTATCCTTGCAAATAGATCGCACATCCTACAGCTTACTAATTGATTCTAAAAATGGTAAGCTCAGGATGAATACCCTTTATTGAACTATAAGATAAGTTAATAAAACCTATAATTACTAGTGTAAACTAAATTATATCTAGTTATAACTATAAAATGAGGACATTGTCCCTTTTTTTTCTAATTCTTCACAGCTGTGATTCAATAGTTTGAATAAAAACAGAATTTGGAACACCGAAACAATTCGATGTTGCCCTATGAATAATTGGTCAAGATTTAGTTCATCCATCCTAGTCTTGGTTTGGACTTATACAGGATTTGATAAAATTCTTAATTGGGAAGCCAGTTGGAAGGCATTTCATAACCAGACATTTCCTTCAGAATTAGCGGGTATTCTTTCCTTTGCGGTTCCAGGCATAGAATTGCTCATGGCATTGCTCCTACTCTTTTCATGTACAAGATGGTGGGGATTTCTCTCCAGTATCCTCCTCCTTACTGTCTTTACTACTTATGTAGGATTGATTTGGGTGGGAGCATTTCCCAGGACTCCCTGCAATTGTGCAGGAATTATAGAGTCCATGGGTTGGTCAGCACATTTCTACTTGAACCTAGTCTTAATACTCTTTGGAATCGTTGGGCTGGTATTAACGAAAAAAAGGCAGGATACTCGCCTGCCTATCAAAGTAAAATTATAACAGGATGTTTATGCTAGGATGATTTAAACAACTTGTCCTTCCTTCAATTTAAACTAATTAAGTTGAAAACCAATGAATTAGTAAATAAGATAAAGATCCAATCATGAAATACTCAGCATTAAAAAAAGCGGGCAGGGGCATTGGACCATCCCCCACCCTAAAAAATATCTGAAATGATCTACCAGCTCATGGCTGAAGATTAGCAACAACCCCAAATAGTCAGGTTTAATCCACAAGGGGATGAAAACCAGTAGAGACAAAAATAAGGCTTCAAGGTCTTCCCGAGACAAACATTGACTCGCTGTTACCAACAAAAAGGCTACATGACTGACTGTTCAGGATCACTTTTAAAACAGGTTGAAGTACCGGAAACCGCTAATAATACAAACCAAGGATCAAGGACCTTCTATCTTTAATTAAACAAGATCGTCAACCTTGTTTACACACATCGAAAAGCTATTAGCTGTCCGTCGGTAATAGAAATAAAAAGGAGACTCATTTCTCTTGATGGCCTGGGGTAAGAGACAGACCAATACCCAATGAGCCTCCCCCAGGGAGATGCCGAAAACCCTCAACAGAGTAGGCATACAACCAAAACGGTTTGTCTCTTTTTGATGCGTTAAAAAAGGGTCCATAACGATGAATAAATTAATGAAATCCCTGCCTGCACTGGCTTTGGTGCTGGCAGCAACCTTTGCTTTTGCTTTCTCTCCTAAAGGAGAATCCCTCAGTCAGTTTGGTGAAGATTCTGGACAGTGGATCGATGTGACCGGAGTTACTCCCGGGCCGAGCACTTATACATGTGATGCTGCAGTAGATGCCCATTGCTTATATGATGCGCCAAATGGAAATCCATTGAGTCCTGATGAAGACAAAATGTTTGTCAATCGAGGTATTGCAGATCGAAAGTAAGAGCGCTTAGCTTTTAGGGTAAGCCCGGGTTCCAATCCCGGGCTTTTTTCATCGATTTTCCAACTCTACTTCAGAAGCAGGTAAAGCCAAGAACTGACTTTCCGGGGCTGGCAGGGAATATAACTCTCCTCTGATTTCGCGAACGGGAAATTCCATCACTTCTCCCATCGCAAACAGCCGTTTAATATCCATCCATCGGGTTCCACGGAAGACCTGCTCTTTTTGCCTTTCCTCCAATACCAAATCCAAGGGTTCTTTGGTTAATTGGACTTCCCAGTCCTCCCAACCCTGGTATCGTTTTTCAGCCAACATCCCCAATAAGGCCAGCCCTTCTTCTGTCCTCTCCAGACGGATCAAAGATTCCCCGGCAGTCAAATACATTTCAGGTAAGGCTATTCCTGTAAACAGGTTGTAATCTCCATTGTAGGAACCTTTGAATAGGCTTTCTCCAGTAGCTGCTGCACTGAAAAACAGACCGGCTCTTAAGTCACCTGCTCTATACTTCTCCCGCAAATCAGGATTGATAAAAGTGGCTGCACTGGCAGTGACCGAAAAGCTACTGGTAACTCCATAGTATAAGACTTCTGAATTAAAGAGGGTAAAAGGATATGCTGCTGTACTATCCAATTCATGGTAATCCATCAGGTTCCCTAGCTCCTGCTCCAACACCTCGGTTGCAGCATCCAAGGCTTCTTCCCATCTGCCTTCATATAAGTACAATCTGGCCAATACTGCCTTTGCGACCTTTTTGTTGGGACGGTTTTTAAATTGGGAACTTGATGCCATCAATTCGTATGCTCCCCATAAATCCTCCTCTACCTGATTCAACACTTCTGAAATTGACCACCATTCAGAAGCCTCGTTGATATTTGGGCTAAGCTTCACGGGCAATTTGATTTCCTCGCTTCCTATTCCAGGTGAAGGCAAAAACAAGGTGGCCAACTCAAAATAGGCCAAGGCCCTAATAAAAAGCGCCTCCCCTTTTAGTTGCTGTATTTCCGTTTCCAAGCCCAACTTTTCCAAAACATCCAATGAGACATTGGCAGTAAACACTTTCCTATAAAATTTGGAGTAATCCGTGGAGCGTTCGGTAGGTTCAAATACCTGGGTTTTCCACAGATAGGCATTCTGCTCCCAAGGTGCGAGCCGTTCCCAATTTGCATCCTCGGTTTGCCAATCATCCGAAAGGATAAAATTTACCAGGGTATTCTCGTTTAACTGGGTATAATAATCCAGCAAAGCCCGGACATCTTCTTTGGTATTGGGTACCAAAATGGACTTCTCTGGTTTTTCTTCCAAAAATCCCTCACAAGAGCTTAGGACCAGAATAACTACCAATGACAGGTATAGATACTTTATATTTTTCATGATATTATATTTGATATGAATAAAAAAGGGTGGCCAGCCAAGCCAGCCAGGAGGTATTTGGGTTTATATCAACTAAACTTTATGAATAAATTTTCCTCCGATTACCCTGTTTAAGATTTAGAAATCCAGCTTCAGTCCGAAGGCAATGGACCTCAGAGGCTTTGCCGTCTGGTAATCCGGATCCAATGCATCATCTGAGGCTTTCCATAATATTCCCAGATTCCGGGCATAGGTATAGACCTGTGCCGATTGGAATGGAAGCCAAGCCTGTCGGTCTTTGGAAAAGGAATAAGAAAAACGAATATCATTTAGCCTGATATGGTCTCCCTTCTCAACCAAGGCTCCAGAATTGGAGTAAAATGAATTTCTTCGAAAGTCTGCAGTCGCTGGAAGGGATGGGATGTCTGTATGCAACTCATCTCCGGGCTGTTTCCAGCGATGATCATAATCTCCATGTCCAATAGCCCCCCGCAATAAGGTATAATAATCAATGGACCTCCTTTTATAATAATAACCTAATCGGTAGGAGATATTCACTGAAAGACTGAATCCCTTATAAGCAAAATCATTTCGAATGGCTCCAAAAGCTATGGGTCTGGCCGAACCGTGGTATTGTAGGTTTTTGATGGTTGCGGCTCTGCTGATCCCTAAATAATCCTCACTAGCTTCTCCGTCGAGGACACCCAAAGGATTTCCATTGTCAGGGGAAAGCCCAGCCCATTTATAGGTATAAATGCCATACAAAGGCTTTCCTACCATAGGTTGGGGAGTGGAAGAAAATGCCGTACCCAAAAGATTAGAAACAGTAGGTTCCTTTTCGAAATCCAGTACTTTTTCCCTGACGTGACTGAACAGGATTTGGGTGCTCCATTGTAATTCCTTTCTAAACCAAGCTAGGTTGAACATCAGGTCCATCCCTCTGGTCTGAGTTTTGGCAAAGTTTCCGGTAAAACTACTTTGTCCTGAAGAAGATGGCACCGAATAAACTCCCAGCAAATCATCTGCTTTTTTGGAATAGTATTCCAAGCTCCCTGAAAAGAATCCATTCGGGGTTTCCCAATCCACCGCCAAATTTCCCATTTGGATTTTCTCCCAACGTAGATCCGGGTTGGGCGGATTGACCAAGATGGCTGCCCGCATCTGAGGCAAGACATCATAAAACAGGAAATTCGCATATTGGGCCGTAACCTCGGAAGAGAGGCTCTTATCTACATTTCCGCTATATCCATAAGTAGCTCTGAGCTTTAGGAAAGGCATGTTGGGGGAATTCGCAAACTTTTCCTCTGACAAGATCCATCCCCCACCTATAGACCATAAAGGAACTCCCCTACGATTTGCTTCTACTCCGAAAATATTGGATTGATCTTTTCTGGCACTCAACGAAAGAAAGTATTTGTGACGGAAATCATAGCCCACATTGGCATAGTAGGATATAAACCGGTCCGTCAGACCTGAATGGGACTCGTTGGATAGCAAACTGACCTGTGAACCGGGATTGTAATACATGGGATATCGACTGATGTAATCAACCAATACCGAACTGCCCATGTCATCTCTATAACCATAAAATCGATCGGAATAGCCCAAGCCTTTTCGGTCTTTGATCTCTGCCCCTGCCAGTACATTCCAAAAATGCCGGTTCCCAAATTCCTTGCTGTAGCTCAACTGAGGTCTGAAGGTATGGGAGTAGGAAGTATTTTCACTGACATCCAGGACACCTCCCATTGGAACAGGATAGCTAAGATTTCCTTCCTCATCCACCTGCGTGTATTTATTGATGAGATCCCGCGTATAGAAAAGTTCTTGGCTGCTCCGGTTTCTCCCTGAAGCTTTATTGGACCAGTATTGATAATAGAGTCCCAACTTGAGGTCCTTGCTGATATTCCAAGTCAAGTATGGGGATATTCTGAGATCATAGGCCTCGCTGTGCAGGTCCAGCTTTCCAATTTCGTCCAATGGCACGTACCTCCAATCCAGCAACTCCATTCCTTTCACAGATTCCAAGTATCGAGTATTGTAAGTATTGGTAATCCAAGTAGGGTTCCCATTTTCATCTACTAAGGACTCATAAGCATAGCCATTTGGCATTGCTGTTTGATTTTTGGTATTCTGTCTCGCCAAATTCAATTGAATCCCTATTCCTAACCTGTTTTTAAAAGCTGTCCATTGATTTCCAGCTGCCAAGGTCCATCGATTGGAGCTGTTGCCGATTACATCGGAGTCCTGCTGGTCATAACCTAGCGATACGTTATAGCTATGCTGCTTTCCTCCTCCCCTAATCGCCAAGGCATATTGTTGGCTAATGGAGGGCTTGAGATAATAGGAACTAATATCCTTTCGGATATCCGATTGTCCGTAGGCATCCAACTTGGCATCTGCTTCGGCTTGGCTCAGTTTGCCATCCCGTAAAGCAATCAGCGCCTCAATCACCGGAGATAGCTTCGGCTTGTTGGCATTGGTTTCCGTATAGCGGTAAAAGTTGTTTTCAAACAGCTGCTGTTCAATCCCGATAAATTCTGGAATAGACATCTGAGGAACATAAAACAAGTCTTGATGTTCGGTCAACGTCAGGTTCGAGTTCAAACTGACTTGTATGGCCTGATTTTCTGTTCCTTGATTGGTAGTAATCACGATCACGCCATTTCCTGCCCTTGCTCCCCAAATGGAAGCTGCTGCTGCATCTTTCAATACGGTGATACTTGCAACATCATTGGGGTTGATGTTCTCAATGGGTCCATCGTAAGGAAAATTATCCACGATGATCAAGGGTTGGGTATTGGAGAAAATGGTGCTTCTACCACGGATGGATATCGGATCATTGGCTGCTTGAGGCCCCTGATTAAAAATCAACCCTGAAGTCACATCCTCCAGTCGGTCCAGGACATTTGCTCCTACTTTCCGCTGTACCAGGTCTTCATCCAAAAAGGCAAAAGAACCGGTAGCCCGTTCTTTAGGAATTTTCTGGTAACCAGTAGAGAGCACTTCTACCCCATCGAGTTCCAATTCCGAAGGGTATAAGGTAACGATCAAGGACTCCGAGGAAGGAATCTGCACGGGAACTTGAAGAGACTTCATTCCTATGTAGGAAGTGAGCAACACATAGTTACCTGTTGGAGCTTGAAGGGTAAAGTCTCCCTTCTCATCGCTAATACTGCGATAGTCTGTTCCTTGTAAATGGATCAAAACACCGGGTAAAGGCTCCCCCTCTTGGGAAACCACGACTCCGGAAATACGGTGCATAGCTTGCTGAAATGCCCCAGAAGGGTAAACAAAACAGCAGGCCATCAACAATACGAGTACATACTTTTTCATAGTTGTTTGGAAGTTTGTGGATGAGCATAGGTTAAGTCAGCCTGATATAGGCTATCCAATAGGTAGGAGAGCTCGGAAGCTTCTTTTCGGTTGATGGTCTGTAACTGGATGCGGGCATCGGCACCGATCACCATCTTTTGTGGGTAGGAATGGATTCCATAGGTTTTGAGGAGTCCGGTTCCCGGCTTGGCCCAGAGATTAATGGAGGTATCTGAAGTATACTTCCCCGTTTCCAAGCTTTTCTTCCAGCTGTCCATCTGATTATCTGCATTGACAGTCAGGATCAGGATGTTGGGATTTTGGGCGTATTCCTGGGAAAGCTCCTTCATCACCGTTTCAAAATCATGTAAGCAGAACTTGCAGCCTGAAATCCAAAAATGGATCAGGAGGGTCTTCCCCTCCAACTTACCTGGATCAAAAGCATCTCCGGATTCCGTGACTAATCCAGTGGGTAAAAATTCCTGTTCACGGGTTTCTCGAATAGAGGTCAATCGATCCTTGATCCATTCAGACTGAACAATAGCCAAACTCTGATCTATGATCGGCAACAAGCGATCTCCCAATCGATTGAAATTATCCAATACATAAAAGGCCAGGATTTCTTCTTTTAGAGGATTGGGAATGGGGCTAACAATCTCAAATAGGGATATATTTCGGCTTTTGGCAATGCGTGCAGACCAACGGAAGCTCGCTTCAACTAATCTCGGAGAAGATGCAATACTGTTTAGAATTCCGCTTTGTATTCCCCAGTCTTCTAACTCTTGGATCTTGGAGGCATCCTGGTTCAAAAGTTCCCAGGCCATTTCCGCTTTTTGGATGCCTTTGTATAGGTACTCCCCTCTTACCTTGGCCTGTAATAGCTGCAGTTGTAAGGGAGACATTTCATTGGAATGCTCTTCCAAATAGATCCAAGCAGGATGTTCAGCTAGCTCCTTTTGACTATACTCCTTAAATGCGGACCAAGCGGATTCAGGACTTCCTACCACTTGCATGGTGACATATAAGTCCTGTGGCTTTTGAGTTGCTGATTCTCTCAAGGCAACCGAGAGGGAATCCGAAAAGATGCTTTCCGGCCTGGAAGTAAACATCAAAGGATCAGTATTGAATATTTCCTCCTGAAAGTTTCGGTCCAGTTCCAGTTGGGCCTTGTAAAAAGCCGCATCAGGACCACCAAACAAAAGCATTCCATTTTGCTGGATGTATCGAATCCGAACCCTGTCCGTAGGAAGGTAAATCCATTGAGAGGCAAAGGTTTCTTTTCCTTTTCCCAAGGAAATAAAGCCATGTGTACTGGAAGATTCCAGAGGAATGGTAAATACCCGCTGATTGATACTCCCTTCAAATAGATTCCCATCCCTTCCCAATACAGGAAAGATAATCCCAGAATTGATGGAAGTCCGATTACTGATCAGCTGATTCCACTGTTGAATCCATAAGGTATCCATAGCTTGGGAAGCTTTCACTTCCAAGTAGATCATTCCGCCGCTCAATAAAGAAGAGTCAGAAGGAACTAACTCCTTCTGATCTTCCTCTAACCTAAATTCATTATTAGGTAAGGGCGATTGGGCAACTTGACTATGAACTTCCAATACAGTTCCAAAGAAGAGTGATAAAAAGACATGGATGATAGCACCAGCTATGTGGTCATTTTTGCTAGAGATAGGCAAGCCTTTGGCGGAGAAACAGGTCTCTAAGTGATGTAAGATTGAGCTGCTTATATTGGGGTATGGACAGACCTTCCCCAGGAAGCATGTGAATAGATTTTTTTTCATGCTTTTGTGTTTTAAGCCGGAGGATCAATGATCGATGACTAATATTGGAAGTCTGAAACCTGAAATCAGAAATCTGAAATTCTAACAAGTGACATACGGCTCATTTCGAAGGATTCATCATTTGAACCGTCATTGCGTGGACGAAGGACGAAACAATCTCAATGAGTGAGGAAATAAATCCATGAGACTGCTTTGTCAAGTCATTCTCCTACCGTGGAATAACTTTCCTTGAAATGACGTCTACGAAAAGACATATCTACGCCAAGGCGCAAAAGTCTCCCGACTTTGTCTATATGACCAACCAGCAAGAATGAATAATAAGATGTAATATGTCAGCACTACCAGCTAAAGTGAGCTTGCTGACCTGAGTCTATGGTAACCGATTTGCTCAAGGCTGCGCATCCTCTTAATCGGTGAAAAATCAAAGCCTCAAACAGGCTTTTTAGGCTTTAAAGGGTACAGGCGATCTACCGCTATGATGCCAAATGTTCCACTTTGAATTTTTTTTAATCTCATGAACTGAGCAAAAACTCTCCTCTCTCCAAATTGAAGGAAACTTTTAGTAACTGAAGAAAATTGAATGCTGTTCATGGCTTATTCTTTAACTGAAAAATACTCTAACAGCTTATAGAAATGCTTTATATCTATTTGCTGTACCTTCATACAATCATCAAGCTCTATGTTTTCCAAAACCCTTAAAATGGACTTTCTAAACTGGCTTGCTTCATTTTTTGGAATCAGGATTGAATTTTCTAAATCCTGAGTGTCCCCTTTATTTCTAAGTCTCAATATTTAATATTTTCTTAAATATATTTCATATTTTCTTAATTAAAAAAGATATAGTTGATTTTTTTCTGAATCTATAATCAGAAATAATTACATTTAATTCATAAATAATGAATATGACGAGATTAGGTGAATTTTTGGATGCCCGTTCTATCAACAAGGCAGAAGTCGCTAGAAAAATTGGAACTTCTAATCAAAGACTAAATGAATTAACAAAAAACCCAGGAGCCCATCTAAGGGCAAGTGAAGTTTACTTAATAGCAAAAGCAATTGGAACCGATCCTTGTGAACTTTTGGATTATGTGTGTCAGGATTTGAAATAAATAACTATCTGTCTTCAATCATAACTGGACAAAGTAGGCTTTTAAATTAAGTAGATTCATAATTTTTTTTGATTACTGTTATTGATTGTGATTTCAGTTTACTTCTATCAGCCATAAGGCCTTTTATTGAATTAACCTAATGGGATAATTTTTTGATATTTTAAGAACAATATGACCTATTTATACACAGTAAATTTATATTTTTTCTTACTTAAACGCATTCATGAGGTTCTTAGGTGGTTGGCATGTAATTGGCAATTAGATTCACAGATTCGGATGGTCATACATCTGAATTAGGAGTCCGGACTCCAACTAATTAAAATTATTCACACTAACTAAACCAACAATTAAAATGAAAATGACACTTTTAATGTCCGCAATGCTATTTACTGGCGTGGCCATGGCTACACCTCAAATAACACTTGAGAATTCTAACTCAAAATCGATCTTATTACAACAAGAAAAGGTGAAAATCGAAGCAGAAAATTTGCCTGATGCTGTAAAAACTAACATCACCAATGATGAAACCGTCAAGGTTTTTCCAATCGCAGAGGCATTTCAGGTTGCCAAGCTCGATGGAACCTTCCATTATGAAGTGATTTTTGAAAATGGAACAGAAGAAAAACTGACCAAAAAGTATGATCAGGAAGGAAATGAGATAATAGAAGAATAGTTTAATCCATTTCAGTTTTTAAGCATCGAGCCCATGGTTCGATGCTTTTTTTATTTCTTAGCAAATAACCTAACCCACAGAATTAGCAGGAAACTATAAACTGATTATTTGTCTCTTATCGATTGAAAGAAGTAGCTTTACCTGAATCTAAGAATTCAAACAGTTGAACAATTCCACCTGGTCATTCAGTGCTTTTAGACCATCCTCCTATTGTTTAAATTTGTTTTAAACTGCAATGACAACTATATTTTTTTTATATGATCTATTGCCTCCAATAAAAATGGCCTTATATTCCCACTTGATCTATAGCTCATAAAATTTTGAGTCAAATACCAAGAATTTCTCGCCCTTTTTAATTTTTCTAAAAGAATTCTTGGAATCAATAGCTTCAAAATCTTCTGTATGGATGACTATGAATAGTCTAAAGTTTATATGTGGTTTCTTGGTCTGGATTTGTTTGGGAACAGCCCAAGGATTTCCTCAATCATGGATCTCTTCTACAAACCAGTCCAATATTTCCCAAGATTACGTGATGGAAATTTGGGACAATTCCAGAGGGCTGCCCCAAAATGCCATCTTTGCTATGGAAAGGGACAATTTTGGATATTTATGGACTGCAACTGAAGAAGGACTGGTCCGGTTTGACGGAAAATCACTTAAGGTTTTTGACCAGGAAAATTATCCAGAAATGCTGGAGCAGACCTATTACATTTTTTTTAAAACAGATGGAGGAATTTGGGCTACTGGAGACCGTAGTATTGTATTGATTGATAAAAATATCAAAACAGTGGTCGATTGCTCCCAAATAACGGATAAAACCTGGATCAGAGCAATCGCCGAAAATGGGGATGGTGGCTTACTAATTGGAAACCAAAAAGGTGAGATCTTTTCCTGGGATCAGGAAACCTTCACTCCACTCTCCTTTTGGAATCCTGAAATCCCTTTAGAAATACTCGGATTCTACACGCTGGATAATTCCATCATACTAGTCGGAACGACACAAGGGATCTATGAACTGAATCTAACTACACGTCAGTCAAAATTAATCACTGAGCAAAGCTTTAGAGCTTTGAAAATTTTTGGAAATGACAACCGGCTTTATGTATACGAACCGGATGGGGGAATCTATTCCATAACCAAGGATTACCAACTGGATAAAGTGTATTCCTATGAGCAGTCCCAAGGGGTCAATCCAACCAGCCTCATCGTAGATTCGGAAAACAGCATTTGGTCTGGTTCTCTAGAGAATGGGCTTATTAAAATGTCTGATGGAGAGATCAATGAAATGATCTTTCCTGAACTCCAGACTTATACGGTTAGAAAAATCATTAAGGAAAAGGACAACCTTTATTTGGGGACTATGGGAAAAGGATTGGCGGTAGTCAGACCTGCCATTATCAAGCAACTGAACAGGAAGGAACTGGATCAGAAAAACATCAAACCCATTTATCAGGCTTCAGATAGCAGTATGTGGATAGGAACCAAATCCGATGGGTTATACCAGCTGAAAAACGGGAAAATCAAATCTTGGAAGGAGCAGGATGGCTTGCTGCAAAACAGGGTCAACACCATTGGATCTGTGGACGGAAAAGTATATGTTGGGAGCACAACAGGAATATCAATCATTAATCAGGCAACCGGTCAACTAGCTGGCTACCTTACCAAAAACAATGGACTGAAAAGCAATTATGTGAATGTCATCTTCCGGGATTCAAAAAATTGGCTTTGGATTCTGACTCGAAATGGAGGGATTCATTATTTGGATGAAAAAGGAGTTTTTCATCTGGTGGAACTGCCCGAAAAATTCAGCAATACCCGATTCATCAGTATCCTAGAACTCAAAAACAAACAGCTACTGATCGGATCTATTAGTCAGGGTTTTTTTCGGTTTGAAAATGATCAACTAATAGAAAACCAACCCCTTCCACTTACCCCAGGAGAAGACTTGATCTATAGTATATATGAAGACCAGGACGGAGACCTTTGGTTTGCTACCCATGGGGGAATTGTACTTTTTCAACAGGGGGAATTCAAGGTTTTAAGAAAGCAGAACGGACTAAAATCCCGAAGTGTATTCACAATTATTTCCGACGGCAATTCGGGCATATGGACTACCAATAATTTTGGGATCCAATACTTCCCAGGCTCCGAACTGGAAAAGTTTAAAAACACTACTGACGAAGATTTTCAAATTACCAACAATTTTTACAATGAAGGGCATGGAATGCCTAATTCAGAAAGCAATGGTCTGATCTACCCCTCTTCACTAAAGGATTATTCTAAAAGAATCTGGATTCCCACGGTGGAAGGAGTTGGAATCATTCCAGCCAGCACTTTGAATCAAGAAGCATCTTCCAGCTTTCGGTTTATTTGGGATGACCTTCTGGTAGCTGGACAAAAAACCGATATTAAAAACGAAATCATTATTCCCCCTGGAGAAAAGTCCTTTCAAATTTCATTCAACTTGGTGGACTTTGAGAATCCGGACCAATATTCCCTCTTTTATAGGATCAACCAGAAATCTAAACAATGGAATCCAATCAAAGACCAAGGGGTTCTGAATTTTACCGGATTGAAACCAGGGAATCATACCCTTGAAGTAAAAATCCTCCGAGAAGGGAAATTAGAAGAGGTCAACTCACTACCCATTCAGGTCAAAGCAACTTGGACAGAAACCCTGGCCTTTAAAATTTTAATGTTCTTGGCCCTTGTGATCTTAATCAATTTTGCCGTCAAATATTATTTGACTATTCGGATGAAGCGGAAATTGGAAAGTATGGTCAACCAAAGAACCAAAGAGTTGAGTACCACGAATGGACAACTGAAAAAGGCCATCAGTGAAATAGAAAACAAAAACAAGGTTCTAATGGATATCACTTGGCATCAATCTCATTTGGTTAGAATGCCTTTGACCAAAGCAATGGGAATCGCTCAACTTTTAAACCAATATTCAACTTACCAGGAGGTTGGATTAAGTAAGGAAGAGCTTGAGGCGGAGCTAATAAAAACCTTGGAAGAACTCGATCAAATGGTCCGGGAAACACATGCAATGTCCGAAAACATTAAAAACAACGATGGTTAAACGGCCTCTCATATATATTATTGATGATGATCAAATAGTTTTATTACTCCATAAATTACAAGTAACTAAGCAACAATTATCAGAACAGTTACTGGTATTTTCTGATCCGAAAATTGCGTTGGAGTCCATCCTATCCCTACCAAATGAGAATCAGAGGTTATTGATTTTTTTGGATATCAACATGCCTGAAATGAATGGATGGGAGTTTTTGGAATTATTGGAAAAGCAAAACCTTCATGTAGATATCAAAGTGATCCTAGTGACTTCTTCATTGAGTATTTCAGATAAGAAAAAAGCCACTGAATCCGACCTAGTCATCGATTTTTGGGAAAAACCCATGGAACCAGTAAATGTAATCCAGTTAAAGGATCAATTGGGAGATTGGTTATTGGGGAAATAATACCGTCCCACCAATGGAAAATGGATGGATTCAAAATCCATTTCCCAAAACTTCATGATCCTTCCCTACCGAATCAATCTTCACTTTTTAAAAGGCTGCATTATACAGGCAACCTAGGTTTGGAATCCCCCCTCCACCACAACTTGTCTCATTAAAATCTCCTCTCCTCCTTTTCCATCAATTCTGTTGGGTTTTACCAATACCCTCCCTGCATCAATTCCTCAACTTTTTTTAGTAGCTACCACAACAGTGTAACTGATAGCCTTTTAGCCAATACAATTTTGCTTCTGTCAATGTGATATCAATACGTTTTACAAACCAGAAGTAACATGTTAGAAGCAATTTCTTGGAAACACTATTTCAGCACCTTGGCCATAGCCCTCACTGCCTATTACCTGACAATCCTGAGTTGGTATTTTCCCCAGGAACTCCGCAGACTGATTTCCGGACAATCATTGCATCTCAAACCGAATGATCAACAGATAATTGAGCCGGGCAGCTTGGAAGAAAAACAAATGGCACCATTTGAAGAACTGGAACTGGCAGTAGTGGAACTTCAAGGCATCCTCGAAAGTGAGGGAACCTTGACAAATAAACCTAGGCTCTTCCAACAGCTAACCCAGTGCCTGTCCAACCATCCCGGACTTCGGGAGCCTGCCTATCGAGTTGCCATTGAACATTTCCTACTTGAAAACATCCCAAAGACCTGCCGATTGACTGTTAGTCAATCAGAGATAGAAACCCTTTGGTCTAGGTTACCAATCTTTTAGAAAATAATCTCATTCCTCACCAATACCTCTTTTAATATGAAAAAACGAACACAATCCTCAGCACGAAACCTATCCAAGGTTTTCTTAACCACCCTCTTCCTGATCTATACTTCCATGCATGCCAAAGCCCAGGATGGCTTGGCGGGAATAGAAGAAGCGGATCGCCAGGTCCGAAGTTACTTTGCGGCCGGCACCAGTCTCATGTATGCAATCGGAGCCATCCTAGGTTTGATCGGAGCCGTCAAAGTGTATCAAAAATGGAATGCGGGAGATCCGGATACCGGGAAAGTAGCCGCAGCCTGGTTCGGAAGCTGTGTTTTTTTGGTGGTGGTTGCGACCGTGATCCAATCCTTCTTTGGGGTGTAATTACCAAGCAATTCAACTGCACATCCACATGTCCATCAGCATCTACAAAATCAACAAAGGGATCAACAAACCCATTGAATTCAAGGGTTTAAAAGCCCAGTACATCTGGTACCTCGGTGCCGGTGTGCTGGCACAACTTCTCCTGTTCACCCTTCTATATTTACTTGGAATCAACCCTTTTATTTGTCTGATAATCATTGGGATATCAGGAACAATACTGGTCATTCAAATCTATAGACTCAGTCAGAGTTATGGAGAACATGGGCTGAGCAAAAAGCTGGCATACCGCCAGGTTCCCCATGCCATCCGCATCAAATCCAGGGGTGTTTTCCGCAAATCCCGCAGCATCAAATAATTCCTTTACCCAATGCACTGACCAATTAGAATATCATGGAAAGATTACTAGAACAGCATTTTCCTATACTCAGCATAGAGCAAGATGTCATCCTTTCTAAAATGGGAGACATAACCCTGGCATACGAAGTCCGACTTCCTGAAATCTTCACATTGAGCAACCGGGACTACGATACGCTACACCAACATTGGATCAAAGCCATCAAAGTTCTTCCGAAAAACACGGTCCTCCACAAGCAGGATTGGTTTGTGGAGAAAACCTATCAGGCAGAGTTCTCCCATGTCCAACAAAGCTTTCTCTCCCAAAGTAGTGAGCGCTTTTTTCATGAACGCCCTTTTTTGGATCATACCTGTTTTCTCTATCTCACCCTTAAACCGAAAAACAGAAAACCTGCCAGCAGCATGTTTTCGACCTTGCTTCGATCCCATATAATCCCGGAGGAACTACAGCTAAACCAATCCTTGCCCAATTTCCAGGATGCCTGTGGTCAGTTGGAAAGAATCCTTATCGACAGTGGATTCATGAGTCTGAAGCGCCTAACCGAAAAAGAGCTTCTCAGCAGCTCCTCCCGGGCAGGTTTGCTGGAAAATTACTGTAGGCTATCCCTGGATTCGGATCCCAGGTTCATCCATGACATCCAATTCAAACCTTCCCTCCAAATAGGAAACAAACATGCTAGGATCTTCAGTTTAAGTGATCCCGAAGACCTTCCCCAGCTCTGTGGCAGTCGCATTAATTATGACAAATACAGTACGGACCACAGTAAATTCAGTGTAGGGTTTGCAGCTGCACTGGGCCAGCTACTGCCCTGTAATCACCTGTACAATCAATATCTGTTTTTAGGGGACAGTCAGCAAACCCTTAAAACCCTCGAAGCCAAACGACTCCGACTCCAATCACTTGCCAATTATAGCAGGGAAAATGCCATCTCGCGGGACTCCACCAATGCCTTCCTGAATGAAGCGATAAGCCAACAGCGCCTACCTGTCAAGGCACATTTCAACCTGTTAGTATGGACAGAAGCCCCTACCCAACTCCCGGAAATCAAAAAGTTGGTTGGCTCTGCCTTTACGCAACTAGATGCCACTGCCAAAGAAGAATCGGTGGGAGCCCCACAGATCTTTTGGGCGGGAATTCCTGGAAATAGCGCCGACTTCCCCATGAATGAAACCTTCGACACTTTTGTGGAACAGGCAACCTGTTTCTTCCATCAGGAAACAGGGTACCAGAGCTCCATCAGTCCGTTTGGAATACGTTTGGGAGACCGCCTTACCGGGAAACCCTTGCAGGTGGACCTGTCTGATGAACCGGTCAAACGGGGTATCATCACCAACCGAAACAAGTTCATCTTGGGGCCCAGTGGTTCAGGAAAATCATTTTTCACAAACCATCTGGTCAGAAGTTATTATGAGCAAGGCACCCACGTGGTCTTGGTGGATGTGGGACATTCCTACAAAGGTCTGTGTGAGTTGGTCCAGGGGTATTATTTCACCTATGATGAACAACACCCCATCTGTTTCAATCCTTTCTATATCCCGACAGGTGAGCAGTTGGACACCGAAAAAAAGGAAAGTATCAAAACCTTGTTGTTGGCACTTTGGAAAAAGGATCATGAATCATTCAAACGAAGTGAATATGTTGCCCTGTCCAATGCCCTGAAAGGATATTATGAGAAACTGAAAACCTCTCCTTCCTTGTTTCCTGGCTTCAATAGCTTTTACGAGTACCTACAGGAAGATTTTTACCAGGATCTGGAAACGGACCAGGTAAAGGAAAAGGATTTTGACATCTCCAATTTCCTCTACGTGCTACGGCCCTATTATCAAGGAGGGGAATTTGATTACCTCTTGAATGCCAAAGAAAACCTGGACCTGCTCCAGGAACGCTTCATTGTCTTCGAACTGGACAACATCAAGGACCATCCCATCTTGTTTCCGGTGGTGACCATCATCATCATGGAAGTATTCATCCATAAAATGCGAAAGCTAAAGGGGATCAGAAAATTGATCCTGATAGAAGAGGCCTGGAAAGCCATCGCCAAGGAAGGCATGGCCGAATACATCAAATACCTGTTCAAAACGGTACGGAAATTCTATGGGGAAGCGATTGTTGTGACCCAGGAAGTGGATGATATCATCAGCTCTCCAATAGTCAAACAGACCATCATCAACAACAGTGATTGCAAAATCTTACTGGATCAATCTAAATACCAGAACAAGTTCCATCAGATCCAGGAACTCCTGGGATTGACTGCCAAAGAAAAAGCATTGGTGCTCTCGGTGAACCAGGCCAATGACCCCAAACGCCGATACAAAGAAGTTTTTATCAGTCTGGGAGGCATGCAGTCCAAAGTATACCGTACGGAGGTCTCCAAAGAAGAATACCTGGCCTATACCACGGAAGAAAGGGAGAAAATCAAAGTGATGGAATATGCCGCACGTTTTGGCTCTGTTCAAAAAGGGATACAGGCCCTGTGTTCAGAAACAGAAGAGCAAAATTAAACCAGCATGAAGATCTATAGAAAAACTCTTTTACGAAGTCTGGGCATGACCCTCTTGTGCATCAGCTTCACGCTTCCTCCCCAACCAAGCCAAGCGGCTGTTCCTCTGGCTATCCTGGAAATCATCAAGGCCGGAGTCAAAAAGGTCATCGTGGCCATGGACCTGAAAATCCAACGTGAGCAAAACAAAGTCCTCTGGATGCAAAACGCCCAAAGGGTTTTGGAAAATACCATGTCCAAACTGAAGCTGGAAGAAATAGCCCATTGGACTGATGAGCAGCGGGAACTGTACCAGCAGTATTTCACAGAACTTCAAACCATTAAATCAGTGGTTTCAGGCTATCAGCGGATACGTGATATTTCCAGGAAACAGGCCCTGGTTGTTTCTGAATACCAAAAAGTCTGGTACCTCATCCAGCAGGACGAGCATTTCACCAGTCGGGAAAAAGAATACATGGGAAAGGTCTATCAGGGAATATTGACCACCACAGTGACCAACCTGGACCAGCTGGCCCTCTTGGTCAAATCCTTTACCCTCCAGATGAGTGATGGGGAGCGACTTGCCTTACTTCAGGAAACTGCAGAAAAAGTGGATGAAAACTATCAAGACCTGCTCTCATTCAACCGGAGCAATGCGTTGCTCCGATTACAGCGAGCTTCCTCTACCCAGGAAATTTTACAAATCAAAGAATTATACGGCTTTCCACTTGAATCCCCTACCCCATGAAAATTCTGCTTCTATTCCTATCGCTTGGCATATCGGCGCTTCCTTCCCATTCCCAGACGTTTCAGGAATGGTGGAACCAAAAGAAAACCCAACAAAAGTACCTGGCAGAACAAATTGCGGCACTTCAAGCCTATGGCAGGGTGCTAAAGGAAGGGTATGAAGTGGTCTCTCAAGGCTTGGACTTGATAAGGAGCATCACTGGGGAGGACATGGCATTGCATCAAACGCATTTCACTTCCTTTTCTACCATCAACCCTCATCTCAGGGACCACCACGCAATAGAAAAAACCTCCCTACTCTATGCAGAAATCAACCAGCTAAACCAACTCGTCCCCAACAAGTATTTCCGACAATTCCTCTTCACCGATGCCGAAGAAAAATTCATCCTCCAGATAGTCCAAGGCCTGAAAGAAGACAGTGATCAACTCTTTGAAAGCCAGCAGAACTTGCTTGCAAAGGACCTATTGAATTTAAATGACACAGATCGCATGGAACAATTGACTCAAATCCAACTCCAAATGCAGAAGATCCATGCTGCGGCGCTCCAGCTCTTTCAGGATTGTCAATCCCTGGGGTATTCCAGACAAAGAGCGATACAAGCGCTCGAACAACGCAAAAAAATCCATGTCCATTAAGTAGAAAATTGCCATGAAAAAGATCCACTTCCTATCCTGTATGTTCGTGCTTTCCCTGGGAATACAACTGGCCCAGGCCCAGACAGATGAGGCGACCCAACTGTTGCTCAATGTTACCAAACTCAATCAGCTCAAGGAAATCCTGAGCGATTTGGAACAAGGCTACACGACTCTTCGAAAGGGGTATTCCCAAATTGAAAAGTTGGCTTCAGGGAATTTCAACCTGCATGAGACCTTCCTGAACCAACTTTTGGAGGTAAATCCAGCGGTTAAGGACTACTACAAAGTAGCTGAGATCATCCACTTTCAACTCCAATTGCTCAACGATTATAAAAGGGCATACTCCGTCTTCAGGCAATCCGGGCAATTCACGCATCAGGAAATCTCCTATCTGTACCAAGTGTATCAAAACCTGATGCAGAAGAGCCTCCAACATCTGGATGAATTGACCTTGGTATTGACAGCAGGAACCCTTCGGATGTCAGACGAGGAACGTCTGAAGGCGATTGACCGGATCCATCAGGGTATGATGGACAAAATTCAATTCCTGACCAGGTTTAATCAAGACACCCAAATCCTGGCGCTCCAAAGGTCGAAGACGATACAGGAGCTATCGGGAATCAGAACGCTTTACAATTCCCATTATTAACCACTTCCTAAACTCATGAAAACCAAAATCAGGATTTTTCTTTTGGTCGCTGTAGGATGTTCACTTTCTTCGATTTCCCATGCCCAGACCAGCATGGACCAAGGCTTACATGGGGTATTGGAAGAGCTATATTCCGAAATGATGCCTTTGTGCGGACAGCTGATCAGTGTCTCCCAGGGAATTGCCGCATTCGGGGCCTTATGGTACATCGGATCACGTGTCTGGCAATCCATCGCCAACGCAGAACCCATCGATTTCTATCCGCTGTTCCGGCCTTTCGCCATCGGTTTTTGTATCCTGTTCTTTCCATCTGTCCTTTCCTTGATCAATGGGGTAATGAACCCCACTGTCAGGGCGACGGCATCCATGATGGATCATTCCAACTCCGCCATTGAAAACCTGCTCCAGCACAAAGAGGAGCTGGTAAAGGGAACACTCCAAGGATTGATGTTCCGGAATAACCATAGACAGGGGGATTATGAAAAATGGCTCAAATACACACAAGGGCTACCGGAAGGAAGTGAAGAAACAGGCATGACCTGGTGGGAATCCTTTAGTGACATTATGGAGTTTCATGGAGCAAAATGGAGTTTCAATTTCAAACATTGGATCAAGGAGGTACTTGCTGAAATCTTGCAACTTCTTTTTGAGGCAGCTGCCCTCTGCATCAATACGCTAAGAACTTTTCAATTGGTTGTACTTTCGATCTTGGGGCCCTTGGTATTTGGACTTTCGGTGTTCGATGGGTTCCACCATACCTTGGTCGTCTGGTTGGCCAGATATATCAACATCTACCTCTGGCTTCCAGTTGCCAATATTTTCGGGGCCATCATCAGTACCATCCAGGAAAAAATGCTGGTGTTGGACATCGGACAGATTGAACATACCGGGGACACTTTTTTCTCTGCTACAGATACCGGATACCTGATATTCCTGGTCATCGGAATCATTGGCTATTTCTCGGTACCATCCGTAGCGAACTACATCGTTCATGCCGCTTCTGGAGGTACACTTCCTCACAAAGTCTCCAGCTTTTTTACCAGAGGGTCACTGGCCACGGTAGCCGTAGCGGGAAAGGGAGTGGGCTTGATGGGAAAAGGGACAGGAATGACCGCCGATTATCTGGGTGACCAAGCCGGTAAACTCATCCAGTCCTTGTCTTCACATGGGACTTCCTCTGGATATTTCTCCGATCATGACAACTACCAATCTGACAAACTCAAAGGCGACTCCTAATCCAAGCACCTATGTTTCAAAAACCAAAAAACATCGATACTGCCTTTCGGCAAATGAGGCTATTCACAGGTATCATCATCCTGGGATGCTTCCTTTTTTCAGGATTTACCCTGTATCAAAGCCATCAATTGGCAGCTTCGCTTCAGGAAAAGGTATATGTCCTTGCCCATGGAAAAATCTTGGAAGCCCTGGTGTCCGATCGAAGGGAAAACCTGTTGGTAGAAGCCAAAGATCATATCGCCTCTTTCCATCACCACTTCTTTACCCTTGATCCCGACGACCAGGTGATCAAAACCAACACGACCAAGGCCCTTTATTTAGCGGATATTTCTGCCAAAAGGCAATACGACAACCTGCGGGAAAGTAATTACTACTCCAACATCATTGCAGGCAATATCAGTCAGGAAATCCAAGCCGACAGCATCGAGGTAGACTTGTCAACGCCTCCCTATCCATTCAAATATTATGGAAAACAAACCCTGACCCGTGCCGGATCTATCGTGACCAGGAAATTGATCACGGAAGGTTCTCTAAGACCTATTTCCAGAAGCGAAAACAATCCCCATGGATTTTTGATCGAACAATGGAATACACTGGAAAACTATGACTTAACCATTCAAACGCGCTACCCATGAAGCATCCAATCCACTCCAGATCCAAGCAACAACGAACACTTATGCTGATGATTCCCGTCTTGACCGTCCCTTTTCTTACCCTCGCCTTCTGGGCATTGGGAGGAGGATCCCAAAAAGCCTCCTCCCCACTTGACCACTTGGCAGATGGTTTTAACCCCAGCCTTCCTGAACTGTTGGGGTTTGAGGAAAAGCATTTTGACAAAATGGAGCACTACCAACGATCCAGTGAGGACTCCGGCAGATTTCAAAGAGAAGTCAAAAACGATCCTTATTATCAAATGGCATTTCAGGGAGAACAGGGCATGGAAACGACTTCCCCTCCTCCCATCAGCAAGGGAAGCGCATCCAATTCCCCGCTTTTTCAATCCACTCAGGAAGCACAGATTCTTCAACGGTTGGAAACTCTCAACCGGACCATCCAGGAAAGTCCTCCACCGGCCCCAAGACAAGACCTGCCCTCCTTTCCAAAACCGACAGATCCTATCCCTACCCTGGGCACAGACCTGGATCGGCTCGACCAAATGATGCAACAAATGCAGCACGCCAATTCAACACCGGACCCCGAATTGGATCAAATGGCAGAACTACTGGACCGTATCCTGGATATCCAACACCCTGAACGGTTTCAGGAACGGATGCGCTCAAAAAAGGAAAAGAGCCCTCCCTTTCGGTTATCCGCTGCAACCAAGGAAGACTTTCCCATAGGGGAGGCAAGCCACCTATCTAGATTTCCTGCTTCTTTCAACGGTTTCTTTGGACTTGAATCCGAATCAATGGAAACCAAGTCTTCCGCTTCCATCAAAGCAGTGATCCATGAAGACCAAACCCTGGTTTCAGGCTCCACGGTCAAGCTTCGGATTATTGAAGGAATCAACCTGAATGAAATCACCCTTCCTAAAGATCAACTGGTGTATGGCTTGGCTAGCCTCCATGGGGAACGACTCAACATCTCTATTCGCCACATCCGAATCGCTGACCAGATACTCCCGGTTGATTTCAAGGTCCATGATGCAGATGGATTGGAAGGAATCAGAATACCAGGTTCCCTATCCAAGGAGGTAAGTAGCCAATCAGGATCCCGGGCAATCCAGGGATTGGGATTCAACAGCTTCGATTATTCTTTGGAAGCCCAGGCAGCCCAGGCGGGAATAGAAACAGCCAAAAGCTTTTTGGGTAAAAAAATCAGACAGGTCAAAGTCAACCTCAAAGCAGGCTATCAGGTCTGGATCGTACACAATGACTGATCATCTAACCAATTAACTCTTTACTCCGCTCCTATGAACATCCATACCTACTTACTGATCACATTGCTGGGCAGTGGCCTTTCCCTAACTACACTTGCCCAAGTCAATACCGAATTCGAAACCAAGCCCATTTACGGTTCCACCTTACAGGTAAGCGACCTGATGACTTCCCATCTGATTTTCCCCCACCCTATCAAAAGTGTAGACCGGGGAAACCGGAATATTCTGGTTCAAAAAGCCCAAG
The DNA here is from genome assembly GCF_900129785.1 of Algoriphagus halophilus. Classification (NCBI taxonomy): domain Bacteria; kingdom Pseudomonadati; phylum Bacteroidota; class Cytophagia; order Cytophagales; family Cyclobacteriaceae; genus Algoriphagus; species Algoriphagus halophilus. The sequence continues at coordinate 2,100,550 of NZ_FSRC01000001.1, forward strand.
CGGTGAAAAACATGCTTCAGGTGAAAGCTGAAAACAGCGAGCTCCCCAACTCCAACCTGACGGTGATCACGGAGGATGGAGGGTTTTATTCCTTTATGGTAAGCTATGCCCAAAATCCCGAAAACCTAAACTGGAGCATTCACCCAGGAGATTCTTATACCCAGCCAGCATTACAGGTTTTCGATCCTACTCCTTCGGAAATCCAGGAAACGGCCCAATTGATTTCCCTGAAACACCGGAGCATGCACCCTATCCGGCAAAGAAGGTATCTGACGGGGATGGCCTTGACAGGAATCTACATTGAAAATGACCTGCTCTATTTCCAGATCCAGTTGGAAAACCAGACCAACATTGCCTATGACACTGAACAGTTTCGGCTTTTTATCAGGGACAACAAACAAAGTAAGCGCAGTGCTTCCCAGGAATTGGAACAAATACCCATACTGATCTGGGGAGATTCAACTAGAATCCCGGCACAATCCACCCAAACCCTGGTGGTGGTCCTCTCCAAGTTCACCCTCCCCAACCAAAAGCATCTGGGAATTGAACTGATGGAACAAAAGGGTGGCAGAAACCTGAAAATCAAAGTAAAAAACCGGCATCTGATGCAGGCCATGGTTTTGGACTGAAGCATCAATTCGGCCTCTGAAAGAGGACATCCTAATTATATGTAAATCCTAAACACCACGATCATGAATGAACAAAACTTCGATTACCTCAAAAACCAGATCAAATACAGTGGCTTCGGAGATTCCCTGGAAGCCTCTTTGAAAGAACAACTACAGCAGGGATCCCTTGAATTCACCTTGAAACACCAAGCTAAATTTGGTGGGGACCGGGTCGACTCCACCTTGTTTTTTCAAAGGTCCAATCAATCGGACCGGTATTTTTTCAGCAGGTACGACTCGATTCTGACCAAAGAAGGACAAGAAGATCCTTCCATCAGCCAGACTTTTTACATGGGAAAAGACAATCACATGACCTTAAAAGAAGGATATAATTTATTGGACGGTCGGGCGGTAAAAAAGGAACTGGTCAACAAAGACCAGCAAAAGTACCAGGCATGGGTTCAGCTGGACTTCCGGAATACGGACAGGCTCGGAAACTTCAAATACCAACTCTTCCACGAAAAATATGGCTTCGACTTACAAAAAACACTTGAAAAGTATCCCATTAAGGAACTACAAGTTCCAGAGGATCTAAATCGATTGATGGACTCCCTGAAAAAAGGAAATCGTCAGTCGGTGGTATTTCTGCAGGAAAACGGGGAACAAAAACGATTTATTGAAGCCATTCCAAAATTCAAAAGCATTCAAGTCTATGATTCCAATCAAATGAAAATCAACCCCTCTCCAAAGGTATCAGCCAAAGAATCAAAAGCCACCTCACAGAAAACTGAAATAAAGGCTGGGTCAGAGGATCACTCCCCTAAAAAAACAAGGAAAAGAAAAAGTAATGGGATTCGATAAGCGGGGATGGAACCTATCAAAAAAGCATTGGAACGTTTTATAGCGGATATTGACAGGGACCCCAGGATATGCCTGTCCCATATAGGCCTGTTCTCCGTGCTATTATACCTGCGAGAGGAACACGGAGGGATGGAGCCCTTCCCGATCAAAAGGGAAGATCTGATGAAAGCGGCCAAAATATCCAGCACGACTACGTATTTCAGGATCATCCGGGAACTGCATGAATATGGGTATATCGACTACTATCCTACATTCAACCGCATGAGCCTAAGTCAGGTGAAAATCCGGGAAATGGATGAAAAAAAAACCTTCTAAAGCCAAATCAAGAATGGAAACCACCTGAGTGGCAGATCATCTTCACTGGTCGGGATGATCCGTCGCTCTCTTTTGCAAATTAAACACGGTTCCAGAAGGATCCTGAATCCAATGCATATTTTCAGGAAGTGCTTCCAGTTCATCACAAGTTTCAACACCCATGGAGGCCAGGTAATCTGTTGCGATCCCTACATCCGGAACCGTCAGCTGCAGCCAGGTTTCGGAATGGGTATAGTTATCGACACAATCCAACCAAATCGTATTGTTTCCGAATCTTACTTCATGGGTTCTGGAAACAGTGGGGTTTGAAATGGGTTTTTCCTCCACTGTAAATCCTAGAATGTCCCTGTAAAAAGCAATGGTTTTTTCATACTTACTTTTGGGGATTTTTATGGCTATATTAATTCCTGCCTCAAATTTAGGATTCATACTTCATCAACTTTGGTTTCTATTTTGTTTTTCTTGTATAGGGTTTCAGGATTGAACCTTCTGTATTACAGGCTGTGGCTTCCATAAGGGATATTCGCTGCCAACCTCCTGGACTGCCCCATCCCTTCTCTAGTATTTGAAGAGTTCATCAGCTATGGAGCGCCACAATTCACTCCTGCCGATTGGTCTGATAAAAAGGTATAGCAGGTTGGCAATTCCCACAATGATCAAAGCCGGATGCCACCGCTTTAACCTCCAACAAATAATTACAATGGGGACTATACAAATCAGAGTTGAGACGAAAAGTACGTCTATAAAGTCGTAAGGAGGAGGAAACCCAAAAATCAAAATGGTCGGAATGACTGCCAATCGACCCAATGCCGGCATCAAGGCCCAAAAGACAGAAGATATCATCCACATGGCATGGTCTTCCAATTTATTTACTTTGATGATGGCCATCAGAACACTCACCCCAAATCCAATGATCGTTACCAAATCTGTAAAGGAAACTCCATATAAAAAGTCTGCAGATATGATTGGATTCGGCTCTAGGTCAACCGCGGCTTTTAAATTCAGGGGAATAATGGTGATCGCTGAAAAGGTAACCCCTCCTGCCAGGAATAGGGAAAGAATACCATAGTATCTATGCTTTTTGACGTTCCCCCTTGTAATTAAATAAGGCTGCACAATCATCATGACATACCATAAGATAGCGGATAAACCATGCATATGTTGATGCCAAGTGGCTTCAGTCAACCTGAAAAAATATCCCCTTGAAAACCCGATCAATGCAATGACCAATGGAATAATGAGCCATTTATGTGCATTCTTAAAATCCGCTAGTGTCATATGGAAAAAATTTTAAGGAATTAAAATACAACTTTTAATCTATAAGAATGATCATCCCATGGAATTGATCCAATGGGATCTACCTGGGAATATTCGGTATGGGGTCAAAATGTGCTAAAAATTTATTGAACCTAGTATAACGAACCTAGTAGATGCTATTCAGGCTTAATGGAACCTGATTTCTGATTGAATGGGTAAATGGTCAGATAGATGATTGCCCAGGTAAACTTGTTTTTTGAAGGTCTTCTGCGGAAAATCCTGATCAATAAAAATATAATCAATCTTCTTGGTTGGGTCTTTCTCCGGGAAAGTAAGATCATCCTCTGATTGTGTCAGCTGAAATCTTGTTTTTAATAATTCGATTTCTGGGCTATCAGGCAAGGTGTTGAAATCCCCTGTTAAAACCACAGGGTACTCTCCTTCCAAATACTTCAAAATTTGTGATATCTGGGTCATCCTTGTCGGATGATCCAAGGCAAGATGTGCCGTAGCAAACCGGACAGTTCTCCCCGAGGCTAATTGAACCTTGGCAGAGAGAAATGCCAGGGTGCTGGTATCTCCATTGGGCCTAACACTTAAAATCCGATCATTTCTCACCTCTTCCAAGGGGAATTTGGATAGAATACCCAATCCATATGCTCCCCCATCATAGGCAAAATGTCTGGCGAATAGAGGATGCATCTTGGTGATCTGGGCCAAAACTTCCATTTGATCCTGCTTCCCTGATCGATTACAGACACTGTCCACCTCCTGCACCCCTACGATATCTACCTGACTTTTTAGAATAAATTCACCTATTTCCCGAATACTCAATTTCTCCTCTCTTGTTGCACCATGATGGATATTGTAACTCATCACTTGTAGAGTTTGCGCATTTGAAATAATCGGGGTTAAAAGTGCTAGAGTAAAAATGATCTTGAGCATATAAAATAAATTAAAAGGGCTGAATAGAAATTGACTTTTTAGGCTTGATAATAATTATTACAAGGTCTAAAATTCTATCAATCTTTAATTGTGTTCTCTAAAATCAACACGTTTGGAATATCCTCAATCCCTTGGATCAATAGTTTGCTGTATTCCAACAGGGTATGGGAATAAGCCCCGAGCACGATATCCTGATCTCCATCCTGATCTAAATCTCCCACATCCATGGTCAGCCACTTCCCCAATGCAGCATCCGGAATCACTTTTGGCTGAAAATCCCAGTTCCCCTGATTTTCGAACAGGATAAACTGTTGCCTGGGATCCTCCAGTTCATCATAAAAAGCAATGGTGGCCATATCTAAATCGCCATCTAGATCCACATCCAGTGCCATGGCCTTTACGGCCCCGTATTGAGGATAAAACCAAACTTCTTCAAATTCTCCCTTCCCCTTGTTTTCATAGATACGGAAACCGTGGTAGGGTTTCAATACGGAGGAATAATCCCAGTTATCTCCATTGCTTACCAATAGATCCATTTCCCCATCTCCATTAAAATCCTGTAATTCAAAGTAGCTGCTCCCCATGACCGGTGAGAACTTTAATAGGATCTGTTCCTGTCCAAATTGCCCATTACCCAGATTATAAAAAACGGAAATCCGCTCGTTTCCCTGGCAAAATAAGGCTACCAGATCTACCTGCCCATCTTGATTTAGATCCACCGCTTCTACTTTTCGGGCTCCTGCCCCACCCAGTTCTGTGGGGATTGAAGTCATATCTCCATTCCAATAAACCGAAATTCCTCCGCCATGATTCCCATAATTACATAAGATAAAATCGGCCTTGCCATCTTGCTGTAGGTCTTCCCAAACTCCAAAAACGGGCCTTGGCAATCCATTTAAAACAAGGTTCCAGGAAGTGGTGGTTAAATCCATCTCATAAAGTGCCCCTTGGGAAAGATCATTGGGAGCGATGGAACCTATGCTGATAAAATCATAGACCTGAGGTGATTTTCGAATAAACTGAACTGCCGGACTTCCCATAGAAGGAAGCGTATACAGCTCATCCTGTAGGTCTTTTGCATACAACTGGTTGTTGTTCCCATCAGCAATCAACAGCTCAGCTCGCTCCTCATTGATTGCCACCAAACTTGTCTTGGGACTTTTAATGCCTTCAATGAAAAGATTTTTCGCTTCAAACCCCTCCAATGAAACTGGATCGGGCTTCGATTCCTGCTCAGGTAAGCCATCGGGAGCCTGGGCTTCGTAAAACTCCATAATCCATTGATAATCCTCCATTCCGATGATTGGTGTAGGTGGATATATACCCATTGATTTCAACACTGCGGTTTCTTCTTCGGTCTTGTCCCAAACTCCCAAACTATCCTGGGCCTCCTTGATTCCCATCAAAGCAGCCATCTGCGGCAAAACCAGCGTTTTCCACACCTGTTTTGGCAATAGAGCAGGACTGGGAAACGCATGACATGCTCCACAATAGCTTTCCGCGAGTTGCCTTCCCTTTAGATTTAATTCGTTTTGGGCCAATGAGGGATTAATTGGAAACATAAAGAGGACCAGCCACCAGATAAAGCCATTGACTGGTGGATGGTGAAGCACAAGCTTATCGATGAACCATTTGATGAACTCTTTCAAATTGCCTTGAATAAAAGTTGATCTAAACTAAAAAATCGCCTCAATATTAAAATCAAAACAACTTAGTCTTTTATATAAACTTCATTTTAAGTTTTGAATGGTTGATCCCTCAGTTTTTTCCTCTGTCGGTTGCACTGTTACCCAAAGTTTCGTACTAGAAAATAAAAGGGGAAATGAAACAGTTAATAATCCTTCTATTCACGGTTTTTATGCTATGGTCCTGCTCCGAAAAGGAACATCCAACAGGGGTTTTGATTCGAGTGGAAAATAGTTCTTCGGTGGATTTTGAAGATATTTTGATTAGTTCAGGGGCTAGCCAGGTAGAATTTGGAAAGGTAGCTGGGGGAAGCAAATCGGACTACAAATTCTTTGAATCCGCTTACCGGTATGGCTATGTAAAACTAAATGCAGATGGAAAAGAATTGGTCATCCAACCCTTCGATTACGTGGGAGAGACACCTTTGTCACCTGGATATTATACCTATCAATTGGATCTTGAAAATCCTGGGACTTCTTCCAGCAATTTGACCCTGGAATTAGTGGTGGATTGATTTTTCTTGATTGAATTTATTCTCCCTTCCAGGAAATGGCATACAAATTCGCCATCGTTCATCGTTCTTATGGGATAGAGAACAAGTTGTTACCGTTAAAATCCTGGGGTTGTCTTCTGAAAAATCCCTATATCTTCCATATAATCGACTGTCTTCCTGAATGAGTTAAATGAAAAAATAGGATTATTCAAAGAAGAATATGGAGGTAGCACAAAAAAGTAAAAAACTGGCCTTAGGGCAATAAAAAAGCAGGAGAAGATCTCCTGCCCTTTATTTGAAAACTAAACCAACTATTATTTAACTACCACAATGAATTCAAAAATAATACAATTATAATTAAATCAAAATGCCAAATAAAAATTTGTTAAAATTTATTACTCTTCAGGGAAGTTTCCTCGCTTAAATGAAATACCCAATGCCAGCCCTTGGCTAAATTGTATTTTATCGTCTTGATCAATATCGTAAATGCTTAAACTAGTCAAACTCACATTGATCAGATTGGAAACTTTCGCCTCCAGACCTAGATCCAAGCGATGGTCTATGGTATCAAAAGCCAAGGTTTCGTAATTGGCAAACATCTGATACCTCATCTTCAATGTCAGGTTCTCACTCAACTTTTTATTCCAGTCAGCCAATAAGTTAAATGCCAACCATTCAGTCCTCACTTTCTTTCCCACCTCTACGCCGTAGTTGTTTTCCACATTGGTATAAAGCTCCGTATCTGTTACAAAAGTCCATCTTGGAGCTAAGGGTGAAATCCTCAGACTAAACTCATCATTGGGCTTGTACTCAAAACCCAATGAAGTGGTCAGGTAACCTGGATTTAAAAATTTGGAGATGAGGGTTTTTTCATCCTCTCCAAAATCGTATCCCGGAGCAAACTGAGATAAAAAATTGACTGCAAAAAAGTAATTCCACTTATCATTTATTTTGTAACCTATTTTGGAGTCCAAATAAATACGGTCTGTTGACTTCCTTCCATCTTCATCTTTGTTCTTCACAATACCATAGGCAAAATCCATCGTATTGTCCCAGGTCCATTTATCTTTGGCATAGTTGGCTCGACCGTTCAAATACGTACCGACAGCGATCGAATTCACTCCCCCTCCTTGCCAATTGCTACTAAAGGAACCTTGATTCAAGTTCAACCCACCACTTATTTCTTTCAGCCAATAACTCGTATCGGCAGGGATTAATTCTGCTTCAGTTTGGGCAATTAAATTCCCGGCTAGAAAAAGAAGAAGGAAAAGTGTAGAAATTCTTTTCATAATTTATCAGATTAGAAATAAATAAATTTTAAATAATATAATACAAATATGGAAAATGACTTTGAAAGTGAACTCATTATCAGGGATTATTTGGCCCGTCAACGTACTAAACTGGCCAACCAACGTACCCTCCTTTCATTTATCCGGACATCTTTATATTTTTTAGTAAGTGGAATAGCATTATTTGAGGTTGAGAAATTAGACCATGTAAAAGAGCTGGGATACTTGGCACTGGCCTTGAGTTTAGCAATTTTAGGAACAGGTATCTATTCATTTTTCAGTACCAAGAAAAAACTCAAAAAAGGAAATTACCTTAACATGTGACCTATGACTTTTGAAATCGGTATGACACTGGGCATTATCCTATTGGGGGTTGTTTTGTTTTTTACAGAAAAACTCCCCATTGATGTGGTATCTATTTTAGTCATGGTCCTTTTTCTTCTCACGGGCATATTGGATATTAAAGAGGGGTATGCTGGATTCTCTAACTCAGCAACTCTTACAGTGGCCGCAATGTTTATTTTGTCTACCGCAATTTTCAGCACTGGAATTCTGGACTCATTCAGTTACAGGTTAAGTAAACAGGCCCAGAAAAGTGAGCTAAACCTCATCGTCACCCTGTTGATTTCCTCGGGAATCTTATCCGCTTTTATCAATGACACGGCGGTGGTGGCACTCTTGATGCCTGCAGTAATACAATTGGCCAAAAACAATCAAATCCCGGCCTCCAAATTACTGATGCCCCTATCTTTTGGTGCGCTGATGGGAGGAGTATGTACTTTACTGGGAACCAGTACCAATATTTTGGTAAGTGGGATCGCAGAGCAGTCGGGATTACCTTCCTTCGGGATTTTTGAAATGAGCCTCATGGGAATGATTTTCTTGGCTTCAGGCATCCTTTACATGGTTTTAGTAGGTCGTTTCCTGCTTCCTAAACGAAAAAACAGAGCATGGCTAAACGATCACTTAGATTTAGGAAATTACCTCACCGAAATCATCATTGAAGACAATTATCCGCAGTTGGATGAACCCATTTCCAAGCAAAAACTTTTTAATCAATACCCGATTAAGCCCTTACAGATTATCCGGGACGATCAAAGGAAAATCAGGGTTTACCCCAATTCCCCCATCATCAAAGGAGACATCATCCGAGTGAGTTCAGACAAAGAGTCTCTAGAAAAACTGAAATCCTATCAAGGAATCAAATTGAAATCAGAACTGGTCTGGGATGAAACATTAGTTACCGGAAATGAGGAACGATTATATGAAGCGGTGGTGACTCCGAGCTCATTTTTGATCAAAAAAAGTATCAAAGAACTCAATTTCAAAGAATTATTCAACCAGGTCCTGGTCATAGGAATCCGTCACCGCTCAGGGATGCTGAAAACACAATTGACCAAAACCAGTTTGGCTGCAGGAGATATTTTATTGTTGAGAGGCACAGAGGAAAGTATTCAGTCGGTGCATGAAACGGAGGGCTTATTAATACTATCAGAAACAAAAAGTAAAGTCCTCAATAAAACCAAAACAGCCTTGACTTTATTGATTATGGCCACGGTATTGGCACTCGCAATCTTCCATGTTTTTCCCATTGTGGTAGCTGCCGTGGCAGGGGCGGTAGCCATGATTGTGTTTGGGATCATCAACACGGAGCAAGCCTATAAAGCAATAGACTGGAAAGTGATTTTGATGTTAGCAGGAATCCTTTCCATGGGTACGGCCTTGGAGAAAACCGGTGGTTCTGCACTTTTAGGCCAAAGTATCGTCCATTTACTGGGTGATTTTGGGCCCCGGGCAGTGCTCTGTGGGATTTTTGGCCTGACATTTATGCTCACCAATGTCATGTCCAATAATGCTACGGCTGCATTAATTGCCCCCATCGCGATCAGCATCTCAACAAACCTTGGTGTAGATTCAAGACCTTTTCTCATGGCTGTAACTTTTGCGGCCAGCCTTAGCTTCATGACTCCCATGGGCTACCAAACCAATACCATGATCTATTCACCTGGTAATTATATGTTTAAGGATTATTTAATCGTAGGAACTCCTTTGAACTTGCTGTTTTGGGTGATTGGAACGCTTTTAATTCCCGTTTTATTCCCTTTTTAAGCTCCTTTGGCAAAATAGTTGCACAACATTCAAAAAATCAGATGTATGAAGATCTTAGGGATAGTATTAATTCTTGCAGGAGCTTTTATGTTCTTTAGCAACAGCATCAGCTTTACTACTAAAGAGAAAGTAGTAGATGCAGGCCCCATCCAAATCAACGCAGACAAACAACACAAAGTCGACTGGCCTTCTTATACCGGTGGAATTGTAGCAGCCGCAGGAGTTGTTTTATTGATATTCTCCAAAAAGAAATAATTCAGGAAATTGAAATTCGCCGCCGTAGATATTGGGTCTAATGCCATTCGTTTGCAAATCACGAATGTGACCCACTATGAGGGGGTTTACAATTTCAAAAAACTGGAATATTTAAGATTTCCCCTTCGACTGGGCCTGGATGTGTTCCATACCCAAAAAATCAGTGACCTGAACCGGAGGAAATTCATCAAACTGATGAAAGCCTTCAAAATCCTGATCGATCTATACGAGGTAGATGATTACATGGCCTGCGCCACTTCAGCGATGCGGGAAAGTTCCAACGGCAAAGACATTGTCGAGGAGGTCAGGGAGGATATCGGACTGAAAATCAACATCATTGATGGTAACAAAGAAGCGGAACTCATCAACAATTCCCTCAAAAGTCTCATCGATGAGAAAGCTTATCTACACATCGATGTAGGAGGCGGAAGTACCGAACTCAATATTTACCATAAACGGGTAAAAATAGCTTCTAAATCCTTCCAAATAGGATCTGTGAGGGCTTTGGAAGACAAAGTCCTGGAACCTGTCTGGAAGTCGATGGAGAGTTTCATCGCCAAGAACATGGAAAAAAAATCGAATATCATTTCCATAGGTACAGGTGGAAACATCAATAAAATCTTTGAACTAACCGGTCCTCGGAAAAACAGAAAATTCCTGGAGTATTCAAAAATCAAAGAAACCATTCATTACCTCGAATCACTGACCTTTGAAGAACGGGTCAACAAACTGAACCTGAATCATGACAGGGCAGATGTCATTATCCCTGCTGGAAAGATTTACCAACGGGCCATGAATGCCGCCCAGTCCACCAAAATCATGGTCCCTGATCTGGGACTGAAAGATGGGATCATGCAGATTTTATTCGATAAGCATCAAAAGAAAAAGCCTCTTTAACAGAGGCTTTTTGATTAGGATTCTACCAGCTGTACTTGAATTACTTTTTCGGGGTCCAAGTGGAAAAACTCTTTATGAACATTGAACTCTTCCTCATCCCCTACTGGAGATTTGGCAATAAAGGTTCCGTCTTCCTGCATGACATAGGCATTGACATTGTCTTTGAGGTTATAGGCCAGGATATTCATCAACTGCTTTTCCAACAAAGGAGCTTCTACCTTGAACAAGGATTCCAACCTTTTATCAAAACTACGGACCATCATATCGGCACTCCCTGCATAGGTTCTGGTATTTCCGTTGTTATGGAAGTGATAGATCCTGGAATGTTCCAAGAAATCACCCACAATGGAAATCACTTCTATCTTATCACTCAATCCTTCCCGCTGAGGGCGTAAGCAACAAATCCCTCTCACTACCAATTTAATGGTCACTCCAGATTGGGAAGCTCTATACAAGGCATAGATGATTTCTGAATCCTCCAAGGAGTTCACTTTGATGAAAATCCCACTTGGAAGACCTTTTCTGGCATTTTCTGCCTCTTCTTCAATGAACTCAATCAACTGATTTCGCATATCCCTAGGAGCGGTAATCAAGTTGGTGTATTGGGAAGGCATGGAGTGCCCCGTTATAACGTTAAAGAATTCAGATACATCATTGGCCAAGGTCTCATTGGTGGTCAATAAACCAATATCGGTGTAGAGTCTGGCGGTATCCTCATTATAGTTTCCAGATCCCAAATGAACAAAGCGGGTGATTTCATTGGCATCTTTTTTCACAATGAGCAACAGTTTTGTATGGGTCTTGAGATGGGTAATCCCATAAATCACAAAGCAACCGGCTTTTTGAAGTCTTTTTGCCTCCCGGATATTATTTTCCTCGTCAAAACGTGCCTTCACCTCGAACAACACTGAAACGTGCTTTCCGTTTTCTGCTGCCTTTAACAAAGCTTTGGTAATCTGACTGTCTTTGGCCAATCTGTAAATAGTCATTTTGATGGCCATTACATCAGGGTCTTCAGCAGCCTTATTGATCAAATCCAAAATGGAATCGATGTTATTATAAGGGTGATGCAATAAAATATCTTTCTCCTTCAGTGTTTCAAAGATATCCGCTCTTCCTTCTTCAGGGTAAGAAAGTGGATTAACCGGAGGATGGACCTGAGGCAAGCGTTCTCTGAACTTCTTGTTTCCAACAATCTGCCACATGCCCGTAAAATCGATCATACTGGCTCGCTTGACCAGGAAAACGGAGTCCATTTTCAAGTTCCAACGCTCCAAAAGGGAATTGAGCATCCATTTGCTATACCCCTCCTCTATCTCAATCCGAACGACCCGACCGGTTTTTCTTTCCATTAACTTTCGCTTCACTTCCTCCAGGAAATTCGCGTCCATGTCTTCTGACTCCTCCAGGGTGAAGTCCCCATTTCGGGTAATCCTAAACAAACTGATCCCCTCAATCTCCACATTCCTGAAAAGTGACACAATATGCTCCCGAATCACTTCCTCGATCGGAATCAATAACAGGGAATTATCTCTTTCAATCTCGAAAAACCTCGGGATATTGGATGGAATCTGAACAAAACTCAGCTTCTTCATATCCTTCCGCTCTCCGGGACTGGTGGTCACCACCCCAAAAATCAGCAAGCGATTCATCAAAATCGGAAAGGTTCGATAACCATCGTATACCATGGGGGTAAGCATAGGATAGATGGCTTTTTTAAAGTAATCCTTTACCGTTTGTTTTTCAGAATCGGTAAGCCTGGAAATATTACACAAGGAAACCCCTTCCTGATCCAGGCCAGGAAGAATCACATTCGTGAAATGCTCATGTTGATCTTTATGAAAAACCTGACAATCACTCATCAATTTGGTCTTGAAGGGTTCTTCCCGAAGACCCGAATAATCGACCCGCTCTTTGTCATAATCCAGGTAGTTGTAAAGAGAACCGACCCTGATCATGAAGAACTCATCCAAATTCGAGGCAGTGATGGCCAAGAATTTTAACTTCTCAAAAATTGTCCGGTGTTCTTTCTTCGATTGATCTAATACCCGATCATTAAATTTTAGCCAGCTTAAATCCCGGCTTACCAGGTCACTTTTTTGGATAATCGATTCGTATTTATCTTTTAATGCCAGTTTCATAAAAGTTTACTATTTGGGTAGGCAATTTAAAATTCCTTTGTCAAATCCAAGTTTATCTCCTTGTTAAAGAATGAAAAAAGGGGCACAAAGGCCCCTTTATTGTTTATTAATTCGCCTTAGGTATCTATTTTGGCATATTTAGCATTCTTCTCAATAAACTCTCTTCTTGGAGCTACCTCATCCCCCATCAACATGCTAAATAAGTGATCGGCCTCTGCGGCAGAATCGATGGTCACTTGCTTAATGGTTCTCACGGAAGGATCCATGGTGGTGGTCCACAGCTGCTCCGGGTTCATCTCACCAAGACCTTTGTATCGCTGAATCCCGACACTGTCTTCCTTTCCATCCTTGGCCATTTCCTTGGTCAATTGCTGACGCTCTTCTTCTGTCCAGCAGTACCGCTCGTCTTTCCCTCTCTTCAACAAATAAAGAGGTGGCAATGCGATGTATACGTATCCATTTTCGATCAAGGATCTCATATACCTAAAGAACAGCGTCAAAATCAAGGTCCTAATGTGAGATCCATCGATATCGGCATCCGTCATGATGATAATCTTATGATATCTCAAGTTGGATAAATCAAGCTCTTTGTCATCATTGACCGTTCCGAACTTCACACCGAGTGCAGTCAGGATATTCTTGATTTCATCGTTATCGTAGATCTTATGCTCATGCGCCTTTTCCACGTTCAGGATCTTTCCTTTCAAAGGTAAGATGGCTTGGAAATCACGGTCACGACCTTGCTTGGCAGATCCCCCTGCGGAGTCCCCTTCGACCAGGTAAAGTTCACAAATAGAAGGATCAGAATTCGCGCAATCGGCAAGTTTACCGGGTAGACCTCCGCCTCCCAGGACATTCTTTCGCTGCACCATTTCACGGGCTTTTCTAGCCGCATGTCTGGCCTGTGCAGCAAGGATCACTTTTCCTACGATGATTTTAGCCTCTTTCGGATGTTCTTCCAACCAGAACTGCAAGGTATCTGAAACCGCAGAATCCACGGCACCTACTACATCCGAGTTGCCTAATTTTGTTTTGGTCTGCCCTTCAAACTGAGGCTCTGCAACCTTCACAGAGATCACCGCTGTCAATCCTTCCCTAAAGTCATCCCCGGAAACATCAATCTTCAGTTTATCCAGCATCCCGGACTTATCTGCATAGGACTTCAATGTTCGGGTCAATGCTCTTCTAAATCCGGTGACATGTGTTCCACCTTCATAGGTGTTGATGGTGTTGACATAGGAAACCACATTTTCAGAGTAGGACGTGTTGTAATTCATGGCTACCTGAACAGGTACTGAATTGAACTCTCCTTCGATGTAAATGGGTGCTTCAATGATCTTCTCACGGGTATTGTCCAAGTATTGAACAAATTCAACCAACCCTCCTTCAGAGAAAAACTCATCAGACCTTGCATTGCCATCCTCTTCGATTTCTCTCAGATCTTTCAAAAAGATTCTGATTCCGGCATTCAGGAATGCCATTTCTCTTAATCGGTTGGCAATGGTTTCATACTTGAATTCAGTATGGGTAAAGATGGATGCGTCAGGCTTGAAGTGAATCATGGTCCCCCTCTTATCGGTTGTACCCACCTGTTTGGCAGGATACTGAGGAACCCCAATCTTAAACTCCTGCTCGGTGATGACTCCATCTCTGTACACAGTGGCCTTCAAATCCGTAGAAAGGGCATTCACACAGGAAACCCCTACACCGTGCAATCCACCGGACACTTTGTAAGTATCTTTGTCAAACTTACCCCCGGCATGAAGGACCGTCAATACCACTTCCAATGCGGATTTTTGCTCTTTTTCGTGCCAGTCTGTTGGAATACCCCGACCATTGTCTTCCACCGTGATGGAATTGTCGGTATTCACAGTCACATGGATCGTGTCGCAATGTCCTGCAAGTGCCTCATCAATGGAGTTATCAACTACTTCCCATATCAGGTGATGGAGACCTTTGACACCGACATCGCCGATATACATAGCAGGCCTTTTCCGCACTGCTTCCAAACCTTCCAATACTTGGATGTTCCCTGCACCGTAATTCGCGGGTTTATTAGCTTTTTCTTCACTCATATTTTCTGGAGAAAACCCTCAAAAAGGGCTATAGAAAGGTGATTTTGTGTTCGTTTAAAGAATACGCAAGATAGAAAAAAAAAGTGACTTAACCCAGCTTTTTTGAAGGCTCAAAATGTCATTTTGAAAGCTCCTAAACTCGGTTTATTACTGCCTGATTTTCAGTACTGTCCAGAGCTGACCATGACCAAGGTACAACCATTGATACATTCAATGCCCTGCTTCTCTGCCCGCTCCTTCAAAGAGGGGTTCTCCGCTCCGGGATTAAAAATAATCCGTTGAGGTGCCAAGGATAAAAAATAGTCCTCCCATTCCTGTTGGTTCCCCGCGTTTAAATACAAGGTGATGGTATGAATTCCTTGGAGCGCCGGCTTGTTGCCCAAGGGTAAAATATCCTTTCCCAATACCGTTCCATTCTTGATACTGATGGGTATAAATGGAATATGGGCCCGATCCAGAAATACGGCAGCAGTATAGGCATACCTAGTTGGATCAGGGGTGGCTCCGGCGATTAACGTGGTTTTATTTTTCTCTGCTTCCATACACCCTGTCCCGCTCAAATGTATCCATATGCCGGTGCTTTTTGGTTTCGTAGATATCCTCCAAGGTAATCAATATCCCCGTTTCCTCTACCTCTCCAAATTCATCGTTCATCGCGGTACCAAAAGTCATCATGGTAGGCGAAAGATTCATGTAAGTATTGATCAAAGGAGGTATGTTTTCACCATATCCCCTCACTCTTGAATTCAAGACTTTATACCCTTCCTTGTAAGGCAATCCCTCAAATGGATTCCCCTGAGAAGGCAAATCAGATTCATAACCCAACTGAATTTCCGGCTTGGGTGTCACCAGGGATTCCTTATCTGGAAAATAATGATTCATGAACATCAGCAACAAATCCCTGGCTTCCCGGTGATAATGGGGATACATGGTCACTTTCCCAAATAAGTACTTTACCTCCGGATTGAGCAACACCACAGCACCTAATCCATCCCAGAGATTATCCAAACTGAAAATCCCTTTTCTATTATCTATACTTGGCTGATACTTAGGCTGTACAAAAGATCTACCTAATTCTATGGTATAAGGAAGGAAATCCTGGATAAACTTTTCGGAAAAATCAAATAGATGCGTGGTTGAAAGGTTGATAGTCCCGTCTTCTCCAATTGCTTTTTTACAATTGATCAATCGATATCCCGCAACTATTTCTTCATCCTCCGCACTCCATGTGATCAATTGATCATAGCAGTTTTCGCAGGTATCATTTTCATCCAGATCCAATTCCAGCCCAGTTCCTCCCCCTGCGGCTCTAAATGTCAGCTCCCTCAGCCTGCCTATTTCTCTCACCACATGGGGAGCATTGTGAATATTTACCAAAAAGACCAGATTATCCCCATTGTTCGCATACCGAAGAAACCGTTCTTCAGTAAGTTCGGCTTTGATCAAAGCTCTGTCCACTGGAGGAATAATGTCTGCTTCCTTACTCATGTTTTTCCTAATTTGTATACCAATTCCTTCACCTGCAAGGCCCATTGTGCATCGGTCTTACTTGAATCCAAATTTTGATAAGGAATTGCCTCACCAAAATGGATGGTCACTTTTTTACCTTGCTGCTGGTACATTTCATCTGCAAGGTAAAACATTTCAATATTTGCCTGAATCCCGATTTTCTTTCTCCAATTGGCCAAATTGTAAAAAAACTTCGAATTCTTCCCTTCAATGAAGCAAGGAATAATATTTTTTTTATACTTTTTTGACTTGGTCACGAAACTTTTCTTCCAAATCAAATCACGAATGCCTTCCTCGGATTTTCTCGATACCAATCCTGCAGGAAATACCATCACGGCATATTCTTCGGCATATACCTGATCAATATTATCTAAAATCTTCTGGGAGTTTTTCCCCAGTTTATTCACCGGAACAAACATGGGCTGAAAATTCTCAAAAGACATTAATAAGTCATTGACCAAGAAACGAATATCCTTTCTGATCTTGCCTACGGCATACATCAACGCGATTCCGTCGATCCCTCCCAGGGGATGATTTGCAGCAATGATCACCCCTCCGGTTTTTGGAATGTGCTCAGCGCCTTTTAATACTACCTCTATTTTTAACTCGTCGATGACAGCATCCACGAAGTCCATTCCTTTTAAATGATGGATCCTGCCCATTATTTCATTGAGCCAATCCTCATGAATCACATTTCGTATATAAGAAATCACAAATCCTGGAAGCCATTTCAATAGCGTAGGATTCTTTTCTTTGATCACTTTCTTTACATCGATAAATTTATCGGGCATGGGGCAATTATCTCTTGACAAGAGATCAAATCGAACTAAGGCAACTCAATCTCCTAGAAAAATAAGTTTAAAAATAAGAAAAAACAGAGTTTTTAAAGCTTTAGATTGAAACTTTACCACTAGTGCTCTGAAAACCAATTAACTTAATTTCTTATTCAACCTAATTGAAATCAACGATGAATCTAGTCATAACAGGAAGTACTTCGGGTATTGGATTGGAAACAGTAAAAGCGCTCTATCCCCTATTCGATAAACTGATCCTTCCGGTGAGAAATCTAGAGAAGGCAAAAAAACTGGTTTCACAATTTGACCATCCCGAAAAGTTTGACTGTCTGAAAATGGATTTGAGTTCCATGGAAAGCGTCCATCAGGCCGGCAAACACATTGCAGATTCCTATGATCAAATCGATCTTCTGATCAATAATGCCGGGGGAATGTTTCCAAAGGGCAAAAAAACCAAAGAGGGGCTGGATTGGTCATTTGCTGTCAACCATTTAGGGCATTTTCATTTAAGTCAATTGCTTCTCCAAAACTTGATCCGGGCGAAAGGAAAACTCGTGTTTGTCAGCTCAGAATTCCATAGAATGGGATCAGTCAAGCTCCATGACTTGGGGCTTCATACGAGCTCCAGTAGCTGGAAGAACTACAGCGACGCCAAACTATATAATATCCTGACAAGCAATCAATTCCATTCCATGTACTCGGAAAAAGGTTTAGCTTCCTATTCCCTCCACCCCGGAGCAGTCAACACCTCTTTTGGCTCTGAGTCAGACCCATTGTCCAAAATTTTCATAACGATCACCAAGCCCTTCTTTATCAGTCCACAAAAAGGGGCTGAAACCTCCATTTTTCTCGCAAAATCCAATAAGGATGAACTTCAATCGGGAGGTTATTATGATAAAAAGAAACTTAAAAGCCCAAGTTCAAAGGCCAAGGATGCTGCGTTACAGGATAAACTTTACGATTTCAGTCTTCAACAGTTGGAAGAAATCCTTTCCTGATTATTTCCCTATTTTTGCATACTGAATTAAAAAGGCATGCAAGAAGAAACCATTCTATCACTTAGCCCTTCTGAATGGGCAGATTATGAACTTATAGACACAGGGGGATTTGAGAAGTTGGAACGGTTCGGACAATTTATTTTAAGTAGACCTGAGCCACAGGCGATTTGGGATAAATCACTTTCTGAGGGAGAATGGAAACAACAAGCCCATGCCCATTTCGCCAAGGAAAAAAACAACCCTGAAAAAGGAAAATGGGAGCAACTGAAAAAGATGCCCCATAACTGGGCCATCAGCTATGCCAATCCGGAAGGATTGAACATCCAATTGAACCTTGCCCAAACTTCATTTAAACACATCGGTCTGTTTCCTGAACAGGCAGTAAACTGGGATTACCTCTATACAAAAATCAAATCTTGCCCGGTAGAAAAACCGAAAGTCCTGAACTTATTTGCCTATACAGGCGCTGCTTCTGTAGCTGCAAGGGCAGCTGGCGCGGAAGTCACGCATTTGGATTCCGTCAAACAAGTGGTCACTTGGTCGAGACATAATATGGAATCCTCAGGATTGGAAGGAATCAGGTGGATCATTGATGATGCCATGAAATTCATCAAGCGAGAAGCCAGAAGAGGGAATATCTACCAAGGGATCATCTTGGACCCTCCTGCTTATGGCCGAGGTCCTGACGGTGAAAAATGGGTATTGGAGGAACAGATCAATGAGATGCTGAAAGTATGCGCAGAGATCTTGGATAAGGAAAACCACTTCCTTATTCTCAATATGTATTCCCTGAGCTTTTCCTCCCTGATCGCTGCAAATTTGATCAAAACGAATTTTGATGCTGTGAAAAATGCGGAACATGGGGAATTGTATTTAAATGACCGGTTCGACAAAAAATTACCGCTGGGCATTTTCTTCAGATTTTCTAGTTATTGAACCCTATCTATTCATGAATAATAGACAACTATTTCTTCAACATTTAGCACAAACCACTGACTTCCCTCTATTGATTGAAGTAGAAAAAGCGGAAGGAGTTTATTTACATGGCCCAAATGGTGAAAAATATATTGATCTCATTTCAGGTATCGGAGTAAGCAATGTAGGACATAGACATCCAAAAGTGTTGGAAGCCATTCAGGCCCAACTCGATAAATACCTGCACCTGATGGTATATGGGGAATATGTACAAAGCCCTCAGACCAAATTGGCGGAAGCTCTTTGTAAAACGCTACCCCCACATTTAGACAATGTGTATTTGGTCAACAGCGGATCTGAGGCGATAGAAGGTGCTTTAAAATTGGCAAAAAGATATACCGGCAAAAGAAACATCATTTCTTGTGTCAATGCCTACCATGGGAGTTCCCATGGCGCATTGAGTGTAGGGGGAAATGAAATTTTCAAAAGGGCCTATAGACCCTTACTTCCCGGTGTCACCAATATTCACTATGGCGCATTGGCTGATTTGGAACAGATCAATCCCGATACTGCCGCTGTGGTCATGGAGACCATCCAAGGGGAAGCCGGAATCCGAGTGGGAACCAAGGACTATTTCCAGGCGCTCAGAAAGAAATGCGATGAAATGGGTGCGCTCTTGATTCTGGATGAAATTCAGGCAGGATTCGGAAGGACCGGGAAATTCTGGGCATTTGAACATTTTGAGATCGTCCCGGATATTATTGTTTGTGCCAAAGGGATGGGGGGAGGAATGCCCATTGGAGCTTTTATAGCCAACAAAGAAGTGATGGGGGTATTTAAAAACAATCCTTTACTGGGCCATATCACCACGTTTGGCGGACACCCTGTCTCCGCTGCAGCCAGTATTGCAACCATAGAAGTTTTAAAAAACGAGTCCCTGATAGAACAGGTAGAAGGAAAGGCCAACCTGATCAAATCCTTACTGATTCATCCTAAGATTCAAGAAATCAGAAACAAAGGACTGATGATGGCGGTAAAATTTGAATCTTTTGAAGTATTGAAACCAATCATCGACCGGGCAATAGCGCTTGGAGTGATTACAGATTGGTTTCTGTTTTGTGATGACTCCATGCGGATTGCACCCCCGTTGACCATCACTGAAGAGGAACTCAAAAAAGCCTGCCAACTCATCCTGCAGGCGATCGAAGCCTCCTAAAAAAAAGCAAGGTCTGGATGGATTTCCAGACCTTGCTTTTATACGATACCTTTCTCGGGATGCTTTCCGGTAACGGTCCTTCCAAAGGCTTTTAATTCTTCAATTTGTGCATCCATATTACCATCAGGATAGATACAAGGTCCTATTCCTGCTTCCTTCTTTTTATAATCCAGATACCCCACTACAATGGGAACATTGGCCCCTAAGGCAATATGATAAAATCCGGACTTCCATTTTTTCACTTGTGAACGGGTTCCTTCAGGTGTGACCATGATCACCAATTCATCCCGCTCTTTAAGCATGTTCACCATGGCTTCAGTATAGGTTTGCTTTCGCCCCCCAGGGATCCTTTTTCTGTCAATTCCTATTGCCCCCAAGCCTGATAGCAGCCATCCCAAAGGGCCTACCATTACTTCTTTCTTGATGGTAAATCTGACCGGGATATCCATCAGGAAAAATGCAGCTCTTGCATATAAAATATCCCAATTGGAAGTATGGGGGATTGCAATTAAGACCGCCTTTTTTAACCCTTCAGGCCAGTTGGCATTCAAGGACCAGCCCGAAATCCAAAACACAAAGCGGGACAATAACTTCATCATATGATTACTTTTTACTCTTTTTTAGTTGCCAGCTCCAAAATTGCAGGATTTTCGTCAATATATTGTAATGCCTGTTCATAACCTGCCTGAAATAATTCTGGCGCCTTTTTGATATCGAAGACTCCATATTTGCCCAAGCCCGGTGCTTCTATAAAAAAATCACATTTGGACTTCCTGCTGTAAACATTGTAGTTCATGGACATGATAACGGACCGCTCGATCAGGCTTTTCATATTCCTGATATTGCTTTCCTCAGGCAAATGGTTGCAATTGATCCCAATCACAAAGTCACAGATCCCTTCCAATGGTTCAACCGGAAGATTATTCAGAACTCCTCCATCGACGAAAAATTTATCCCCGATCACAATCGGGTCAAACATTCCTGGAATACAGGAAGAAGCAAGAATTGGAGGAATTAATTCTCCTTCTGAAAAATAGATGACTTTCCCTTTTTTGATATCTGTGGCAGCTACTGTCAAAGGAATTTGTAATTCACTGAAATTATTGTGCTTCAGATACAGCTTGAACAATTCCCCCACGGAATTCATCTTTAAGAAACCCGTAAGGGATATGGCGGGACGCATAAACTTAAAGTAATTGGTCTCCACTATGATCTTTAGTACTTCCTCTGGTTGATAACCATTGCAATACATCGCCCCTGCTATGGCTCCAGCTGAGGTGCCGCTCACTTTGGTCGGGAATATTCCTGCCTCATTCAATCCCTTGAGAACTCCCAAATGAGAAATCCCTCTTACACCTCCCCCAGATAACGCAATCCCAACTTTTAAATCAGATTTCATGAAGCTTGAAAGTTTGATCCAACCTCACTCCTTTTTCGGTCATTTTAACGGTGCAACACTCATGGACAGGGTCATGCTCCAGGAACAGTATATACTTTTCCCGTGCCGCTTCTTCCAAAAATTGGGCTTTCTCATCCATGGTTAGTAATGGCCTGGTATCATATCCCATCACATAAGGCAACGGAATATGCCCTACCGAAGGCAATAAATCTGCCACAAAGACCAAAGTCCTTCCTTTGTATTGGATCTTTGGAAGCATTTGTTTGTCGGTATGCCCATCTACTGTAATAAAGTCAAACCCCTCAAAAAGTGAAGGTTTTTCCAGATCGACAAAATCCAGTTGACCCATTTCTTCCATAGGTAGGATATTTTCCTTCAAAAAGGATGCTTTCTCCCTGGGATTCGGAACGGTAGCCCATTTCCAATGGGCTTTATTGGACCAGTAGGTTGCTCTTGGAAAAGTCATTTCATATTGGCCGTGGGAACCATAACCGACTCCCCCACCACAATGATCAAAATGCAAATGTGTCAGAAAATTATCCGTGATATCAGTGGGATGAACCCCTAACTTCAATAGATTTCCTTTCAGGGAATCCTCCCCATGTAGATAATAATGGGAGAAAAACTTGGCATCCTGTTTATCGCCAATCCCATTATCAATCAATACCACCCTGTTTCCTTGAACCACCAAAAGCGATCTCATTGCCCAGGTGCAAAGATTGTTCTCATCTGCAGCGTTGGTCCTTGACCAAAGGGTCTTAGGAACAACGCCAAACATTGCTCCTCCATCCAACTTAAAAAAACCGGTATTTACTACGTATAAATCCATTTTGTATAGAAAGAAAAAGCCCGGGCTTTTTTAAAAGACCGGGATTCAACTTAGTTACTCAACTACTACGCCCATCGAGCAAAATTTGTCGATGCGCTGTTCAATTCTTTTTTCTGCTTTGATCTTATCCAGCTCTTTTAATGCCTTCACAATAGTTTCCTTCAACGTGAGTGACATCTGTTTCATGTCTTTATGAGCTCCGCCTAAAGGCTCTGGAATGATATCATCGATCAAGCCATTCCCTTTCATGTCTTTCGCTGTCAGCTTCAGAGATTCCGCAGCCTGCTCTTTGTAATCCCAGCTTCTCCACAAAATAGTAGAACAGTTTTCCGGGGAAATCACAGAATACCATGAGTTTTCAAGCATCATCACCCGATCTCCTATCGCAATCCCCAATGCCCCACCTGAAGCTCCCTCTCCTATGATAATACATATCACAGGGACTTTCAGCATGAACATCTCTTTCAAATTTCTGGCAATTGCTTCTCCTTGCCCTCTTTCTTCTGCCTCCAATCCAGGAAAAGCTCCTGGAGTATCAATCAGTGTGACAATTGGCTTGCCGAATTTTTCAGCCATTTTCATCAGACGCAAAGCCTTTCTATACCCCTCGGGATTTGCCATCCCAAAGTTTCTCAATTGGCGTTGTTTTGTGTTTCTACCTTTCTGCTGGCCGATAAACATGACGGTTCTGCCGTCTATATCACCTAAGCCACCTACCATTGCTTTATCATCTGCTACGGTGCGGTCACCATGTAACTCAATAAAATCGTTGGTTATTTCATAGATATAATCTAATGCATAAGGTCGATCTGCATGTCTTGAAAGCTGAACTCTCTGCCAGCGGGTCAAATTTTGAAACGTTTCTTTTTTCAAAGTCAGGATTTTTTCTTCTAAAGACTTTATATCTGAAGTCAAATCTATGTTTCTACCCTGGGCTAAATCCTTCATTTCCTGAAGTTTCTGCTCTAAATCAGCTATTGGTTTTTCGAATTCTAATACCATTCTGGTGATTTTTGGAAGGTTAAAGATAAGCAATATACCCTTGAGAAATAAAATTTTTGCTCAATCACTTTGGAAGCTGTTGATTTTCAAGAGCTATTGTATTCAAAGTCTTTACATAGTTAATTACTTCAATACTACACTAAATCTAAGGACTTCCCAAAGGTCTTTACTTTAGGCTGTTTAAACAAATCTCCTATTCCCTGGATACGCTTGTCAGCTTGGTTTCGGAAATAACTACTCTTCAAAAGGCTTTTTTTAAAAATTTATCTCCTTGAATCAGAAGTCAATACAATTTAACTCATCTTTTTTTTTGTCCTCCTTTTGTAAAAATGATTCAAAAACCTACCTTTGCATCACTCAAAAACGACGGGGATGTGAAATTCATGTTTTCAGGATGTTTTTGAAGTAAACGGAGTGGTAGTTCAGCTGGTTAGAATGCCTGCCTGTCACGCAGGAGGTCGCGGGTTCGAGTCCCGTCCATTCCGCTTAAACCTGATGAAAAAGTCATCATAGATTATTTAAAATATTGGAGTGGTAGTTCAGCTGGTTAGAATGCCTGCCTGTCACGCAGGAGGTCGCGGGTTCGAGTCCCGTCCATTCCGCTTAAAAGCTTCGAGTAACTTCGAGGCTTTTTTTGTTTGTGATCAAACTAAATCATTAGCCGTTTGGCTTCTAACCTCCGAATGCCTGTCCCGAATCATCGGGATGATATTTTTCAACCTATTTCCTTGCTACCTGAGACGATCCGAATGGGGTCAATCTATGGAATCCTTTCCGAATAAAGCATTCGCCATAGTTATTGCTTTTTCGTTTCTTTGATTCCCGGCAACAATACGACACGTAAACCCAAAGTAAATGACCTTCCGAATACTACTTAGCCTCCTCTTTTTAAACTGTATTTCTTCCGTAAATGCTCAGGAACCCAACTCTCCTGTGGATTTGGTCTACCCCTATGTGGACAGTAGTAACTCAAGGTGGTTCTTCTTTAATTCGGCTAACCGTCCCTTCGGAATGGTGAATTTAAGCCCAGACACGGATATTGATGGTGCCTGGGGAAGTGGATATAGATACCAAAGCGATACCATCAAAGGTTTTAGCCATATCCATGCCTGGCAATTGTCTGGGTTATCCGTGCTGCCGCTTGTCAATTTTGACCTGGAATCTTCTAAAGATTTCGGCTCCCCTTTTAGCCATGCCAATGAAATCGTAAAGCCGGGATATCATCAGGTATACCTGGATCGATACGGCGTGAAAGCGGAGCTTACATCCACCTTAAGAACCGGTTTCCATAGATATCATTTCACCGAAACGGGCCAACAGCAAATCTTGATCCGTTTGGGAGGAAAGCTTGGGCCTTCCCAACTAATTGATGGATCCATCACACAGATCTCTCCAACCACCTACCTGGGAACCCTTGTCAATGGAGCTACTTCCCGAAGACCATTTGATACACCGGTTTTCTTTGCCATCCAATTGAACAGAGCGGTTCAATCGCATATCGGTTGGAATGCCAAGGAAGTAAGCGCAGACCTGGAACAAATCAAGGGGCCGGATTCCGGACTTATCCTTTCTTTTGATGACCGTTCCGATGAATTGCTGATGAAAGTAGGAATCTCTTATGTCAGTGCGGAGCAGGCCTTGTTGAACCTTGAAACAGAAAACAGCCACTGGGATTTCGATCAGGTAAAGGAAGCATCTTTTACTGAATGGAATAATTACCTGTCCCGAATCCAGGTTTCAGGAGGGACAGAAAAGGCTCAAAGAAGGTTTTACACAGACTTATGGCATGCATTGCAAGGAAGGAGAACCATCAGTGATGTCAATGGCCAATATGCTGACATGACTTCCGGGAAACATCGGATCAAACAGATTCCCTTGGACGCTTCCGGCAAACCGAAGTTCAGGCATTTCAATTCGGATTCATTTTGGGGAGCACAATGGACCCTCAACACACTATGGCATTTGGTCTACCCGGAAATTACGGAGGAGTTTGTCAATTCCATGTTGCAATACTATCAAGATGGAGGATTGATTCCCAGAGGCCCTTCAGGCGGGAACTACACCTATGTCATGACGGGAGCCTCCAGCACTCCTTTTATCGTCAGTGCATATCAAAAAGGAATCAAGGGTTTTGATATTGAAATGGCTTACGAGGGCCTGAAGAAAAACCATCGCCCAGGGGGCATCATGGAAAAAGCCGGGTATGAGCACAAAACCAATTTGGGAGGAGGGTTTCAATACTATTTGAAGAATGGATATGTGCCTTGGCCAATTCCAGAAGGTCGTTTTGGTGCACACCAGGATGGACCAAGCCTTACCTTGGAATATGCCTATCAAGATTGGACGCTGGCTCAATTGGCAAAAGCATTGGGAGACCAAGCCGCCTATAAGGAGTTTTACCAGCGTTCTTTCAACTATAAAAACACATTTGATCCCGAAACAGGCTGGATGAGGCCGAGAAATGTTTCCGGAGCCTGGAAAACTCCATTCGATCCCTATGATTACAATGCAGGGTTCAACGAAGCCAATGGAAGCCAGGCTACTTGGTTTGTACCCCATGATTTAGAGGGGCTGGCAGCACTGATGGGAGGAAAAGACCAGGCCATTCAACGATTAAATGAATCTTTTGAGCAAGCCGAGAAACAAGGGTTTACTTCTGGAACCTCGCATTCCCAGGAAGCTCATCCAGAATATCGAAGAATCCCTATCAATTATGGAAACCAACCTTCCATTCAGACCGCCTTTATTTTTCAAAAATTGGGAAGACCTGATCTGACCCACTATTGGACCAGGGCTATCGTGAACAAAGTATACGCTGAATTAAGTCCTGATTCCGGATACAATGGGGATGAAGACCAGGGCCTCATGGGAAGCCTGGCGGTACTGATGAAAATTGGTCTTTTTCAGATGAATGGTGGCACAGAAGCAAATCCTTCTTACCAACTTGGCAGCCCAATTTTTGATGAGGTGCTCATTCATCTTCATCCCAATTATTATCCTGGCAAGGAATTCACAATCCGCACCTTACATAATAGCCCAAACAGCTTTTATGTAAAATCTGGAGTATTTAATGAGCAGCCACTGAAGGAATTGGAATTGACGCATCAAGAGATCATCCAAGGAGGAACCTTGGTTTTGGAAATGAGTGAGAAGGCGAACTAAGCAAGTTCGCCACTCAAACTTTTTTCCCAGTTCCAGGAATCCCGAAGAGAATCCTCCAAAGAATATTGAGGATACCAGCCTAACACTTGGTTGATTTTTTGGGTATCCGCCCAGATTTTAACCACATCTCCAGGTCTTCTTGGACCAATGGTATAATTGAGCTTCAGGTCATTGACCTTTTCGAAGGTCTTGATGATCTCCAAAACGGAGTTCCCGTTTCCTGTTCCCACATTGAACACATCGTAAAAGCAATCGGCTTGCTTTTCCAGATAGGCCAACGCTTTCACATGGGCATTCGCCAAATCCATCACATGGATAAAATCCCTGATGCAGCTACCATCTACGGTATCATAATCATCTCCAAATACTGTGATTTTTTCCCTGATTCCAGCCGCAGTTTGGGTGACAAAGGGAACCAAATTATTTGGGGTACCATTCGGCAGCTCTCCGATTTTCGCACTGGGGTGCGCACCTACCGGATTAAAATAGCGGAGGGAAACCACTCTCACTTTCGCCTTACTTTTCACAAAATCCACCAGGATATCTTCACAGATTTTTTTGGTATTGCCATATGGGCTTTCCGCATCTTTGCGCGGTGTTTCTTCCGTAACCGGAAGTTGATCTGGCTGGCCATACACGGTACAGGAAGAGGAAAACACGATGTTTTTGACTCCCTTTTGCTGCATGAAATCGAGTAAAACAGTCAATGAGCCCACATTATTCTGATAATACTTCAACGGAAATTGAGTGCTCTCCCCTACCGCCTTAAAGGCCGCAAAATGGATTACTCCCTCAAAAGCATGCGCTGCATAAACGCTTTCCAAAACCTCTTTGTCATTACAATCTCCTTCGAAATAAATAACATCTTTTCCGAGTATTTCGGACAATCTGTTGATGACATTTGGATTGGAATTCGAAAAATCGTCCAAAATTATGGGCTCATACCCAGCTTTGACAAGTTCCACAGCGGTATGCGAGCCAATGTATCCAGCTCCTCCAGTGATTAAAATCTTTTTCATCTTCTTAAAAATTTACTGAAGCAAAACTATCTAAAACTGGGCATTTAGAACAATAAAAATCAAAAATCAACGGATTAAGGTGAAGGTTCCTGTTTCAGAATCGGATCCTACCCCATTTTCCAAGGAAAATTCATAGGTGATTTTATAGGTAAATACCCCGGAATCCACAGAAGTGCCTTTCAATTCCCCATTCCAGCCCTCATTTCCGGAATAAATCAATTGCCCCCATCGGTCCCAAATCAACAGTAAATAGGTAATCGGGCAATTGGAAATGGGCTCATACACCCCCTCAGATGGCAAAAATCCCGAGGGCATCCGAACCTGGGGTTTGGAAGGCTGTATGACCCCGCTTCCGGTCACCACACAACCATTGGCATCAGTAACAGTGACAGAAAACTCCCCTGAGGACAGGCCGTCAATGATCGCCCCGTTCAAACCATTGTCCCATATTATTTCATAGGGAGCTACTCCTCCAGCGGGAATTACTTCCAACACACCATCCCCACCTCCTGGGCAACTTGGGCTGATTTCATTGAACGTAAGCGTCAACGGATCTGGACCCTCAATGATCCCTTCCACTGGTATGCTGCAGGACCTCGAATCGAGGATGGTATGGGAGAATGGCCCTTTTGGCAAGCCCGTCACTTTCAAAAACGCTCCATCCCATTCTGATTGCTGACCTTCCACCTCATAAGGGGGTGTCCCACCCGAAACCCTCAATTGATACGATCCATCTGCTGCATCATGGCAGCTTACTTCATTGGTAAGGGGTTCATCAAGAAGACTCAAAGGCTCCAAATCTTCCAGTTCAATCATCAATACCTCTTCCCCACAGCCGGATAAATCCTTGATTTTTACTTCGTATGTTCCCTGGGAAAGATTGAAAGCACTAAAGGATTCCAACAATGGATCATGACTCCACTCCACCTGGTAATTTCCAGAACCACCTTGAGGATCCAACACAATGGAGCCATTCGATTCTCCCGGGCAAGCAGGGGATAATTTTTCAGAGATACTTACTTCAAATTCAGGGTATATGAATACGTCCAACACTTGCGAAATCCCGGCACATAAGGAATTGACCAAACTGGTGGATTCATAATACAAACTTCTCTCTGGGGCATTCTCCTCCCATTGCACCTCCACTTCGATGGTACCCTGCCCATCTATAATAGTTCCTCCTGTTACCACCCATTGATAGGTATTTTGATCGGAAGGAAAGGGAATAGTATAAGTCACTGTCTCGGACAATACCCCACAAATCCCCTCGGGACCTAAAGGCCTATCAGGTTCAGCATCATTGGAAACCTGCACTTGGATTTCTTGGATCTCTCCTTGACAACCATTTTCTGAATAAGGAATGGCTTTTACGGATCCATTTTGGGTTTCCACGTCCCACTTTACCGTGAGGGTAGAATCAGTACTCACCAATTCAATTCCATCGACCACTTCCCATACTACTCTTTCAAAATTATCCGTGTTTTCAAAGGTATAAGTCACTTCATCGGCATTGAGGCATATGGCACTGGGACCGATCAGTTCCCCTTCGATTTTTTTCACCTCCACTTCAAACTTAAACTCTTCCTCACTGTCACAATTCCCTTCGCCGGTAGATGCCAAAACCACTACCTCAAACACTCCCTCTTCTTCAAAAGTATGGGTCACTTCTTTTCCGGATTTCAATTCAGTTCCATCTCCAAAATCCCAAAGAAATGATTGGAACATCGGATTATCCGGTATGATTTCCCAAACTCCTTCCTTCCCAAAACAAGCAACCTGATCCCCTTCTACCTCAAAATCGTAGGTGGATTCTGCTTCAAACTGAACATTTTCCAAACTAGCTCCGGTTGCGTATCCATAAGAGGAAATAAAACCATCTCCATAGGCATAGGCTATCAGGCCTTCTGGATTGGACAGGGAATTCCCTCCTTCATTGATGACCAATTGGGCATAGCTAAAACCTGGGTTTCCAGGTACGGGAAGAAATTCAGCTCCCACATTTTGGCCATTCAAAACCGTTTGGCCTGCTGCCTCTGAAGGGACCATCACATTGGCATAGTGCTTTAAAATTTCATCTCCAACAGGAGTGGAGAATAGAATGGACTTGATCCTCTGGCTGTTATCACTATAGGTGATTAACGATGGATCTCCCTGTGCTGAGAAGGTGTCATTAAAATCATTACAAGCTTGGCTTTTCGCCAAAACAGAAACAGCTGTTGGGTTGGAGGATTCAATAGATACCACTTCTTTGGGACCAAACTCCAGTTTCAAAAATTCACCGGCGTCCAGGTTGCCCACCGAACCACCATTGACAGTTACCTCGGTATTATCTTCAGAAGCCAGCACCTTCACAATTTCTCCCGATGTCCTTCCTGCCAAGGGAACATGGATATAGGATTTCCCCCAATTTTTTACAGGATAAGCCTGTTGAAACAAATGATCACCAGTGGTTCCACAATCCCCAGCACTGGTCAACTTATTCCCTCCAAAAACTGCAATATTTTTACAATCTCCATCCGTGCTATTCATCACCCTGATCCGGGAACCTGTCAAATCCCCTTTGGCTTTGATTTGGTAACTCTCTCCTGCATTCAGGAATATGGTTAAAGGAGCATTGGCCGGAATGGTATTGACGGTATTCGTGGAAGTCACAATTTCAATCTCTGTATTGTTTTCCACCGCCAAAATCAACAGTGTACTCTCATAATTCAAGTTTGCCCCGGGATCTTGGCCTGCTCCAAAAACATCGGCATGTGCTGTCACATAATATTCCTTCCCCAATGCCGTGATGGGTAACACCACCGTTCCATCCAGACTGCGTTGCCTTTGGTTTACAGCATGTACTGCAATCTCTCCTGAGGAGGAAATAAATGCGGCTTTGGTTTCAACCGTGCCGGAACTCCTATGAATCAAGTCCTCCCCATTGTTGAACTCATAATAAAACTGCTCTCCTTTTTGGAGTGAAAACGGAATATCCTTACCTCCCGCTTGAATCATTCCTTCACTGTCTTCATTGGCAGTGATGATCACGGAGGCTAAATCCGGTTGATTGGGACGGTTATTGTTTTCCATAAACCCCAAAACAAACTCCTTCCCTAGGGTACTCAGTTGGGCGTACCCATCCAAGCTTACTAAAAAAGTAAGTATGCAAAACAGAAATAAGCGTCCTAATTTGGGCATCTTGTAAAATTCACCTGATTAAAGTAAACCCTCCTCGCTTCTCAATGGTTTGAACTTCTCCTTCCAATGGAAAAGAATAGTGGTATAAATAGGTATAGGTCCCAGATGGGGCCTCTTCATTTGCTACCCTTCCGTCCCAACCAGATGTACCTGTATAAATCAATTGCCCCCATCTGTTATAAACCCAGAGCTCAAATTCAATTTCACAATTGGAAACTCCTTGAAAGAGGTCTCCCGAAGCATCCGGCTTAAACCCAGTAGGCATACGAACCTCCGGGGCTGCTTCCAACACTTCTCCTGTCCCTAAACTAATACAACCTGAATTATCCAGAACAGAAATCTGATAGGTACCTCGTGGAACTCCAATTAATTGATTCCCTTGCCCCTCTGGCACTTCCCATGTGTAAATGTAGGGGGCATCTCCCCCTCCTGGAATTGCCAATAACTCTCCGTTACTTCCTCCTGGACATGTGGGTTTTTCCAATCTCACCGATACTTCAAGCGCAGGTGGTGAAGTAATCTCGAAAGCCAGGGGAATTACACAGCCATTGGCATCGCTGAACTCCCATTCATAGAGCCCTTGCGGCAAATCAATCAAATTTATTACTCCTGTAGTAGTCTGACTTCCTTGATATTCATAGGTGTATGGAGCCACTCCGCCAATCAGCGATACCGCTAATTTACCATCGGATTTCCCGTAACAGGAAGTTCCTTCTACTTGGACGGATAAAACCTCCAGTTGATTTGGTTCTTTGATCTCCAGCGCTTCCAGGGAGAACTCGCAACCATTGGCATCCACTACTTTTACCTCATAAGTGCCGGCCGACAATCCTGTTGCCTTCAACTGTTTCAACCCCGCATCATGAGACCAATTCACCTCAAAAGGTGCCACTCCTCCAACTACTTCCAACTCAATTTCTCCATTACTCTCCCCAGAACAATGAATCGTACTTTCTTTCACTGACCTTAACTCCAGGCGATCTGCCACCTCAATTTCCAACACAGGTGAATCGCCTCCACAGGAATTATCCACCAAACTGGTCACCGTATAACTTACTGATCCCTTCATGCCAGGCTGATCCCAGATTACTTCAATGCTTCCATCATCTGAAGTTGAACGAATGGTACCCCCAAGAACAGTCCACTCATAAGCTCTCCCCGGACTCGAGTCAGGCACTTCATAAACAAATGGAGTCGTTGGGTCAAAACACACCTGGGTTGGCCCTTCTGGCATGACTGCTTCCAGCTGTTTATTGATGGTTACCTCCAACCGAATGGTGTCACCTGGACAACCATTTTCAGAATAGGGAATTGCTAAAATACTGGCCAGATCATTGGCGGGACCCCAGTTTACCAAAATGGAATCTCCATAATTTTCTACGATATCACCACCTTCCACTTCAAATTCAAGCGTTGAAACCTGGTTGGAAATAGCATCTGAAAGCTTATAGATCATTGCTTCTTCCCCAGGACATACGCTGGATATTCCTTCTATTTCCAACTCAGAAGAGAGTTCTATCACTTCTACTTCAAAAACCACTTCCTCCTGTTCCTCACAGGTAGTTGGACTAATAGAAGCTTTGACCAAAATCTCATAATCTCCAGCTTCGGTGTAGGTATGGGTTACTTCCTTGCCTATTTTCACCTCAGAACCATCGCCAAAATCCCATTCAAAATAACTGAAGTTAGGGTTTTCAGACTCAATCACCCAGGTACCTTCGTGATTCAGACAGGCTACTTGTTCCCCATTTACCTCAAATTCATAAGAGGATTCTGTTTCAAAATTCAAATTATCCAATGCCGCTCCTACTGCAAATCCATACGATTCAATAAACCCAAAACCATACACATAACCATTGAAACCTTCGGAGTTCACCAACCGGTGCACCCCTTGTGAAATATTGATCCTGGCATAGGAATAAGAGGGATCTCCCGGGACCGGGGAAAACCTGGTCCCTAGATTTTGTCCGTCCAAAAAGGTAAGACTCTCAGTCCCTGCTTTCACTACCAGATTTAAATAGTGTGATACAATCGAGGGTAAATTCAGGGCATTAAACTGAATTTCCTTGAGCAATTGTTCGCTGGGGCTATAGGTCATCATAAAGGGATCTCCATTGGAATAATTGGGATCGTTGGGCTCGTTACATTCCTGGCTTTTTGAAAAGACGGTTACACTTGCCGGTTTGGAAGTTTCGATTTTTGCGGACTCGTTAATCCCAAAATCCACGCTTAAAAACTCTCCGGCATCGATGGTACCTCTGTTTTGGCCACCAATCGTAACTTGGGTACCATCTTCCGAAGCAAGTATTTTCACCAACTCCCCGGAAGTCCTTCCCGAAAGTGCCACATGTACAAACGAGGTTCCCCAGCTGGAAGTGGGATAGGTTTGTTGAAACAAATTATCCGGTGCACCTCCACAATTCCCTACGGTAGTCCATTTATTGCCTCCAAAAACAGCGATCTTTTTACAACTATCCGCATTTTCCCCGATCACCCGAACCCTGGAGCCCGTTAGATCCGCCTTGGCTTTCAACTGATAACTTTGTCCTCGGTTTAAAGTGATGGTAAAAGGTACTCCCGGGACATTTCCCCCGTAAGCCTGGACCGAAGAAGTGATTTCAATTTCTGTATTGTCCTCCGTAGCCACCACCAACAATTCACTTTCATCATTGACATTGGCGACAAAGGGCACTGGAACTGTCAAAAGCTCATAATGGGAGGTAACCAAATAATCCATGCCCAGGGCACTGACAGGCAACACCACTGTTCCGTCAGCAGAACGAAAACGCTCATTAAACGCATAAACCGCTATTTTCCCATTGGAACTGATGTAAACTCCTTTGTTCTCAATAACTCCTGTATTCCGATGTAATAAATCAATTTCTTCCGAAGGCACCACATGGGCAAATTGCTGTCCCTTGGAAAGGTTAAAAGGAACGTCCCTCCCGTTATACTCGATGTAGCCCACCGCGTCTTCATTCGCAGAAATAACAATTACGGCTTGATCGGGAGCATCTGGTAAAACTCGATTATTGTCCATGAATCCCACCCAGAACTCCTTTCCTACTGTGGAGAGTTGTGCAACTGATTTTTGGCAATAAAAAAAGCAGCAAAAAAGAAATAAAAATCCAAGTAAAATTCTCTTCATAGAAACCCAACTAGTGGAAATTGCTTCAATATAAACAACCTGCGAAACAATAGTTTAAATATTCAGACTATAGACAGGATTTTAACTTAGAAAAGCGCTTTCCCAACCTGCTCAACAAAATTTTATTCCTATCTTTGCGGCTCAAAAAAAGAAGCAAAACCGAATGATTTCAGTAGATAACCTTTCTCTTAAATTTGGAAAAAGAACACTTTTTGATGAAGTAAGTGTCAAGTTTACCCCAGGTAATTGTTACGGGGTAATCGGTGCCAATGGTGCCGGAAAATCTACTTTTTTGAAAATTCTTTCCGGAGATATAGAAAGTACCAGTGGTTCCGTAAATATTACTCCTGGCCAACGAATGGCCGTATTAAGTCAGGATCACTTTAAATTCGATGAGGTAGAAGTCCTGAAGACCGTATTGATGGGCCATAAAAAGCTCTTTTCAATCATGGAAGAAAAGGATGCCATCTACCTGAAGGAAGACTTCTCTGAAGAAGATGGGATCAGAGCTTCTGAATTGGAAGCAGAATTTGCTGAAATGGATGGCTGGAATGCTGAATCCGATGCAGCTTCCCTCCTTTCTGGCCTTGGCATCACGGAGGACCTTCATTACCTTCCCATGAACCAACTGGCAGGGAATCAAAAAGTACGGGTGTTATTGGCCCAGGCACTTTTTGGTAATCCGGACATTCTGATTCTGGATGAACCTACCAACGACTTGGATTCAGATACCATCGAGTGGTTGGAGAACTTCTTGATTGATTTCAAAAACCTGGTCATTGTCGTTTCCCACGATAGACACTTCTTGGATACCGTTTCTACCCACATCGTAGATATTGATTTCTCCAAAATCAAGATTTATTCAGGTAACTATACCTTCTGGTATGAGTCTTCCCAGCTTGCATTGAAGCAACGATCTGAGCAAAACAAGAAGGCGGAAGAAAAGCGTAAAGAACTTCAGTCATTCATCGAGCGATTCTCTGCCAACGTGGCAAAGTCCAAGCAAGCGACCTCCAGGAAGAAAATGCTTGAAAAGCTGAATGTGGATGAGATCCAGCCTTCTTCCAGAAAATACCCTGGCATCATCTTCAAACCTGAAAGAGAAGCGGGTGACCAGATATTTATGACCGAAAACCTGGAATTGAAATCAGATGGAGTTACCTACTTCACGGATGTCAATCTGATGGTGGATAAAGGAGATAAAATCGCGTTCATCTCCAAAACCAAGCAGGCAGTCAATAAGTTTTTCCAGACGATCATGGAGGAAATCCCCGTGCAGACAGGGAGTTTCAAATGGGGAGTGACCATCAACAAAGCCTACTTACCGAATGACAACTCTGAGTATTTCAATTCTGACCTCAATCTGATCGATTGGTTAAGACAATATTCCTCTAATCAGGAGGAAGCGTATGTAAGAACTTTCTTGGGGAGAATGCTTTTCACAGGTGAGGAAACACTTAAAAAGTCTTCTGTACTTTCTGGTGGAGAAAAGGTACGCTGCATGATTTCCAAAATGATGCTTCAAAACCCAAACCTATTGGTCATGGATGAACCTACCAACCACTTGGATCTGGAGTCGATTACTGCTTTCAACAATGCCGTAGTGGAGTTTACGGGAACTGTTCTGATGTCCTCTTATGACCACGCATTTGTTCAATCTTCTGCCAACAGAATCGTGGAATTTACCCCAAATGGAACGATTGATAGAAGAATGCCTTATGATGATTATTTAAACTCTGAGGAAATTAAAGCGATCAGAGAAAAAATGTACGGAACTAGTTAAGCTTTACTCTTGCTGCTGACTTCGATCATTATTTATCTGGCAATTACGGTTGCCATCGGAGCCTGGTCTACCAGACTGGTGAAAAGTTCCAATGATTTCGTGTTAGCGGGAAGGTCTTTACCTCTTTTCCTATCAGCATCTGCATTATTTGCAACATGGTTTGGCTCCGAAACGATTTTCGGAGCCTCTTCTGTTTATTTGGAGGAAGGGTTGATAGGCGTAATCGAAGACCCCTTTGGAGGCGCACTTTGCCTGGTATTGTTTGGTCTGTTTTTTCTCCGGCCCATGTATAGAATGGGGGTATTGACCATAGGGGATGTATTCAGAAGGATTTTTGGAAAACGCGTAGAGTTTTTTGCTTCCGTCTTCATGATCCCTGCCTATTTCGGATATGTAGCAGCTCAATTGGTGGCCTTGAGTTTAATATTAGGATCCATTACGGATTTAACGTTGGTGGAAGGAATTTTAATCTCCTCAGGCATTGTGGTCTTTTACACCTTCCTGGGTGGAATGTGGGCCATTTCTATCACTGATTTTATCCAAACTACCATGATTGTGGTAGGATTACTATGGGTATCCATGATGGTCGCCTCAGAAGCAGGGGGAGTTCAGAATATTTTATCTCAGGCCCCGGAAGAAAGCTTCCAGTTTTTCCCAACTGGCGGTGCAATTTCCTGGATCAACTATTTTGGAGCCTGGATCATATTAGGCCTGGGTAGCATTCCAAGTCAGGATATTTACCAGCGGGTCATGTCTTCCAAGTCTGAAAAAGTAGCCGTAAGATCCACGTATCTGGCAGGAGGGTTTTATTTGACTTTTGGGTTGTTGCCCTTATTTATAGCACTGGGAGCAAAGGTGCTTTACCCGGAACTTTATCTGGAAAACAAGCAAATGCTCCTGCCCACCATGATTCTTGCCCATGGGGGTCTTCCCATTCAGATTGTTTTCTTTGGAGCCCTGATCTCCGCCATCATGAGTACTACCAGCTCAGGCTTATTGGCACCGGCGGCCATTCTTTCTGAAAACCTGATCAAACCTTTTTTTGGGGAAAAACTGAAAGACCAATCGCTTTTATGGATTCTGAGAGGCAATATAGTTTTGGTGGCCCTGGTCGCCACGGTCATAGCCACGATGGAATCGGACATTTATGACCTGGTTGCAGGAGCTTCCATTTTGATGCTGGTTTCCCTGTTTGTCCCTTTGACAGCAGGTCTGTATTGGAAAAAGGCATCGCCTGTAGGCTGCCTGCTTTCCATGATGGTAGGAATGGTTTCCTACTTGATCTCCGATCAATTGAACCCTGTCATAGATTCACATCTTATTGGATTGATATTTAGTATTTTAGCAATGATAATCGGAAGCATTAGTTTCCCAACACGAACCCCACAACTCGATGAATTATCCTAAGATCATATTAAAAAAAGGAAAGGAAATCTCCTTAAAAAGAAAGCACCATTGGGTGTTTTCCGGAGCAATATTTCAAAAGCCGGAACACTTGGAAAACGGTGAACTGGTTGCTGTCTATTCTTCCAGAGAGGAGTTTCTAGGTATAGGTCATTTCTCTCATGGCTCTATCATGGTCAGGATCATATCCTTCGAAAACAGGGAAATTGACCAGGAGTTTTGGAATGTCAAGATCCAATCAGCCTATGCCTTGCGGCAAAGTTTAGGCTTGACAGCCAATCAGGAAACCAATGTCTATAGGCTTGTTCACGGAGAAGGGGATTTAGTACCTGGCCTGATTGTGGATTTTTACAATGGCACTGCCGTCATTCAAGCCCATCACGTGGGAATGCATGCCCATATCCAAGAAATAGCCCAGGCGATTCACCATACCTATGGGGAAAAGTTGGCCGGGGTCTTTGACAAAAGTGCAGAGACCCTTCCCAAGAATCTGGGGATCTCCTCCAATGAATGGATCATAGGGGAGCCTAATACTGATTTGGTAAAAGAATATGGAGCCACGTACAAAATTGATTGGGAGAAAGGGCAGAAAACCGGGTTTTTCATCGATCAACGAGAGAACAGGAAATTGCTTGCCTCCTATTCTTCCGGAAAAAAGGTCTTAAACACTTTTTGCTATTCGGGAGGGTTTTCGGTGTTGGCGCTCAAAGAGGGGGCAAAGGAAGTTCACTCCGTAGACATCTCCCCCAAAGCAATCGAACTTACGGAAGAAAACGTTGCGTTGAATCCTGAGATCGAAGGCAAACATGAATCCAAGGTAGCAGATGTGGTCAAATACATTCGGGAGATAGGTGATGACTATGACATCATTGTGCTGGACCCGCCTGCTTTTGCCAAGAACATGAAAGCCCGGCACAATGCCGTCCAGGCCTACAAACGATTAAATGCTGAGGCTTTGAAAAAAATCAAACCAGGAGGGATCTTATTTACCTTTTCCTGTAGCCAGGTAGTGGATAAAGCGTTGTTTGCCCATACGATTACGGCTGCCGCTCTGGAATCGGGCAGAAACATAAAAATCCTTCATCAAGTTACCCAACCAGCGGATCACCCAGTGAATATTTATCATACAGAAACTGAATATTTGAAAGGACTCGTATTATTTGTGGAGTAATGCCTGATAATTCGAAGCCATTCAACTATTTTCACCTATCAAAATAAAAGATCATGTATACAGGATTACAACATTTACATTCTGGCCTGGCTTACTTAGTGCTATTGGCCCTCATTATTATAGTGATATATGCCCTTCTAGGCAGTTTATCCAATAGACAGTTTACGGATAAGGATAGAAAAATTGCATTGATCGGTTTTATCCTTTCTCACCTTCAATTGACAGTAGGACTCATCCTCTATTTTGTAAGCCCTCTCGGATTTGAAATGTTAAAATCAGGTTCGGCCATGTCGGACCCTGCAGTTCGATTGACGGCGGTAGAACATCCATTGGTCAATATCATTGCGATTGTGCTCATTACCATAGGATATAGCAAAGCCAAAAAAGGAAGCATTCCCAGAGCTCGCTTCCGTAGCATTTACATGATGTATGCGATTGGATTGGTATTGTTACTTTCAAGAATACCTTGGGTAACTTGGTTAGGGTGATCTCCCAAAAAATTCTATGTAAGTCCGGCAAGTCATTGTCGGACTTTTTTGTTTCCGATTACTCAAATTGAACAATCTGTCCTTTGAATTTGCCTTTTGAATAGTCA
This sequence comes from Algoriphagus halophilus, assembly GCF_900129785.1. Lineage (NCBI taxonomy): Bacteria > Pseudomonadati > Bacteroidota > Cytophagia > Cytophagales > Cyclobacteriaceae > Algoriphagus > Algoriphagus halophilus. The sequence continues at coordinate 2,139,605 of NZ_FSRC01000001.1, forward strand.
AATAAAGCCTATTTCACATTTTTGCAACTTTGTTTCATTTACACTAGTTTAATCTAGAAATGGATTCTATTTTTGTTTCGTGAAACTTATTCAATACACCATTTTCCTCTCGTTGGTCCTCCTTTTTGGTTCCAAAAATACCTATGCCCAAAAATGTGATTTATCCATAAGGGGCAGGATTTTGCACCAAGAAAACAATGATCCTATTGTAGGAGCCTATATCTGGGTAATTGAAAGTGCCACCGGAGCAGTTTCTGATGAAAATGGAAACTTTATAGTCAAAAATCTTTGTCAGGGGGATTATCACCTCACCATTCAATACCTGGGACATAAGGAGATCCAAGACAGTATTTCATTATCCTCCAACAACTTCAACAAAACCTATAGGCTGGAAGAAGAATCCCTTGATTTGGGAGGAGTGGAAATTCACGGTCATCGGTTTGCCGTGCAAACCACGACAGCCGTTACGGCCCTCTATGGGGAGGCATTGCTGGAAGCGAGAGGTGAAAATTTGGGGGAAAGTCTCAAGCGGATCTCTGGGGTAACCACTTTTTCCACAGGAAACAGCATCGCAAAACCCGTGATCCATGGGATGCATAGTAATAGAATTATGATTCTCAACAATGGAATCAGATTAGAGGGTCAGCAGTGGGGCGCAGAACATGCACCGGAAATTGATCCTTTTGTAGCAGATGAGATTACGGTCATCAAAGGAGCTGAAACGGTAAGGTATGGACCTGAGGCAATGGGTGGGGTCATTTTGGTAAACCCTGCTCCTATTCCTACCAAGAAAGATCCCAAGACCAATATTTACCTCAACGGTGGAACCAATGGAAGAATGGGCAACATTTCCATTTCCCATGCGGATGGATCCAATAAAATCAAAGGATTGGGTTACCAGGTCCAAGCCTCTGCCAAGAGGGCTGGAAACATTAAATCCCCGGATTACTTTCAGGGAAACACCGGATTGAGCGAGCTAAACTTCTCTGGTTCTGTAGGATATAGCAGTTCCAAGTTAGGGATAGAAGGGTATTATAGCTACTTCAATACCACTTTAGGGATTTTAAGGGATTCCCATACCGGTAATTTAGACGATTTGCTTGCCATTATTGAAAATGGAAGACCTTTTTCAGATCCAGGGTTCACGTATGAAATCATCAATCCCAAGCAGGTGGTTTCCCATCATTTGGCGAAAGTCAAATCTCATTACCATCTTTCCGATACTTGGAAATTGAATTTTCAATATGGTTTCCAAACCAATAACAGACAGGAATTTGATAAAAGAAGGGGTGATTTAAATGAAAGGCCAAGTTTAGACCTCCAGCTCTTCACGAATACGCTTGACTTATTTATTGATCATAATCTGAAAAATGAATGGAGTGGAAGTTTTGGCCTAAATGCGATCCAACAGGCCAATAACAATGTTCCTGGAACGGGTGTTACCCCTTTGATCCCGAATTATGACATGATCAATCTGGGGATCTATGCCATTGAGAAATACAGTAAGGGGCCTTTGGAGTTGGAGGGCGGATTACGCTTTGACACACGATCAGTAAATACGGCCAGGTATGTGGATTCAGAGCTGCAGGAAGCGGAATTAAGCTATACCAATTTCTCGGCATTCATCGGAGGATTGTACCAGATCAGCCCAAAAGTCACCTTCAATTCCAACTTAGGAACAGCATGGAGACCTCCCAATGTCAATGAGTTGTTCAGTGAAGGATTGCACCATGGAGCAGCTGCAGTAGAAATCGGAGATCCGGACTTGAATTCTGAAAAATCCCTGAAATGGGTAAATGCCTTTGAATACGATGGAGGAAGAACCCATCTGGAACTTACTGCCTACGCAAACCATATTTCAGATTACATCTATTTAAATCCGACCGGTGAAACCTACGTTTCCTTACGAGGTACGTTCAATGTGTATGAATACTTACAGGCCAATGCCTTCTTTTATGGATTTGATTTCTCTGGAAGCTATGTGTTTACAGAACGATTAAGTGCCTATGCGAAGGGTTCAATCATCCGGGCAAAAAACACGGATGAGAACAACTATTTCCCTTTCATTCCTTCCGATAGAATGGATTGGGGACTGGCTTACCAATTTGGTTCCCTGAAAAATTCACAGACCAATAAATTGACATTGAGCAATATGCTGGTGGCCAAGCAACATAGGGAACCTGATTTTGATCTTGCTCCGGCTCCTCCTGCCTATGCCTTGTTCAACCTAGCCTATCAAAAGAAATTTATCCTGGGTGAAAACCAATTGAATGTAGGGGTGCAAATTCAAAACCTGTTCAATACCTCCTATAAGGAGTATATGAATCGATTCCGGTATTTCACGGATGATATGGGTAGAAATATTCTCTTAAAAATAAATTATCAATTTTAAACTTCAACCAACGTATGAATTACTTCAAAAAACCTGCTTTTCTAATGGCAATGATGGTTTCACTGGCTTTTGCCTCTTGTAATAGTGAAGATCCGGTTCCTGAAAATGACGAGGAATTAATCACAGATGTGACTTTGAGATTTACAGAGGTGGATGCAACGGGCAATGCCATTGGAAGCCCTTTTGAGTTTGTCGCATCCGATCCTCAGGGAGTGGAATTAGGTGATCCTACCATTGAGACCGTAGAATTGGTGAAAGGAAAATCCTACCAAATGGAAATCTTCCTTTACAATTCCATTGCGGATGAAGATATCACTGAAGAAGTTCAGGAAGAGGCTGATGAACATCAGTTTTATTTCTTGGGAACTGCATTTGTAGGTTCTCCTGTATTGACTTACACATACGATGACGAAAATGGAGAGATCATTGGGCTGAAGGGGCAAGTGGAAGTCGCTGAATTCCCAGGATTCAACAATGCCAACATGCGAATCATATTGAGACATGATTTGGACAAGAATTATCCAGGAGCGGATAATCCTAACTTCGAAAATTACACTCAAGCAGGAGGTGAAACGGATTTGGATCTCACCTTCCCTCTGGTGTTAAACTAATTAAGACCTAAAACAGAAAAGCAGCTTTACCAGCTGCTTTTTTTGTTTGAATTCAGGGATGATTTTTATTCTTGATAGTTGGCTCCGACATCCCCCGCCACTAAAATCACTTCATAGTCCGGGCCCTCACTGGCAAGGTGTACTTTTACATGCCCATTGAAAGTCAGGAAACTTTCGTAATTGATCACATTCCCATTTGATAGCTCCGTCAAAATAGTGGCTCCCACCAAGGAACTGGCATAAATTGGACTCAACATCGCAGCCATGGGAGCATCAGGGGTTCCATAAGGACCATAATGCAAATGGGCAGGATAGGTTACGGCAGTACTGCCTTTTTCTCCTTTAAGGGTAATGACCAATTCCAATTCCCCGGTTGGCAACTCCCCTACCTCTAATTCTCCGGTATACTTATAATCGCTTGCCTGCTGCAACTCATAAACGGTGGACCGCACATACCGAGAAGGTCTCTCTACCTCTGTGCATCCAACAAACAATACTCCAATAACAAAAGCTAAAACTAGTTTCCTCATAAATAATTTCGTTCAACAGTAAAACGATTTCACTTCTCATATGTTTTCTAATCTCAAAAGTGAAACAATCCTGATCAATAACCAACGTCAAACCTAAGCAATTAATGCATTAAATGGCCAAAATAAAAATCGACAATTTCCTTCGATTGATGGGTTTCATCAAAGAATTCTCACATTTTCACGGGTGCAATACTTTTTAAAAAGCAACAAGATATGAAGGACAAAAGGCTCCAAATCGCATTCAATTACTTTCAAACCAAAGGCTGGAAGCCCTTTCCCTTTCAAATTGAAACTTGGAATGATTTTTTGGATGGCAAATCCGGGTTATTGAATGCCCCTACAGGGTCAGGAAAGACATTCGCCTTGTGGTTTCCCGCAATTTTGGAATACATCCATCAACATCCGGACAGCTGGAAAAAGCCCAAAAACAATGGGATTCAGATAATTTGGGTAACCCCATTGAGGGCTTTATCCAAAGACATTCAAATGGCCATGCAGGAAGTCTGTGAGGTGATCGGGCTGCCTTGGAAAATTGCGGTGAGAAATGGAGACACGGATGCAAAAACCCGAGCTGCTTTAAAAAGAAGACCTCCGGAATGTCTGATTACTACCCCTGAAACACTCCATGTGTTGATCTCCCAGAAAGATCATAAACAATTATTTCAAACTGTCAATGCGATTGTGGTAGATGAATGGCATGAATTAGTGGGCAATAAGCGTGGCGTCCAGGTTCAGCTGGCACTAGAATATATTCAATCCATCTGTCCTTCGACATTTCGAAGATGGGCTGTTTCTGCCACCATCGGAAATTTAAAGGAAGCTGCAAAAGCTTTATTAGGGACCCATAATCCTACCCATATTGTAAAAGCGAACATCGGTAAGGAAATTTTGGTGCATCCGGTATTTCCAGAAGAAATTGAGAAATACCCTTGGTCAGGGCATTTGGGAATTCGGATGCTCGAAAAAGTCATTCCAATTATTGAAGAAGGAAAAACGGTGTTGCTCTTTACCAATACCCGTTCCCAAACTGAAATCTGGTATCAGAAGATTCTGGAAGCAAGACCTGATTGGGCGGGTTGGATCGCCATGCACCATGGTTCTTTGGATATGTCCGTGAGATCCTGGGTGGAAGAATCCCTACATGAAGGAAGGTTAAAATTGGTGGTATGTACCTCCAGCCTGGATTTAGGGGTGGATTTTAGACCGGTGGACCGGGTCGTTCAAGTGGGAAGTCCCAAAGGCGTCTCCCGCTTTATCCAAAGGGCAGGGAGAGCGGGGCATCAACCGGGATTGCCTTCTGAAATCTTCTTTGTGCCTACCAATGCCCTGGAATTGATTGAATGTTCTGCACTTCGAGATGCGATTGAAAACAATGAAATGGAATCCCAATTTCCACCAGAACTTCCCTATGATGTTTTGATTCAGTTTTTAGTCACACTCGCTGTCGGTGAAGGTCTAAATCCTGAAGAAATTTATCTCGTTGCCAAAAAGACCAAATCCTTTGAAAACCTATCGGAATCAGAAATGAGCTGGTTGATGGACTTCATTACCAAGGGTGGTGCATCCTTGGGCAGCTATGAGGACTTCCTCAAAGTCAGCCTGGATGAAGATGGGCTATACCGGGTAAAAAGTAAACGGATCGCCATGAAGCATCGGCTTTCAATGGGTACGATTGTTTCGGAAGTGATGCTCAAAGTGAAATTTAAAAACGGAGCCTATTTAGGAAGCGTGGAAGAATTCTTTATTTCCAAAATGAAAATCGGAGATCGCTTCTTCTTTGCAGGCAGAAGTTTGGAGCTCTTACAGGTCAAAGGGCTGACAGCCACCGTAAAGGTCTCTGAAAAAAAGACCAAAAATGTAGTCTCTTGGATGGGGGCCAGAATGTCCCTCTCCTCCAAGCTGTCGGATAAAATCAGGGAAATACTCGAGTACTACAACCAAGGCAACTACATCTCAGAGGAGATTGTGAGGGTGTTGCCCATTCTGGATTTACAGAACAAATTATCCCTGGTACCCAATAGAGATACCTTCCTGATTGAATCCCATCAAAGCAAAGAAGGTTTCCACTTATTCTTCTATCCCTTTGAAGGAAGGATGATCCATGAATTGATGAGTGCGTTGATTGCCTACCGTATCAGCATCAGTCAACCGGTGACCTTCAGCATTGCCATGAATGACTATGGGTTTGAACTTTTATCCGATCGCCCCATTCAGATAGAGGAGCTGTTGGAGGAAGATCTGTTTTCACTGGACAACTTCCAGGAAGACATCCGGCATTGTGTCAATGAAAGTGAAATGAGCCGAAGGAAATTCAGGGAAATCGCCAGTATTGCAGGGTTGGTGTTCCAGGGCTATCCGGGAAAACCTACCACTTTTAAGCATATCCAAGCGAATTCCAGTTTGCTCTTTCAAGTATTTGAATCCTACGATCCGGACAACTTATTGCTCAAACAGGCGCATGCAGAGGCCATCAATCAACAAATGGATCAGGAAAAAATGATCAAGGCATTGAAGAAAATCAATTCCCAACGGATCGTATTGAAAAACCCGGTTCAATTCACCCCTTTTTCATTCCCCATCATGGTGGACCGATTGAGTCGCACGTCCATATCCTCTGAATCCATAGAAGATAGAATCGTCAAAATCCAGGCCCAATTTGAAATCCAGGATTAATTGGCCCTCCAGAAGAATGGGGTAAAAAGAATCAAAATCGTAAATAACTCCAATCTTCCCAGCAGCATAATAAAGGAAAGGAAAATCTTCGCG